>CAOKFD010000063.1:0-15924 GCA_948467645.1 uncultured Eubacteriales bacterium | reverse complement strand
TACCGAACACAGAAGTTAAGCCTCATCGCGCCGAAAGTACTTGGCGGGCAACCGCTTGGCAGGATAGGTCGTCGCCGGGGTTTTTTTATGCCTTAATTTATACTGTAAGTGTAGCAGTGAAAAGTTTTTGTGCCCGCGTGTCTGCATAATAGATACGCGGGCGTTTTTTGATTTTGTTGGGGGCTAAAGCTGAGGGACATGTAATGTGGGGGAGAGGATGTTCTTCCGCGGCGGTTATTTGAGCGTTCTTTCGTTGCGCGCTTGTATTCGCCTATGTTCTATCTTTCTATTCTTTCTTGCGTTTGGTTTTCTTAAATGATAGTCTATTATTTTTGCCCTTTATCTTTGGTGCCTCCGGCGGCCAAGGAGGGCAAGGGGGATTGCGAGTTCCCCCTATGCCCTCCTTGGATTCTCCTATTACCCCTTTGTAACGCCGGGCACTTTCGTGCCAAGGGGCGGTTACGGCAGAGGAATACTTTCTTACTTATTATCCATTATTGGTGGGCGGTTTTACGGTACGGCCGTTGATATGGTTGCCTTGCTCCCTTGCTCAGACCATGCTATTGCTTTGGCGGGGCGCGGACGCTCGGTTATTAATTGTGAACGTTTGTAAGCGTTCTTCTTTGGCAGCTTATTACAGCGGCTTCGTTCTTTCACGTGGGCGTTGAGGTTGTGAATGCGGCGATGTTGTGTTCGCAGGCCCACTCCTTGACCCGTTGCTTGCGCAACTATTTTGTTTGACGCGGGGCGGATGGTTAAGGGGTTGTTGCCAATCCCTGTCGAACGCGGGTTGATACTGCGTAGTTTGAGAGACAACGAGAATTTGTGTGCTTATTTCATTGCTGCTTTCTGAGCGTGGAAGAAGCTCATACAGAACCTTGAGGACTGATTGCTCCTTCCGCGCCCACTTTAATTTATGGTGGGCGCGGCATGGATGGCCGCTCATACATCTCGTATCGCGTCCGAACGGCCAGTTTTCGCGCCCGCCATACTTTACGGCGGGCGTGAACCTCACCGCCGAGCTTCCATCTGAGCCGCCGAGGGGTGGCGAACATGGCGCGGGCGAAAACTGCCTAAACAGGAAAACTCCATTCGCGGAATCCCGAAACGGCACAGATAACGGAATGCGGCCTGCACTAACTACCTAAAACAGAAATCGCCGCTGACTCTTAGAGCGAATCAGCGGCGAAAGAAGGTAAGCGAAACTTCCTATATATAATTTCCTAAAACGCCTGAATTAAGTAACCCTCGCGGGAGAACAGCCCAATCGACTTTTCTTTGGTTCTTTCTTTTCTTCTGAAAAGAAAGAACACGTTCCCCCACGTCCCCCTTGCAATCCCATCCGAAAAGTACGATAATAATATCAGTCCGGTAAGAGCCAGCCGCGCTTTACTGCGTCGTTCAGTAGCGCGCGTATGAAGGGTTCCAAGCCCGGTAGGGCCTCGAAGGTTACGGCGTTGCGCTTTAATACCTGCGATATGTGTACGCCGTGCTGCGTCCATGAGAGGCCGCCCGACTGGTAGTTGAGCAGCAGCGGCTGGATGCGGTCGCACGCACAGGCGTATTTTGCCGTGGGAGTCTCGCACGCCTCGAATTCTTCCCATAGCCCGCGTAGGTCTGCGCCCAAATCCTCCGGCAGACCGCCGAATAGTTTGTCCGCGGCATTCGTCTCGCGCTCCGACTTGTCGGAGTGCGCCGCGTCGTCGTAGGCATACGTGTCGCCCGCGTATATCTCGACTAGGTCGTGTACTAGCGCCATGCGCGCCGCCCGGTCGCAGTCGCAGCCCTCCGGCGCGTACTGCCTCAGCACCATCGCGCACATCGCCATGTGCCACGAATGCTCCGCGTCGTTCTCAAACCGCGAACCGTCGTGTAGGGGCGTCTGACGCATTATAAACTTCATGCGGTCTATTTCCGCTAAAAATTCGATTTCCTTGGTCATGTCGCTCATGATTAATTACTCTCCCAATATGAAAAGGATGTGTCTATTATGCCATTGCCTGAGGGTTTTTGCAATCTTGAATCGCGCGTAGTTGGTCTAAAGGTGTGTTCGGCCTATTATTTTTCCGAGAATTTCACCGGCAAAAATGTGACGGGCTACCTGCGCAACACCGCCGTGGGTACGCTCGAAATGGCCGACGGCCTCGAACGCGCCCTTAAAATCGCAAACGAACAGGGTTACGGCCTGCTCGTCTGGGACGCGTACCGCCCCGTGCGCGCGGTCAATTGCTTCGCCGACTGGGCCAGCCGTCCCGAGGACGGCCGCACCAAAGCCCGCCATTACCCTAACGTGGATAAGTCTCAATTGTTCGAACTGGGCTATATAGCCCACTCATCCGGCCATAGCCGCGGCTCGTCCGTCGACCTCACGCTTACAGATATGGATGGCCAGCCGCTCGATATGGGCACCTGCTTTGACTTCATGGACGACGCGTCCCACCACGATAGCCTGCTGGTGCCTCCTGAAGCGACCGCGCGCCGCAACCTCCTGCGCGACATAATGGGCCGCGCCGGGTTTAAGCCATACTCCTGCGAGTGGTGGCACTATAATCTCGCTAACGAGCCTTACCCCAATACCTACTTCGATTTCCCGGTTGAGTAAGGATTTTGAGGCAGGCGCGCGTTAAGTCAGCGCTCAACGCGTAAACCGCCTGAGCCGACCGCCGCATAATCCCGCGTCGCGCTGCATATGCGCCCTTGCTCCGATTATTACAAAAAAATTGTAATAAAATCCCGTGTAAATCGCTGGGTTATGTGATATACTGTATATATCGGAACCTGCCGCAATTATCCAGCGCGGCGGGTAGTATTTGAAGGAGTGATAACGATGCGCAGGGATAGTACGTTTGCAAGAGCCGCCGCCGTGCTTGTGGCGCTCATGATATGCCTGCTTGCGCCCATGTCAGCGTATGCGGTTCAGCAAAAGGACAAGGCCGAAACCGAACTGCCCGGCGAAAACGAATACGCCGATGTTCAGTACGGCGCGCTGCTGCTGCTCAACCAGTGGCTGGACGACGCGGAAGCGCTCAATACTATGGAAGATACTCTGACCGCCTGTGGCCTGACCGCCGACATGATCGCGGCCATTACCGCCGCCGTGCCCGGCACTACTCAAAGCTACATGTTCATGACCTACGATGCAAATACCGTGATTGTAGGCGATACCTCCGCGCCCGCCGAAACGACGGATGCCGAGCCTTCCGAAGCGGCTGATACCGCCGACGAAAGCGAATTCCAGCCGCCCTTCTACGTGAGCGCAAAGCACATCGACGTGCCTGAGGGCGCGGTTGACGGCGTGATCGCGTTTGACGTGGCCGCACAGCATGTTGATATGTACGCCGCCGACGCATTCGAGCTGACGACGCTGCTCACCTCGGACGTGAAGAACGCCGACACCATGCTGGAGATCGTGCGCAAGGACGACGCTGCGCCCGTGCATGTGTACGAGTATGTAGAGCCGACTCCCGAACCGACTGCGGAGCCTACGCCCGAACCTACCGCGGAGCCGACGACAGAACCCACGGCCGAACCTACCGAGGAGCCTACTGCTGAACCGACAGCCGAACCTACCGAGGAGCCTACTGCTGAACCGACAGCCGAACCTACCGAGGAGCCTACCGCAGAGCCGACTGAGGAACCTACCGCAGAACCGACTGAGGAACCGACCGTCGAACCTACTGCCGAGCCTACCGAAAAGCCCACGGCAGAACCCACTGAAGAACCCACCGCCGCGCTGCAGAAGCCAGCCAGTTACCTGCTGAGCACTGAAAACGGCCTGACGATAATCGCAGTGCCCGCGACGGAATCCGACGCACAGGCAGACGGCGTATTTACCGCCGACGACATTAGCCAGATGCTGCAAAACGCCGGTTACACGCTCAATCAGATCGACGCGGCGCTCACCGCGCTGCTGCCCGAGGGCGTGACCGACTATAACTGGGCGGTGTACGCGCCCGCCGTGGCCGAAAGCGACGGCACGCTGAGCGTCGAACCGGCCGCATACGACGTTATCGCCGCCGCAGGTCTGGCGGGCGGCGTAGTGGCAGGCAGCGACGTTGAGGCGATACTGCCCACGCTCGCGCCCAGCAACGCGCCCACCGAGGTAGTGACCGACGCTCCGACTGAGGCTGTAACCGACGCTCCGACCGAAACCGCGACCGACGAACCCACCGCCGCGCCCACGATAATCCCGACGGAAGAACCCAGCGCCAATGCAGCCGATTCTGCGACCGAAGCTCCCACTGAGGAAGCGACCGCCGCGCCCGAGATGGACGTTCAGCCCGCGCTGGCCGATGGCGCGACGTTCGGCGTGCTGCTGCTGCCCGAGCAGGTTGAGGACGCGCACAGCGTCGATGAGCTGGGCGACTTCCTGAAGGAAAACGGCTATACAGACGAGGAAGCCGCTCAGGTGGTCGAGCAGGCCTCGACCGACGCGGCCGCCGTGGCCTTCGTACCGTATACTCCCACTGCGGACGGTCAGTATGTGGTAAGCGCCCAGGACGAGATGGCGCTGGCTCAGGCGGGCGTACAGGGCGTTGTGGCGGGCGACGTGGTATACATGACCCCGGCCCCCACGACCGCGGCCACTGAAGAACCCACCGAAGCCCCGACCGAAGAACCCACTGAGGCTCCCACCGACGAGCCGACCGCGGAACCAACCGCGATTCCCACCGATGTGCCCACGGAAGCGCCCACCGAGGAGCCGACGCTGATTCCGACCGAGGCGCCTACCGAGGCCCCCACGGAAGCGCCGACTGAAGCTCCGACCGAAGCGCCCACCGCCGAACCCGCGCAGAGCAGCTTCAACAGCGGCTGGTACTTCGTAATAGCAATCGTGCTGATAGTGATAGGCATAGCGCTCTACATGTGGAGCAAGAAGCGTAAGAGCTGATAAACAAGCCAAACGCAATGTCCCCGGCGAATATGTTCGTCGGGGATTTTGTTATGCCCTGAAAGGCGGTTAAGGCGGCGGCGCGCGGTGCGCCTTAAATGATGCTTTATAAGGCATAGGGCAGGGCATAGGCCATTGTAAGTTGCTAGAGTATGTCTCAAAAATTCCGGAGTACGCAATTTCGGGCGTCGCTCCGCCATTTCTGCGTCACAAGGCTCGACTTAGCGCTGCTAAGCCTTCGGATTTATTCCTTGAACTGACGAAAAATCCACTTGGGTCTGCGGATTGTTCCGCTTGAGACACACTCTAAGGCAAAATTTCATGTGTGCTGCTTAGAACGTGCTATTGGAGTGCAGCGCAATTCTCAAAATCACAAGTAGATAAAACTTTGTGTACCAACAGCATTGGCATATTCTGCATTGCGAAAAAGATATGCGGGTCATCCGCGCAAATATTGCCCTTGGCTAAGGCGGATGTATTAAGCGCAGACTGTGCACAACTGCCTCAAAACCGTCAATACACAAAACGTTGTGCACTGACTGCCTTGAACTATCCTGCCTTGCGAAAGACAAGCGCAGGCATCGCTTAGGTTAAGGCATATGCGAGTAATGCAGTCCGCGCCCACCTGCCTGAAAACAAAAAAACACAGCGCAGACCGTGTCCAATCGGTCTGCGCTGTGCGTCCGCGCGCCGGCACAGTTGGCACGCGGGACAAAATATGTATATAAGGGGGAAAAACACACTAGAGGGAAAATGAAAATCTATATCAAGCGGCGGGGTTCAGGCGGCTCGGCAAGCCTCGCACCCGGTGCTGGTGGGGCAGGGGATATACCGCGCGGCCTAAACATGCCGGCGAGTTTTTAACCGCGGTCGTCCAGCATTATAATGAACGCACCCAGCATCAGCACACAGCAAACCCACGCCGCGCGCACGCCCAGCAGCCATACGCTCCATGTGCCCAGTATGGCGCCCGCCATAAAGCACAGGATTATCAGGAAGTAATCGCGCGCCTTGATCGCCGCGTCGTCGTTGCCGTGCCCGCGCCAGTCGTACAGGTGAATCAGTCCGCTGCGCAGATTGGCCGTGCACATTATCGTGGCATAGGGACTGCCGTGCAGCTTCTTAAACGCGTCGGCCTGTATCGCGCACGCCAGCGCGATAAGTACAGTCGCCGTTACGTTAAGATCGCCCTCCGGCATAAACCCGGTCGCAAATATCAATGCAATCTCGACCAGCAGCGCCGCCTGCCGCCAGTGCACGCGCCCATGCGCCTTCATGCGGTCGCGCACGAACTCGGTCAGCAGTACGCCTATCACAAACGCAACCACCGGCGCAAACCACCTCAGCGCCAGCGCCCACTTGCCCTGCACGGCGAACATCGCCGTCAAAACAAGGTTGCCGCTCTGACAGTTAGCCAATACCTCGTTGCGCGTAATGAACGAATACGATTCCAGAAATCCGCCCGCCAGCGTAAGCAATACGCCCACTGCCAGCCCGTCCGAGCGCTGCCGCGCCCGCTCCCGCGCCTTTTCGGCGGCTTTGGCAATGCGTCGGTTTACGTTTACTGCCTCATTCATATATGTAATCCACCTTATCCAAATCTATATTCGCGCACAGTAAGCGTGAGATCAGCCCTGTAACCAGGTAATCAACCGCCAGTCCAACCACAATGCACCCCATACACAGGGGCACAGATTGCGCCCAAAGGCTGTCGGCAAGCACGCCGATTATCAGCATCGCGGTCGTTATAAACATGTACAGGTGCTCTGCTTTCCCAAGCTCCAGGAGTTTCACACTAATCCTTCCTCTCGATAAGCCTTGTTTCCTCAGCCGAACTGTATTATACTGTATATTGGGCATACAGTAAAAAGTATATTTGATATGGCATATATATCATTTTGATATTATGGAGGGCGCGCATGGATATTTCCTACGACTACTACCGCGTGTTTTACTGCGTGGCACAGTGCCGCAGCTTCACGCGCGCGGCGGAAGCGCTGCACGGCAATCAGCCTAACATAACCCGCTGCATTAACACCCTCGAAAGGCAATTGGGCTGTACGCTGTTTAAGCGCACTAACAAGGGCGTGACGCTTACGCCCGAAGGCGCGCGTCTGTACGCGCACGTCGCCGTGGCGTGCGAACAGATACGCGCGGGCGAGGAGGAGCTGGCCAGCCAGCGCACGCTGGAAAGCGGCCTTATATCGATAGGCGCGAGCGAAACCGCGCTGCACGCAAATCTGCTAAATATATTGGAAAAGTTCCATAAGCGCTATCCGGGCATACGCCTGCGCATAACCAACGGCACCACGCCGCAGGCAATCGCGGCGCTTAAAAGCGCGCTTGTAGATATGGCGGTAGTGACCACGCCGTTCGAGGTGCATAAGCCGCTGAAGAGCGTGGAACTGAGGCGCTTCAGCGAGGCGCTGATATGCGGCGCGGACTATGACGAGGCGCGCGCGCCGCACACGCTGCGCGACCTCGACGACGTGCCCATGATAAGTCTGGGTCAGGGCACCAGCACGCGCGAGTTTTACAGCGATTACTTCGCACGCCGGGGGCTTAGACTGCGCGTGGACATGGAGGCCGCGACCATGGACCAGGTGCTTCCGATGATAGAGCGCGGCCTGGGCATAGGTTTTTACCCGGAGGAATTGTGCGCTCAGGCGATAAGCGAGGGCCGCGTAAAGCGCGTTGTACTCGCGGACGAACCGCCTGCGCGCGCGATCTGCCTTATAAAGGACGCGTCCCGCACACTCAGCATAGCGGCGCGCGAACTGGAGAAGATGCTGCTGCTTTCAGGCGGCGCGGGTGCAAATTGACGCACATATGTCAAAAATGTACCCGCGCGCACGCATAGTACCGTGAAAAGTCGCGTAAATGTCCATTTTGATAACCGGCTTTTACTTGCGTGCGTGTCCGATACGCGATAAAATATAGTAAGTCGGCGCAATCTGCGCCAACCGAGTGCTTCCGTTTAAGGAGGTTTGACATGAAAAAGGCTAACTTCAACGCGGGTAGCGCGATCGGCGGCTTCAAGCGCTGGTTCTGCGGCAACATGACCACCATGCGCAGCGCGTGGTCGCTGTACCGGGCAGTTGCGGGGCGCACGGCTGTGTTCGCGGGCGTGCTGCTGGTTCTGCCTTACGCGGTGCTGATAATGCTTACGATGCGCGCGGTGTCGTTTGACGTGGGCGCGGGCATAAGTATGCTGACGGGAGTGGGCTATATGGGCGACTGGTCGCGCGCAATAATGGGCAGGCTTCAGGCCATATCCTCGCTAAGCTCGCTCTTGTCTTACGCGACTGATCTGTTCCTGCTGCCGTGTGCGTGCGCGGCGTTTGCGTTTTTGTACTGGATGCGTTGGCAGGGACTTTCGCTGGATGTAAAGGACGTGTGGGCGCGCGTTAAGCCGCGCGTGGGCCGCATAGTCATTACCGGCCTGATGGTCATGTTCATCAGCAACCTTGTCCAGATGGTGGGCAGTCTTGCCAACGGCCTTATCAGCATGGTCGCTGGGTTACTGGGCTTTATCCCGGTTGTGGGCAGCGTCGTATACGCGCTTGCGTATATCGCATCGCTGCTTATCGTAATCGCGATTGCGCTCATCAGCCTCACGGCGCTCATGTTTGCCATGCTCAACATGGCGGACGAGGATAACGGTTACAGCCAACTGATAATGAGCACCCTGCGCTTTATGTGGGGCGGTCGGCGCGACGTGGGGCCGGGGCTGGGCTTTCTTATGCTGATGGCCGTGGCGGCGCTGGCGGTATGCGCGGCGCTGTATGGCATTTTCTACGCTATAATGGGCGCGACAAGCGCGCTTATTGTAATACTTGTCATGCTTGCGCTGTTTGCGTGCGCGGCAATACCGCTGGCCTGCGCGTTCATCACGGTACTTTATATGAACGAGCACGAGCGCAACGGCGGGCGCACGTACATCTATACGCAGCATAACTGACGGGATTAATTTGTAGGGGGAAGGCATTTATGGATAACATGGAAAAGCAGGCGATAATCACCGTGCTGGGGCGCGATCGCGTGGGCATAATCGCGGCGGTGAGCGCGGAGTTGGCTAAGGGCGACGTGAACATACTGGACATCAACCAGACCATTCTGGGCGACACGTTCACCATGGTAATGCTGGTGGACTACTCGGCCATGAAGATCGAGTTCAGCGCCATGAAGGACAATCTGGACAAGCTCAGCGAGCAGCTGGGCGTTGAAATACGTATGCAGCGCAAGGCGATTTTTGACGCCATGCACAGAATTTAAGGAGATGCGACATGCTTAATACTGGTGAAATTCTTTCCACGGTATCCATGATACGCGAACAGAAGCTGGATATCCGCACGATAACTATGGGCATATCGCTGTACGATCTGATCTGCGACGATCCAAATCGCATGGCCGAGCGCGTATATGACCGCATCTGCCAGCGCGCGGGCAAGCTGGTAGGCGTGGGCCAGCAGATCGAGGCCGAACTCGGCATCCCGATAGTCAACAAGCGCGTCTCCGTGACCCCCATTTCGATGGTCAGCGCGTCCTGCGGCGATCCGCTGCCGATCATCCGCGCGATGGATAAGGCCGCCAAGGAAATCGGCGTAAACTTCATCGGCGGCTACTCCGCGCTGGTGCAGAAGGGCATGACCGCGGCTGACCGCCGTCTGATCAAGTCCCTGCCCGAGGCGCTGTCCACCACCGACTATGTATGCTCCAGCATCAACGTCGCCTCCACCAAGGCGGGTATCGATATGGACGCGGTTGCGCTGTGCGGTCAGGCGGTAAAGCTTGCCGCCGAGCGCAGCGCCGATCAGGGCGGTCTGGCGTGCGCCAAGCTGGTAATCTTCGCCAACGCCGTTGAGGACAACCCCTTCATGGCGGGCGCGTTCCACGGCCCGGGCGAGGGCGATTGCGTAATCAACGTGGGCGTAAGCGGCCCCGGCGTGGTGAAACGCGCGCTGGAGCAGATCAAGGGCCAGTCCTTTGACGTGGTGGCCGAGACCATCAAGCGCACCGCGTTCCAGATAACCCGCGTGGGTCAGCTGGTTGCGCAGGAAGCCGCCAGCCGTCTGGGCGTGCCGTTCGGCATTGTCGATCTGTCGCTGGCTCCCACTCCGTCTGTGGGCGACTCGGTGGCGCATATTCTGGAGGAGATGGGTCTGGAGCGCTGCGGCACTCACGGCACCACTGCGGCGCTGGCCATGCTTAACGACGCGGTTAAGAAGGGCGGCATAATGGCGTCCTCGCATGTCGGCGGCCTGTCGGGCGCGTTCATACCCGTGTCCGAGGACATCGGCATGATCGACGCGGCGGCGTGCGGCACTCTGACGCTGGAGAAGCTGGAGGCCATGACCTGCGTTTGCTCTGTGGGTCTGGACATGATCGCGATACCGGGCGATACCCCCGCCTCGACCATATCGGCGATAATCGCCGACGAGGCCGCCATCGGCATGATAAACAACAAGACCACCGCCGTGCGCGTAATCCCCGCGCCGGGCAAGAAGGTGGGCGACCGCGTGGAGTTCGGCGGTCTGCTGGGCTGGGCGCCGGTCATCCCGGTGCATTCGGAGTCGTCCGAGGCGTTCATAGCGCGCGGCGGCCGCATCCCCGCGCCTATCCACAGCCTGCGCAACTAATAAAATATTCTCAAATAAATATGACCTCCGCCGTGCTGAATTTGGAAGTGCGGCGGAGGTCGTTTTATGCGTGACATATAAAGCATGATATAAAAATGCAGCGGCAAACAGTTGCTGTTTGTCGCCGCAAATGAAATTGACGCAGAGCGTGTTAACCTGTTGTGCTATAATGCCAATGTAGCCTTTGCAAAAAGGCTTCCGGCAGGAAGGAATAAGATGGCGCTTGGCGCTCACCTCTGACGCTTACGAAAGCAAAGGAGGTGATGTCATGTCTGACTTTGAAATGCTTTCATTGTTCTGCATGATAGTCTCTCTTGTATTGGTTGCGATCGAACTCGGTCGTAACATTGGCAATCAAAACAAGAAGTAAAAGTAAAGCCGCCATCCTGCGCTAATAGGTGGCGGCTCTTACTCCGTATATCAGAGGGGAGAAGCCATACGAAAAGCGTCATCCCTTCCTGCCGTTATTATATCATATGAACCGGCGCATGTCAAATTCATTCTGACGTATAGTCATATGGCCAAACTAAAAGACCATTTCACCTGTACACCCTAACATAATCTACTTCCATAACCGCCGGAAGCGCGTCGTCGTCAATATCGAATCCCGGCCACTGCCCGCCGATGGCCAGATTCAGCAGCAGATACTGCGCCTGCTTCAGCGCCGCTCGATCGGCGTCATACGTAAGCTCCACCATATGATACGGTGTGTCGTCCACAAACCATATTATCCTGCTTTCGTCCCATTCGATGCTGTACGTGTGCCACTGCGTTATGTCAAGGTCGAGATCGGTAAACTCGGTGCTGGAGCCGCTGCTCTTGTACGAATCCTCGTGCGGCCAGTGCGCCGTGCCGTATGCTATGGATTCGTCGTTTATCGCCTCCACAATGTCGATCTCGCCGCCCTCCGGCCACGTCTTGCCGCCCGTGCCCAGCGTCCAGAACGCCGGCCACGCGCCCTTGAAGCAGGGCAGTTTCATGCGCGCCTCGATCCGGCCAAACTGAAATTCGGCCTTGCCCATTGTATTGAGCCGCGCCGACGTGTACTCCTTGCTAAGGCAGTGCTTTTTAAGAGCGGTGATTTTGAGCGTGCCGTCGCTTACAGTAATGTTCTCCGGGCTGTCGCAGTAGTATTGCAATTCGTCGTTCCAGCCGCCATAGCCGTTCACTTCTACATTCCAGTTATCGCGGTTAAGCGAATCACCGTCGAACTCGTCGCTCCATATAAGTTCGCGCTCATTTCCATCAGCCAGCGCACATTGACGGACTGTCCCAAATGATAAAACGAATATCGCCGCTAAAACGGCAATCAGCCTTGCTTTCATACCGCTGTTCACGCTCCTTATGGTAAATTGTCATAAGTACAGTATCATAAAACAGAATCAGCGTCAAGCGCCCGAAATTCCTCGAAAACCCACCTTAAAATAAAAACACCCGGGCGAAATTTCGTCCGGGTGAAAGCATACAAAGCTTATTACAGCGCCAGCGATCCCATCGGATCCCACGGCTCCAGCACGATCGGCTCCTGCTCGAGCTGCTTGCGCTCCTCGTCGGTCAGGTACTTCTCGTCCACGACCACCTGATAGGTGAACTCGTCGAACCACTTGTCGCTCATGATATAGTAGCCGTCCTTGCCGGCGTCCTTGCCCCAGCTGTTTTCGACGCGCCACATGGTGGGCTTGCCGTCCTTGTCCAGGTTTACGCCCATCAGCACCATCGCATGGGTCATGAGGCTCTCGCCGTAGTCCAGGCGCTCGGCCTTGGTCATCGGGAAGTCGGTGTCAAACAGCTGACCCAGCTCCAGCGCCTCATTGTCCATCACGCCGCCCTGACGCACCAGCCACTGGCCCACGTCCGAGCCGAACCATACGGGCTGTCCGTCCTTGAGCTGGGCGATGGCCGCGCGCTTGAGCGCGTCGCTGGTCAGGTTGAGGTACTTTACCGGGCGGCCCTCATGCACGCTGCCCAGGAACTTTACGGTGAACGTGCGGCCAAAGGGCTTGTCCGCGGTGGGCGCGTTGATAAGGCTTACGCGCTTGCTCAGGTCGATGCCGACGTACTTCTTATAGAACTCCTGCGGGGTCAGACCCTCGTCGCGGATGAAATTGTTGTCCTTGTCGCGTACCTGCAGCGTGACGGTCTTGGGCGGCTCGCCCAGGCAGATGCACAGCATACGGTAGATGGTGGACAGCATTTCTTCCTTCTGGGAAGCCAGCTCCTCGGCGGTCTTGCCGTCCTTGTGCATGGCGCGCAGCTTGCACGCGTATTCGCGCAGCTTGAGGGTCATGAACTTGTCCATTTCGCCGGTGGCGCTGGAGCAGGCGGTTTCAGGCATGGCATCCTTGGGCACTACGCCGTACTTGTCGATCAGGCCGCAGAACATGTCCCACTGGCCGCCGTCGCCCAGAGGCGAGGACAGCAGCCACGCGATCAGTCGGCCGTTGGTCGGCTCGTCCAGCGTGGCCAGTATGTTCTCAAGGAAGTAGTTGGCCTTTTCCAGCTTGTCCCAGAACAGCGGGTAGTTCTGCGACAGCTCGAAGGTTTCCAGATTCAGCTTCTTGATGATCTCAAAGCGCATCGTGTTCAGCGCCGCGAACATCCAGCAGCGGCCGGAGGACTTCTGGTTGGTGATTTCGCCCTGCTTGAGGTTGATCGAGAACTGATGCTCGTCCTTGCGCAGCGCCATCGGCGACATTGCCGACTTGGTAACGCCGTTCTGGGTCACGGCGTTCATTGCGATCTTATGGCACTTCTCGGCGTTAAAATCGGCGGAGAAGCGGGAAAGCATTTCATTGGTTATCATGACTATGCACGCTCCTTTAGGGGAATTAGAGGTTTTTTACCTATGCGACAATTGTACTCCTTTTTTGCGGATTATGCAATACGGCCCGCGTCCGGCAAAGGTCAAAATTCCTTAACTTTGATAGGAATTTACAGAATCAGCCCGAATGCGAGGTTAATTTTTGCGCCTGGCGCGTGAACACTTTATTGCATGGTTTGCGCGCGGCATACTGCTATGATATAATATCCTATGTCCGCAGAGTTTGATTTTTGTAAGGCTTTATCGGCGCAAGGAGGCTAATATGCAGAACTTCAACGATACAGAGGCGCTTAAAATATCGCGCGAGATAGAACTGCGCGGCGCGGACATATACGCGCGTGCACTGCGCATTGCAAAAAAGCCCGACGTGCGGCAGATGCTGGATCATCTGCGCAAGGAGGAGCTGGAACACGCGGCGCTGTTTGAGCATCTCAGCGGCGAGGCGCTTAGCGACGACACGGCGCAGGAAAACTACGCGCCCGAGGCAGCGATGTTTTTGAGCGCGTTTGCGGCCGAGATCGCGTTCCCGGGCGGCCTGATGAAGCTGGCGGGCGACAAGGGCTTGGACGACCCGCGCGTGGTGCTGGAGGAAGCTATTCAGGCGGAAAAGAATTCTATACTGTTCTACACCGAGGTAATCGCGGCTTCGCATAACGATAAACTGAAAAAATATCTGGGCGATATAGTTCAGGAGGAGCGCGGCCACCTTATGGGGCTTATGATGCAGCTTCAGGACATGAACTAAATTGCCTTACCAGCAGGAAAGGATGTTATAGCAGATGGATTACAGGGCAGAGTATCAGAAGTGGCTGACCGAGTTCGCCGATGATAAGGCGACGATTGACGAGCTGAAATCTCTCGAGGGCGACGAGCGCGAGATAGAGGACAGGTTTTACACCGAGCTGGAGTTTGGCACCGCGGGTATGCGCGGCGTTATCGGCGCGGGACTTAACCGCATGAATGCGTACAATGTGCGCCGCGCCACGCTGGGTCTGGCCGACTACATCAACCAGAACCCGGAGCACGCGGGCCGCTGCGTGGTTATTGCGTACGATTCGCGCCGCTTCTCGCCCGAGTTTGCGGAGCAGGCAGCTTTGGTTCTGTGCGCGCAGGGTATAAAGACCTGCCTGTTCGAGTCGCTGCGCCCCGTGCCGGTACTCAGCTTTGCGGTGCGCTATCTGGGCGCTATATCCGGCATAGTAATCACGGCCAGCCACAACCCGCCGCAGTACAACGGCTACAAGGTCTACTGGGAGGATGGCGGCCAGATGCCGCCCGAGCGTGCGGGCGAGGTACTCAAGTGCATTCGTGCGCGCGACTTCAAGGAAGCCGTGGCGATGAACCGCGAGGAAGCGCTGGCAAAGGGCCTTCTGCGCATAGTAGGCAAGGAAATCGACGATCCGTACACCGAGATGGTGAAGTCGCTGTGCGTACAGCCCGAGCTCATGAAACGCATAGGCCCCGACCTTAAGATAGTATACACGCCCCTGCACGGTTCGGGCAATGTGCCGGTACGCCGCGTGCTGAAGGAGATCGGCTTTACGGACGTACATGTCGTGCCTGAGCAGGAGATGCCCGATCCGAACTTCTCCACGGTCAAGGTACCTAACCCGGAGGATCCGGCGGCGTTCACCTTGGCGCTCAAGCTGGCGGACGAGATCGGCGCAGACCTGGTATTCGGCACCGACCCGGACTGCGACCGAGTGGGCATAGCTGTACGCGATGGCGAGGGCAACACGCACATACTGACGGGCAACCAGACGGGCTGCCTGCTGCTGGATTATCTGCTGTCCCGCCGCAAGGAGATGGGCACGCTTCCGGCGAACGGCGCGGCGGTCAAGTCGATCGTATCGACCGAGATGGCGCGTGCCATCTGCGCGCACTACGGCGTAGCGATGATCGACGTGCTGACTGGCTTCAAGTTCATTGCGGAGCAGATACAGCACTTTGAGGAGACGGGCGAGCACACTTTCCTGTTCGGCTTTGAGGAGAGTTACGGCTATCTATCGGGTACTCAGGTACGCGACAAGGACGGCGTAAACGCGTCCATGCTGATAGCCGAAACCGCGGCGTGGTACAAGACCAAGGGCATGACGATGTACGACGCGCTTCAATCGCTCTTCAAGAAGTACGGCTACTTTGGCGAGAAGGTAACGTCGTTTGCCCTAGCGGGCAAGGACGGTCTTGCGAAGATGAAGGAACTGATGTCCTCTCTGCGTCAGAACCCGCCGAAGGACTTTGCGGGCTTCAAAGTAACGGCCGTCCGCGACTACCAGTCGAGCGAGCGCGTATCAAACGGCGAAAAGACCGCCCTGACGCTCCCGAAGTCGAACGTCCTCTATTACGAGATGGAAGGCGGCCGCTGGATCTGCGTCCGTCCCTCCGGCACCGAACCCAAAGTCAAACTCTACGTAAACAGCGTCTCCGACTCCGCCGCACAAACCGCCTCCGATCTGACCGCTATGTCCGACGCGGCTGTGGCGCTGCTCAACAGTTTGATTTAAGGGGGGGGGGAACGGGGGAACGTGTTCTTTCTTTTCAGGAGAAAAGAAAGAACCAAAGAAAAGCCGATT
>CAOKFD010000062.1:0-16317 GCA_948467645.1 uncultured Eubacteriales bacterium | reverse complement strand
CGACCTGTACGCGTATTCGCTGATGGAACAGGACGAAATGGTCAATATTGCCTACCGCGCCAATATAAAAAATAGCCACCTGATAAACGCCAAACAGCTTCAGAAAAAGCTGATCGACCCGTTCAGCACCAGCGCTACGCTGATTAAGGACGTGGTGGTGCTGTTCATAAACAGCGATTACGTAATCAGCAAGGGCATAGTCCAAACCCGCGACAAGTACTGGGGCAATCTTATCGGCATACGCGGCATGACCCAGGCGCAGTTCGAATCGCAGCTGTTGGAGCGCCGCGAACAGTTCTTCCCGCTGAGCACTATCCAGACGGTGCACATGAGCATCAGCAGCCCCGCCATATGCCTTAACTATTTCTCCAAAACCCGCCTGAAACCCTACTATGCCATATGCGCGATAATACCCGAATCGTCCATCCGCGACATAGTGTATGACGAAACCGTCGCCCAGCACGGCTGGATGAAGATAACCGACGCGCACGGCAACGTGCTGTACGAAAGCCGCGCCAACGATCTGGGGGAGTGCGTCGAATGGACGTTCACCGGCGATGCCGTCGCGATCACGATGCAGGTGGGCGTGGACGAAAGCGTATTTGCCCAGAGCGTGCGCGGGGTGCTGAATACAATTTACATCTACGGCGCGCTGGCGCTGATCGTGTTCATCGCAATGACGGCGATAATGACCGCGCGCATATACCGGCCCATCCGTGAATACGCGTCCTTCCTTGACAGCGATTGGGTGGATTCGGAGGAGAACACCCGGACGCTGCGCGAGGCATTGGGCGAATCCATGCGCCGATTCACGCTCAACAGCGAAGCCCTTGCCCAGAACCTCAACCAGCTGCGCGCCCAGTATCAGGACGCGGTAATGCTGCGCCTGTGCGACGGCGCGGACGACGTACCCATGGAACAGCTCCAGCACTGCTTCGGCGAAAGTCCGATATTCCACGGCACATATGTAGTGCTCAGGCTGTACACCGGCGAAAACGGCGGCACCGCCGCGCTGGACGACATGCGCCGCGGCTATGACCGCGCGGTCGAGGAACTGCGCCGCCGCTTCGACGCATATTGCATAACGAAGCCGCGCTATCTTATGATAATGAGCGTGGATTACGACGCGATGGACGCGGTGGACGAGCAGCTGGAGGAAATCTGTGCGCGCATTGCCGATGGTCAGGAGCGCTGCGACACAGTGATGAGACTTGCGCGTTCCATGCCGCATTTCGGACTGGACGAACTGAAAACCGCGTGCGATGAAGTCAACCGCATGATACTCAACATCCAGCCCTACGTTCAGGAAGGCCATTACCTGCTCAGGTATGAAGCGCACGCCGATCTGAGCGGCGCGGCCACGCTGAGTACCTTCTACCCCAATACGCTGTACAGCGTACTGCTCTCGGGCGACGAGGCCGCCATAATGGAACAGATGCACGGCTTGCGCAGCCAGTTTACCGAGCTGTACCTGAAGCAATATAACCGCGCGTCGGCCTTTTACTATAACATAGTCAGCGCGTTCGAACTGGTCATGGCAAGGTTGGAGGCGCGCATATCCATCGCTGAATACGACCCGGCGCAGAGCGTGTACGCGACGTGCGACTATCTGGACGGCATAGCGCTTGAGATCGGAGTCATAGCCCGCGCCCACGCGCGCAAGGTGGACGGCGCGGACGCGATAATCGACTTTATAGGTGAGCACTACTGCGACAGCGATATGTGTCTGAGTCTGCTGTCGCAGAAGTTCAAGCTGTCCGAGGCGTACATATCGCGCATGATAAAGGTGCGCACCGGCTCCACCTATACCGAATATTTGGAGCTGATGCGGATGCGCCGCGCCGCCGAGCTGCTAAAGTCCACCGACAAGAGCATAAACTACGTGGCGCTCGCGCTGGGCTATGAAACGCCCAATACGTTCTATAAGGCGTTTAAGCGCGTATATCACGTGTCGCCCGGCGTGTACCGAACCGGCCCGCAGGGCGAATCCGCGCCCGGTCAGCAGGTGGATTAAGCTGTTTTACTATGGAAAAACCGTACATGTCGGGATAATCACGCTAAATCCATGCCCTAATTGATATTTTCAGTTTACAATTTGTGTCCGTCAGGTTATGATTGTGCACATCAGGGGGCAACCCCAATAACGACATGGAGGTATTTCCCGATGAAAAAGACTCGCAGGATACTGGGTCTGGGCCTGGCAGCGGCGATGATGATGAGCGGCGCGGCCGGTCTGGCCGACGGCGTGGTTCTTAACGATGAGGGCGTAACGCCTATCGTTAAGGAAGGCGATGTGACGCTGAAGATCGCCGTCACCCAGAGCGCCGACGTTGTGGACTACAACAACGGCAACTGGCTTACCGATCATCTGGCCGAAATGCTGGGCGGCAAGATTGAGGTTGACGTATGGCCGTCCACCGACGCCGAGACCAAGCTCACCCTTATGGTGACTTCCGGCAACGAGCTGCCCGACGTGCTCACATTCGGCGCGACCACATGGTCTACCCGCAACACCTACGCCGACGCGGGCGCGCTGCTCAATCTGGACGAGTATTTCGCCGAGGGCAGCGGCTATTCCACCGCGTTCTATCAGCGCTGCGAAGAAGCCGGAATGGACGCCAGCGCCGTGCTGAATCAGGTTCGCAGCAGCGATGGCAGCATATATGCCTTCCCGCAGTCTGATCTGAAACTGCCTAACGTATACTCTAACCGCGCCTACATCAACCAGGATTTCCTGGATGCCGTGGGCATGGAGGCGCCCAAAACCATCGACGAGCTGACCGAGGTACTCAAGGCCTTCCGCGATAAGGATCCCAACGGCAACGGTATCGCCGACGAGATTCCGCTGACCGGCACCAAGGATTGGAGCGGCAACGGCAATGCGCTGGTATGGCTGCAGAACATGTTCGTATACTTTGACGGCAGCGACAACCGTTATGACCGCATGGACAACACCGACGGCAAGCTGGACGTCGTATACGATAAGGACGGCTACCGCGAATTCCTGAAGTACGTCAACATGCTGGTATCCGAAAAGCTGCTCGATATGGCCAGCTTCACTCAGGACACCGCCACCATGCGCAAGGCGCTTCAGGCCGACGTGCAGACCGTGGGTATGATGTGCGGCTCGGCCAACGGCTTTGGCAACAATATCGCTTCCTGGCAGCCCATTGAGCAGCCCAAAGGCCCCGACGGATTGCAGCAGGTAACTTACTGGCCGCAGAACATCGGCTCTGTATGGATAATTTCGGCCGATTGCAAGAATCCCGAGGCTGCGGTTAAGCTGGGTATGCTGGGCTATATCGGCGACGAACAGGGTCTGATCGCGCGCTTTGGCGAGCCGGGCGTTGACTGGCGTTACGCCGAGGAGGGCGAGGAGTCCGTATTTAAGGAACTGGGCATCAAGCCGCACATCAAGTGCCTGAACGTAACCTGGGCCACCGTCTCCAACAAGAGCTGGCAGAACAATGTAGTTCCTTACCTGTCCGACGAAAGCACCCACATTGAGGTGTTCGACGGCAACGAGCTGTACGGCGAGCGCATACATGGCCGCTCGGTCTGCATGAACATGCAGTATGCGCCCGACAAGAGCGCCGTTATAGCAGGCACGATCCACTATACCGAGGAAGAACAGGACGAGTGGGGCGAGCTGCGCACCGCGCTCAAGACCTACGTACAGGAAGCCACCAACCTGTTCTGCGTAGGCCAGCTGGATCCCAACTCCGACGCGGATTGGCAGAGCTACCTCGACGAGCTGAACAACCTCCAGTATAAGGAAATCCTCGCCGTGGATAACGAAGCCTATGCGCGCACCTATGGCCTGAGCGAATAATGTAAGCAACATAATCCCCCCGCCGCTCCAATGTTCGGGACGACGGGGGGATATTTGTATAGGGCTGTTTAGGCATAAAAAACGCGCGTCAAAGCGAGTTGACACGCGCGGGTCAATATGTTATAATAACGGCAGGAAGGGATGACGCTTTTGGTGTGGCGTTCCCCTCTGATTGAGTAGGTAAGCCGCCAGCCATTGGCAGTGGATGGCGGCTTTGCTTCTATTTACTCTTATTATTAAAATCGCGACCGAGGTCGACCGCTATCAACACAAGAGAGATAAACATGTAGACTACGGAGATCATCTCAAAGTCCGACATGATTACCACCTCCTTAGCTTTCGTGAAGCGTCAGAGGTGAAAAGCCAAGCGCCATCTGATTCCTTCCTGCCGAGAGCCTGCAACAGGCTCGTTTTTTATTATAGCACGTTAAGGTGTATTAGTCAATTTATGGATTTTGCAGCAGAACTAAGCAAATAAAAAACGCGCGTCAAAGCGAGTTGACACGCGCGAGTCAATATGTTATAATAACGGCAGGAAGGGATGACGCTTTGTGGTGAGGCTTCTCCCCTCTGCAATTACAGGGGTAACGGCCGCCACCAGTAGCATGGATGGCGGCATTGGTTTTACTTGTGCTTGTTACCAATGTTGCGGCCGAGTTCGACCGCAACTAACACAAGAGAGATAAACATGTAGACTACGGAGATCATCTCAAAGTCCGACATGATTACCACCTCCTTAGCTTTCGTGAAGCGTCAGAGGTGAAAAGCCAAGCGCCATCTGATTCCTTCCTGCCGAGAGCCTTTATACAAGGCTCGTTTTTTATTATAGCACGTTAAGACATATTAGTCAATTTATGGTTTTTGCAATAAAAATCCCCCGCCCGCACATAACGCAGGCAGGGGAAAATCATAAAAACAGCAATCACGCAAACGACCGCATATAGCTGACATAATGCGCCAGCACGATGCCCGGCTCCTCAAGCGTCACGTCCCAGCGCTTGAGCCACTCCAGCGAGTAGAAACCTTCATAACCCGCCTTCTGCGTGGTTTCGATGATCTGCTCCAGCGGCAGATCGCCGTAGCCCAGTATCGCGTAACGCGCGCGGCCGTCCTGCATCACGGAATCCTTAAGGTGCATGTGGCGCACGTACTTGCCCACGTTGTCCCACGTGGTCTGCGCGCTCTCGCCAAAGTAGCGGTACGGATGGTTTACGTCCCACAGCGCCGCGACGTTGGGCGAATCTATATCGTCCAGCAGCCGGCGCAATTTGTCGGTCTGCGCCCATACGCCGTTGGTCTCCATCAGCAGCGTCACGCCCTTCTCGGCGGCCAGCGCGCCGCAGCGCGCGGCCATGTCGCGCACATAGCCCGCGTCCACCTGACCGGTGGGTTGGGCCACACCCGCGCAGCCCATTATGCGTATGTAGGGCACGCCCATTACGGCGGCCAGGTCGATATAGGCCGCGATCTCGCGCATGACTTCGTCCTCGCGCTCGCGCACATGCAGGCATATGTCGCTGGTAAGGCAGGGTATCTCCAGCCCCAGCTTTTTGAGCTGCTCCTTTGTGGCGGGCAGCATGTCCGCGCCGAATTGGGGTATGGAGGGCGCGGATATATCCTTGCCCACGCCGCGAACCTCTATGCCGTTGTATTTAAGGTCGGCCGCGGTGGTAACTATGTCGTTCCAGCTCCAGCGCGGGCAGCCCAGTGTGGAAAAACTGATTTTCATAAATTAAAAGCCTCCCTGTATATATGCGTGCGCCGTCGGCGCATTAAACCTGCCGGAAGTGCGGCTTAATCCCATTCAAGCAGGCCGTGCTTTTCCATGTACGACTGCTGTGCGTCCATGTAGTCATCGAGGAAGCTCGCAATGCGCAGTTCGCGATCGCCGCTTATGCCGCGCTCCTGACAGATTCGGTCCAGCAGAAACTCAAACGCGTCGTCGTCGTCGTAATACGAATCGCCCATGGAGCCGTCTTCGGCAATAACGCCCGCCGACTTCATGTACTCGAGATCGGCGTCAATTGCCTGACGCACCAGCGCCTCTACAGACATGCCCAAATCGCTGTACGCCTTTTGATCGATGGCGCCCACGATACTGCGGACGGCCTCTTCGCGATTATAGCCTTTCATCGCTATTCCTCCGTTTTCATAGCCAAAGCGTTGTTACACATAAAGTATAGCAGACACTTTGCATGTTTGCAAGAGTATAGTATACGCAAATTGGGTTATATGGTTGGATATTTATACGCATGAGAGGGCGGCGACAAAAACGCATAACAATGCGCCCGCCTGACGCGCAGGACGGGCGCATTGGGGGATGGTGCACAAAGTTTAAGCGGCGATATTAAGCAAAGGGTGTTAGAGTGTGTCTCAAAAATTCCTTAATCCGCAATTTCGGCGGCTTTTGTGCCATTTCTGCGTCATCAACCCTCGACTTAGCGCTGCTAAGCCTTCGGGTTTCTTCCTTGAACTGACGCAAAATCCACTCGAACTTGCGGATTTTCCTTTTTGAGACACACTCTAGGGCTTAGTCCTCTTCCTCCGGGTACAGCGTGAAGCTCAGGCTTACGAACACCTTGGAGCGGGTCGCCTTATTGTCCACGCCCTCGTTTTCATAGGGCACAACCATTTCGCAGCCGATTACGTTCAGGCCGCCGTTGGAGGCGGTTACGGTCGCCATGCCGTTTTCGTCGGTCTTTATGGTCACGGTGTGGTGGTTGAGCACGTCGGGGATTATGTCCACGTTGGCCATAGGCTCGCCATTGTTGAGCAGCTGCACGGTGAACTCGTCGCCTACGTTCAGCGTGGAGGGGTCAACGCTGGGCACAAACTGGTACAGAACGCCGTCCAGCGCCTTGACCTCGTTTACGGGCTTAAAGTAGTTCATACTGTACTTGAGCGCGTGCGTGCCGATGGTGGAGCCTTCCACCTCGTCCATGGGCTTGGGAATCCATTCGCCCTCGGCATTGTTGCTCCAGTAGCCGTAGTCCAGCTCCAGATAAACCGCGGCCAGATCGTCGCTCGGCTCTATGTACAGGTAGTTATCGCCCTTTATGGGCTCAACGGCCACATCTGCATAATTGGCGTCGTAACCCTTCATAACCGTAAGCCCGTCGGGATCGTATGCGTTGTCCTTCCAGCCCTCGCCGCACACCAGCTGTATGCGGTCGGAGCGCCGCGCGAACCACGCGCCGTGCGCCATAGCCGCGCCGGGCAGAGCCATTGCGCATACGATAAGCGCCATAATCAGGGAAATAAGCCGGGTCTTTTTCATGGGAAACACCTCCTGTAAGTATTGAGAAGATATGATACGCGAATCCATCCGCCGACGGAATGCGAGTTAGAACAGTCTAACTAATGCCCTAAATAAAACGCCCTCCATCGGTTAGAGAACTCTTACGGCATGGATTATATCACGTTTGCCGGGGCGCGTCAATACCCGTTTTGAAATATTTTTCTATAATCATGCAAAGCGCGATTCGCGCCTCAGGGCGCGGACGCGCTGCGATTTTCTCACTGGTTCTAATCATATACCAATGAAAGGCGCGCGCGGAAGTGGTATAATCTGCGCAGGGGGGCGGGCCCCCAATCCGCATGTGGAGGTAAGGCAATGATAATCACAACGACTCCGTCCGTAGAGGGCCGCCGGATAACGTCCTACGGCGGCATAGTTTTCGGCGAGGTGATAAGCGGCGTGAACTTCGCGCGCGATATAGCCGCGTCGTTTACCAATTTTTTCGGCGGACGCTCGCGCTCGTATGAGGAGGAACTGACGACCGCGCGCGAACAGGCGATAGACGAAATGGCGCAGCGCGCCGCGCGCATGGGCGCGGACGCGGTGGTGGGCGTAAAGATGGACTATGAGGTGCTGGGCGCGGACAACGGTATGCTGATGGTTACGGTGTCCGGCACGGCGGTGAAGCTGGACTGACCGCATATAAACGCGGGGGGCGCGCACTGGAAATCAGGCGCGCCCCCCCGCGTTTATTCGCCGACCGCCCTTATTTTTATTAAGCCCCCGCTTCATCATCTTGACAAGCCCGCCGCCATGTACTACAATCGACGTATATGCTCACGAAAGAAAGCGGAGGTCGGAAGTATATGGAAATCAGCGCGAAACGGCACTTCTTTACGCGCGACCGCGACTTCTACGCGCGGTTTTTCAGACTCCTGTTGTTCATTTCGCTCCAGAACATAATCACGACCAGCGTGTCGCTGGCGGATAATATAATGCTGGGGCGCTTTAGCGAGAACGCGCTGGCGGGCGTGGCGCAGGTCAACCAGATACAGTTCCTGCTGCAAATGATAGTGAACGGCGCGGCCGAGGGTATGCTGGTGCTGAACGCCCAGTATTGGGGCCGGCGCGACGTGGACGCCATCAAAAAGGTCATAGCGATAGCGCTGCGCGTGTGCGTGACCGCGGGCATAATAATGATGCTGGCCACGCTGATATTCCCGCGCCAGCTGATGCTGATGCTGATAAAGGACGAGGCCGTGATTGAGGAAGGCATGAAATACATGCAGGTCATGTCCTTTTCCTATATAATATTCTGCGTGAGCAACGTGCTTATATCGGCGCTGCGCGGCATAGAAAACGTAAAGCTGGGCACGGCGATATCGCTGTGTACGCTGGTGGTTAACGTGTCGCTCAACTATCTGCTCATATTCGACCACGTGGGCCTGCCGCAGATCGCGGGCACATACGGCGCGGCGATAGCCACGCTGGCCGCGCGCGTGGCGGAGCTGGTCATAGTCGTATGGTACGTGCTTAAAAAGGAAAATGTGCTTAAGTTCCGGCTCAGGGACGCGCTGCACTTTGACAGGACGCTCACGGGCGACTTTTTCCGGGCGGCGCTGCCCGTGATGGCGACGGGCGCGTTCTGGGGTCTGGCGATGATGGTGCAGGCCGCGATACTGGGACACCTGGGTGTGACCGCGACCGCGTCGTCGTCGGTCGCCAATTCGGTGTTCCAGATAATTTCGGTGCTGTGCTACGCGGCGGCGAGCGCGGGCGGCATACTGATCGGCAAGGCCGTGGGCAGGGACGATACCGATCTGGTAAAGTCCTATTCGCGCACATTGCAGATAATATTCCTGGTGATAGGAGTGCTGACGGGTCTGGCGCTTTACCTGGTGCGCGACCCGATACTCGACATATACTCCACGCTCACGCCCGAAACGCGCGAGATGAGCCGCAAGTTCATGGCCGTGCTGGCCGTGACGGTGGTGGGCACCAGCTATCAGTGCCCGGTGCTGTCGGGCATAGTGCGCGCGGGCGGCAGTCCCAAGGTGCAGATGTATAACGACATAATATTCATGTGGGGCTTCGTGCTGCCGCTGTCGCTGCTGGGCGCGTTCGTGTGGAATCTGGATCCGGTGGTGGTGTTCATATTCCTGAAGTGCGACCAGATACTGAAGTGCGGCACCGCGGTGGTGGTGTGCAACCGTTACCGCTGGATAAAGCGGCTGGCACGGTAGAAATTTTTACGGATATATGGTATCATCTTATGCGGAACGATGCGGCGGGAGCCGCGCGTTCCGCATTTTGAATTTTATTCGGAGGGAATACATATGAACGCCAAGCTGGAGTTTGTGGAATTCATGGTACGCAGCGGCGTGCTGACCTTCGGCGACTTTACCGCCAAATCCGGACGCAAGACGCCCTACTTTGTCAACACTGGTAAGTACCGCACCGGCGCGCAGCTGTCTCAGCTGGGCGAACATTATGCCCGCTGCATAGTGGATAACGGGCTGCAAAACGCGGATCTGCTGTTTGGGCCGGCGTATAAGGGCATACCGCTGTCCGTGGCGTGCGCGTCGGCGCTGTATACCAACCATGGCATAGATATGGGCTATGCGTTTAACCGTAAGGAAGCCAAGGATCATGGCGAGGGCGGCGTGATAGTGGGTATGCAGCCCAAGGACGGCGACCACGTAATCATAATAGAGGACGTAATAACCGCGGGCACCTCGGTGCGCGAGACCGTGCCGCTGCTTAAAGCCGCCGCCGACGTGCATATCGACGCGCTTGTAATATCGGTAGACCGCATGGAGCGCGGCCAGGGCGATCTGTCCGCAGTGCAGGAAGTAGCGCAGACCTTCGGCATACCCACGTATTCGCTGGTGTCCACGCGCGAGATCATAGATATATTGCATAACCACCCGATTGATGGTAAGGTCTATATTGACGACGACATGCGCGCGCGCATGGAGGCGTACCTGGATAAGTACGGCGTGAAGTAAAAAGCGCTGAATGTGATGGCGGCGGGAGAAAATGCGGAATGCGGAATTCGGAATGCGTAATCAGGAACGGTGCGACCGCGCCGCATACCGCCGCGCGTAGAAAAACGCCGCTGCTGCCGCGCCGCATATCGCTGCGCGCAAGGAAACGCTGCTTTCCGGGCGTGTAATGCGCGAATATAGAAGCGCGCTAACAACGCCGCTGCTGCCGCGCCGCATATCGCTGCGCGCAAGGAAACGCTGCTCTCCGGGCGTGTAAACCGCGAATACAGAAGCGCGCTAACAACGGCGTAACTGCCGCGCCCGCTCTGATTTATGGCGGGCGCGGCCAAAGTAAAGCCGCGAATACAACCTGATGGCGGCAGACGGGCATTTCCCGCGCTGGGCTTTGATTTATGGCACAGCGCGGGGAGCGCCCCGAATCCCCCTCTGAGCCGCCGCAGCGGTGAACACATCGCGGGCGCAAACAATCTGAGAAAGCCAAAACCCGGCGCGCGGTATCCCGAAACGCCTAATATAACAGTGCATGGTGAGCGGCAAAGCAGCGCATAAGTAAGCGCCGCTGGCTCATAGCGAACTAAGTAGCTTAAATCCGAATAAATACGCCGCCTGCCGTATAAAGAAACCGTACCCCCAAGCGCGAACACCCGTAAACCAATCGGGAGAAAGCCCGACCGATTTTTCTTTGGTTCTTTCTTTTTTTCTAAAAAGAAAGAACACGTAACCCCCCAACGTAACCCCAAAGGAGGTGCCCCGCATGCGCGTAAAACCCCTAAACATACAGTATAGATTGATAGGTAAGAATATCCCGCCGACGGAGGTTTCGTCTGCGCGGTCGGTGGAAGTGGCGCTGCGCGAAAATGGATTGCTTTGCGATCGGTTTAGCGGGATGGGCGTGTTTGAGGCGGAGTGGGTCAAGCGGAGGGAGTTTGCGCTGGAGGGGGAGTTCGATATTGGCGAGTGGGATTGTGAGCGGACTTATGTCGAGTTTGAGTGGATTCGGGGACAGGGACGCGTGCTGCTTAATGATGTGATGATCGGCGAGTTTTTGGGCGGGCCTAAGACGTTCGATGCAGCTGAGGCTGTCCGCGAGGGCGTGAATCGGATTAGAATCGAATTTTCGCCTGAGGAGGAATGGGAACCGCGCCCGGGACGCGGAGTATGGGGCGGCGTTAATCTGCGCGGCTGCTGGAGTCTGCATATAATGTACTTCGAGCTTGCGCCCCGCGATTTCGGCGCGCTGGCTCAGGTTGCTGTGGATTCGCATTCCGCGGGACGATATATATTCAGATATGTTGTCTCTAAGGACGGCGAAATGATCGATACGTTCGAGTTCGAACATCAGCTGGGCGCAAAACACGCGACCGTCGAGCATGAACTTAAACTGAATGTCCAGCCGCAGGATTGCCGCGTGCTGCTGACCGTGCTGCGCGCGGGCGCTGAGTGCGATGCGCGCGAGGGCTGGACGCGCACCTGCCAAAGTGATAAGCCGCTCGGCGCGGGAAGCTTCCTCGCGCCCGGCGAAGTCACAACGCCCAGCGTCGCGTTCGGCAATAGCGCCTTCCTCGCGGAAAAGCTGGAACAATTGCTGGAGGCGGGCATAAGCATGTTCTATGCCCAGTCGGGTACATACCTGCCCGAAAGCTTTTTGCGTAAGGCGGATGAGGCGGGCGCGCATGTCATGACTATGACAACGCCCATGACCCCGCACGCCTGCGTGTACCCGCCTAAGTGTGCGCCCAGTCCCACGTTTGAGCATAACGTCGCCCTGCGTAGATTGGACGCGCCCGAAAGACCGATACCGCGGCCGGCGCTTTGTGCGCTGGGCGGGGAATTGATCGTCGATATGCCTGTGGAGGGGACGTTTGGCGAGGGCGCGCTGGGCGATATTGCGCGGCTTTCGCGCGTAACGCGGTACTTGCAGGCGCAGTATACGGCGCGCGCGGTCGAGCGCGGCAATGCGGCGTTCGATATTGGCGATACGGACGATGCGATTGCTTCGTGGGATTTGTTTGACGGCGCCGCGGCGCGGCCCGCATATTATGCGCTTAGACATGCCCTGCGCGAGGTGGGCGTGTATGCGGATGGTGAGATGTGGGCGCACGATCCGGGCGAACAGATTGCGCTGAATGTGTTTGTGCGCGGCGGGGCGTTTGAGCGGGTTACTGCCGAGGTATTTGAGCTGGACGGGCGGCTTGTCAGCCGCGCGGCGTTTGCCGATTGTGTGCCGGGGTGCGTGGGCGAGATTGCGATTGCGCCGGGCGGGGAATGCCGGGCACTGCTGGCGCGCATAAGCGGGCTGCGCGGCGGGGAGATGTTTTTGCGCGATTATCCGATTATTTTGCGGGGCGGGTTTGAGTACGAGGCGCTTATGCGTATGCCGCCGGCGACGATACGGCGCACGGGGGACAAGTATGAGAACACATCGGGTGTGATTGCGTTTGGGCCGATTCGGTCTGACGGAGGCAGTGCGCTGTTGCCGGGCGAGGTAGCGGCGCTGGATTCAGCCGAGGGCGTGAACATATTCATGTACGAGGCGATAGGGGGATAACGCCGGTGTATATTAACCGCACGGCGTTTTCGGTATAGCTTATGAAGAAGTTGATATTGCGCGGCGCAGCATTGCGGGGCGCGCATGACGGGAGGCCGCCTATGAACGTGGACGGATTTTTTCACGATCTGCCCGAACTGGAGACGGGCAGGCTGCTTTTACGCAAGCTACGCATGACCGATGCGCAGGACATGTACGAATACAGCCGCGATCCCGAGGTGGCGCGGCACGTGCTTTGGGACGCGCACCAATCGGTAGGCGATTCGCGCGGCTACTTACGCTACGCGATACGCCAATATCGTCAGGACTTACCGGCGAGCTGGGGTATTGAGCTAAAGGAAAACCACAAGCTGATCGGCACAATCGGCTTCATGTGGATCAACCGCGACCACAATTCCGCCGAGGTAGGCTACTCGCTCGCGCGCGAATACTGGAACAGGGGCATAATGAGCGAGGCCCTCTCCGCCGTCCTGAACGAGGGCTTCATGGACTTAAACCTCCACCGCATAGAAGCCCAGCACGAGGTGGACAACCCCGCCTCCGGCCGCGTCATGGTCAAATGCGGCATGATGTACGAGGGCTGCGTCCGCGGTCGTCTCTACAACAAGGGTCGTTACGTAGACGTCGCACTTTATGCGATTCTACGCGACGATTATTTGAGGAGACGCGGGATGATTAAGTAGGGACGGGGAGGGGACGTGTTCTTTCTTTTTAGAAAAAAAGAAAGAACCAAAGAAAAATCTATCGCCTTCGGCCTGTTCTCACGCGGATTTATCTTGACTTGGGCGTTTTTTTTAGGGATTATATATTGGGAAGGGACTTTCGCATTCTTGAGCTGCTTATCTCGCACAGAGCCAGCGGCGCTTACTGATGCGTTTGTTCGTGGCTCACGCAAGCTATAATCTGAATTAGTTTCGGGATTCCGCGAATGGACTATTTCTGTTTAGGCAGGTTGCGCCCGCGCCATGTTCGCCGCCCCTCGGCGGCTCAGATGGAATGTCGGCGGTGAGGTTCACGCCCGCCGAAAGTAGGGCGGGCGCGAAAACTAGCCGTCCAGACGCGCAACCGGATGTATGAGCAGCCATCCATGCCGCGCCCACCATAAATTAAAGTGGGCGCGGAAGATGCAATTGGTTCGCAGGCTTCTGTATGAGCATCTTCCACGCTCGGAGAGCGGCGCTTACCCGTGCGCGGCTATATGCGGCGCGGCTGCGCCGTTCCTGATTCCGCATTCCGCATTCCGAATTATGAATTTCACTCCCTCCGCCCGCGCGCCTTTACCGCGTCGCGGCGCGATCCTACAAATATATAAGAGGTACAAAATTATGCATCAGGGCTTCATAAAGGTGGCCGCCGCCACGCCCCGCATTCGCGTGGCCGACGTGGACTTCAACGCCGGCGCGATTATCGATTCGCTTAAAACTGCGGCTCAGGCCGGCGCGCGGCTTTGCGTATTGCCCGAGCTGGTTCTGACCGGATACACCTGCGGCGATCTGTTCCTTCAGGATACCCTGCTTTCCTCCGCGCGCCGCGCTTTGGAGGCCATCGTGGACGCAACCGCGAATCTGGACATGATTTCGCTGATCGGCCTGCCTTTGGACGTTAACGGGCGCGTATACAACTGCGCCGCTGCGACGTATCGCGGCCATGTGCTGGCCTTTATACCCAAGACTAACCTGCCCAATTACGGCGAGTTTTACGAGAAGCGCCAGTTCACGCCCGCGCCCGAGGGCCGCGTCTGGGTGGAGTTCGGCGGCGGCATGGCCCCTCTGGGCACGGACATAGTGCTGCGCTGTGCCGACATGCCCGACTTTTCGATCGGCGTTGAGCTGTGCGAGGACTTATGGGTGCCCGACACGCCCTCGGTGCGTCTGGCGCGCATGGGCGCGACGATAATATGCAACCTGTCGGCCTCGGACGAGACAATCGGCAAGGCCGATTACCGACGCCTGCTGGTCAAGTCCAAGAGCGGCTCACTGGTATCGGGCTACGTCTACGCCGACGCGGGCGACGGCGAGTCCACCACCGACATGGTATTCGCGGGCCACAATATAATCGCTGAAAACGGCGGCATACTGGCTGAAAGCGAGCTGTTCAAAAACGGCGTGACGATAAGCGAGATCGACGTAAGCAAGCTGGTATACGAGCGCCGCCGTATGCACACCTATCCCAACGCGGACGCCGCCTCAAATGCGATACCGTTCCATATGGAGCCGCGCCCGACGCAGCTTACGCGGTCAATCGCGCCCCAGCCGTTCATACCGGGCGACGCGCACGCGCTGGACAGCCGCTGCGAAACCATACTGCGTATGCAGGCCGCAGGTCTGGCCAAGCGCATCGCGCACGCGCGCGCGCGCACCGCAGTCGTGGGCATATCGGGCGGACTGGATTCCAGCCTGGCACTGATAGTGGCGGTTAAGGCAATGGACATACTCGGCCGCGACCGCCGGGACGTAATCGCGATAACCATGCCGTGCTTCGGCACGACCGCGCGCACCAAGTCCAACGCCGAGCGCCTGACCGAGCTGATGGGCGCGACGCTTAAACACGTAAACATAACCGCCGCCGTGCGCCAGCACTTCAGCGACATCGGCCAGAGCGAGGACACGCTGGACGTGACTTACGAAAATTCTCAGGCGCGCGAGCGCACACAGGTGCTCATGGACGTGGCCAACCGCACGGGCGGCATGGTCGTGGGCACGGGCGACCTGAGCGAACTTGCGCTGGGCTGGGCGACGTATAACGGCGACCATATGTCCATGTACGGCGTGAACGCGTCGGTGCCCAAGACGCTTATCAGGCACATAGTGCGCTACGCGGCGCAGGACGCGGGCGAGGGCGAATTGCGCGACACGCTGCTGGACATACTTGCAACGCCCGTAAGCCCGGAACTCCTGCCTGCCAAGGACGGCGAAATATCGCAGGTAACGGAAGATCTGGTAGGCCCGTATGAGCTGCACGACTTCTTCCTGTATTACGCACTGCGCTGGGGCTACCCGCCGCGCAAGGTGTTCCGCGTGGCCGAGTACGCGCTGGGCGATAAGTATGACCGTGCCACGATACTGAAATGGCTGCGCACGTTCTACCGTCGGTTCTTCCAGCAGCAGTTCAAGCGTTCCTGCCTGCCGGACGGCCCCAAGATAGGCTCGGTAGCGCTGTCGCCGCGCGGCGATCTGAGGATGCCGTCGGATGCGTGCGCGGATGCGTGGCTGAGGGAATTGGAACGGATGGAGTAATTGAATAGTAAGAACCCGCCGCCATGCAGGTTGAAGCTTGCGTGGCGGCGGGTTTTGTTTAGGCAGTAAGGATGAGGTAGGGTAAGTCAGTCGGAAAAGCCGTACTTTTCGCGTAATCTCTCTGAGCGTGCGTCATCCAAATCGACGTCGTTTTTCAGCACGCCCGTCAATGAATCGGTCAAGGGCGCGGAAATGCCTTTATCGTGGGCGGATAAGCGGTCGTTGTCGGAATGAGCGTTATCGTCGGGCACGTTTGGGTCAGTGCGTTTATAGTCCATAGCTTTTACACTCCTGAAATCAAATAATAAGCAGATGATCTTTGAACGTAAGTAACGGCTGTTTCGCAACAGGGATAGTTGGCATTTGGGCGCGCGAGATGCGAGCAGACATAGCGGCAGGGTAGCACAGCCAGCGCACCGAGTCAAGGACAAGCGGCTTCGCCGTGCCTTCGGCAT
>CAOKFD010000061.1:0-16334 GCA_948467645.1 uncultured Eubacteriales bacterium | reverse complement strand
ACTGGCTATACAGAAATAGTCCATTCGCGGAATCCCGAAACTGCTAAGATTATAGAATGCGTGAGCCATAAACGTGGATAAAAGTAAACGCCGCTGACTCTTAGAGCGAGCCAGCGGCGAAAGAAAATAAAAGTATCTTTCAATATATAATTTTCTAAAAAACGTCCGAACTAAGTAACGTTTGCGGGAGAATAGCCAATCGGCTTTTCTTTGGTTCTTTCTTTTCTACTGAAAAGAAAGAACACGTCCCCCCGTCCCCCTCGTTACCCTATCGTATTTTCAATTTTGAAGCCGCTCGACCAGGCAGAATTGCCGTTGTCGTCGTCGAGTTGGACGCGGATGTAGGTTTCGTTGCGCTTGAGGGGGTATTCTACGTGGGTGATGGGGGAGCCGTCCGCGTTTTGGAACGTGCGCTGGCCTGCCCACGGGAGGTTGCTGTAGAATATCGCGCGGCGCGTGGGTTCGCAGTCTACGATAAGCGCCTTGTCGGTCAGCTCAATCTGGGTAAAGCGCGGGCCTTGGCTGGCGTACATGCGGCCGGCGCGCATCGCTTCTTTGATGCTGTCCAGAGTCAGTTCCTTTGCGTTTACATACGTGAAGGAGCGCGTGTGCTCGCCGGTGTACGTGTGAGAGTCGTCCGCCGCTACTACCGGCGTGTACTTGCCGTGCGTGTAGGTGATGTCTACAAAGCTCGACGAGTCCGCGCGCGCCGCGTTCCACGGTATGCCGGAGGTCGAGTTGTATATCTCCATCGCGCTAAGTCCATTCAAGGGCATCGTCTCCGCCAGAGTGTTCAGCGACCACGCCGGGTGCGCCAGTATCGCAAGGCCGTCCAGCGAGTTGATCGCGTCGATCGCATCCTGCGCGCTTGCGCCGCGCATCGGCGGGTCAAGCTTCGGCTCGCCCATCATGCCTATGCCAATGATGTGGATGCACTGATCGGCCAGCATGTAGTCGAATTCAACGCCGCCGGTCAAAAGTATATTGCCGTCCATGCGCGAATACGACATTATGCGGTGGTCGGTTATGGCAAGAAAATCATACCCCTTCGCACGGTATAGCTCGATAGCGTCCTCTGGGGCCAGTCGGCCATCGCTGATGGTCGTGTGCATATGAGTATTACCTTTATACCAATTCAAACCCTCGTCAAACAGCTTCATAACAGTTCTCCTTTTTCGCGGGTGACGTACGCCAATAGCATACCACACTTATGTTAATTGAGTATGAGATTCCTAACTATATCGAACAAAAATGTGACAAAATCTGCAGGATCGCCCGCCGCATAATGCTTTTCGCGATTAAGCTTGAATAGTAAACGCAGACGGGATATAATATAAGTTGAGACTGAGAATGCCGCCGCGAGCGTTAATCGCCTGTGCCAACATAACATACACCTTTGCTTACCGGCCAGCCCTTAACCAACGCCTTAACGCATTCTGAGCCGTATGATATGAACTTAATGGATAATGGAGATGGTATCATGATAATTACAAACGCTAAGGTACTGCTGGGCGACAAGTTCGCCACCGGCGTGGACGTAAAGATAACCGGCGACCGCATAGTCGAAATCGGCGAGCATCTCTCCGGCGACGAAAAGCTGGACGCTCAGGGCCGCGTGCTGGCACCCGGCTTCTGCGACATACACATCCACGGCTACGGCGGACACGACACCATGGACGGCGAAGAAGGCGTGCTCAGCATGAGCAGGGGTCTGGCCAGCCACGGCTGTACCTCCTTCCTGGCGACCACCTGCAGCGCCCCCGTTGAGCCGTCCGCATTCGCGGTGCGCGGCGTAAAGAAGGCCATGCAGACCCAGGCCGCCGATCCCACCCGCCACGGCGCAACCGTGCTCGGCTGCCACATGGAAGGCCCGTTCCTCAACGACGCCAAGCGCGGCGCGCAGGACCCCAACGGCATACTCAAGCCCTCGGTAGAAACCTACGAAAAAATCGTGGGTGAGGCGGGCGACATAGTGCGTCTGATGACCATTGCCCCCGAAATCGAAGGCGCGCGCGAACTGTGCCTGTACGTAAATCCGGGCGTAAAGCTGGCCGTAGGTCACAGCATCGCCACCGCCGAACAGGTAGAAACCGCCGGCGACTGGGGCTGCGACCAGATCACCCATATGTTCAACGGCATGAACCCGCTGCATCATCGCGAGCCCGGCGTGCCCGGCGCAGCGCTGGCCGATGACCGCTACTCCGTCCAGATGATCTGCGACCTGGTTCACCTGCACCGCCTCGCAATCCGCGTATGCTACAACGCCAAGGGCTACGAGCATTGCATACTGATAACCGACGCCATGTCGGCCACCTGCATGGGCGACGGCCGCTATAAGCTGGGCGCGCTGGACGTTATCGTAAAGAACGGCGAGGCCCGTCTGCCCGAGGGCAATCTGGCCGGTTCCACGCTGACCATAGAGCGCGCGGTTAAGAACGTAATCGAGGCCGTGCACATCCCCGCCGAGCAGGCGCTGCAGATGGCGTCCCGCATTCCGGCCGAGTCCATCGGCATGGACGACCGCGGCGTGATCGCGGTTGGCAAGCGCGCCGATCTGGTGCTGCTGGACAGCGACTGGAGCGTCGCCCGCACCATCGTTGACGGCCAGACCGTATACACCAAGTAATTATTTTCAGGATGTGTTAGAGCGTGTCTCAAAATTCCTTAATCCGCAATTTCGGCGTATTTTACGCCATTTCGGCGTCACAAGGCTTGACTTAGCGCTGCTAAGCCTTCGGGTTTCTTCCTTGAACTGACGCAAAATCCACTCGAACTTGCGGATTTCCCTTTTGAGACACACTCTAAGGCAGTAAGGCAGGCTCATTCAGTCTGCCTTCTGCCCACGACACACTCCACGGCGCGCCTTAATCAAACGTCGGCAGTGCGCCGCGCGTGAATCTGACTAATCAGTCAATATTTATGTGCGGTCAGTCAGCGGACTTACAAACGTTCACGAACTCGCCGACACCGGATTTGAGGAGCGCCCGGCATGAAATGTTTCACGTGAAACATCGTCTGCGCCCGCGCGACACATCCGATACAGGATTGCACACGGGCGCATGTTTATGCACACCAGTTATACGGCCAACTAAACAAGCCGCACAGCTTAATGCGCAACGACATGCACATCATGGACGTGAAATGTTTCACGTGAAACATCGACCCGTAATGACAGGAGGCGAAAATTGAGTACATCGCATTACGCCGTATTCGTCGATCTGGAAAACGCCGGCGCCAAGGAAAGTATGCTCAATAGCATAATCGAAAAGGTGAAGATACGCGGCGACATACTTCTGGGTAAGGTATACGGCTATACCGACAGGTATTCTGAGCTGAAGGAAGTGCTTCTGTCCAATACGTTCTACGTCGTGCCCTCGCTCAGGTATGGGCATAATCAGAAGAACAATCTGGACATACAGCTCGTAATCGACGCGCTCGAGGTCGCGTTCGGCAACAGTCTTATCGACAGTTTTTGCATCGTTTCGGGCGACAGCGACTATACGCCCCTTGTGGGCAAGCTCAAGTCGATGGGCAAGCATGTGCTGGGCATATCGCGCAGTGAGGTTGCCTCGTCGATATTCATAAAGGCGTGCAACGAGTTCATATTCCTGGAGTCGGTATCGAACGCGACCAAGGCCGCCCCCGCCAAGCGCGTAAGCGAGCAGGGCGACGAGCTGAGCGATCTGGGCGCGCTGATCGAGACGGTCTTGTCGGATCAGGAAGAGGACATGATGTACGCGTCGGAGCTGAAGTCAACGCTGCTCAGGCTCAGGCCGGACTTTAACGAGGGCAACTACGGCTGCTCGACGTTCGGCAAGTTTTTGCAGCTCACGTCGCAGCGCAACCGCAACATCCGCATAGTAAACGACAATCATTCTGTACTTGTGGGCCTGCAAAAGTCGATAGCCCCCGACTCCGCGCCGCAGCTAACCAAGTCGAATTGGGTTCAGGTCTTCGCGCGCCACTTACAGCGCTTCAAGGACGACGGCTTCGACCGCATAAACCCGTCCATCCTGAAAAGCGCCATCCAAAGCGAATACCCCGATTTCGACGAACGCGCCATAGGCTTCAAACGCTTCAGCGACATGCTCAAGCGTCTCGAAAAAGAAGCACTCGTAGCTATCGAAATGGACGAACAACACACTATGCTTATCAAGATTTGTTAGGGGGACGGAGGGACGGGGGAACGGTTCTTTCTTTTCGGGAGAAAAGAAAGAACCAAAGAAAAGCCGATTGGCTGTTCTCCCGCAAATGTATCTTAGTTCAGGCGCTTAGGGAGCTATATACGGGAAGCATCTTTGCTTACTTGCGCCGCTTGTCTCGCCCAGAGCCAGCGGCGTTTACTTTTATCCGAGTTTATGGCTCACGCAAACTATAATCTTAGCAGTTTCGGGATTCCGCGAATGGACTATTTCTGTATAGCCAGTTTACGCCCGCGCCATGTTCGCCACCCCTCGGCGGCTCAGATGGAAACTCGGCGGTGAGGTTCACGCCCGCCGGAAAGTATGGCGGGCGCGAAAACAAACTATCCCGCCGCGAAACAAGATGTATGAGCAGCCATCCATGCCGCGCCCACCATAAATTAAAGTGGGCGCGGAAGTTAGGCCGTTGTCCTCGTGCTTCTGTATGAGCATCTCTCATTCTCAGAAAGCGACAAAGATTCAACGCAGTTTGCGCATGGTCTAAGCAAGGGAGCAAGGCAACCATATCAACCAAGTATCGTAAAACTGCCCACCAGTAATGGACGACACAAGCGAACGCAATCCAATGCCGTAACCGCCCCCTGGCACGCAGTGCCCGGCGTTACAAAGGGGTAATAGGAGAATCCAAGGAGGGCATAGGGGGAACTCGCAATCCCCCTTGCCCTCCTTGGCCGCCGGAGGCACCAAAGATAAAGGGAAAAAATAATAGAAAATCATTTAAGAAAACCAAACGAATGAAAGAACAGCAAGATTGACTCAAGTCGAATACAGATACGCACAGTAAAACCGCCGCTAATCAATGATAGATAAGCTCAATAAAAAGTATAAGTGCCTTTGCATGCCCATATAAGCCTTGTTTAATCATAATAATGGATCGCAGTAACACCTGCGCGTTAAAAATTCCATGCGTATTTACCCGTGCATGATGCAAATCCCGCGCGAACGTGTTATATTAATCTGGCGTGCACTATCGCGCGACGGAGGTTTGCTGCTTACTATGGAAATTTCGTCGATAAGACTGACCGACTACCGCAATTACGCCGATCAGACGCTGGATTTCGCGCCCGGCATTAACGTGCTTGCGGGCGGCAATGCGCAGGGTAAGACCAACATGCTCGAGGCCGTGCGCCTATGCTCCATCGGCCGGTCGCATCGTACTCCGCGCGACAAGGAACTCATTCGCGAAGGCACGCATCAGGCGCGCATCGCTCTAAAGTGGCGCAAGCGCGACGGCAGTCACGATCTAAGCGCGCTCCTGCCCGACACGTCGGCCAAGCAGATGCGCGTGGACGGCAAGCTCCTCCGGCGCTCGGGCGAGCTTATGGGCATGATCGCAACGGTGCTGTTCGCGCCCGAGGATCTGATGTTGGTTAAGTCCGGGCCGGGCGAGCGGCGGCGCTTCATCGATATGGAGCTGTCCCAGATACGGCCGGTCTACTACTACTCGCTCCAGCGCTACAACCGCGCGCTCAAGCAGCGCAACAACCTATTGCGCGAAATCGCGGCCAACCCCGCGCTCGCGGGCACGCTGGACAGCTGGGATGAGATACTCGCATCTGAGGGCGCTCAGATAGTCAAAATGCGCGCGGATTTTGTCGAAATGCTCAGCGGCTTCGCGGGCAGCCATCACGCCCACATAACCGGCGGGCGCGAGACGCTCGTGTGCCGCTATGCGGGCTGCACCGACGCGGGCGACGCACTGCGCGGCATGGCCGAGGGACTTGCGCGTGCGCGCAAGCGTGACATGATAATCGGTTCCACCACGTTCGGGCCGCACCGCGATGATCTGGAGCTTATGATTGACGGACGCGACGTGCGCGCGTTCGGCTCTCAGGGTCAGCAGCGCACCACCGCGCTCTCGCTCAAACTCAGCGAACTCAGCGTAATGTATAACGAGTGCGGCGAATGGCCCATACTGCTTCTGGACGACGTGATGAGCGAACTCGACCCGCAGCGGCGGCGTATGCTGTTGGACTGCATATCGGGCGTGCAGACGATTGTCACCTGCACGGACATTGACGACCTCGCGGGCGCGCGCATAGAAAAGGCTCTGCGCGTAGACGCGGGGCATGTAACGGCGTGGGATAAGGGCGAATAGGCTGATTTTAAGGGCGCAATTTTGCGATGAGCGACCTTATGATATTTATCGTAAGGGCATATGCTAAGGCAGTACCAGCGACCTTAAACGAAGCACCCGCCTTAAAACTTCACGCATGGATGAACAGGGAGGAAAATAAATGGCGCATAGCGTTTATAATAAGGATGAAATAATCGAGTCGGTTAAGGGCAAGCTGGAACGCTACTTCGGCTGCGAGGTGGCCGATGCTACTAAGGAGCAGATTTATCAGGCGCTGGCCAGCACCGTGCGCGACGAGGTGATGGAGCGCCGCACGTCCTCGCGCGGCGAGCGCAAGCGGCAGAAGGCCAAGAAGGTCTACTACCTCTCGGCCGAGTTCCTGATTGGCCGCGCCATGCACAACAACATGATTAACCTGCTCAACGAACAGGCGTATGTGGACGCGATGGACGAACTGGGCCTCAACCTGCGCGAAATCGGCGAGTGCGAGCCCGAGCCCGGTCTGGGCAACGGCGGTCTGGGCCGTCTGGCGGCGTGCTTTATGGACTCGCTGGCCACGCTCAACCTGCCCGCGATGGGCTGCTCCATCCGCTATGAATACGGCCTGTTCCAGCAGAAGATAGTCAACGGCTATCAGATGGAAATGCCCGACAACTGGCTCAAGGACGGCAACATCTGGGAAATCTGCAAGCCCTCCGAAACCGTCGAGGTTCATTTCGGCGGCAATATAGAGGAGGACTGGTCCACCGGCGCGCTCAAAATCAGGCACACCGATTATAAGACCGTCATGGCTGTACCTTACGATGTGCCGATACTGGGCTATGATACCGTCATGGTCGACATGCTGCGCCTGTGGAGCGCGCGTTCGCCCAAGACCATCGACATGGCCGACTTCAACCGCGGCCAGTACACCCGCGCTATGGAGGAAAAGGAGCTGGCCGAGGTAATATCCAAGGTGCTGTATCCCGACGACAATCACATTCAGGGCAAAGAACTGCGCCTGAAGCAGCAGTATTTCTTCTCCAGCGCGTCGGTGCAGTACGCGGTCAACGACTTTGAAAAGGTATACGGCCCCAACTGGGATCTTATGCCTCAGAAGGTCGCAATCCACATAAACGACACCCACCCCGGCCTTGCCATACCCGAGCTGATGCGCATATTGATCGACGAAAAGGGTCTGGACTGGGACCGTGCCGAGCGCATTGTGCGCGGCGTATGCGCCTATACCAACCACACCATACTTTCCGAGGCCATGGAGCGCTGGCCGGAGGATCTGGTCAAGATGCTCGTGCCGCGCGTCTACTCGATACTGGTCGAGATGAACCGCCGCCTGTGCGACCGCCTGTGGAAGGTATTCACCGGCCAGTGGAACCGCATAGGCAACATGGCGATAATCTCCTACGGCAATGTGCAGATGGCCAATCTGTGCGTCGCGATGTGCCATAACGTGAACGGCGTTTCGCAGATACATGCCGAGATACTTAAAAACACAACCTTCTCGGACTACTGTAAGCTGTATCCGGACAAGTTCATCGGCATAACCAACGGCATAACCCACCGCCGCTGGCTCATGATGAGCAACCATCCGCTCAGCAGTCTGCTGGACGAGACGATTGGCGACGGCTGGCGCAAGGACGCGCTCAAGCTGAGCGAGCTTATGCCTTACACCGACGACGCGGCCTTCCTTGAAAAGTTCAAGGAGGTAAAGCAGATCAACAAGCGCGAATTCGCCAAGTGGCTGCGCGCGCGCAACGACATCGCTATCGATCCCGATTCGATATTCGACGTTCAGGCCAAGCGCCTGCACGAGTATAAGCGCCAGCTCATGAACGCGCTGCGCATACTGATACTGTACAACCGCATCGTGGATAATCCCAACTATACCTTCCACCCGGTCACGTTCATATTCGCGGCCAAGGCTGCGCCCGGATATGAGCGCGCTAAGTCGATAATCAAGCTGATAAACACTATCGCAAAGCTGGTTAAGTCCAACAAGCGCGCCAGCGAGCTTATCAACGTCGTGTTCGTCGAGAACTACTGCGTGTCCGCCGCCGAGATGATCATGCCCGCCGCCGAGGTGTCCGAGCAGATCTCCACCGCCGGCAAGGAGGCCAGCGGCACCGGCAACATGAAGTTCATGATGAACGGCGCGCTCACGCTGGGCACCATGGACGGCGCGAACGTCGAGATATTCAACGAGGTCGGCGCGGACAACATCTATATCTTCGGTATGCGCAAGGACGAGGTGGAGAACATCTACCGCAACCCGCAGTCGTACAGCGCCAGCAAGATATTCGAGACCAACCACGAGGTGCGCCGCGCTATGGAACAGCTGATCGATGGCACGCTGTGCCCCGAAAATGCGCATCTGTTCCAGGACATCTATCATTCGATACTGTTCGGCGGCTACGGTTCCATGGCCGACGAGTACCTGGTGCTGGGCGATCTGGGCAGCTATATGCAGACGCATGAGCGCCTTGTGGCTGACTACGTGAAGCCCTCGTGGTGGCATAAGGCCGCGGTCAATACCGCCGCGTCGGGCATATTCTCGTCCGACCGCACAATCCGCGAATACAACGAAAGGATCTGGCACCTGAAGCCGCTTGATCTATGAGCACACAGATAAAGCACGATTCCCGCAGCACGCTGTACCGACTTCCCGGCGGAGCCATGCCCGCCGGGAGCGGCGTGCGCATCCGGCTGTGGGCGTCGCGCGCGTTTAAGCAGGTATTCCTGCGCGTGTGGACAGATTGCGAACAAAAGATACCCATGCGCGCGCTGGGCGCGTATGACGGTGGCATAATGTACGAGGCCGAGCTGCTCTTACCGGGCACGCCCGGCCTTTGCTGGTATTATTTTGTCCTTAGCGACGGCACGCGCGACTATATGTATGGCAATGCGTACGACCATCTGGGCGGGCTGGGCCGGCTTTACGATACCCAGCCGCCTTCTTATCAGATAACCGTGTACGACCCGGCGTTCATGCCGCCGCGCTGGCTGCGCGAGGGCGCGATGTATCAGATATTCCCGGACAGGTTCTTCCGCCCGGATATAGGCGCGTGCGGCAGGCTGAAACCCGCGCATTCCGCCTCCACGCCCGACGCAAAGGCGCGCGCTAAGCAGATCGAACACGCCAACTGGTACGAAAAGCCGCTGCTGGACATAGCCGCCAACGGCGATAACGCGGCGCGCGACTTCTTCGGCGGCAATCTGCGCGGCATAATCGCAAAGCTGGACTATTTGAAACTGCTGGGCGTAAGCGTGCTGTACATAAACCCGATATTCCTGTCGCCCTCCAATCACAGGTACAATACGTCGGACTACCTGACGATAGACCCGCGCGTGGGCACCGAGGACGACCTGCGCGAATTGTGCGCCGAGGCCGCAAAGCGCGGTATGCGCGTGATGTTGGACGGCGTGTTCTCGCACACCGGCGACGACAGCCTGTACTTCAACCGCCGCTCCACCTTCCCGTGCAAGGGCGCGTGCCAGGGCGCGGAATCGCCATACTACGACTGGTACGACTTCGAGCATTTCCCGGACAAATACCGCTGCTGGTGGGGCTTTGATACCCTGCCGGAGGTAAACAAGGATTCGCCCTCGTTCAGGCGCTTCATATGCGGCCCTGACGCTTCTTGGGCGGGCGCGGACAGCGCAGATGATGCGTCTGCCTCGCAAAACGCGGCCGTCAGGGGCTGTCCTGAGGGCGTTGTAAGGCATTACCTGCGCATGGGCGTGTCGGGCTGGCGGCTGGACGTGGCCGACGAGCTGCCGATGGACTTCCTCGCGTCGCTAAGGCGCGCGGCAAGGCATGAGCGCCCCGACGCGGCGGTGCTGGGCGAGGTCTGGGAGGACGCCTCAAACAAGGTCGCCTATGGCCAGTTGAGGTGCTATTTTAAGGGCGATACGCTGGACAGCGTGATGAATTACCCACTGCGCGACATGGCGATCGACTTCATGCTCGGCCGCATATCGGCGCAGGAGTTTGCGCGCCGGTACTCCGCGCTGGCCGAAAATTACCCCAAGCCTGCGCTGTACGCGCTCATGAATCTGATCGGCAGTCACGACCGCGCGCGCATAATCAACATAATGGCGGGCATGGACGTAAACATGCCGCGCGACAAGCAGGCCGACGCGGCTATACCGGAATACGCGCTGGGTCTGGCAAAGCGGCGCGTGGCGGCGCTGTGGCGGCTGATATGCGCACTGCCGGGCGTGCCGTGCGTGTATTATGGCGATGAGGCGGGCGCGCAGGGCATGGGCGATCCGTTCAATCGCGGCACGTATCCGTGGGGTCAGGAGGACGCGGCGCTGCGCGAGGAGTTCAGTACTGCTCTGAAAGTAAGAAATGCCAGCCAGGCTATCCTGCGCGGCAGTGTCGAGGTATTCGCACCGTGCGCAGACGTGCTGGTCGTACTGCGCCGCCTGAATGACGGCAGCGACTACGCGGGAGTGCCCAGCCGCGCGGAGGCATTCATGGCGATAATCAATCGCTCGCTGAACGCGGTGAGCGTGTGTCTGAACGCAGATAAACTCAGCGGCGTGAAGGGCATTAGGCGCGAGGGCGATATGCTCAGGGTGGAACTGCCCGCGCTGACGACCGGGTACTTCGGTTAATCCGAGCGTGAAACATGCCGCGTGAAACATGAAACTTTGCGCAATGCAATGCGTAAAAGCGGCGCAATGGGCGCGTATTGGCATAGCAAGGCATAAAACGAGCGGCATATTTATAATTAAAAAGCATAAATACGCACGCGAATCTCGCATGAGGGTGGCGTGCGTATTTGCGTTTTGGTTTAATGTGGAACAGCGAGCAGACGGTGGGAGGACACAAAGGCGCGTAAATGGCCGTGTATTTGCTCCAAGATATTGAAAGGTATGAAGGCGCGGGTAAGCACTATATGCGCTGTAAAGGACGTTTAGAGCCGCTTAAAAGCGATTTGCAGCGGATTTCTGCCGTGCATTGACAACGCATATAAGAGGTTACAGGGCTTTTCAAGGGCGCTTCTGGCATAATATACGCGGCATAAATCAGGCATTAAGACAGCGCTCCCAACGGGCGATTTAAGCCTACACAGGGCGTGTTTAAGTACCGCAGCAGCGCTGATTGAACGCCTGTGGACGGTCTAAAGACGGATTTTACAGGCCGATTTAAGGCCGTAAAAAGGCTTTAGCCGCGACGCACAAAGACAGACGATAAAACAGGGGCAGAGCAGCAACAGCAAGCAATCCGGCGTTCTCAAAGAGTATCAATCCGGCCAAAATCAGCGCAAACCGCATTTAATAAGCGATAATAAGACAAAAAGCCGAGCGGCAAGACGATCAACCACGTCCGTACATTCAATTCATAAAATCAGGAAGGGCGGGAAAGCCCGCACAATTCGAGAACCATTCAGACGGTTCAACAGACGCGCCGCACGTCGATAAAGCGGCCCAAATCGGGCTGCAAGGCGGCGTTTTTTCAATGAAACGATCTGCCTCATTAAACGAATGACGAGAGCCAGATAACCGCACTTAAACAGACCGGAGACAGGGAAATGCCTTATCCACATCAATAAAAGCGGCGAATGTGCGTCGGCTAAACAATCCATCCTGAAAAACAGGCTGTGCAGCTCTCGAAGCAAATCATGCCAGCGACACGCGATCACTCTGCCCGAAATACTCATATCCGACGAAAAACGTGTCGTTTCGCACAAATAGCTCAAATCAGCACAATCCATCCTGAAAATAGACTTCTAAATACGGACTTGTTATGCGCACCAAATCATCCTAAAAATCGCCGCGCGGCGCATAGCGCGCGCAAATGCAAATTATTCCTGATTTTGCGGATATTTTCGGCGCGGCTCTGAGCCGAACCAATGTGGATTTTGGCTTGCGGCGCACGATTCCGACAGACAGAATTTCCACATATTCCACATGCGCCTGTGTAAAACTTTGGGCTTCTGAGATGCGAATTTGACTTGAGTTATCCACATGGTGCTTCCTGAAATTACAGAAAATGAGACAAAATGAAACTGATACGATAGGAATAAGAATACGAAAATGTGTATAACGCGTTGCAGCTGTATAAGCGGATATGCTGGACGGAATCGCTAGTCGAACAGTTAATACACAATTGATGTCAAGATACAACGCGACAAATGACAGCTTATCTTAAACGGAAAGTGGTGTGAATAACAGCATTAGAACGAATGAAAGCTACAGCTAAAAGTTGAATAATTGAGACAAATATACAGACGTACAAGACAAGCATACCGGATGCAAACATGTATGGGATTTGGCGACAGGGGAGACTCGCATTCCGATGCTCAACACATTATACCTGAGCAAGCGAGGCGGTGGGCGTGGCGGCATGTGGCCGCAGCAAGTGTATACAGAGTATCTCGAAAAGCGGGATGGGGCGTGGCGGCAATATAGTCGGCGGCACGCGCTATCGCAAACAAAGGCATTGCGAGTACTTGCGGCAGCGTGGCTGGCGAAACGTTAGATGCTGATTTAATTGGCAAACAATTGGATGCTTGCCTGTGCGTGCTGTGTCGTTCGGGACAGAGCTATTCGCGGCGGATTGGGGGGCTTTAACAGACGAAGTGAAATGATGATTTAGAGTGTGTCTCAAAAATTCCGGAGTACGCAATTTCTGGTGGCGCCGCGCCATTTCTGCGTCACAAGGCTCGACTTAGCGCTGCTAAGCCTTCGGGTTTCTTCCTTGAACTGACGCAAAATCCACTCGAACTTGTGGATTTTCCTTTTTGAGACACACTCTAACGAAAAATCCACTCGAACCTGCGGATTTCCCCGCTTGAGACACACTCTAGTGCCTTGAACAGTCTAAAATCCACAAAAAAATCCGCTCCGCTCCGAACAAAACCGTTCAGAGCGGAGCGGGATATACTGTCTGAAACTGCCTAAAACCTAATCAAGTGCTCATTTAGCGCCGCGCTTACACGTCGTCGTCGCCGTCATCCTCGCCTTCGGAGATCAGCTCATCGGCCAGACTGCGCACCTTATCGGCCGCGTCGCCCATGTCCAGCGAATCGGTCATGCTTACGCGCGGGGCTTCGTCAACGAATACCTCAGGCGCTTGTGCGTTGTTGTCGCCGTCCGTGCCGCCGTTTTCGGGCGAATCGGCTGCGGGCTCGTCCGGATCATCGGGTTCGGCCTCGGCGCGCGCCACGCACACTATGCGGCAATCCTCGGCCACGCGCATCAGGCGCACGCCCTGCGTATTGCGGCCCTGCTCGCTTATCGCGTCGACCGGCGTGCGGATCATCTGGCCGTCGTCGGTAATCATGAGTATGTCCTCGCCGTCGCGCACCAGCATCTGGCCGGCCAGTTTGCCGGTCTTGTCGGTCAGGTTCATGGCGCGTATGCCCTTGCCGCCGCGCGACTGCACGCGGTATTCGTCGATCGGTGTACGCTTGCCATAGCCAAATTCGCTTATCGACAGCACGCGCTCGCCGTCCTCGACGATGGACATGTCGACGACCTCGTCGTTTTCGTCCAGCTCGATGGCCTTTACGCCCTGAGCCGCGCGGCCCATAGCGCGCACATCGCTTTCGGCAAAGCGTATCGCCATGCCCATGCGTGTGCCCAGCATTACGTCGCGGCTGCCGTCGGTCAGCGCCACGCCGATCAGCTCGTCGTCCTCGCGCGGGGTGATCGCGATAAGGCCGCTCTTGCGCAGGTTGGCGAACTCCTCGACCGGCGTGCGCTTTATCACGCCGCGCCGCGTGGCCATGATGAGGAACTTGCCGGTAAGCTCCGCGCCCTTGGGCAGCGGCAGCATCGCCGTGACCTTCTCGCCGCCCTCAAGCTGCAGCAGGTTCACGACAGCCGTGCCGCGCGCCTGCCTGCCCGCCTCGGGTATCTCGTAGCACTTTAACTGGTACACGCGCCCGCGGTTGGTGAAGAACAGCAGCGTCTCGTGCGTGGTGGTCACGTACATGCCGGTCATGAAGTCCTCGTCGCGCGTGCCCGCGCCCAGTATGCCCTTGCCGCCGCGCTTCTGGGCGTGATAGGTGGATACCGCCGTGCGCTTTAAGTACCCGAAGTGGGTCAGCGTTACGACCGTGTTCTCCTCCTGAATTACGTCCAGCATGTCGATTTCGTCGGGCAGGGCGGTGATCTCGGTGCGGCGTTCGTCGCCGTACTTTGCCTTGATCTCCAACATCTCGTCCTTGATTATGCCTATCAGTATGCTTTCGTCGCTCAGTACGGTGTTGAGGTAGGCAATCTGGTTTTGCAAATCATCGTACTCGGCCTTGAGCTTTTCGCGCTCCATGCCGGTCAGGCGCTGGAAGCGCATATCAAGGATGGCCTGCGCCTGACGCTCGCTCAGGCCGAACTGGCTCATAAGCCCGTCGCGCGCTTCCTGAGCGGTGCGCGACGCGCGTATCAGCGATATAACCGCGTCGATGTGATCCAGCGCGGTAAGCAGACCCTCCAATATATGCGCGCGCTGCATTGCCTTGTCCAGGTCGAAGCGCGTGCGGCGGGTGACTACGTCCTTCTGATGCTCAAGGTAATAGTGGATTACCTGCCTGAGCGAAAGTATCTTGGGCGCGCCGTCCACCAGCGCCAGCATGTTCACGCCGAAGGACTCCTGCAGCTGAGTATGCTTGTACAGCTGGTTGAGCACTACATTGGCGTTAACGTCGCGGCGCACTTCTATGACTATGCGCATACCGGCGCGGTCGGATTCGTCGCGTATGTCGGTTATGCCCTCGACGCGCTTTTCGTGCACCAGCTCGGCGATCTTTTCGATAAGGCGCGCTTTGTTGACCATGTAGGGAATTTCGCTGACCACAATGCGGCTCTTGCCCTGCGGCATTGGCTCGATCTCGCTGCGGGCGCGGGTAACGATCTTGCCGCGGCCGGTGGCGTAGGCCTCGTGTATGCCCGCCTTGCCCATGATGATGCCGCCGGTGGGGAAGTCGGGGCCCTTGACAAACTGCATCAGCTGCTCGGTAGAGGCATTGGGATGGTCGAGCATGTATACGCACGCGTCAATGGTTTCGCCCAGATTGTGCGGCGGGATGTTGGTGGCCATGCCGACCGCGATGCCTGCGGAACCGTTGACTAAGAGGTTCGGGAAACGCGAAGGCATTACCGAGGGCTGCATCAGCGTTTCGTCAAAGTTGGGGTAGAAGTCAACCGTCTGCTTGTCGATGTCGCGCACCATCTCCATTGTGAGCTTGCTCATGCGTACCTCGGTGTAGCGCATTGCCGCCGCGCCGTCGCCGTCCACAGAGCCGAAATTGCCCTGGCCCTCCACCAGCATGTAGCGCGTGGAGAAGTCCTGCGCCAGACGCACCATAGCGTCGTATACGGCGGTGTCGCCGTGCGGGTGGAATTTACCAAGTACGTCGCCGACGATACGCGCGCTCTTGCGGAAGGGCTTGTCGGGCGTAACGCCCAGCTCGTTCATCGCGTAAAGTATGCGGCGATGTACCGGCTTTAAGCCGTCGCGTACGTCGGGCAGGGCGCGGGTTACGATAACCGCCATTGCATAGGCGATGAATGACTCGCGCAGTTCCTGCTCCAGATCGCGCGGCATAAGGTGGCCGCGGTTGTTGTCGCCCATGGGCGTGCCGTCGGAGTCGGGATGGCTTTCATCGTCGCGCTCCAGCCAAGTCATGTGTGAATCGTAAGCGCCCTCGCCGTTGTTGGGAGTGTTCTCCTCGGCGGTCAGACCGTTGGAGGAAGCGTCGCCGCCAGCGGAAGCGGATGCTTCGCCGGTAGTGTTAACGCCGTCCTGAGCATTCGGCTGATCCTTGGGCTGCTGTCCGTCGCCGGGCAGACCGTTTTTCATATCGTTGTCGTTATCCAAAACCGAGTCACCTCGATGCTATTAATGATAGGGGAGAGAGAAGAAATCATACGTTGAGCGGGGAGGGGGAGGCGGAATTCGGAATGCATAATGCATAATGCGGAATCAAGGACGGCGCGGCAGTACCGCATACCGTCGCGCGCAGGGAAGCGCCGCTTTCCGAGTATGGAGGACGCTCATACAGAAGCGCGATATATGCGGCGCAGCTGCCGCGCCCGCTTCGGTT
>CAOKFD010000060.1:0-16352 GCA_948467645.1 uncultured Eubacteriales bacterium | reverse complement strand
TGCCGAAGGCACGGCGAAGCCGCTTGTCCTTGACTCGGTGCGCTGGCTGGGCTACTCTCGCAACGTGCATATCCCAAAGCTGCGCCGTAACCCAGCCCCAAAAGCCGCCCATGAAAGGGGCGGGCTACCGCGTGAGCGGTGGCGGTGTTTTCGTTCTTTAACCGCGCAAACGGCGGCGCTTCTCTCACTCAGTCGCCCGCGTTAGCAGCCACCATTTCAGATGAGCCAAACGCTCATGCCATACAAAAAAGCGGATGGCTCTATACACCATCCGCTTAAACATCCTGTTCAATATTTACAGCACCCACGCGACAACGATTATCGCGGCCATCACAACCGCCGTGGCGATCTTTATCGCGGGCATCCTGCGCAGCATCGCGTCCGACATACCGAACATATCGCGCCCCTTAATCACCAGCACCGTCAGCACTATCGACGGCAGCAGGAACGCCAGGCAGAACACCACCAGCAGCATGAACTGCTTAAAGTACTCTATGCCCATTTCCAATCCCGCCGTCAGCGTCGCAAGGTACAACTGCCCCGAGCACAAAAACTCGCTCGATGCGACAATCAGTCCCAATAGTATTATCGACGGTATCAGCCCCTTACCGGGGTTTTTAAGCGCCTTTTTTATCCGGCCATGCAGGAACTTACGCATACCGCGCGGCAGTTGGTTCTTTATCTCGCCGTACTTTTCGCGGTGCGCGGCGCGAGCGTCCATCAGGTTCAGCACCACAAGAACGCCGCCGATCGCGGTCAGCAGTATCTTCGCGACCATCGGCAGCCACGTCGGGTTCCACGCCGAGAATGCCGTCAGCAGCACAGTACCTATCAGCAGGTACATGCAAAATTTGCTTATCAGGTACACCGCCGCATACCGCCCGGCGTTCTTGCGCAGCGGCAGCAGCAGCGTCAGAAAAAACAGCAGCATACTCAGCGCACATGGATTAAACCCGGCTACCAGTCCCGCCATGAACGTACCCGCCCATGTGAGCGACGAAGCATCGCTCTGCGCCGCGCCGCCGTCGCTTATCATCGCCGTGCCCACAGCCTGAGCGTTCCTAAGCGAATAGTCCAGCATACGATTGATGCGTTCCGCACCGTTTAAGTACATATCGCGCAGGAACAGTATCGGCGTTACCTGCTTGTCCTCGGGCACATTGTACTTATCGAACAGCGCCTTGGCCACGCCCGGCTGGTCGTATATGTCGATGCGTATGAGGTTGATCTTCGATTCGAACTCATACGAGCCGCGATGCACCGTGATCGTCTCGGGCAGGCCGTCCAGCGTGGCCTTTGCCTCGGCGCAGCTTTCGCACGAGGGCGAGTAAAGGTAGTACATCACGCTGTCGGTGGATTCGTTTGCGGTAAAGGCGGCGGGCATGGCGCTTTCTATCTTCGAATTGCCCGCGTAGACCACGCCGTCCACTATCGCCATCGGCAGGTACTGTTCGTCCGCGGGGATGTTGTAGTCCTTGATTGCCTGTTCGTATGCCTCGCGGTCGGCGGCCAGCTTTACGTTATAGTAGCGGTATCGATAGTCGCTCATATTTTTGCCGGTCAGACCGTTAAACGAATCGGCGAACTCCTGCTCGGGCTTGCATGAGTCGCAATAGTTCTCGAAGAAGTACAAAAGCAGCGGCTTTTCGTCCGCGGCCTCGTCTATGTACGGGCTTTGCGCGGCGGTGGTGTCGGCTAAGGCAATTATCGGGGTGAGGCATATGACCAGCGCCGCGAGCAGCGCAAGCAGTTTTCGCTTCATTTTCAGCCCTCCCCGCGGTACATGCGCACGCCGGTTAAGCCCTCGTACCCGCATAAGTACCGCGCCGCCGCATCGGGCAGGCCGCGCGCGTCTATCTCCGCGTTCTCGCCCAGCAGCTCGGTCAGCTCCATGAACACCCGCCGCATTACCGCGCCCCGGTGTATCTGGCACGGCTCCGGGTCGTCGAAAAATTCTATGCTCAGTTCGATAATCAGCTTTTCGGGTATATTAATCGCGGTCAGCGCGCCGTCGTACATCGTGCCGCCTGCGTCGGTGATGCAGATGCGCTGGGGCGATTCGGTTATGCGCTCCCGGCGGGCGGGAGCGTCCTTTTTCTTGCGTCCAAACATGACTTGCCCTCTTGCATATTTAAGTATTTATGCAAATTATAACAGTGCGCGCGCCATATGTCAAACGCATATTAATTGGAAATCCGCATAAGCCGCCCTCCGCGCGCATAGACTTAAACAAAAAGCCAATCGGAGGTATAATCATGCGCTCAAACCGAATGAATGCGCTTATCGCCGTGACGCGCGGCGTGGTTTGCGCGGCGGCGTGTACGCTGGCGGGGATGCTGATAATGGGACTGGCGGCGGGGTATACCGGGATTACCGATTCTACGATTCAGGTGATTAATCAGGTGCTCAAGCTCACAAGCGCCATCGCGGGCGCGTTCGTCGCTATTAAGCCGGGCGGGGATAAGGGGCTTATCAAGGGCGCGCTGGTCGGGGCGGCGTACATGGTGATCGGGCTGGCATCGGTGGGCGCGCTGATCGAGACCGGGCTTAACTGGCAGAACGTGCTGGCCGAAATTGCGGTGAGCACCGCCGTGGGCGCGGCGGCGGGCGTGCTGACGGCTAACCTGCCTGCGCGTAAGCGGAAAACTGCCAAGAGCGAGTAATTTCGGCCAGCCGAAACTCGCGGCGGCGAATGCCTGTGCCCGGCAAAGTTTCGGCTAGGGCAAAACTGCCGCGCCGAAACTCCAAGCACAGTTTCGGCTAAGGCAAAAGTCGGCGGACAGCCTGAGCCGAAACCGTGGCGCTCTATAAGCGGGGCGGGGAAGAAAGCTCTAAAGCCGCGGCGGCAGGGCGGCAGGACAGTTTCGCGCGATAAAGGCATAAAATGCAGGACAGCCCACCCCGGAACTTATGCCTGAACAAAAAAAGGCCGCCGCAATGTGCGGCGGTCAATTCGTTTATGCAGGGATTACACGCCCTGCGCCATCATAGCGTCCGCGATCTTCAGGAAGCCCGCGACGTTAGCGCCCACAACCAGATTGCCCGGCATACCGCACTCCTCGGCGGCCTTGCTGGCGTTGTTGTAGATGCCGACCATGATGCCGTTGAGCTTTTCGTCCACTTCCTCGAAAGTCCAGCTCAGACGCATGCTGTTCTGGCTCATTTCCAGCGCGCTGGTGGCAACGCCGCCCGCGTTGGCCGCCTTCGCCGGCCCGAACAGTACGCCGTGCTCCTGGAAGTACTCGGTCGCTTCCAGCGTGGAGGGCATGTTCGCGCCCTCGGCCACGGCGAACACGCCGTTGGCAACCAGCGCCTTTGCGCCGTCCAGATCCAGCTCGTTCTGGGTAGCGCACGGCAGCGCGATGTCGCACTTCACAGTCCAGATGCCCTTGGAGCCTTCGTGATAGGTCGCGGTGGGATGATCGGCCACGTATTCCTTGATGCGGCCGCGGCGCACTTCCTTGATCTGCTTAACAGCGTCCAGGTCGATGCCGTTTTCGTCCACGATGTAGCCGTTGGAATCGCTCATCGCGATTACCTTGCCGCCCAGCTGGGTAACCTTCTGGTTGGCGTAGATGGCCACGTTGCCCGATCCGGACACGACCACGGTCTTGCCCTTGAAGCTCTCGCCCTTGCTGGCGAGCATTTCGCGGGTGAAGTACGCCAGACCAAAGCCGGTGGCCTCCTTGCGCGCAAGCGATCCGCCGTAGGTTAGGCCCTTGCCGGTCAGCACGCCCTCATACAGGCCGGTGATGCGCTTGTACTGGCCGTAGAGATAGCCGATTTCGCGCGCGCCCACGCCGATGTCGCCCGCCGGAACGTCCACGTCCGCGCCGATGTAGCGGTACAGTTCGGTCATGAAGCTCTGGCAGAAGGCCATGATTTCGCGGTCGCTCTTGCCCTTGGGGTCGAAGTCGCTGCCGCCCTTGCCGCCGCCGATGGGCAGGCCGGTCAGGGAGTTTTTGAAGCACTGCTCAAAGCCCAGGAACTTGATTATGCCCTGATACACCGACGGGTGCAGGCGCAGGCCGCCCTTGTACGGGCCGATGGCGTTGTTGAACTGCACGCGGAAGCCGCGGTTCACATGGTACTCGCCCTTGTCGTCCACCCACGGTACCTTGAAGGTAACAAGGCGGTCAGGCTCGACGATGCGTTCGAGTATGGCGTTCTTCTCGTATTCGGGGTGCTTTTCGATTACGGGCTTGAGGCTGTTAAGCACCTCGCGCACGGCCTGATGGAACTCAGGCTCATTGGGATTGCGGTCGATGACCGTTTGCATTACGCGATCAATATATTCCATTGATAGTCCCCTCCATGTGGTCAGAATATATATATAAGGCGCCATCGCCTTATAAGCAGTTTTTATACAGTCCTCATCGGATAGCCGTTTTCGGTGAGGTACTTTTTAAGGTCAGGTATGCTCAGTTCGCCAAAGTGGAACAAACTCGCGGCCAATGCCGCCTGCGCGCCCGCGTCGAACGCCTGTTTGAAATGCTCTTTGCAGCCCGCGCCGCCCGACGCGATTACCGGCACGCTGACTTCGTGCGCGATGCGGCGGGTTATCTCGATGTCGAAGCCGGTCTTTTCGCCGTCGGTGTTCATGCTGGTAAGCAGTATTTCGCCCGCGCCCAGCCTAACCGCGCGCATCGCCCATTCCTCCGCGTCCATGCCGGTATTGACGCGCCCGCCGTTTACGTATACCTGCCAATGATTGCCGTCCTCGGCTCTGCGCGCGTCGATTGCGCATACCACGCACTGACTGCCGAATTTGTCGGCGGCACGCGATATGAAGTCGGGATCGCGCACGGCGGGGGAATTGACGGACACCTTGTCCGCGCCCCGCCTGAGTAATTCTTTAATTTGGTCAAGGCTGGATATGCCGCCGCCCACGGTGAAGGGTATGTATACCTGCCCCGCGACGCGCTCCACCACGTCCAGCATAGTGCCGCGCCCCTCGTGGCTGGCGTTTATGTCAAGCAGAACCAGCTCGTCCGCGCCCTCCGCGTCGTATCGCGCGGCGGCCTCGACCGGGTCGCCCGCGTCGCGTATGCCTAAAAACTGCACGCCCTTGACCACGCGCCCGCCGCGTATGTCCAGACACGGTATTATCCGACGGTATGGCATCCCAAAGACCCCCTTAATATAATAGGAAGAAACTCAGACAAGTGTGGCGAATTATGGACTAAACCATAGCGAAATTCTTGAGCAGGCTCAGCCCCAACCGCCCGCTCTTTTCGGGATGGAACTGCGTGCCCATCACGCGCCCCTGCTGCACCGCGGCGGAAAACTCTACCGATATAATACCGCCTTCATCGCCGTGCCGCGCGCGCGCCGCTGTAAAATCTCCCGTCGGACAGAAAAAACTGTGTACAAAATATGCGTCCATGCGCTCAATGCCTTTGAATAAATCGCCGCGCATATTATAAAGCGGCGACCAGCCCATGTGCGGCACGATCAAACCGTCCGGGAAGCGCCGCACCACGCCCGGCAAAATCCCGAGGCCCTTCGCGCCGCCGCATTCGTCGCTGTATTCGAACAGCATCTGCATACCCAGGCAAATGCCCATCAGCGGCACGCCGTCGCGCACCGCGGCGCGTATGTCGCCTTCAAGCGGCTTAATTGCCTCCATTGCGTCCGGGAACGCGCCCACGCCCGGCAGTATCAGCCGATCGCACCGGGAAAACCCGCGCCCGTCCGACACGATGCGGCTTTCGACCCCGAGCGCGGCCAAAGCCTTTGAAACGGAATGGAGATTGCCCACGCCGTAATCGATAATGCCCGTCATAACTGCCCTCCGCGAATATGTGGATAACACCTGCAAGGCTAGTCAAAACCTGTGCAAATGTGGAAAAATCTGTTGACAACACGTCACAAATGCGCCTCTGCCTGTGGATACGCTGTGTGCAAATGTGGAAAACGCCTGTGCAAAACGCCGCGCGGCCGCATAGCCATGTGCATAAAAGCACGGACGGAAGCGGTATATCGGCGCTTTACGGTACTTATTATACAACCAAGCCGGGATATATGCAAGTTACGCTATGAAAAAATTCAAAACCGGCGCAAAGTGTTAAATATTTCAAGGTATGAAGATTTTTTTACATTGCGCGCCCAAAATGCGCGGGATTTATCGCTGGAAGGACTTGACGAGCAGGGAAAGATGATGTACAATAAAGCCAACAACATGCGGGATACCCGCATGATAAAAAGAGGAGGCAATACCTATGGCTCGGAAATTTGTGTCTGGTGTTCTCGCCTTCGCGATGGTGTTTGGCGCCACTGCTCCGGTAGTGTTCGCTGAGCCTGTTGCGACGGAAGTTGTTGATCAGGAAGCTAACTATCTTCCTTCCTTTGAGAAGTCTGAGGTAACCGTTAAGAACGGCGAAACCATTATCGTTAAGGTTAACGATATCGGCAACGACGTTAAGGATGTACGCCTTGTACAGGCTGGCAGCAATGCGCAGGACGACAATGGCGTCACCTCTAGCTGGTACGATGTTAAATTCATTAAGGCTAGCAAGTCTTTGATGATTACTGGCAAGGGCTCGGCCAATGCTGATACGACGCTTAAGTTCAAGCTTATCCCGGAAACCGTTTTTGAGAACAACTACAGCACTGAGTATATCAGCCTGAAGCTGCTCAATCCCAATCCGGCTGCGAAGACTCTGACCGGCTGGGACACCACCATTAATCTGACTGCGGGCAAGAGCACCGTTAAGACCTTGTCTTATACGGACGGTACCGTTCCCGCCAGCGTATCTGTGAAGCTGACCACCCTTGCCAGCGAGTATGTTGCCGTTTCCACGTCTGATAAGATCGAAAATGGCAAGAAGGTTGGCGTGGATGTAACTTTGACTGGCTTGAAGTCTACTGCAGGCCTTTCTGCTGCTGATAAGGCGAAGATAAGGGCTACTCTGACTGTTGATGGCAAGGCTCAGCCCGAAACCACTCTGACTGTTGGCGCGGCCACCACTGCTGCTGCTCTGACGCTCAAGGGTGATACCGATAAGATTGCTGCCAATACCGGCAAGGCCACTCTGGTTGCTCAGGCTTACAAGACTGACGATTACGGCAACCTTGTGACTGATGACACCGCTGCTCTGTCTTGGAGCATCAACGGCGTTACTGGTCTGACCTATAAGAACGCTAAGGGCGATACGCTTGCCGAGTTGAAGCAGAAGAGCGCTGGCATCATGGAGTTCACTGCTAAGGAAACTGGCACTTACAATATAACCGTAACTGACATGGCTGGTAGCAAGTCTGCTTCCCGCGTCATTACTGTTGTGAATGCTGTTGAGCCTACCAGCGTATACGTTGCCAAGAGCGCGACTAATCTGACCGATGCTGGTGCGGCGAACTACTTCACCACTGTAAAGCCCGGTGCGACTGTTGACCTGAGCGCTCTGCCCTATGCTGGCACTGATGGCTCGACCAAGGCTCTGATGTCCACCTTTACTGGCTGGAAGGCGACCTACACCACCACTGCTACCCGCCTGGTATCTTCCTATGATGTTACCACCGGCAAGTTCACCATCGTTGGCGCGGATGACGCTGATCTTATCGCTGCGATGAACAACGCTGATAAGACTGCGCAGATTCCGGTAAAGGTAACCTTCACCAAGAATGGCACCTCGCTGTCTCTTAACTACACCATCAAGGTGACCAAGGCTGGCAGCAAGGCTTACAGCCTTACTGTAACCGACGCCGCTGGTTTCAAGGGCGAGGCTACTGACGAGAGCAATGTTACCAAGATTTATACTGGCAACAAGGTAATGTCTGTTGGCACTACCAACGAGTTCACCGCTGTTGCTAAGGATAAGAATGGCTTCACCGATGTAGCGCAGGATATGATCTGGTATCTGGAGAACACCTCCGATAAGGATACCAATACCTATGCTGTTAACAACGGCGGCAAGGTAACTGCTCTGGTTGAGAGCGCTGGCAAGGTTCAGCTGATTGGTGTATCTGCTTCTAATCCTGACCTGAAGGTAAAGATTCAGCTGTACATCACTGCTGCTACCGCCACTCCCACCGCTACCCCCACTGCCACTCCGTCGGCTACCCCCACCGCGACGGCTACCACGGCTCCCGCGACCAAGACCGGTAAGGTAACGGCTTCGTCCCTGCGTGTACGCGAGACCCCCGTTAACGGTACCGTTATTGGCAAGCTGGCCAAGGGCACTGCTGTGACCATCCTCGAGACCAAGGACGGCTGGTATAAGGTAACTGCTGGCTCTCTGACTGGTTGGGTATCCGGCGAGTACGTCGAGCTGACCACCCCCAGCACCACCGAGACCGCTAAGACCACCGCCAACCTGAAGCTGCGTCAGACCCCCAAGACCGGCGCTGTTATCACCACGATGAAGAAGGGCAGCAAGGTTGAGGTTCTGGAGAAGGGCACCGAGTGGTCCAAGGTTAAGTACAACGGCAAGACCGGTTTTGCTTCCAACGCTTACCTCGAGTTCGAAGAGGACGCTGTGGGCTAATCGATTGACCACGAGTACTTGAGCTTTATCGCTTGAGATTGAAGAACCCGGACGTTTTCGTCCGGGTTCTTTTTTTCGGTGTGAGGGTGGGCTTATGGTGTGCGTAATATGGACTATGAGAAGCAAATAGGAGAGCGGAATGTACTGATGGAACGTGAAATAGTGACCAAAAGAAGCGACAAATGTCCGACGAATGGCGGGGAAGGCGGCAGAACGCCCGCTTCCAATGACGGCCGCGCGGTCGTTCCGAATGAACGGGCGGCGGCGGAAGCGGCAGAAATACTGCGCAATTTCGCATCGGATTATGAGCGTATGACCAAACCCGCCGATTAAAAAAAGCTTATAGTCACTACGCGCTGCTTTTGATAGCTTGTAGTGACTATAAGCATTATTTTGCGGCTATCCGCTGATTTTCAGATCACAGCACTCGACTGCATTCGTACAGATGCTCGGGCGCTATATCCGTATCGTCGGCCCATACCACCGTGCCGCATTCGGCTTTGGCGCTTAAAAACAGCGGCAGGTTTTTTAGACTGGCATAAATGGGCTTTTCCAGCAATGGCCGCGCGTCGTATACCTTGCGCGTGCCGTCGGCAAATTGCAGGTGCAGCGTGTAATCCGGGGACGGAACGACCGATCGTACTATCCATACGGGCGTTGACATGGCGACCAACTCCTTTCTATGAATGGATTAGCGCAGCGGGTCAATTTTGTAAAGCGGCTGTTCGCTCATGGCCAAATCCCAGTTTGCGATAAGCTCATCCTTGTGAATTTCAGCCCACGCGGCAATCAACTTTTGCTGCTTTTTGGGCATATCGCCCTCTTTCATATCGCCGTCAATATAAAATGTGGCGTTATATCCCTGATACGTGGCATGAAAGTGTGGAGGGTTGTGCTCACCGTTATTATACATTCGGATTATAATACCATAAAACATGGAAATCGTTGGCATGTCATAATCTCCTTTTCAAATTCGCACTTCATAAATCCCAATGTTTATATTTGTGAGTACGCTGCTAGACCGCTCAGGCATTTGTGCTTCAGTACCATATTCTACATTTATTATTCGATACTGACGCGCTAAAATCCTGCTTTGCTGTGCTGATCCCAAAATCGCGCACTGCCGCGCTCATGCATGGATGAGCGCGGCAGTGCCGTTATCCCTTCTCCAACCTTATTCCCACTCAATAGTTCCCACCGGCTTGGGCGTAAGATCCAGCACGACGCGGTTGATGCCCTCGACCTCATGGGTGATGCGGTCGGTGATGTGGTGCAGAAGCGGGTAGGGGATCTCCTCTATCGTGGCGGTCATTGCGTCGGTGGTGTTGACCGCGCGGATGATGGCCGGCCAGCCCTCGTAACGCTTGCCGTCGCGCACGCCCACGCTCTTGAAGTCGGGCACGGCGATGAAGTACTGCCATACCTTGCCCGCCAGACCGCTATTGTCAAACTCCTCGCGCAGTATCGCGTCCGCCTCGCGCAGCGCATTAAGACGGTCGCGGGTGATTGCGCCCAGGCAGCGCACGCCCAGACCCGGGCCGGGGAACGGCTGACGATATACCATGCCGTGCGGCAGACCCAGCGCCTCGCCAACCACGCGCACCTCGTCCTTGAACAGCAGCTTCAGCGGCTCGACCAGCTCCATGTCCATGTCCTCGGGCAGACCGCCCACGTTGTGGTGCGCCTTTACGCCCTTGGATTCCAGTATGTCGGGATAAATCGTGCCCTGAGCCAGGAAGTGAATGCCTTCCAGCTTGGACGCCTCTTCATCGAATACCTTGATGAACTCGGCGCCGATTATCTTGCGCTTCTTCTCCGGCTCGGCCACGCCCGCCAGCAGGTCTAGGAAGCGGTCGGTCGCGTCCACATAAATCAGGTTCGCGTCCATCTGATGACGGAATACGTCGATAACCTGCTCGCTTTCGCCCTTGCGCATCAGGCCGTGGTTTACGTGTACGCAGTAGAGCTGCTTGCCCACCGCCTTGATCAGCAGCGCGGCCACAACAGACGAGTCAACGCCGCCGGACAGCGCCAGCAGCACCTTCTGGTCGCCGACCTGCTCGCGGATGGCCTTGACCTGCTCGTCGATAAACGCGTTTGCGAGCGCGGGGGTGGAGATGCGCTCCATCGTTTCGGGACGGATGTTTGAATCCATTGTAATTCCTCCTTCGGCTTTTAAGGGCTTTATCAAAAATCAAGCGCCCGACGGCGGGCCGCAAATGGGCGTGCGCGCCGCCCGGTGCGCATGTTGACGCTCATATATTGTACCATGCATCGCGCGCATCCGTCAACCGTGGGGAAGCGGCGCGCAAACAGGGCGGGGGAGTCGGCGCGCGCAAACGGCGGCGCGCCCGGTTAAAACCCACCGGGCGCGCCGCCTGTCGTATGCGATTGTAAGCTGCTCATTCTTCAAAAAGATACTTAAGATACCCGTACCCATCGGCATCCATGTCCGCGTAGGGCACAAAGCGGAGCGCCGCACTGTTTATGCAGTAGCGCACGCCGTTTGGCGATTCCGGGTCGCCGGTGAATACGTGGCCCAGATGCGAATCCCCCGCGCGGCTGCGCACCTCCGTGCGCCTAATGCCCAGACTGTCGTCGTTTAGCTCCACCACGGCGGGCTCTTCAATGGGCTTTGTGAAAGCCGGCCAGCCGCAGCCGCTCTCGTACTTGTCCGTGGAGGAAAACAGCGGCTCGCCGGTTACTATGTCCACGTATATGCCCTTTTCAAACTTGTCCCAGAACTCGCCGGTAAAGGCGTGCTCCGTGCCGCTCTCCTGCGTCACGCGGTACTGCTCATCGGTCAGCCTGTCGCGTATGGCCTGCGCCGCGGGCTTTTTGTAATCGCCCGGATCTATGCGCAGCTTGGAAAAGAGCTCCATCTCCTCCCGGGGTATGTGGCAGTAGCCGCCCGGGTTTTTCTCAAGGTAGTCCTGATGGTACTCATCTGCGGGGTAGTAGTTTTTGAGCGGCCCTATCTCCACAAAGAACTTGTCGCTGCGGCCCCGCTCTATCTGCGCTATGCGCTCCACCGTTTCGCGCGCACTGTCGTTTGTGTAATATACGCCGGTCTGGTACTGACTGCCCACGTCGTTGCCCTGCCTGTCCCTTACCGTGGGGTCTATCACGTAGAAGTACGCCAGCAGCAGCGCGTCCAGACTTACCCGCTCGGGGTCGTATTCCACCCGCACGGTCTCCCGAAAGCCGGTGCCGCCCCCGCATACCGTGCGGTAGTCGGCGTCCGCCGCGCACGTGCCGTTGGCGTAACCGCTCTGCGCGTCTATCACGCCGGGTATGGACTGCATCAGCTGTTCCATGCCCCAAAAGCAGCCGCCCGCCAGATATATCACGTTTTCCGTGGCGTCCATATACATGCCCTCCTCGCCGGACGCATCGGCGGCCCGCGCGGGCGCGCCTGAGTCCTGATCGGTCGTGGGTGCTTTAGTCGCTTGCATGCCCCGCATATTCGCCCCCTGCCCGGCGGCGCAGCCGCCCAGCAGCAGCGCCGCGACGAGCATAAGCGGCATCAAATACCGGCGCATATCATCTCCCTCCCTTAATGTGTTCCTGCGGTCAGCCCTTATCGGCGGCCAGCGCCTTGTCTATCTGCGCCTTGAGCGCCTCGGCCTGCCGGGGCTCGGTGATAGCGCCCACTATGGGGTCGCCAACTATGTTGCCGTTTCTATCGACCACGTAGGTCGTGGGGTAGGCGAATACGTTCGCGGTGAACTTGCCCGCGTCGCCGTCGGACCCGAAATACACGTTCTGATAGGTCGCGCCCTTCTTGGCCAGCACGTCCTTCGCCTCCGCTATGGCCGTCTCGTCGCCGTCCAGCGTGAACGTGTTTACGCCTATCAGAGCGCCGCCCTTTTCCGCAAGCTCCTTGTTGAGCGCGTCCAATTCGCCAAGCTCGCCCACGCAGGGGTTGCACGTGGTGAACCAGAAATTAACCACCGTCACGGCGTTGCCCGAGAACAGCTCGTCGCTCTTTACCACGTTGCCGTCCAGATCCTTGCCCTCAAACGCTGGGAACTTCTGCATGCTGCCGTCGTCGGGCGTCATGGACATTGCGCCGTCCGCCGGCATGTTCATGTCGCTGTCCAGCGACATCTGCGCCGCCTCGGGGTACTTTTCTTCCAGCATGGTCAGCCTTTTTTCGATCTCGCTTATCTGCGCGGCCGCCTGCTTGAGCGTCTCATACTCCTCGTCGGTGAACTGATCCTTCGCGGCCTCTATGGTGTCCATGAGGAACTCGCCGTAGTTTTTGCCGTCCTCCACCAGCGCCATGCCCTTGTCGGCCTCCATGTATACCTTTTCCCACAGCTCGGTGTTTTGCGACAGTATCGCGTTTTCCTGCGCCATCAGCTTCTTGTGCAGCGCCAGCGCCTCCTCGACGCTTTGCGGCTCCTCGTACATATCGGAGCAGTCGCCGCCGCACGCGGCGGTCGCATCGCATTCGCACTTGTCGGCCATGCCGCATTCGCACTTGTTGTCCATTGTAATCATGGTCTCGTTGCCCTTGCTCATCGCGTTGTCATTTGCCATGGCGGTGTAGGCGGTCATGCTAAATACCAGCACCAATCCCAGCAGCAGCGTCAGAAACTTCTTGGTCTTCATATAGATTCCTCCTGATTCTTGTTTTTCCGCGGCGTTTTTGCCGCTTTATATTTACCGTCTCCAAAGCCGTAGCGGAAGCGCACGGCGTTGGTCGGACAGGCACGTATGCACATCCCACATCGGATGCACTCGGTATGGTTGGGCGTCTTTGTCACGTCTACGTCCATCTTGCAGGCCTTTGCGCATTTCCCGCAGGAAACGCACTTGCCCTTGTCCACCTTCATCTGGAACAGCGAAACCCTGTTCAGCAGCGCGTAGAACGCGCCCAGCGGGCAGAGCCACTTGCAGAAGGGCCGGTAGAACAGCACGCTCAGCGCTATCGTCGTCAGCAGAATGCCCAGCTTCCACGTGAACAGCGACCCAAGCGCCGCCCGTATGCCGGAATTGGCTATGGATAGCGGTATGGCTCCCTCCAACACGCCCTGCGGGCAGAGATACTTGCAGAATATGGGGTCGCCCATGCCCACGTCGTTAACCCAAAACGCCGGCAGCAGGAACACCATAATCAGCAAAACGGCGTATTTGATATATCTCAGCGGCTTCAGCCTCCTTGTGGAGAGCTTTTTGGTCGGGATTTTGTGCAGCAGCTCCTGAAACCATCCGAAGGGGCACAAAAACCCGCATATGAACCGCCCCAGCAATACGCCCAGCAGTATCAGCGTTCCCGTGATGTAATAGGAAAAGCTGAACTTGGACGAGCCTACCACCGCCTGAAACGCCCCTATGGGACAAGCGCCCGATGCCGCCGGGCAGGAGTAGCAGTTGAGACCCGGCACGCAGACGGATTTGCCCGCGCCCTGATATATGCCGCCCTTCAGGAAGTTGGGCAGGTGCAGGTTGGTCAGTAAAGCCGCCCCCGCCTGCAGCCAGCCCCGAAAGCGGGAGATTGTCTGCGACACGCCTGAAAACTTCTTACCCAATTCCCACACACTCCAGACATAGTTTGATCGCCTTGCTCAGCACCGTCGCCGCCTCGCCCCGCCATGCGCCCAGACACAGCATTGCGATGCCTGCTATCAGCAGCGCGGTCTGCGCCGCGGCCTTTTTTCCTTGGCTCAATTGTCATCACCCTTTTCATTTTCTGCCTATATCATAGCGCGCAGGGGCTAAAATCTCCGTTAAGAACGAAAACTTAGCGCAAACCTTATGCGTTTCTGGTATACTGTAAGCAATAGAAGGAAGATTGAAAAGGAGAAATGATATGCACCTTTTAGTTATTGAAGACGAGCGCGCATTGTGCGAGACCATCGTGCGCAGCCTGCGCCGCCTGGCCTACAGCGTGGACTGCTGTTACGACGGGGAAAAGGCGCTGGAACTGATAGGCGTTGAAAAATACGATCTGATACTGCTGGATCTGAACCTGCCGGGTAAGGACGGCATGACGGTGCTGCGCACGCTGCGGCAGACCGACCGGGAGACAAAGGTGTTGATACTCTCCGCGCGCGGCGAGGTGGAGGACAAGGTGGAGGGGCTGGACGCGGGGGCAAACGACTATCTGGCCAAGCCCTTTCATCTGGCCGAGCTGGAGGCGCGCATACGCAGCCTGACGCTGCGGCAGTTCACGCAGCAGGACGTGCTGCTGACCTGCGGAGAGCTGCGCTTTGACACCCGCTCCCGCACCGCCGCCGTAAACGGCCAGACGCTTACGCTTACCCGCAAGGAAACGGGCATTTTGGAATACCTTATGGTACATCAGGGGCGGCCGGTGAGCCAGGAGGAGCTGATAGACCACGTATGGGACAACAGCGTGGATAGTTTCAGCAACTCCATACGCGTGCACATATCCGCCCTGCGCAAAAAGCTCCGCGCCGCGCTGGGCTATGACCCCATACGCAACCGCATAGGCGAGGGCTATCTGATGGGAGGGGAGGAAGCATGAGAAAAATTTCCCTGCAATGGCGCATCACACTGATGACCGTTCTGCTCATCGGTGTCACCTGCGTCGCCATGAATCTGCTGCTCTGCTCGTCCGGTGTGTATTATATGGACACGATCGCAGACACGCTTCGGGGCGGGGGCACTGTTATTATAAATGACGAAGACATGGCGAGCTTTGACCCGCAACTCATAGCGCCCAACGAGGAGTTGACCATCGTTGTCGATGGGGTGCAGGGGCGCTTCCGCACCACCAACTGGTACATCACGGCGGCGGTAACGCTGCTCAGCGGCATCCTCGCCTATTTTGTCAGCGGACGCGCCCTCAAGCCCCTGCGCAGCTTTGCCTCGCAGGTGGAGCAGGTGCAGCTGAACAATCTTGCCGATATGAGGATCGATGAAGACGCTATTTCGGAGTTCCGGCAGCTGAGCCGCTCGTTCAACCAGATGCTGGAGCGGCTGAACAACGCCTTTTCCGCCCAGCGGCAGTTCACCGGCAACGCCGCACACGAGCTGCGCACGCCGCTGGCGCTTATGCAGGCGCAGCTGGAGCTGTTCTCCGCAGAGCATTCCGACGTGCTGCCGGAGACGGCGGAATTCCTCTCGCTTTTGCGGGAGCAGACCGAGCGGCTGACGCAGATGACCAAAACGCTGCTTGAAATGAGCAACCTGCAGCAGGTGGCGCGGAACGAGCAGATACAGATAGCGCCCATGGTCGAGGAGATATTCACGGACCTTGCGCCGCTGGCGGAGAAGGCGGATATCGCGCTGGAACTGGACGGCGACGGCGCAATGACGGGCAGCGACGCGCTGATATACCGTCTGATATTCAATCTAACGGAGAACGCCATCAAATACAACCGCCCGGGCGGCTCTGTGCGCGTATCGGTGTCACAGCCGGAAAAGCGGCTGCTTATACGCGTCTCCGACACCGGCTGCGGCATACCCGGGGAGTATCAGCGGAGCATATTCCAGCCCTTCTTCCGCGTGGACAAGTCCCGCAGCCGCGAGTACGGCGGCGCGGGACTGGGACTCTCGTTGGTATGGGAGATAGCCGACCTGCACGGCGGCTCCGTTCGGGTGGAGGAAAGCTCGGATAAGGGCAGCACCATTGCGGTGGAGCTGCCGGCGCAATAAACGGCGAAGCCCTAAAACCCTTTTATTCGTTTTTCGCCGCTTCGCTTGCCGCCCTGCGGCGTTCCTCTCTGTATGGGGCGGTCAGCCGGAAAGAGAAGCGTCCCTTTTCAATCTCAAATTCCTTGCAGCCCGTGTCCGGGTCTACGTCCGTCAGCTTGCAGACGGCAGGGTGTTTGCGGCTGTATGCGGTCAGCCTGTTTTTGAGGTCGGTGTTGTGGGTGCGGATGAAGATGGTGGGGT
>CAOKFD010000059.1:0-16468 GCA_948467645.1 uncultured Eubacteriales bacterium | reverse complement strand
AGCCCAATCGACTTTTCTTTGGTTCTTTCTTTTCTTCTGAAAAGAAAGAACACGTAACCCCTCGTCCTTACCGTATCCTGATAACCGTTCCCTCGCGGCGCGGACGGGCTTCGGGGTAGGCGCCGTCGTGGTAGCCGAGGATGCAGATGCCTACGCCGCGGTAGTTGCCGGTGAGACCCCACTTTTTGAGGAGGGACTTGCCTTCTTCGGTTTCGAACATTTCCTGCGCGCGGTTGATCCAGCAGGAGTCAACGCCAACCGAGTAGGCCGCGTTAAGGAGATTGCCCATGACTAGAGCGCCGTCGAAGCCGGGGCAGCACGCTATGTCAAGGTCTTCAAGGACGATTATGAGCGCGGGCGCGCCGTAGAACGGGTCTTTGTCAGAATCCATTACCGCTGCATTCATGCGGCTCAACTCGTCGCGCGTGGCCTTGTCCTGCACTACTATCATCTCGCAGGGCTGCTTGCCCATGCCGCTCGGGGCGTATAGACCCGCCTGGATTATGTCTTGCAGGGCGGCTTCGTCTACCTGACGCGGGAGGTAGCGGCGGACGGAACGCCGCTCGGTCAATACTCGAATGGTGTCGTTCATGAATTGTCATTCCTTTCGTGCGGATAAATCCGCGATTGATTGTGACTGTATTATACCATGTATTCGGCGATTGCGAATAGAGAAAATCAAATTTTTGTCGCGAGCAGCGCTAATCTCCTTATCAGCGCCATTATTGTATTTGCCGTTTACGCGCAATCTCAACAATCGCGTTGTATAATGATACCCATAATAAAATTGTTGTTAGGAGTGGCATTATGCCGTCTTTCAGCTTGCCGATAATGACGCTGTTTTCCGACCCGGTCGGATTTCTGCGCAACCTGCTGATAAGCGCCCCCGCAATACTTATCGCGCTTACATTGCATGAACTCGCGCATGGCCTCGTCGCATACTGGTGTGGCGACCCCACCGCTAAACTCATGGGCAGACTTACCCTTAACCCGATTAAACACCTCGACCCCGTGGGTACCGCGCTGCTGTTCCTCGTGGGCTTCGGCTACGCTAAACCAGTGCCCATTAACCCGCGTAACTTCAAACATCCGCGCAGTGACGACTTCTTCGTGTCCATCGCGGGCATAACCATGAACCTGATACTGTTTTTCCTGTTCGGCATGACGTTCTTCTGGTACATTAACTTCGCGCCGGGCGAGATAAATGAGTATTTGTATTATTTCCTGTTCTATTGCGCTCAGGTCAACGCCTGCCTAGCAGTGTTTAACCTGATACCCCTGCCGCCGCTGGACGGCTATCATGTGCTTAACGATGTAATACTTAAACGCCCGCTGTTCGCAACGCAAAAGCAGGCGCAGATAGGCCAGGGCGTAATGCTGCTGCTGATAGTTACGGGTCTGCTGGATAAATACATATCCTTCTGCGTGGGCGGCAGTTACTCCGGATTGTGGGGCGGCCTGTTCTGGATATTCAAAAACATCGCTGAGAAATTTATTTAGGAGCGGATATGGCTTATAAAGTATCGCTCAAGGACTTCGAAGGGCCGCTCGATCTGTTGCTGACACTGATTGGTAAGGCTAAAATAGATATTAAGGACATATTCGTGTCCGAAATAACCGAACAGTACCTCGGCTATATGGATCAGCTGAGCGAACTCGATATGGACTCCGCCAGCGAATTCATCGCAATGGCCGCAACGCTGCTCGAAATCAAGTCGCGCTCCATGCTGCCTAAACCCCAGCCCGCCGCTGAGGGCGAGGAGACGCCCGAGGAAGAACTGGTGCGCAGGCTGGAGGAATACAAGGCGATCAAAGAGGCGTGCGGCCGTATGCAGGCATTGGAAGCCGCCGCGCGCGCAATGCTGACTAAGCTCCCCGAGGAATACCCGCTGCCGCCCAAGACATACGAGCTGACCGGACTGTCGCTGGACGGCCTGACAAACGCGATAAGGGCACTGCTCGAACGCGTGGAGCGCGAACAGGAGCAAAGCGGTAAGTCGGTCGAACGCCGCATACGCCGCGACGACTTCAACGTGGCCGCGTGCGTGTACCGCATACAGAAGCGGCTCAGGCGCGGGCCGGTTGCGTTCTTCGACCTGTTTTCGCCCAATCCGTCGCGCGGCGAGATAATATCCGTGTTCCTCGCGCTGCTGGAGCTGGTTCGCCTCAGCCGCGCAGCCGTGTATCAGCAGGAGCTGTTCTCGGACATAGTAATCATGCCGGTCGCGGGCGGTACGGACGATCAGCAGGACGCGTCCTAAACAAACCTTACCCGTAAACTGCGGAGGATATATTGATGGAAAAGACCGAGGCGGCTTCGATAATAGAGGCCATACTCTTCGTTTCGGGCGACCCGGTGGACAGCCGCGCAATCGCGCAGGCGCTCTTAATAACCGAGGACGAGGTGGGCGCGGCGCTTGACGAGCTGGGCTCGCGGCTGGACTACGAGCGGCGCGGACTGCATCTGCGTAGGTTTGGCTCCAAGGCACAGCTGAGCATACGCGCCGAATACGCCGAGTACGTGGAACGCCTGCTCCAGCCGGTGCAGAAGCAGACGCTCAGTCAGGCGGCACTTGAAACCCTTGCGATAATCGCCTATCGACAGCCGATAACAAGACTTGAGGTCGAGGAGATTCGCGGCGTAAAGTGCGACTATTCGATACAAATGCTGTGCTCAAGGGAGCTTATAGCCGAGGTGGGGCGCAAGGACACGATCGGCCACCCGATACTGTATGGCACGACCGACGCGTTTTTGGCGCACTTTGGCATAAAGTCGCTGGACGAGCTGCCCGCGCTGGACATAGCCCGCGCCGAGGAAGCCGACGATGATATGCCTATATAATGGAGGTTATTGATGGAAAAGAGAGAGGCGCTTTACGGCAGGCTGAATAAATGGCTGCTAGTCGCGTTCATCGCGATAAACTATGGCATGGGCATATGGAACGTTGTGCGCGGCGATACGTTCCACTATGTGCTGGCGTTCTCGTCGGTGCTGTTCGTGCCGGTGGTGTGGCTGTTCTATAAGCTGTTTAAGCTAAAGCCGGTCAACCAGCTGGGCACCATAATATTTGCCTTTATATTTTTAGCCTATACAATTGGCGAGGTGCTGGCGGGCTACTATTGGATTCCGCATTTTGATAAGGTGTGCCACGCGCTCAGCGGCACATTTACCGGCATACTGGGCATAATCATGTACTACGTGCTAAAGCCCGGCCGCCGCATGGAGCGCGGCGACTTTGCGGCGTGCACGGTGTTCATGCTGTGCTTCGCGATGGCGATCGCGGGCATGTGGGAAATAGGCGAGTTCACAATAAGCCTGGTCACGGATCTGGATCCGCAATGGGTCGAGGGCACGGGAGTGACCGACACTATGACCGACATGATAGCATGTCTCATAGGCGCGCTGGCGCTCATTCCGTCGCTGACCATATTTTATAAAAAGAATCGCGCCGACGTGATAATGGGCGCGGTGGAGAGTTTTTGCGAGCTGAATCTGAACGGCGGGAAGTAAACGACTAAATATATATCAAAAATCCGCTTGCACAGGCATATGCCGGCGGATTTTTTTAGAGTGTGTCTCAAGCGGGACAATCCGCAGACCCAAGTGGATTTTGCGTCAGTTCAAGGAATAAATCCGAAGGCTTAGCAGCGCTAAGTCGAGCCTTGTGACGCAGAAATGGCGGAGCGACGCCCGAAATTGCGTACTCCGGAATTTTTGAGACACACCCCACCACGCTGGACGAGTTCCATGCCATGCTGACCGCCATGAAGAACACCGACCTGAACGAGAACGGCCAGAATGACGAAATCGCGCTGACCAGCTATGAAAATACCTTCATGAGCTACATCGTCAACGCGTTCCTGCCCTGCGAAGTGGGCAGCGGCAAGTTCACCACCATCAAGGACGGCGTTGTATCCTTCGGCGCGAGCACCGACGAATACCGCGAAGCGCTGCGCTACATGAAGCAGCTGTTCGACGAAAGCCTGATCGACGAGGCTGCCTTCACCCAGACCTCCTCTCAGATGTCCCAGATCGTCAGCGGCGAAACTCCCATGGTGGGCGTGTTCTCCGTTGCGAGCGGCATTTACAACATCGACATGACCAATGAGTACGCTTACAGCAACTACCGTCTGATGATGCCCCTCAAGACCGCCGACGGCGCGCAGCACGCCGACAACCGCTCCATCGCCGATATGAACGCCAGTGCGTCCTTTGCGATGACCGATGCGTGCGAAAACCCCGACGCCGCGATGAAGTTCATGGACGAGCTGATGAATTTTGACACCTACATGCTGCGCGTATACGGCCGCGAGGGCGAAAAGTGGCAGTATGCCGAGGCGGGCGAAACCAACGTTCTGGGCGGCGAGTACCGCTATCAGTTCATCGAAACCGTTTCGGGCAGCACTGCGGACGACGCTATCTTCCACGGCGGCCCCTGGGGCGCTCTGATGCAGTTCCGCGCCATGTGGTCCAAGCGCTGGCCCGACGACGTGATGTACACCGACTCCAAGTACTTCGAGAGCCGCATCGAGCTGGAGACCGAGGAACTGTCTCAGTACTTCATCGACTGCGCGCCCGACTACTTCTTCCTGGATGAGGACGAAACCATCGAGTACAGCGAGATCTTCACCAACATCAAGGACTATGTAAAGCTGACCAGCGCCCAGTTCATAACCGGCGCTAAGGACATCGACAGCGATTGGGACGGCTACATCAACGACCTGAACCGCTACAAGGTTGATCGTTTTGTAGAGCTGTACCAGAAGGGCTATGACGCCATTTACAGCGCTGCTGAATAATGCAAGATTGAATAACGACTTTGGGGCGTTGATTCCGCTTATGCAAACGGGTCAATGCCCCGTTTCAGTATGATCTTTAAGAGATGTATAATATGCTAAATAGCATCATGAATTGCGAAAGAAGCTGATACAATGCCGCAGATTCGCCCCGTGTCCGATTTGCGCAACAGCTTTGCTGAAATTTCGCGTACCGTCCACGAAACGCGGGAGCCGGTCATATTGACAAAGAATGGATATGGCGAGTGCTGCATCACTTGCAGCAAAAAATGTGATTAGACCTAATAACGCCCGCGTCGCTGCTGAGTAACGATGCGGGCGTTTTGATATGGCTTTTGATAGTCAGATTTTAGCCAGCAGTTCAGCCTTCTTCTGCGCAAATTCCTCGTCGGTAAGCACACCCGCGCTGTGCAGCTTCGCCAGCGATTCAATCAGAGCCGGTATGTCCTGGGCATTCCCGCCGGGCGCAGGCGCGGCCAATGCGGGCGCATCGGCATGAAGCGGCCTGCTGCACGCAAAGCAGGTATCGTTAGAGGAGGTGTTCATAGCGCCGCAATGCGGACAGACGATTTTAAGGCGTTCGCTCGCGCTGTTCCTCGGACGGCGGCAGGAAAGACAGTAATCAAGCGTGGCCGGGTTGCTCGCGCCGCAGATGCATTCCCAGCTTGCATTGCTCTGCGGCTGTTGTTCGGGATACATCGGCCTGTATTCAGCCGCGGGCTGAGAAAGTGTCGGGCGAAAGCCTACCACCAACAAGCCGACTACTCCTAAGAAAAAGCCCCACGCAAAACCAGTGGTATAGCCCTTGCAGCTGGCGATATAGCTGGCTATAAAGCCGAAAACGAGCGCCTGTACAAGATAGGCGATTATCACAAATGCAAATTCCACTGCGCATACTCCTTTGCTGAACGCATTCGCCATGTGCGGGTGGGATATGATTTGATTATATAGTAAACCGTCACGAAAAGCAATGCCAAATCAAAAAACCTGAATCCAATCGGATTCAGGTTTTAAGTCTGGGTGAGAAGATTCGAACTTCCGGCCTCTTGAACCCCATTCAAGCACGCTACCAAACTGCGCCACACCCAGTCAACGCAAACTATTATATCACAACTCGCGGTCTGCGTCAATACCTTTTTGAAGAAAAAATGCGGGAAATTTGCTGCTCAGCGCGAATATTGGCGCGCGGACTATATCCGCGCGCACCAGAACGCTACCGAGCGCCGGTTGTACGTGTAGCTCGCCATCAGCGTATCGCCCTTGACGTACAGCGAGGGGTAGGAGAATTCGGCAGGCTTGCCGGTTGATTTGTCGGTCGGGTCGTCGGCCAGCACAGCATACGGATGGAAGCTTTCGCCGCCGTCCTCGCTCACGTACACGCTCAGCGGCGTGCGCGCGCCCCAGTTGCCGCTCACCGGGTTAAGCGCCAGAAACAGCCGCCCGTCGGGCGCCTGGGCCACGTCTATACCGCTGTTGTTATTGGGTATGTCGGTCTTGCGCGCGCGGCTCCACGTCCGGCCATAGTCGTCGGAATCCGAGCGGTACACGTACCCGCCCGTTGTGCGCAGCAGCGCGTGCACGTGTCCGGGCGCGCTCTCCCACAGCGTGGGCTGTATCGCGCCCAGTCCGGGCAGGTAGTCGGGTGCGGCTTCGTCAGTTGTGTTCAGCGGAATATCGCTCAGGCGCTCGAACGTCTCGCCCTCGTCGTGCGATACGTCCACGCGCGGCCGCCATGCGCCGTCCTCGTCCGAGTTGGGCGCGAGCCACGCGCCGCTGGACAGCCTTATCGGATGGGAGCGCACCGGCCCGCCCGCAGGGTTATTTTTATATCCATGCGGCACTGACCACGTATGCCCGCCATCGCGCGAAAGCATAGTCATGCTGCGCCACGCGCGGATTTCCCTGCCTACTTTAAATACTATGCGCACGCCGTCCGCCGTCTTAAACAGAACAGGGTTCCAGTGCGGCTCGCCGCACAGCTTGGCTATGCAGCGCGGCTCCAGCCACTTTGCGCCGTCGTATTCGCTCAGCCAGATGCCCACGTCGTCGGCCTTTTCATGCTCGCCTGCGAAGTAGACGATGAGTATGCGCCCGTCGTCAAGCGGCAGTATGCAGCTGGCGTGGCACTGCGGGAAAAACTTGCCGGGTTCAAATATAATGCTGCTCATATGCGTTCCTTTATCGCGGCGACCGCTGCGCCGTCCACAGTGTCGTATACGTCCTCGGGCGGGTACAGCGCGCCGCCGAAGTGTATCAATGCATTGCCCGCGCACGACGTGTCGGCCGCGCGGCCCTTGGCCGACATATGCGCCTGAGTGCAGCCGGTCGATTTAATCACCGAGCGTATGTTGCGCGCGTTTATGCCCGCGCCGGGCAGAATTTCGATGCGGTCATGCGCGTATTCGACCATTTCGGCGATCACGTCCAGCCCCAGCGGTGCGGAAGGCATCTGGCCGCTGGTCAGCACGCGATCGATCTTAATATCGATAAGCTCGTCCAGCGCGCGCCGCCAGTCGGGCACAACGTCTATCGCGCGGCTGAAAACCGCCTGCGCGTGCATATCGTGCGCAAGCTGGGTAAAACGCGCGCACTTCTCAAAATCGAGCGTACCGTCGCTGCTTAGAAATCCGAATACAATCCCGTCCGCGCCTGCCTCAATAAGAGCCTTCGCGTCGTATTCCATCGCTTTAAGTTCGCTTTCGGTATAGCAAAAACCGCCCGCACGCGGCCTTACCATCGCCATTATAGGTATATGGCACAGCTCCCGCGCCAGCTTCATCGTGCCGATGCTGGGCGTAAGCCCGCCAAGAAACAGCGCCGAGTTAAGCTCCACGCGATCTGCACCGCCCGCCTCGGCACGCGCACAGTCCTCAGCCGAACCGCAGCATATCTCCAGAAGTATCTTATCCATGCCTTGTCACCCGATCAAATCTCAATCTGTTCGTTAATCAGCGCCTGTATGCCGCCGCGTATGGCTACCATAGCCGCGCCGGTCACGCACGCGTCTTCGTAATTTTCGCCGATAATCACGCGCCCCGCGGGCAGCGCGTCCTTTATGTAGGGCGCGAGCTGGGGGATGATGGTGCCGCCCAGTATTATGCTGTACGGGTTGCATATGCCGTCCACCATCTGGATTATGAAGTTGAGGTATTTCTTGAAGTCGGCCACCAGTTCCTGCGCCCATGGCTGACGTATGTTCATCGCTATGCTGCACACCGAGTCCACCTGCGGGTCGTACTTGCGCGCGCGCTCGATCAGCGACGCCTCGGTCAGGTGCCTGTGCAGCGTAGTCTGACACTCCATGCCCGGATTGATAGGCACGCGCTCGATCTCGCCAGAACGGCTGCTGAAGCCGCGCATCATGCGCCCTCCTACCGTGGCCGCAACGCCTATGCCCGTACCTACCATAAGGTAGGCCGTGTCGGTCTCGTCGCTTAACCCTCGGCGCGCCTTTTCGCCGATAAGACAGGACCTAACGTCGTTCTCCAGCCATACCGGCGGCCCCAGCGCCTCCTTGAACGGTTCGACCAGATTTACGTTTTCCCATCCCATCTGATCGGATTTTACCACTACGCCGCTGTCCGGGTCAATTATGCCCGCGCACGATACGCCTACCGCGCATACGCATTTCCAGTCGCGCACCAGACTGCGCGGCACCTCGTCGTACATTGTGCGGCACAGCGCAGCCAGCTCCTCCACGTCGTAATACCGCTTTTCCAGCTGCATCAGATCGGAATACAGTATGTGGTTGCCATAATCCATTATGCAGGTGCGTATGCGGTCGTACGTCAGGAATATGCCCATCGTGTATATGCCGTCCTGCTTTACGCATAGGTTGATCGCCTTGCGGCCGCGGCTGCTCTTGGGTACGGAGTCGGTTTCGTATATCAGACCTAAATTGATGAGCGCGTTTATTATGCGCGTGATGCTGGTGGGGCTCATCTCGGTCAGCCTGACCATCTCGGTGCGGCTGACCGGCTGAAACTCTTCAAGCACTCTAAGCACAGTCTGTATGTTGTAATGCTTTACATAAGATTGATTACGTATCTTGATTGGGTGCGGCTTCTTATCGTTCATTGGAAAAAATCCTCTCCAAATATATGCTCAGCGGCGTAAAACTGACTAGGCGTCCACATTTTACGCACATTGTGCAGGACAAACAACTTTAACCCGTTTATTATACTGCAATTTCACGTTTGGTGCAAGGCAATAATTCGTAAGAGGTATTTTGTCGGGCATGGAACTAATTGGCGGAGTGTACGTCAAACAGGTGTACACGATGATGGACTTACACCGTAAAACCATGTACGGATTACAGTAAAGTACATTTAAGGAGGTTTATGTAACTATGAAAAAGATAATTGCCGCTCTGGCAGCGATAATGATGTTTGTGCCCGCGTTCTCGCTGGCTGAGGAGGCCGCGCCCGCCGCAGCAGATGAACCCGCCGCGATGGTCGAGGCCGAAGCCGTGGAGGATGAGGTTGGCGACGAGCTGAACGCGGAAGCCGAGGAAGGCGGCTGGTATGAGCTAAGCGAGGACGGCACGGTGCTGACTGTGCGCCTGCCCATGATGGATAGTGAGGACGGCTATGAGTGGTCGTTTGAGGCAGAGGACGGCAGTCCGCTTGAGCTGCTGACCAATGAAACCACCACCGATGAGGACGGCGATCCGATGTGGGTGGGCAGCTTCCGCAGTACCGCGACTGCCGACGCAGCCGCCGTACTTACGTTTAAGTATGCCAAGGGCGATAACTTCCCGGCGCTTCAGTGCCTGCTTTTAACCAGCCTGACCGCAGACAGCAAGATCGCCGTTGAAAGCGCGAACGTGGAGGACTACACCTGGCTGGAGGTAGACGACGAAGACGGCAAGACGCTGTACATCGGACTGGAGGCAAACGAAACCACGGGTTATTCGTGGAGCTGGATTACCGATCGCGACGGCGCGCTCAACATGGTGCTGGATACATACATTTCCGACGATGACGTGGACGATGAGGTTGTCGGCATGGGCGGCATGTGGTTCAGTGCGTTCTCGGCCGCCGAGGGCATTACCGGCGACGTTACGCTTACGCTCAACTACACACAGGCCGGCTCGGAGACCCCGGCCGTTTCCAATATAGTAAACCTTGCCGTGGCCGATGACGGCACTATTACCATCAAATCGGTAGACAGCATAATGCCGCTTACGGCCGCCGAATGACGCTTAAAGGCGCATTTGGGGATATATGAGCGCCGCCGCACGGACTATGAATTCCGTGCGGCGGCGCGCGTTTATCGCTTATTCAAAGTACAGATCCTTGGACGGGAACTCGGCTTCGCAGGTTATGTTTATGCCCAGCTTGCGCAGTACGCTTTCGTCCGCGTGCGGCAGTATTATCGAGGAGTGCGCGTCGCAGCCGCGCAGCTTGGGTATGCAATTGAACGCGGTCTCGACTATGGGGTTGGTGGCCGCGCATATCGACAGCGCCATCAATACGTCCTCCAGACTGAGCGACACGTCGTGCGCGCCCATCATGCGCTTCATCTTGGATATGGGCTCCAATACTATGGGGCTGAGCAGACGCATGGTGTCGTCTATGCCCGCCAGCGCCTTTATCGCGTTTAACATGCACCCGGCGGCGGCGCTCATCATGTCGCTGCCCCGACCCGTGATTATGCGGCCGTCGTCCAGCTCTATCGCCACGGCGGGGTGGCCGGACGCCTTGGCCTTGTCCAGCGCGGGCTGCACCACGCGGCGCATGGCGGTGGTAAGGCCCATCTGCTGCATTATCACGTTTATGCGCGCCAGCGTGCCCTCGTCCGCCGCGCCGGTCTTGTAGTCCTGGCATATGCGGCAGTAGCGGCGAATGACCTCCTGCTTGGCCGCCTCGCGCACTACCTCGTCGTCAATTATGCCGTAGCCCGCCATGTTCACACCCATGTCCGTGGGCGATTTGTATAGATCGTCGCCGCCCGTTATGCGCGAAAGTATGGCACGCAGTATTGGGAATACCTCGATGTCGCGGTTGTAGTTGACCGCAGTCTTGCCGTATGCCTCCAGATGGAACGGGTCGATCATGTTTACGTCCTTCAGATCGGCCGTCGCCGCTTCGTAGGCAAGGTTAACCGGATGCTTCAGCGGCAGATTCCATATCGGGAACGTCTCAAACTTCGCATAGCCCGCCTTCACACCGCGCTGATGCTCGTGGTAGAGCTGGCTCAGACACGCCGCCAGCTTGCCCGAGTTCGGGCCGGGCGCAGTCACGACAACCAGAGGACGCGTCGTCTCAACATACGGGTTGGAACCAAAACCCTGCGGCGAACAGATCATGTCCAGCTCCGTCGGATACCCTTGCACCGGGTGGAATAGATACGCCCGCATTCCGCGGCGCTCCAGCTTGCGCTTGAACGCGCGCGCCGCCGGCTGACCCGTGTAGCGCGTGATGATTACGCTGGTCACGGTAAGGCCGCTCTGACGGAGATTGTCGATCATCCTGAGTACGTCCACGTCGTACGTGATGCCAAGGTCAGCGCGAATCTTGTTGGCCTCGATGTCGGCGGCGTGTATGCAGATAATTATCTCGGCCTTGTCGGCAAAGTTCTTTAGTAGCTTCAGCTTCGCGTCCGCCTGAAAGCCCGGCAGTACGCGCGCCGCGTGTAGGTCGTCGAATAGCTTGCCGCCAAATTCGATGTATAGCTTGTTGTCGAACTTGTTCATGCGTTCGAGTATGTGCTCCATCTGCTTGCGAACGTATAGCTCGTTATCAAACCCGATCTTCATTCGTGCGCCCTCCGATGTCAAAATCGAAAAATAACTACCCGCTAGCATATCACGCTTTTCGATTTTTGTCGTGCGTTTCTTAGTAAAAGTTAAGCACTAATTTTGAGTGTACATATTCAAAATTTGAATGGTAAAACTGTACGCCGAAATTCGCACGCTAAATGCCTGAAATAGCAAAAGTAAGCCCGGCGTATGCCTTAAAATAAAAACTTTCCTTAGTCCGGCTACAAAAACGCAAAATAAAGTGCTATCATATATGTATATTGATTTCAGTTAGGCGGTGCGGCACATGGGCGAACGGGTCACGCTGGAGGCGTCGGTGGCTCAGATCACATTCAGAAACGAATCAAACGGCTGGACGGTAATGCAGCTGAGCAAAGGCCATCAGTACATAACAGCCGTCGGTACCGTGCTGGGCGTGAACGAGGGCGAACGCGTGCGCGTAGAGGGCGAGTGGAACGAACACCCCGACTATGGCCGCCAGATCAGGATTACATCGTGCGAAGTGGTAAAGCCCACGCGCACATCAGACATAGAACGCTATCTCGCCTCGGGTACTATAAAGGGCATAGGCCCCGCAACCGCGCACATAATAGTGCAGGAGTTCGGCAAGCACACGCTGGAAATACTGGACAGCGAACCCGAACGCCTGACCGAAGTGCCCGGCATAGGCAAAAAGCGCGCTGCCCTGATCGCCGAAAGCTATCGCGAACAGATGGGCGCAAGGCAGACCATGATGTTTTTGCAGCAAAGCGGTTTTTCCACCGCAATGGCCAATAAGGTGTACGCGCTGTACGGCATGGCAACCGAAAACATAGTGCGCACAAACCCATACCGGCTGGTGCGCGACATGAACGGCGTGGGCTTTTTAACCGCCGACAGAATCGCGATGAGCATAGGCATACCCCGCGAATCGCCCTTCCGCATACAGTGCGGCATAATACACGTATTGCAGGAGGCGTCGGGCGCGGCGGGACATGTATACATGCCGCTGGACGATGTGCGCGCGTCCGCAATGCGCATACTTGCCGCGCCGGAGGAACTGGTCGATAACGCGCTGAAGGAACTCGCACTGAGCCGCGACATAGTGATCGACGACGTGGACGGTGTAAAGGCAGTATACACGAGCGCGATGTTTAATGCCGAAACCGATGTGGCATACCGCCTGAGTCGCCTCGCGCGCGCCGCGTCGCCGATGGACGCGGGCGACGTGGATAAGCGCATAGACGAATTCGAGCATGAACAGGGCATAAAATTCTCGCCCGAACAGCGCAGCGCAGTAGTCATGGCCGTAACGCGCGGCATGGTGGTTATAACCGGCGGCCCCGGCACGGGCAAGACCACGATAATCAAGTGCATACTTAGCCTGCTGCCCGGCGACGACGAGGTGGCGCTGTGCGCCCCGACCGGCCGCGCCGCCAAGCGCATGTCCGAGGCCACCGGCGCGGAGGCGCGTACCATACACCGCCTGCTCAAGTTCGGCGGCGAGGACGGCGACGAGTTCGGCCATAACGAGGATAACCCGCTGGAAGTAGAAGCCCTAATCTGCGACGAGATGTCGATGGTGGACATAATGCTGATGCGGTCGCTGCTGCACGCGGTGGTGGACGGCACGCGGCTGGTGCTGGTGGGCGACGCGGATCAGCTGCCCTCGGTAGGGCCGGGCTGTGTGCTCAGGGATATACTGGACAGCGGCGCTGTGCCCAGCGTGCGGCTGACCGAAATCCATCGCCAGAGCGAAAACAGCATGATTATACTGGGCGCGCACAGCATCAACGCGGGCGAAATGCCTGTGCTGAACAAAAAGGGCGGTGACTTCTTCATAGAGCGCAAGGACACCGCCGCACAGGTCGCGCAGACGATAGTCGAGCTGGCCACGCGCCGCCTGCCCGCCTTCGCACAGGTGGACGCGCTGACCGGCATACAGGTGCTTGCCCCCGCAAAGAAGGGCGAGGCGGGCGTGTGGGCGCTGAATAAAGCGCTTCAGGCCGCGTTCAACCCCAAGCGCCCCGGCGTGAACGAGCGCGTGGTCAACGACATGACGCTGCGCGTGGGCGACAAGGTCATGCACACAAAGAACGATTACGAACTGGAATGGACATACGGCGCGCAGGACGGCAAGGGCGTATTTAACGGCGACATGGGCATAATTACCGCGATCGACACAGAAGATCGCACGCTGACCGTGCGGTTCGACGACGACCGCGCCGCCGTGTACGACGACGGCAATGTGGACGAGCTGGAGCTGGCCTATTGCATATCGGTGCATAAGAGCCAGGGCAGCGAGTTCCCGGTAGTGATAATGCCGGTAATGCCCGGGCCACGGATGCTGACGGCGCGCAACCTGCTGTACACGGCGGTCACGCGCGCGCGCAAGTGCGTGGTGCTGGTGGGGCGCGACAGCGTGGTGAACGACATGATAGCCAATAACTACGTATCGCACAGGTATTCGGCGCTCAGCGCGCGCATACGCGCCTACTGCGCCGCGATGCCATCTGGCGACGAAGACCGCGAGCGGGAAAGGCAGATGCGCGAGATGCAGATGGAAATCGATCTGGACTCGCTCGAAACAGCGGACGAGGACGATTTCGCGCAGGAGGATGAATGATGCTGCCCGCGTGGATAATCGACTTTTTTCAGCCGCAGGGCGTGAAGTGCCTCAGATGCGGCATGGCATACTTCGACGAACTTAACGCGGGGCTGTGCCCGATGTGCGCGCTGCACGTAAGCCGCATGGAGCCGGGCGACCTGCGGCACGAACTGGAGCATGGCCGCGGCGAGCTGGATTGGGCGGCGGCCGCGTTCAGGTATGGAGACGGCGTGCGTCAGCGCGTGCTGGCGCTCAAGTTCAGCGGCGCGCGCAGGCTGGGCGAGGACATGGGGCGCGATATGCTGGAGGCGTTTAACGCATTGCCGGTAAGCCCCGACGCGCTCGTGCCAGTGCCTTTGCACTGGCGCAGAAAAATATCGCGCGGATATAATCAGGCCGAGGTGCTTTCACGCGCGCTGGGCGAGGCGGGCGGCGCAGCGGTCGATACGTCCGCACTTGTGCGCAGACGCTATACCCGCCGCAATGCAAGGCTGGGGCACGACGCGCGACTGCCCAACGTTGCGGGCGCGTTTGCGGCGGCTGAGGACGTGCGCGGCAAGCGGCTTCTGCTGATAGACGATGTGCTGACGACCGGCGCAACCGCGTCGCAGTGTGCCCATGCTTTGAAGGCTGGCGGCGCGGCGTGGGTGGGTATGCTGACATATGCTCGCGCGGGTGGACGGGGAGAAGATCGCGAAACGGCGGGACAGGCAGATTTTGAGGTGTGACTAAATAACGATAAAAAAACAGCAAGCGCCCATTGGGAGTGAATCCGACGGGCGCTTGCTGTTAATTAACTGTAGACAGGGCAGGACATAGCTCAGAATCGATTGTACAGTATCAGTATGTCGCCGGGGCGCAGCTTAGTGTCGGGCGTGATGTTGTTCAGCCTACAGATTTCCTCAACGGTGGTCTTGAACTCCACAGCGATGGCTTCCAGCGTGTCGCCGTCGTAGTAGGTATGAAATGTGTACTTGACCTGTTCGCCGTTTGACAGACCGCCGGTTACGCGGCCGAGTTCCTCGGGCGAAAGCTCATTGGGCATATTCAATCCTCCTTATGAAGTGCGATATGATAAGGATGAGAATAAGTTCAGCTATATGTATATACGATGAAACGGCGAAGATGTACAGTGAAAACGCAAAAAAGCGCCCGCCGGAGTGATGCTTCGGCAGGCATATCGCGTTCAGGCATCAGACGCGGCGCGCGTCCGCATGAATTACGCTTCGGCGGGCCTGAGCACAAATTCGTATATCGCGCAGTAGGGCGCGTCGCCGGTCATGTATTCGGCGGCATTCTTGCGCGCGCTCAGCCATATCAGCGTATCTACGGTGTGCGCGCCGCCATCGGGGGCGGTAAAACTGCCGACGTTGCTCATAGAGAACCTGCCCGCCGATTCGGGATCGGACGCGAAGTTGTCGCTCAGACTGGCAAATTTGCCGACAACCTGTTTGGCGGTCATATCGAGCACCTTGCGCTCGGCCATGTCGTCAAAGCGCGCGGCGACTTCGGATATGTAGGCGTTAAGCGCGTCAAGGTCGCTTAACTCCTCAATCATGCGAACGCCGACGAGCAGGTCGGCGGTGCTGTCGCCGTCGGCGAAGGTTTCAAATATCAATTGCAGGTGGGCATTCGCGCCGGTTATTGCCGACGGATAGCCGCATTCCATAATTGTCATGTCGCCCGCATTGGGTGAGATGAGCGAACCGGCGCTCGTCCTGTGCCAGACGGCATTTTCGCCAAACGCGGCAAGTACGTCGTTCATGGACGAGTACCACGGCGCAAAATCGAACTGATACGCGGCGGAATCAAGCGGCCGCGTCATGTCGAGCGCGTCGGGCGCGCCGTCGGCAAGCGCCATGCAGGGCATAAGCGAGAGCAGTGCGCAAAGCAGCAGTGCAAGTACTTTTCTCATGCAGATTCCTCCTTGGAAATGTGTTGGTCGATAAAGGTATTCGCATATCAGAAATCGCGCCGCTTAATTGTATTATACGATATTTTAATCAAAAAGTAAATAAAAAAAGAGCATTGGAATGTGAAAATTACTCTACTGCTCACGCGGTTTCCGGTACTTTCAGGATGGGCTTTTGCAGTCGGATGCGGAATTGCGTTGATGGAATTGTTGGCGCGGTGATTTCTGCGTGCGGAAGGTGTGGACAGGCAAATCGGGAAGGTAGCCCAGCCAGCGCACCGAGTCAAGGACAAGCGGCTGCGCCGTGCCTTCGGCATCCTTGACACGGCACGCTGGCTGGGCTTTGTGATGGTTAAGGGGTTGTTGCCAACCCCTGTCGAACAGGGTTGACCCGTTGGAGTTTGGGTAG
>CAOKFD010000058.1:0-17244 GCA_948467645.1 uncultured Eubacteriales bacterium | reverse complement strand
ATGGCGCAAAAGACGCCGAAATTGCGGATTAGGGAATTTTTGAGACACACTCTAGTCCGTTTAAGCACGAACACCTCGACCCAGGCCAGACGCCTGGTCGGGGTGTTCTGCTGTTAAGGCTAGAAATTGCATCTGAAATCGCGAATAATGGCACTGATGTGACAGACTCATGACTGCGCCCTAAACCTGCCTTCCATCAAAATTTCTAAAGCATACGAATTGACCATTGAATAAAATTGAATATATATGTATAGACTGTGCTCCACGCAGCCCATATTTAGGGAACTAAGTGGATTCTTATTTACATTTATGCAGTTTCATTACAGAAATATTCACGAAATGCACTATTAAGGAATTCCCCGAAGTGGTATAATCTTACCCGACACCTATTCACAATTCGACGTAAGGAGATCACCGCAATGCACAATCATTTCAAACGGTTCAGCTGCATAGCCTTGGCTCTCGTACTCATGCTTGCCTGCACGAGCGCGTTTGCCTGCACCGGCTACTATGTTGGCAAAGATGCCAGTGAAAACGGCACCTACATCATCGGCCACACCGTCGACGCATCCACGACGTTCCAGTCCAAGCAGGTAGTCGTGCCGCACAGCGACGAGCCGGGCCGCACCTTCCAGATAGCGATGACCATCGACCAGATGTTCGCGGGCGAAAACCCCGAGCTGCCCACCATCCCGCTGCCGGATACCACCTACAAGTACACCGCCACTCCCTTCATGGATGGCAACTGGGCCAACGCCGTTGCCAACGAGATGGGCGTGACCATGACCGGCGCAATCACCGCGTATGCCTGCGATCCGATCATGGAGGCCGATCCCTTCACCGAGGGCGGCGCTTCCGAGGGCTGGATCTGCGCCTATATCGCCGCCGTGTCCGCCACCGCGCGCGAGGCCGTTGAAAACTACGGTAAGGTAATGGCCGAGTACGGCGGAAGCGAATCCAACATCTTCTTCGTAGCCGACCAGAACGAAGCGTGGTACATCGAGAGCTACACCGGCCATCAGTGGTGCGCGGTAAAGATGCCCGACGACTGCGCCGCGGTATTCGGCAACGAGTTCTCGCTGGGCACGCTGGAAGCGTATACCGAGGGCGAATCGCTGCTGCACTCCGACGATCTGTTCACCGTGCCCGAGACTGCCGGTACCGCCGCGTATGACGAGAATGGCAACATGGATCTGCTGCTGTCCTACTCCGGCCCCGACAGCTTCTACAACGGCGCTCATATGCGCACCTGGTACGGCCACAAGCTGTTTGCTCCCTCCACTGTGGGCGACTACAACGAGACCGAGCGTTACGACCTGTTCTTCAAGCCCGACGAGAAGCTCTCTCTGAGCGATGTATTTGAGATGACCCGCTCCCGCTACGAGGGCACCGAGTACGATCCCGACGAAAACGGCCGCACCGATATGCGCGTTATCGCCATCGAGCGTCAGGCAACCTGCAGCGCGCTCGAGGTTTACCCCGATCTGCCCGCTGAGATGGCTACCACCAACTGGACCACTCTGGCCAACGCCGAGCACTCGGTATACCTACCGATCAACACCCTCACCAACAGCCTGTCCGAGATGTTCAGCACCACTCCCGACGATCTGGAGGGTCTGAACTTCCGTTACGACCTGGGCTTTGCCCACACCCACTTCAAGCGCCTGTGTGCCCTGAGCGAGCAGAACCGCAGCGAGTATGGCCGCGGCGTGCGCGAGTACTGGAAGAGCGTTGAGGACGAGCTGATCGCGAACTATCCGGAAGTTCTCAAGACTGCCGCCGATATGTACGCCGAGGATCCGGCTGCCGCTGCCGACTACATCACCGAATACACCATCGCCAATCAGGACAAGGCGCTGGCCGACTGCGACACCATGTTCGACGAGCTGATGTGGTACGTCATCTCCAACACCAACACGATGAAGTACACCACCGGCGAGGATGAGCACTATGTGCCGTCGATGCTCGAGGTTGAGGCTGATGCTGAGGCTGATGCTGAGGCTGATGACGCGGCTGCGTAATCCAAACTAAAGCAAATATATAAACAGCAAAGCCGCACGGCGCTTATCATTAGCGCGCCGTGCGGCTTTGTGCTGTCCGGTTTGTGAAGCGCAACGCTTATTTATGTGCTTCAGGCATATCAAGTCGGTTTGCATTCCCCTGCTTCTTACTAAGCCAAACAGCATATATCGCCTTAACCGATTCAACTGCCTTAGAGTGTGCCTCAAGCGGGGCAATCCGCAGGTTCGAGTGGATTTTTCGTCAGTTCAAGGAAGAAACCCGAAGGCTTAGCAGCGCTAAGTCGAGCTTTGTGACGCAGAAATGGCGGAGCGACGCCCGAAACTGCGGATTATGGAATTTTTGAGACACGCTCTAGCGTGTTCAGGCATAAATCAAGCCGCGCACAGAAATCCGAAGCGCGGCTTTACCTGTCACAGCTTGAAATACTTGGGCAAATCCTTCAGCATACCCAGATCGCCGCGCACCTTTACCTTGCCGCGCAGCAGCGCCTTAAACGGGCTGAGCTTACCCGACAGCATATCCATAAACGCATCGGACGTGGTTTCGATGCGCGCCGAGCAGCTTGCGCCCGCCGGTACGTTCAGCTCGCATCTTTCGGGCGTTACGCGCACGCGGTACGTGCGCCCCGTGTCGGTCGTGAAAAGCTCCAATACGTCGCTGCCGGTGCGCTTGCCGGGTATGTACTTGCCCGCCATGTCCTGCATGAATGCCACAATCTTGTCTTCAGCCATGTTGTCCTCGCTTATGCGTATTTTTTAGACCAGCGCCATTTCCTCCTGACGGCGCTCGAACTTGAGCTTGCCGTCCTCCATCCTGCCGACGACCTTATCGCCCAGCCTGATTTCGCCCGCAAGTATCTGCTCGCTGAGCGCATCCTCGACTATGCGCTGTATCGTACGGCGCAGCGGACGCGCGCCGTACTGGCGGTCATAGCCGTTTTCGGCAAGGTAGTGCACCGCCTCATCGGTCATTTCCAGCTCTATGCCGCGCTCGGTCAGGCGCTGGCTTACCTGCTGTATCATGATTCCGGCGATGCTGTCGATGTCCTCGCGCGTGAGTTCGCTGAACACGATTATATCGTCCACGCGGTTGAGGAACTCGGGCCGCAGCGCGTCCTTGAGCGCCTTCATGGCCTCGTCGCGCACGACCTTCTTTTCATGCTCGTCGTTTGCGCGGGCAAAGCCCATCGTGCGCTGCTTGCCAAATGCCGCCGCGCCCACGTTGGAGGTCATTATAATCACGGTGTTCTGGAAGTTGACCGTGCGTCCCTGGCCGTCGGTCAGCCGGCCGTCCTCCATTATCTGAAGCAGCAGGTTGAGCACGTCGGGATGTGCCTTTTCGATTTCGTCAAACAGTACCACCGAGTAGGGTTGACGGCGCACCTTCTCGGTAAGCTGGCCGCCCTCCTCATAGCCCACATAGCCGGGCGGGGAGCCTATCATACGCGACACCGTGTGCTTTTCCATGTACTCGCTCATATCCATGCGTATCATGGCGCGCTCATCGCCGAACATGGCCTCGGCCAATGCCTTGCACAATTCGGTCTTGCCCACGCCCGTGGGACCCATGAATATGAACGAACCCACCGGGCGGCGCGGATCCTTGAGTCCGGCGCGCGCACGGCGCACGGCGCGGGCGGTGGCGGATATGGCCTCGTCCTGGCCGATTACGCGCTCGTGCAGCACCTTTTCAAGGTTGAGCAGCCGTTCGCTTTCGCTTTCGGTTAGGCGGGTAACGGGCACGCCCGTCCACGACGCGACTATCTCAGCCACGTCCTCGGCGTCCACTATCTCCTGCTTCTCATGCTTTTGCTGCTCCCACTCCTTGCGCAGCAAATCCATCTGCGCCTTCAATTGCTTTTCCTCGTCGCGCATTGCGGCAGCCTTTTCAAAGTCCTGATTGTTGATGGCTTCGGACTTTTCGGCATTAAGGCGGTCGAGCGCGGCCTGCTGCTCCTTCAGATCGAGCGGCGGCGTGTACGAATGTATGCGCACGCGCGACGCGGCCTCGTCGATCAGGTCTATCGCCTTGTCAGGCAGGTATCTGTCGGTTATATAACGCGCGGACAGGTTGACCGCCGCCTGAAGCGCCTCGTCGGTGATGCGCACGCGATGATGCGCCTCGTACTTATCGCGTAGGCCGAACAGCATGTCCAGCGACTCGGCCTGAGTCGGCTCGCCCACCATTACTGGCTGGAAACGGCGCGCGAGTGCGGAGTCCTTCTCGATATACTTGCGGTATTCGCTGAGCGTGGTCGCGCCCACGCATTGCAATTCGCCGCGCGAGAGCATCGGCTTTAATATGTTGGCCGCGTCGATCGCGCCCTCGGACGCGCCCGCGCCCACGATCTGATGCAGCTCGTCGATAAACAGTATTACGTTTGAATTGCCTTTCAGCTCGGCCATTACCGACTTCAATCTGTCCTCAAATTCGCCGCGGTACTTTGCGCCCGCCAGCATCGCCGATATGTCCAGCGAGAACACGCGCTTGCCCGAGAGTATATCGGGTATCGTGCCCGCCGCGATGCGCTCGGCCAGCGCGTCTACAATCGCGGTCTTGCCCACGCCGGGTTCGCCTATCAGCACGGGGTTATTCTTGGTGCGGCGCGAAAGTATCTGCACCACGCGCTCTATCTCGCTGTCGCGGCCGATCACCGGGTCAAGTTCGCCCCTGTGCGCCTTTTCGGTCAGGTCAACACCGTACTGATTCAGCCTGGGCGTTTCGGCGGGCTTTGTCTGGGCATTGTCGCGCAGGGATTTGAGCAGCTTTTCGCGCGCCTTTATAAGGTCTACGCCCAGTCCGGCCAGCACATGCGCCGCAACACATTCCGGCTCGCGCATTATGGCCAGCAGTATGTGCTCGGTGCCCACGTAGTTGACCTTCATCTCCATGGCCTCGCGCGCGCTCATCTCAAGCACCTGCTTGGTGCGCGGCGTGAACGACATCTTGCCGCCCAGCGCGGGCTTTTCATCGCCATGACCTATAAGTGAAAATATGGAATTTCTGACTTCATCTATCGTAAAGTCGTCCAGTATAACGCCCGCAGCGCCCGGGTCGTGCATTATGCCCAGCAGCAGATGCTCGGTGCCCACGTAACCGCGGCCCGACGCGCTGGCCTCTGCCTGAGCTATCTTTAGAGCGCGTTGTACACGCTCGGTAAAACTTGCAAAAAATGCGGCCATTTTGAACCTCCTGAACCAAATTACCAATTAACCGCCCGTCACGGGCCGATCGGCTTCTTAATGGCAAAGTACCGGCCGACCCTGACTGCGGCCTGAGCACGGGGTGCGGCTGCCGTCAGCGATACAGCACATGCCACTGGCCGCGCCGGGATATTGCGCCCTGTGCAGCCTTGGCGATATGCTTTTCGCCATCAGCCCGCGCGCGCGGGTTTGCGCCCTTGCGTGCGGCGTCGCGCCCCATGGCTACTCGTTCATCATAAACACCTGCTCTATCATGTTCCTGAGCACCCCGGCGCGCAGCACATCCTTGGCGCGCACGGGCAGGTTAAGCGCCGCGTCCTGCACGGCCGCGTTCATTATCGCGGACTCGCGCGCGTTTATCAGTTTCAGATCGTTCAGACGCGATATTAGCGCCTGTGCGCCGTCCTGCGATATTTCCTGTCCTATTGTGTCCATAAGCTCGCTAAGCAAGTCGCGATCGTCGTCCATTCGCACGCGCACGATGCGGATATAGCCGCCGCCGCCGCGCTTGGACTGAATCACGTAGCCATGCTGCGTGGAAAATCTGGTGCTCAGCACATAGTTTATCTGCGAGGGGACGCAGCCGAAGTGCTGCGCCAATTCGTTGCGTTTTAGCTCTATCTCATTATCGGCGTCCATCATGTCCTTGATGAACTGCTCGATACTGTCGCTTATCTGTGCCACATACATCCCGCTTTCTAACCATAGCTGATATTTGACTTTGCCTGACTTTATTTTATACCTTACTGGGGATTTTGCAAGTTATTTTTCGGTTACGTAGAAATGCGTTCTATAAACGTTGACATGTCCCTTTGAATTTTCGCGGTGGCAGGCAATTATGCGGCCAGGCGCGCGGCTATGGCTGCTGGCTTCGCAAGCCGTATTTAAATGCGAAATCATTGCCATTGCAGGCGACAGATCAGCAATAAATCAGGCGACGCTGTGGCCATTAATTAAGCGCCCGCGGCGTGCGGGCGCTTTTGCAGATGCATAGGAATTACGGTTCATGTATAGGCGTGAAGCTGAGATTCAGCCGCATACCCATGCCCTTTGCAAGGCGCTGAAGCGTGCGCAGCGACGGGTTTGCATTTCCGCGCTCCAGCTTGCTTATGTCGCACTGGGCTATTCCGGTGCGCTCCGAGAGCTGCTGCTGAGTAAGGCCGCTCGATTTACGCGCTTCGATAAGCGCGCACATTATAGTATATTCCGGTTCAAGCGCATCGTACTCGGCCTTGAACGCAGGGTTTTGAAGCTGTTTTTTCAAATAATCCTTGTAATTAGTTCCCATTGCCATCCCTCCTGCTGAGATATTCTGCGCGATAGCACGCGGCCTTTTCTATCTCGGCTCGCGGTGTGCGCTGAGTTTTCTTTATAAAGCCGTTAGTCAATACGACATTTTGCCCGATAAAGAAGAAATACATTACGCGTGAGATATTTGAACCAACTTGCGCCCGCAGTTCAAATATGCCGTCGCCCAAGCTCTTAGATATTGGCTCTCTAAGCTCATAGCCATATGCGGCAAGCGCGTCGATTGCGCGAAGCATTTTCGCGCGCATCTTATCGTCGAGTGAATCGAGGAACTCTTGCGCCGGTTCCGTTCCATCGGGCAGATCGTAAAAAGTAACGTTAAACTCCATTGCTTACCTCTCTTGTGGAAAGCTCTTCCGCGTTTATATTATATGACAAATCCAATATCATGTCAAGTTAAATCGCCGCCTGCCGCGCGCTATAATAATGCGCCCGGCCAAAGCGGCGTATTCCGCCTCTGCGCCGCTGCAGCTTCACATGCCGGGCGTTTCGGCGGCAAGGCGTTCCATTGCTTCATGCAATGTATCGTTTTCAAACAGGCCGCCGGTTTCGCCCTTACCATCAGCTATCTCCTGCGCGATCTCAAACAAGCGCCCCACGCGGTCGCACGCCGTGCGCACCAAGTAGAACGTCAGCCGCGACCAATCTTCGCTCGCGCGGCATATCGATGCCGTGCGCGCGCGCTCAATTGCGGATTCAATATCGTATTCCACGCGGCGCTCTATTACGCCAAGTTTCGCGCCGTCGTCCAGTATCGTATATGCCGCGCGAGTATCATGATCCATTGGCAGTCCGCACGAACCCGCGTCGATCACCAGCCTGCCCGCACACCGCCCATAACCTTGCAGGTGGTTATGACCGTATGCTATAATGTCCGCGTCTATCGACGAAATCAGGCTGTACATGCTCTCGTTATAGAACCGCTCCAGTCCGCGGTTATACTGCGCGTGATCGATTCTGACGGGAGTGTTCTGCCTGTCAAAGACTATCGAGCTATCGTACATGGTCTCACCTTCCCTACGGCAGCCGGGCAGGTAATGCGCGCAGTACAGCCTGCGCCCGGATGGCAGGGTTACTGTAAGCTCATCCGGCAGGGCGCGCAGCCAGTTGCGGTCGGCCTCCGACAGTTCGCGATACGTCTGATAGATCACGCCCACCTGATTGTGCGTCCACGTGGATTGATCTTCGCCTGCCAGCCTGTCCAGCAGCGCTTCCTTATTGCCACTTATGAATGTCGCATTCGGCAGGGCGCGGATGCGGCGCACAACGTCGTTTGCAAACGGCATATCGAATATATAGTCGCCCAGGAATGCGTACCCTTCCACGCCTTGTACCTGAGCGTCTTTAAGTACCGCCTCCAGCGCATCAATATTGCCGTGTATGTCCGATATTAGCGCGATCTTCATTGTGCATCCTCCCATTAATTAATTGCTTTCATTATACCATGCCGCCGCGCCTTGTGCTACCCGCAAGGAGACGCAAAACGGGCGCGGCCACGCAATAAAGCATGGCCGCGCCCATCCGCCTGTCCACAAATCAATCCACGGTCAGGCGGTATGTCGCCGCCTGATAGCGCCCCGCGGCGCTCTGGTACATGGTCACGAAGGATACCTCGTCGTCGTTTGCGCCCATGCCTATATCGTTGCTGGCGATAAGGCCGAGCGCACGGTTCTGGCCGCTCTGCACGTCGCAGCAATGCAGCACCGACGGGAACGCGTCCGCGGTCGTCTCGTCGTAATTATATGTGAGGTAGTATACGCGCGTACTGCCGCTTGACCAGCACACATCGCCTATCGCCTCGCCGCTGAATATCGTGCGTTCCTCTCCTGTACTGAGGTCGCGCAGTTTAAGCCCGGTGTAGGTATCCACATCCACCTCGCCGCCGTACTCCATCAGCGCCAGATACCGCCCGTCGGGCGACATATCGAACGCGCCGCCCGAGGTCAGCTCAGCGCGCACGCCGGTATCCATTGCAAAAGCATACGTATCCACAAATCCATCCGACATGAATATCGTATTGGGCGCATAGTCCATGCTGCCCATGCGCAGCGAGCCGGTGAGCCCCAGTTCGTCCTCGATAAGCCGCGCCGAATCGCCAAACGTAAGTGTGGGGTCCCAGCGCATCAGCTGAGGCTGATCCGTGCCGCCCACCAAATATATGCTGCCGTCGCCCGCGAAGTCAAAGCCATAGGTATCACTTCCCACATAGTCACTTAGCGAAACGAATTTGCCGCTGCTTATCGAATAGTAATACAAAAGCGATTCCGAGTCGGTCGTCTCGACAAAGGCCAATGCGTCGCCGCTGGCGCTGAACCGGGCATCGCTTACCGAACGGAACTCCAGGTCAAGCAGCCTTTGCCCCTTACCCGCCTGATCGTACAGCCACAACTCGCAGTAGTCGCCGTCATCGTCGGCAGCCGCAGTCTGGCGCGTAAACAATGCACGCTTCATATCGGGCATCCAGCTTATCAGTCGGCCATTGCTCGTCCAAAGCCACGGCGACGCACTGCCCTCATACGGGCGGTACACGTCGGCGGCGCTGAGCGAGGCGCGCTCAGCCGCGTCGCTGAGCGGCGGCGCTTCGTTGCCGCTCAATTGCACCACCGAACCGGTCACGCCGGGCAGGGTTTCGCTCAGGCGGGCTTCAAGCGACTGTTCATATGCCTCGGCCTCAACGCGCGTATCACAGCGCGGCGAGATCAGCGCCACGCTCGCGCCGTCCGCACACAGCACTGGCATCATGTCCTGCGCGTCGAAAAGCCCCGCGCAGTACGCTTCATACGCGCCCAGCGTCACGTAATAGCCGGTATCGGCGCTGGTGTTCAGACTGCGCAGTCTCAGCACCAGTTCGGAACCTTCCTCGCTCATGCGATAGCCGATCTGGCGCGTGGTCTGGAAGTACAGCTCGGTCACGCCGTCGGCGCTCTTCTGATTGCGGAACATGCCCAGCACCAATGACTGGCCATCGCAGTCAAGCGCGCTGGAATGCTCCCAGCCATTGAGATTGCCCAGCGACACTATCACGCGCGCGGGGTTGGAAAGCGCCGATACCGTGTATGAGGGCACGCCGCCGGTAAACGCCATGCGTATCACAGTGTCCTCGCCGTCCACGCTCAGATTCACGCTGTCCAGCACCGCGCCCTCCACGCCGCCGCCCATCACGGTCTGCGCCATCGAATAGTAGCCTGCGATACCCGAATCCGGCTCGACCACGCGGCTCCTGTTTACAAAATATACCGTACCAAACGCCGCCAGCGCCAGCGCCACGGTCAGCGCCGCCCATGTGAGCGGGTTTTTAAGCCACTTCGGGGCGTGCGGCTGGTGCGCGCGCTTTTTGCCATTTTCCTTTTCGCGGCGATATTCCGCATATTTTTTTGCTGTCGTTACCTCGTTTTGCTTTTTTTGCTGCATATGGGGCCTCCCCTGTGGATTTTCGCGGCGGCGCGGGCTGTGTGCTGTTTAATGGGAACGTCTGACTGGTTATGCCTTTTTAAGGACAGTGTTTCAGCCAAGGGCGTTTCTATCCGGTCGATTGCCTTACATAAATGCGCTGCGTATTCTGCCTGACTATGTTTAGTCAGTCTTAAAGGCAAGGCGCATTTCGCAATCTGCCTCAATAAGCTGCAATCCCGCGCCGCTGCGCAGACGAACGCGCGGGTCTCAGCCCAGCAGTTCGTCTACGGCATGGGCAAATTCGGCGCGCACGCGTCCTTCGTCCAGCGTCTTAAACTCACCGTCCATATAAAGCACGCGGCCGTCCACCATCGTCATGCGCACGTCCGCGCCGCTTGTCGCATACACCAGCGTGCCCGGCACGTCGCGCGAGGCGGTATGCGCGGGGTTGGCGTTGCCGATCAGCACTATGTCGGCGCGGTTGCCGGCCTTAATCTCGCCCACGTCGTTAAAGCCCAGCGCGCGCGCGCCGTTTTGCGCGGATATTTTCAGCGCTTCGGCGGCAGGCATGGCGGTTGCGACATGCGTCGCGCCCTTTTGGAGTATGGCGGTGAGTTTTAGTTCCTCGAACATATCCATCGTGTTATTGCTGGCCGCGCCGTCGGTGCCCAGCGCCACGTTGATGCCCTTTTCGCGCATACGCTCGATGGGCGCGATGCCGCTGGCCAGCTTCAGATTGCTGACCGGGTTGTGCACCGGCGTTACATTCTTTTGCTTGAGTATATCCATGTCGTCCTCGTCCACCCAGACGCAGTGCGCCGCAAGCGCAGGCACATCGAACGCGCCCGCATCCGCAAGATAGCGCACCGGCGAGCGGCCGTTTCGGCGCGCGCGGCATTCCTCTACCTCGGACTTGGTTTCGCTTACGTGTACGTGCAGTCCGGTGCCCAGCTCGCCCGCGAGGCTGGCCAGATCGCGCACCAGACTTTCATCGGACGTATACTCGGCGTGCAGGCCGATGTACACTCGCACGCGATCGCCCGCCGCGCCGTTGAAGTGGCTGAACAGCGCGCGCTGCTCGGCCATTTTTTCGGGGGCGGTTTCGCCGGTCATCATGCGGCATATGTTAAGGCGCATACCCGCGTCGGCCACAGTCTGGGCGATGGTTTCGCTCATCATGTACGCATCGGCAAAGCAGGTCGTGCCGGTGCGCAGCGCCTCGATGCAGCTCATCTGAGTGCCTATGCGCATAAGCTCGGGCGTGAGCTTGTCTTCGAGCGGCCAGATTTTGTGCAGCCAGTCCATCAGCGGCAGGTCGGTACCCACGCCGCGCACCAGCGTCATGGGCAGGTGCGTATGCGCGTTGACCAGACCGGGCAGGGCTATGCCGCCCTTGCCGTCGATGATGGTATCCGCCGCAAATTCGGGTGCAGCCGCGCGCGCCCCGGCATAGGCTATGCGCGTATCCTTTATCTGTATGCACGCGTCGTCAATCGCGTTTTCGCCCGTCCATAGGCGCACGTTGTCTATCAGTGTATTCATATATTTCCTCCATCCGGGCTTCGCCCTTTGGCTCATTCGCACACGATCACGCTGGCGGCGCAGTAGGCCGACATGCCCTCACCCGTACCTTCAAATCCCATGCCTTCGGTGGTCTTGCCCTTTACGTTCACACGGGATTTGTCAATGCCCATCGCGTCCGCGAGCGTGGATTGCATCTTATCTATATAGGGCAGAAGCTTGGGGCGCTGGGCCACTATCGTTATGTCGCAGTTGTTTATGCTAATGCCCGCGTCGTTTATGCGCTTAACAGCCGCACGCAGCAGCTTTATCGAGCTTATGTCCTTAAACTGCATATCGCTGTCGGGAAACATGCGGCCAATGTCGCCCAGTCCCGCCGCACCCAGCAGCGCGTCGATCAGCGCATGGGTAGCCACATCCGCATCCGAATGCCCCAGCAGTCCGCGCTCGTAAGGCACGTCCACGCCGCACAGTATCAGCTTGCGCCCCTCGACCAGCCGATGCGCGTCATAGCCCATGCCGGTTCGCAGAGTCGGCTGCTTCTTAATCCGATCAATATCGGCGGGCGTGGTCAGCTTTATATTGAGCGCTCCATCTTCAGTCGCCACCAGATGCACGCTCCCTTCCTTCATTTCGACAAGCGCGCTGTCGTCGGTCGCGCTTATGCCGTTTTCATGCGCCCATTCGTGCGCTGCGATTAAGCGGCTCTTTTCAAACACCTGCGGCGTCTGCACCGCGCGCAGGCTGTCGCGATTTAGCGTATGCACTATGCCGTTATCATCAACCTGCTTTATCGTATCGGTGACTTTGGTGCAGGCCACGCCCGAGCCGTATTCGATTGCGGACTTGAGCGTTTCTTTCAATATATGCCGCGTCACGAAGGGGCGCGCCGCGTCGTGCACGGCCACGTACCTGCATTCTTCAGGCAGTGCGGCAAGGCCGTTTCTTACGCTTGCCTGGCGCGTATCGCCGCCGTCTGCGAGTATCACGTGCCAATTGCAGCCGGAAAGCATATCTTCCACCTGAGCGCGCTCGTCCGGACGTATCACGATTACCGCGCCCGCATACAGGCCGCTGTTCATCAGCGTGTCCAGCGTGCGCAAAAGCACCGGCTGGCCGTCCAGCGGCATGTATGCCTTGTTATAGCCCAATCCCATGCGGCTACCCATACCGGCGGCCGCGATTATTGCATAACAGTTTGCGCTCATTGCTCGTCCGTCCCGTCGCTTATCAGCCTGTACATGCCGTTTGCGTCGGACTTGAGCACGTGTTCGGACAGCGTGACCACCTCGTAAACCATGCGGCGCGCGCCAAAGCGAACCTCCAGCTTATCGCCCACCTTGATCTGCGCGCCGGGCTTGCCTTCCTTGCCGTTTATCAGCACGCGGCCGCCGTCGCACGCCTCGCCCGCCACTGTGCGGCGCTTGATTATGCGCGATACCTTGAGGTATTTATCCAGCCGCATGGACTCGGTTGCGCCCTTATTTTGCTCCTGCTCCTTGTTCTTGTCCTTACCCCTTGCCATTAAAAGACCTCCAAAACACCTTACTTATGACAAATTATCCGTATGTACGCCGAAGGGGCGGTGAGCCGTCGCGCCCGCGAAAGCAAACCGCCCCACATATTATTACACAGCCGATGCTTATTCCGCGTCGGACTCCGCGCCGATAGCATCCTTGAGGCGCTTGCCGGCCTTGAACGAAGCCACGCGCGTCGCAGCGATGTCCATCATCTCGCCGGTCGCGGGGTTGCGCACGGTGCGGGCGGCGCGGGACTTGCTCTCGAATACGCCAAAGCCGGTCAGCTGTACCTTGTCGTCAGCCTTCAGCGCGGATACCACTACATCCTCAAACGCGCTCATTACGCGCTCCGCCTCGGCCTTGGTCACGTTAGCCTTGCGGGCTACTTCGGTGATAAAATCGGTCTTATTCATAGTAAAATTTCCTCCCTGAAAATTAATGTTTGATTCGATCCCAGTATTTATCCATTTCCTCAAGGGTCATCGCCGACAATTGCTTGCCGTCGTCAAGTATCGCGCGTTCCATGCGCGTAAACCTGTCCATAAATTTTTGAGTAGCCATGCGCAGCGCCTGTTCGGAATCGAACCCGCTCAGCCGCGCCACGTTGACGCACGCAAACAGCAGATCGCCAAGTTCTTCCTCAACATTGGTATTGTCTTTGAGCGCCGCGGCTACTTCATCGGCTTCCTCGCGCACCTTGTCCAGCGCCGAGTACGGGTTGTCCCAGTCGAAGCCGACCTGCTTAGCCTTGTTCTGTACCTTGTCGGCGCGCAGCAGCGCGGGCAGACTGCGGCTCACGCCCTCCATCGCGTCGCCGGTGGTTTTAAGGCCCTTTTCCTTCTTCTTGCGCTCCTCCCAGAGCTTCAATACTTCGCGCGAGTCGGCGGCCTTATCGCTGCCGAATATATGGCTGTGACGGAATATCATCTTCTGGCAGATGGCGTGAGTCACGTCGTCTATCGTGAATTCGTCGTACTCGGACGCGATCTGCGCGTGCATTACCACCTGCAAAAGCAGATCGCCCAGCTCGTCGTACAGGTGATCCCAGTTCTGAGCGTCAATGCACTCCAGCACCTCGTAGCACTCCTCCAGCAGCGAACGGCGCAGGCTTTCGTGCGTCTGTTCCCTGTCCCAGGGGCAGCCGTCGGGCGCGCGGAGTTTGCGCACCACCTCGACCAGATGCTCAAAGTCGAAATGCGTATCGCCGTCGGAGCTCATCACGCGCTCGCTCAGCTCGTCCAGCGTGACCGCCTCTATGCGCGCGCACACCGTGTGGTCGTACTTGGCCTGCCGGTCGAGCTGCTCCAGCGGTATTTCGTAACTGTGCTGCACACCATTTACACTGCTTGCAAAGAACGTCACGCGCGAATCGGCGGGATACTTGTCCATCAGTCTGAGCTTTATCTCGCTCGCCAGTAGGCGCGTGTCCATCTCCCTTATGATAAGCGGCAGACGCGGGTTTATGTGTACGCTTTCCCAATCGGCCGCGTCGGCTATCTGAAATTCGCCCGACAGTCCCGCAGTGGCCGCGCCGCACGCGGGCACGCCCGGCACTATCTCGATGCGCGGCGCGGACTTGCCCATCGCATTGGCGCTTTGCATTACCGCGCCCACGGTAGCCTCGGACACGTCGCTTACGGCGTATGCGATGTCGTCCTGTGCTGCGGCAGTCAACACGCGCTTTGATATGCCTGCGCACAACGCGTCAAAGTCATCGCTCGATTCGTATATGTCGTCCAGCGTCTCGTACCCAACCTGTCCAGCCAGATATTCCGCACACTTGATTCGCCCGGTGCGCAGCATCACGCGCTTACATTCTTTAAGCACATTAAGCGCGCGCGGAGTTATATAATCCGCATCGCCCGGGCCGAGTCCTACGATGTACAGCATCGGTTTACCTCCAGATCTTCATACGCCTGAGCAGCGCGGTTATGCGCGCGCCGCCGGGCACTATCTTCATATCTTCCTTAGTAATCGCGCCGGTCAGCACCAGCATCATGCCATATACCGCCGCGCCGATCACAACGCCTATAAGTGCGAATATGCGGCTTTCGGCGTACTTGGGCAGAACCAGCATCATCACGGCCAGCACGAACGCCATCGCCATTACCGAGATCGCGGGCTTGCCGATTATCTCGCTAAACGAGAATTTTGTGCGCGTTATGTAGCAGATCATGAATGTATTGAGTATGGCCGCAACCGCGTAGCACACTATCGTGCCTATCGGCGCGCCGTAAATATTGATCGCGGGTATGCCGACCAGCATGTAGTTGATTATCACCTTAAATATAGCGCCGATAGCAAGCGACAGTACGGGCACGATAACGCGGCCTACGCCCTGAAGTATGCCGGTGGTGGTCTGCACGACCGACAGGAACATTATCGCAAACGACATTATGCGCAGTATGCCCGCCATGGTGTTAAGGTCGTCCGCGCCGTAGCTGGAGTACAGAAGGCGCATGACCGGCTTGGCCAGCATCAGAAGGCCCACGCAGCACGGCATACCTATCATCCAGCTGAGCTTCATGCCCTGCTTGACGGTGGCGCGCATCGCGCGGTAGTTCTTGGACGTCATGCTGGCGGTTATCGCGGGTACCAGTGCCATCGACAGCGCCACAGTCAATACCTGAGGCATATTGACAACGGTATTCACGTTGCCGGTGAACAGGCCGTACAGGTTGGTCGCGGTCTGCTCGTCAAAACCGATGTCCTGCAGGCGGTTTATTACGATCATGGTGTCGGTCATGCCTACGATAGGCATTATTGTCGCACCAATCGTGATAGGTATCGCTATTGCGAAAAGCGTCTTTACGGTATTCCTAAACGTTTCTTCGCCATCGCCAGTCAGATCAGCTCGCGCATCAGCCCATCTGAGCCGCTTATCCAATTCGCCATGGAACATCCATTTGCGCACCATAACGAATACTAACGCCAGCGCTTCGGAAACGGACACGCCCAGCAGCGCGCCCGCCGCGCCGTATTCCGGGCCGTACTTCATCATATAAGCTGCCAGCGGGAAACCAGCGGCCAGCTTACCTACCTGTTCAATAAGCTGAGACACTGCTGTTGGCGTCATGTTCTGCATACCCTGGAAATAGCCGCGGTATGCTGACATAACCGCTACCAGCAATAGTGCCGGAGCGATAGCCATCAGTGCGAACTGAGCATTGGGCGCGCCCAAAAATGTGGCTATCTGCCTTGAGAACGTGAGCAATATGGCGCTGCTCAAGAGTCCTATCACCAGCAGCGTCATTAGCGCCGTTCTGAACACTCCCAGCGCGTCGCGTTCGCGGCCCTGCTGCACGCGCTCGGCCACCATGCGCGAGATCGCAGTCGGCAGACCGGCGCTGGACACGACCAGCAATGTCGAATACACGGGATAGGCCACCTGATAATAGGCAATGCCTTCCTTATGTAATATATAGTTGGACAGCGGTATTCTGTATACCGCGCCGATCACCTTGCAAATAAGTCCCGCCACGCCCAGTATAGCCGCGCCCGCGAGAAACGATTTATTCTTACCGCGATTCTTCATCTATGCATCGCCTTTCATTGTCCGGATATTCCGAACATATGCATTGCAGGCCGATTATACCACGCTTTACACGATTAATAAAGCATGAAAAAGTGAATATACGCCCGGAAAGCCCGAAATTTCGGCATATTTGAGGCATCAAGCGGGCGTCCGTGTTAAAAAGCAGCCGGCCGCGCACCAAAAAAGCACGCGGCCGGCTAAAATTGCCATTGCCATCACTGTTCCATCTGGCGACCCACGAGACTGGCCGTTGTCTCGACGACCTTGGTTTCGACGTCGCCCATGCGTTCGCCTTCGCGCCCCATCAGCACCACGCAGCCCACGACTTCGCCGTCGGCGATTATGGGACAGATTATCTGGCTTATATAGTGCGTGGTTAGCTCCTCGCCCGTGACCGGTATCAGCCGCATACCGGCGCGCGCCGGGTCCATGCCCTCTATGTCGCCCAAGCGAAGCAGCTGCCGGTTGTGCATTGCGCTTTCCATTTCGCTGGAAATAGGCTTTTCCCACAGCTCTTTTTTAGGCGAGCCGGACGCGGACACGACCACGTCCCGGTCGGTTATAATAGCCACATGCCCCAGCGTTCTGAGCAATGCGTCGGTATAGTCCTTGGCCACGCTGGCGATTTCGCCGATGGGCGAGTACTTTTTCAGCACTACCTCGCCGTCGTGGTCGGTGTATATTTCCAGCGGGTCGCCCTCCCGAATTCTAAGAGTGCGCCGAATTTCCTTAGGGATAACCA
>CAOKFD010000057.1:0-17671 GCA_948467645.1 uncultured Eubacteriales bacterium | reverse complement strand
CCCTCAAATCCGGCTGGGACGAGCGGTATTCGCTCAACAGGGTCAACGGCACGCTGACGGTGGAGGATAAGGTCGACGAGCAGTTCCCCATCACCGTGAAAACGGATGGAAACGGCACGGCGTCTGCATCTCATGCAAAAGCCGTGGCCGGCACGGAGATCACATTGACCGCCCAGCCAAACGCGGGTTATCACTTTAAGGAGTGGCAGGTGGTCAGCGGCGGCGTTACCATCGCCAATGACAAGTTCGCCATGCCCGACGGCAGCGTTATGATAAAGGCCATATTTGAGCAGGATGCGCCGCCCGCGCCCGTCGAGTACCCCGTAATAGTGACCACGGACGGCAACGGCACGGCGTCCGCAAACACTTCCACAGCTTCGACCGGCACGGAGATCACATTGACTGCCCAGCCAAACGCGGGCTATCACTTTAAGGAGTGGCAGGTAGTCAGCGGCGGCGTTACCATAGCCAACGATAAGTTCACCATGCCCGACGGCAGCGTGGCGATAAATGCCATATTCGAGCAGGACGCGCCGCCTGCGCCCGTCGAGTACCCCGTAATAGTGACCACGGACGGCAACGGCACGGCGTCTGCAAGCCCCACCATGGCTTCGACCGGCACGGAGATCACATTGACCGCCGCGCCAAACGCGGGCTATCACTTTAAGGAGTGGCAGGTGGTCAGCGGCGGCGTTACCATCGCCAATAACAAGTTCGCCATGCCCGACGGCAGCGTTATGATAAAGGCCATATTTGAGCAGGACGCGCCGCCCGCGCCCGTAGAGTACATAGTCACGTTTGACGGCAACGGCGGCACGCCCTCGGTCGGCAGCATGACTACCACCGGCCAGAAGCTGGCGGCCCTGCCCGGCGCTTCCCGCAGCGGCAGCTATAGCTTCGACGGCTGGTACACCCAAAAGAGCGGCGGCGAAAAGATCACGACCGATACCGCATTCTCTGCAAATACCGCCGTGTACGCGCATTGGACATACACCGGCGGCGACGATCCGTCCGTCGCTTACTACACGCTGCGCTTTGAAACGGGCGGCGGCAGCGATATTGCCAGCGTGCGCGCAAAGCGCGACACCTACATCGACCTGACCGGGTATGCGCCGACCTGGCGCGGGCATACCTTTATCGGCTGGTACAGCGACCGCGGCCTGACCAACAGGGTTTCCGGCGTTTATCTGACGAAGCATACGACCGTGTATGCAGGCTGGCGCGCGGACGAAAGCACTGGCACAGGCGCGAACCCCTTTACCGACGTTTCCGAAATGGACTGGTTCTACGGCGACGTTATGTTCGTATATGAAAATGGGCTGATGCTCGGCACCGGCGATACGCTGTTCAGCCCGCACGATACGGCGACGCGCGGCATGATGGCGGCCATTCTCTGGCGCATGGAGGGCAGCCCCGAGCCGGAGGGCAAAAACAGCTTTATCGATGTGGAAACCGGGGCGCAGTATGCCGACGCGATCACGTGGACGGCGGAAAACGGCATATTCGATGGCTATGTCGAAGAAGGGTTCGACGGCCATAGTGAAGACAGGTTCGAGCCGGACGAGCCCATCACCCGCGAACAGCTTGCGGCCATATTCTACCGCTACGCGGGCTGCAAGGAATACGATTTGACCGCAGATGAAGACCTTGACAAATTCAAGGACGCGGACGAAATCGCGGATACCGCAAGGGCGGCGATGCAGTGGGCGGTCGCCAGCGGCCTGATGGATGGAAAGCCCGGCGATATGCTCGACCCGCAGGCTGCGGCGACCCGCGCCGAGATAGCCGCCATGCTGCGCCGCTTCATCGAAAAGTATGAACTGGCGCAGGGCATTGCCCCCGGCGGTCTTATGGGCTGGATCGCCCCGGAACTGCTGGAAGCAGACCTGGGCAGCGTGGGTTAGGCTTAATGGGCATACCCCACCCGCGCCTGTCCTGCAAAATGCCTTGCGCTGGCCGCAGGGCGTATGCGGCGCGAGCAGGCTCGCCGAAAAGCATTTGGAAGTAGATAGCATCATATTTAGGGGCGCGGGCAAATGGCTCCGCGCCCCTTCCCGGCTCTCGTTCGCCGGAAAAGGCGGCTGCTCTTTTGAACAGCCGCCTTTCGCCCGCTTTGCCCGGTTTGAGCAGGACGGAAATAAATCTGTGAAAAAAGCGCGGGAATCGCCGCCGCACAGACCGCATGACCGGACCGATGTGGTGCGAATGCGATTTGCTTAGCCGTACCTTTCGCCGCTGCATTGCGCCTGTTGAGCGCCCATGAAGGCCTTGGAGCCTTCATGGGCGCTTTTGCCGTTCACGGCGCGTTTTGCCGCAGGGGCCGCTTCCCACCGCACTTCGCCTGCATTCTCGCGCGGCTTTAAGCAAAATGCCAAACGGAGTGCGGCGGCATGGCGCTGATCAGCCTGCAAGATCGCGGCGCACAGTGCGCCCGCGCGCCGCGCCTGTCATTTGGCTTTTCGCGGCGGGCAAAAAAACGGAGCCGCCCGCATGGGACGGCTCCGTCTTATACATCGGCTTATTGCAGCCCTTCGGCCTTCATCTGCTCCAGCGCGCGCGCCAGCTGATCGGGACAGGAAGTGTTGCCCTGACAGGGTATGCCCTTGAGCCGCGCGATTACCTCGTCCACCTTCATGCCCTCGGCCAGCTTTGCCACGCCCGCGGTGTTGCCCTTGCAGCCGTTTATGAAGCGCACCGACTTTACCGTGTCGCCGTCCAGCTCGATCTCTATGGCCTTGGAACAGGTGCCCCTGGTCTTGTATACGTACATTGCGCATTCCTCCAAAGTATAAATTGGTTTTAGACTGATGAAATTATACTCTGTGCGCGCGGCGCGTGTCAAGCGGGCGCGGGTAAAGCGCGGGAGAAGGGTTTGCCGGATCGGCGCGTCAACGGCAGGGCGATTGTCCCTGCATACAGCGTGTCAACGGCGGCTATGCCGGCTCGGAAACTGGGCGCGCTGTACTGTTCTACCATATTTATTAGCCCGTAGTGTAAGGATCAGGCCTCTTTGTGGGTTCAGGTACAGGTGTGGGTTCAGGTACAGGTGTGGGTTCAGGTGTGGGTTCAGGTGTGGGTGTAGGCGCGGGTGTAGGTGTGGGTGTAGGCGTAGGTGTAGAAACTGCCGGCCACACTATCGGGTTGGGATTTTCGACTATGCGCACTTGTGCTGTGGCGCGAAGCCCGCCCTCGGCGTGCACGGTTATCTGCCATGTACCCAGCCGCGCGGACATGCCCGCCAGCGCCATCAGGCGCGGCTTGCCGTTTATGCGGTATATCGAAAACAGCGTGTCGTATTTGCTGAACGTCCGGTTTTCGGCGAGCGTGGAATGCGCCTCGCCGCCCGAAAGTTCGACCGAGTATTCCAGCTTGACTCCGCTAAGGTCGAACGGATCGCCGTACTGGTCGAACCCGTATATCCTGATTGCGGTGCTGTCGCGCGTCATTACTTCGGCGTGATCGGTTTCAAATCTGATCGACGTGAGCAATGGCGCTTTGGAAGGCTCGGCAGTGGGCTCGGCGGTAGGTTCGGCCGTGGGAGCCTCGGTGGGCTGTGCGGTGGGCACAGGCTCATGCGAGGACACGGTAAAGCTGTGCGCCGGGTCGTTCGATTTGAAGTGCAGCGTATACTTGCCGTCTAAAAGCGCGCTGTGCAGCTCAATAGACCATGTAAGATCGGCAGTTTTGCTGATCGACTTAAAATAGATTGTGCTGCCGCTTTTGTCGGTAAGCCAGAAGTTATAACTATTGCTTACAGTGGGCGGAGTGGTTTTGAAACGCACGGTCAGGCGGCTTGCGCCGTCGTAATCTATGGCGGCGATGGCATATGCCGCCCGTGCGTTTGCCTCGACCGCTTCGGCGTTTGTGTGAAGCGCGGCGTGGCCTGCGGCAAACGCGGCGACGGGTACCAACTGAAGCATTAGCGCCGTCAGCAGTACGAATACGATGACAAATCGCGATTTGCCCTTGGTCATGGGTAATACCTCCTTTGTTTTTACTTTATACCTTTTTATACGGTAAAGCCGGGGAAATGGCTAATCGCCGGAATCATTTTCGAAAGGATCGGAGTCGCCCGCCGGGATGTCGGTGTCGGGATGAGTTTTTTTGTACTCCTTTAGATAAGGGCAGTCCTCATTCCGGCAATCGCCTTTTTTGCACCACATTATCGGGTGATCGCAGTACGGGCAGTTGTCCCCGGAATCCGTTTCGGGCCACACGATAGGCGCGGGGTTGCGCACGGTCTTTAGCGTGATACTGTCGCTCAGACCGTCGCCCGCTTTAACGGTTATGCGCCATTCAACTTGATTGCACAGCCATTGCGCCAGCATCATCAATCGCGGTTTGCCGTTTGCGCGATAGATCGATACTATAATATCGTCGTCGCTGTACGTATGCTGTTCGGTCATGTAGGAAGTTGCGCCGTCGGTGCGGTTTAGCTCCATCGAAAGCGGCACGTCCGCGAGACTGAACGCATTGCCGTATTGGTCAAAGCCGTTTATGCGCACCTCGTCACTTTCTCTGTCCATGATTTCGATGGAGTGCTGCTCCAATGCGATTGACGCAAGGTGCGGCTCAGCGGTGGGTTCAGGCGTGGGTTCGATTGTCGGTTCGGGGGTAGGCTCGGGAGTGGGAACAGCGGTAGGTTCGGGAGTAGGTTCAGGCGTAGGAACAGCCGTCGGCACAGGCGTGGGCGTGGGATCGGGCGCGTTGAACCAGAACGAAAGCTTGCGTCCGTCCAGCCACACCTCATACCGCCCGGTTTTGAGCCGCTCGTTCAGGTGGAGTATTACGCCGCCTTTACTCGGAAACTCCAGCGCGTAAATGCCCGGCGCGGCATCGGCCGAATCCACGCGCCTGAGTTCAAAATCGGCGGGGTTAAGGCCTGTCGAGCGGGTGAGCATGGACAGGCGTATGCTGGTTTCGTCCACATGATTTACATCGCCCATGTAATCGCCGACGTAGACCCTCACCCGGCCCCATTTTGTGCTGGCATCAAATGCAGAGTATTTCGTATAGGCCAGCGCAATTTGCAGTATCGTTTCGCCGCGGCTCGCGCCGGTTACTGCGCCTGTATCATGGTTGACCCGCGCAATTTCGATGCTGTCGGTATAGAAATACTTTATGACGTGCGGCACATTGCGCGGCGTCACGCGCGTGGTGATCTTGCGCGTTTCTCCCACGGCGAGGTACATCTTGTCCGGGCTGACGTACAGGCGCTTGGGCATCTGCCTAACCACGTCGAATGTGCGCGAAAACGTAAAGTCCTTTCCGATGGGAGCAACCGTCAGCGTAGCGCTCCCGAGCTTTAGGAACTTGAGTGCGAAGCTGTGGTTGCCGAGGTTGGTTATTCGAACTACGGTCGGGTCGGATATGTATATGTTGTATGGAGTAAAAGTATGGACAGTTATCCGCAGGTTGCTGTTTATCTCGACATACCGGGGCGGCTCTTGACCCGTTGCTATCGTCATGGGCCAGCCGTGCGCACAGGTCGCCGGGATCAGGAGCAGGAGAATCAGCAGTGTTGCGATAAAACGGCGCGGATGATTCCGGAACATGTATGTACACCTCCTAAATTCGCTTTATGTTACCATGCGATGCTTCGGGTTAGTCAGTCGCCGGACAGATAGGTTCTGGGATTGTCGGTTTCGGGCTGATAATGTAGGCAATCAGGGCAAGTGCAATCGCCATCAAAACAGTCATCATCAATGCAGCCGCAATGCGGGCATTGCTTCTTATCCGTGGGCGGGTCAGGCCAAACGATGGGGGAGGGGTTCCGCGTGGTCTTTAACGTGATACTATCGCTAAGACCGTCGCCTGCCTTAACGGTTATGCGCCACTCGACCTGATCGCATAGCCATTGCGCCAGCATCATAAGGCGCGGCTTGTCGTTTGCTCGATAGATCGATACTATGATGTCGTCGTCGCTGTACGTATGCTGTTCGGTCATGTAGGAAGTCGCGCCGTCGGTGCGGGTAAGCTCCATAGAAAGCGGCACATCGGCGAGACTGAATTCATTGCCGTACTGGTCGAAGCCGTTTACGCGCACCTCGTCGCTTTCCCTGTCCATGATTTCAATTGAGTGCTGCTCCAATTCGATTGACGCAAGATACGGTTCGGTGGTTGGTTCGGGCGTAGGTTCGGAAGTAGGTTCAGGCGTGGGTTCGATTGTCGGCTCGGGTGTAGGTACAGCCGTGGGTTCGGGCGTGGGAACAGCAGTCGGTTCAGGAGTAGGTTCAGCCGTTGGCACAGGCGTAGGCGTGGGTTCAGGCGCGGTGAAACCGAACGAAATCTTGCGCCTATCCAGCCATAAATCGTACCAGCCTGATTTAAGCGGCTCGCTCAGGTGGAGAATAACGATTTTCTCACTCGGAAACTCAAGCGCGCAAATATCCGACGCGACCTCGTCCGAACCTATGTGCCTGAGTTCAAAGTCGGCCGGGCTAAGGAAGGTTGAGCGTGTGCGCATGTTCAGGCGTATGCTTGTGTCATCAATGTGCGCTATATTGCCAATGTAATGGCCGACGTACACATTTACGGTTCGCTTTTTAGTGGTCGGGTCGTAAATGGAGGCGCTTGAACTGGCCTTGGCGTATACGTCAATTCTCGTCCAGCCTCGTCTGAGTGCGGTTACTTTGCCGCTTTGCTCGTCAATTGTTACAGCACGGGGGTCTTTGGCGTCGTATTCTATGGCGTGCTTTGCACTTGCGGGATATACACTTGCAGAAATCGTGCGCTGATCTCCGGGGGCAATATAAAGATTGGCCGGGGATACGTTCAGTATCTTAACCAGCTGCTTGCGCACTTCAAATGTGTGTACGGCGTTAGAAAATCTTCCGATTCTGCTGACAGTTATCGTGACTTTTCCGGACTTTAGAAATTCAAGCTCAAAAGTATGCTCGCCCAAATTTGTGACTTTAACGATGGATGGGTTGGATATATTAAGGTTGTATGGAGCCAGATTCTGTGGAACAATTATCCTGACAGTGCGGCCAACCTGAACATATTCCGGCAGCCTGCGCCCGTTGCCATCATATATACGGGCCGCACTTGCCGTAGAGGGAATCAGCGGGATCATGAGCGAGAGCATCAGTACGATTATGCCAATACGGCGCAGATGATTCCTTAGCATCTATGTACACCTCCTGAAACGCTGTATATCATTATGCGGTCGGGCGGGGACGATGGTCAGTTGTCGGTATCTATTTCGGGCGGCACGTCTCCGGGATGCCCGGCGTTGTATTCCTGAAGGTATGGGCAGGACTTAAATTCGCAATCGCCGGCTTTACAATGCTCAATAGGATGCTCGTGGTTGCAATACTCGCACATCTCATCCGCAGGCGGGTCAGGCCACACGATGGGGAACGGGTTCTGCGTGGTCTTTAGCGTGATGGTATCGCTAAGACTATCGCCCGCCTTAACGGTTATGCGCCACTCGACCTGATTGCACAGCCATTGCGCCAGCATCATCAGGCGCGGCTTGCCATTTGCGCGGTATATCGATACTATGATGTCGTCGTCGCTGTACGTGTGCTGTTCGGTCATGTAGGCAGTCGCGCCGTCGGTGCGGTTTAGCTCCATCGCGAGCGGCACGTCCGCGAGACTGAATGCGCTGCCGTACTGGTCGAATCCGTTTATGCGCACTTCGTCGCTTTCCCTGTCCATGATTTCGATTGAGTGCTGTTCAAGCTCTATCGATGCGAGATACGGTTCGGCGGTGGGTGAAGGCGTTGGCTCGATTGTCGGTTCGGGGGTTGGTTCAGGTGTAGAAATGGCGGTGGGTTCGGGAGTAGGCTCAGGTGTAGGAATGGCGGTGGGTTCAGGAGTAGGGGCAGCCGTAGGTTTGGGTGTAGGCTTGGCAGTGGGCAAGGGCGTGGGCGTAGGTGCGGGTTCCTCGTAATAGAACGAGCGCTGTCTGCCATCCAGCTTCACGGCGTAGTACCCGGTTTTAAGCGGCGCGTCCAGATGGAGAAGGACTTCCTTTTCACCCAGAATGTCAAGAGACGCAACGCCGGGCGCGGAGTTTTCAGAATCCCGATTCACGATGGCAAAATTCTGTGACTTTAGGTTTCGGGTGTTTGTGCGCATGACTATGCGCAGACTGGTGGCGTTTATCTCGGTTATCTCCCGAATGTAGTCGCCGACGTACACGTTTATTTCCTTCGTTTTTGTGCTTCGGTCTGAGTACGGCGCTTTATAGTCTGGTCGGACGTAGACAATGACTTTCGTCTCGCCTCTGCGGCGCGCAGTTATCATGCCTGTCTTCCTGCCCACTCTCGCTATCCAGCTGGAGTTGACGGAAAAATCGATTACGTAATGCGCGTCGGATGGAACTATTTTTATAAGAGGCTTGAACGTTTCGCCGGGCAGAAGATAAACGGCCGAGGTGCCGCTTACAGTTCTGACAAGCTTGTTGTATGCCGCAAAACGTATGTAGTGCCTTACGTCATCGCCTATGCGCTGTACGATTATGTAAGCGCTGCCTTCTTTAATGAATTTGACAAAGAATGTATGCGGGGCGACGTTGGTTACTTGTGCGACGGAGGGGCTGCTTACATACAGATTGTAAGGGGCGAGATTTGGATCGACCTTTATTGTGCAAGATCCGCCGACGCGGTAATACTTGAAAGGTGTTCGGCCATACAAGTCGGTTATCGCTTCGTAAGAATCGTAGGGGGATGCCTGTGCAGAAACTGGCGGGATCATGAGCGAGAGCATCAGTATGATTATGCCAATACGACGCAGATGATTTCTGAACATCGATGTACACCTCCTGAAATGTTCAGATGAGCACAAAAGTAAAAATAATGATTCGGTATACAACACTATAATATCATATACCTTCAAGAAAAGCAACGATTATGAAAATCGCTTTTTAGCCGCAAACTGAATTGCGTCAAGTAAATTTACTTTACAAATCGACGCGATGTGGTATAATATTCTAGGCGGGCGCAGAAGCTATGATGAAGTGCATATGCGTCCGGGCGGGCAAATACATATGCGCCGCGCGCGGTGTGCGCGGGCAGAGCCGCCCGTATGATCGACTTTTAGACCGCCGCACAGCGGCTTTGGGAGGATTCATGAACGAAAACAAGGTAAACGGCAATATTGACGGCGTGCGCCAGTCGGCGATAGACCGGCTGCGCGAGGTATATGATATTCAGGTGGAGGGCGATTGCTTTGCGCCGCCCGAGATAATAGAGCGCATGGCGGCGTTCACGGCCATATGCAACCGCGAGGTCAGCGTGTACATAAGCCGCGACGGGCGCGTGATGGACATAACCGTGGGCGGCCCCGAGAGCGTGCCGCTGAAAAGCCTGCGTCTCAGGCGCAATCCGGGTCGGCTGTCCATGATAAGGTGCATACACACACACCCGGAGGGCGAGGCGCGCCTGTCCGGCGTGGACAGGCAGGCGCTCAGAAGCATGAACTTCGACGCGATGGCCGCAATCAGCGTAAGGGGCGGCAAGGCGCGCGAAATAGGCGTGGGCTTTTTAGGCGAAATGGGCGCGGGCGGCGCGGTCGAGGTAATCGAGCCGCCGTGCGTGCCGGTGGGCTGCATTCCGCAGGAGGAATGGATGCACGAAATCGCGCTGGCCGACGGGCGCGTGCGCGCGTGGTCGGGGCTGGAGTCGGATGAGGAGCGAGCCCTGCTTATATCGGTGGACAGTGCCGAATCGCTGGACGAGCTGGCGGCGCTGACCGATACGGCGGGCGGCGTGGTGATAGAGCGCGTGCTTCAGCGCCTGCCTAAACCCGACCCGGCAACCTATATCGGCTCGGGCAAGGTGGAGGAGCTGTCGCTCACCGCTCAGGCGCTCGACATAGACATTTGTATATTCGACGACGAGCTGACCGGCGCGCAGCTGCGCAATCTGGAGGAGGGCATCGGCGTAAGGTGCATCGACCGCACCGGACTTATACTTGACATATTCGCGCAGCGCGCCCGCTCGCGCGAGGGCAAGCTCCAGGTCGAACTGGCACAGCTTCAATACAGACTGCCTCGGCTCACGGGTCAGGGCACGGCACTGAGCCGGCTCGCGGGCGGCATAGGCACGCGCGGCCCCGGCGAAAGCAAGCTGGAGCAGGATCGCCGCTATATCCGCCGCCGCATAGCCGACGTGAATGCCGAGCTTAGAGAGCTTATCGCCCAGCGCGAACTTCAGCGCCGTCAGCGTCAGAAAAACGGCGTGCCGGTGGTCGCGCTGGTGGGCTACACCAACGCGGGCAAGTCTACGCTGCTCAACCGCTTGTCGGGCGCGGACGTGCTGGCCGAGGATAAGCTGTTCGCCACGCTGGACACCACCACGCGGCAGTTGTCACTGCCTGACAATCAGAGCTGCCTGCTTATCGATACGGTCGGCTTTATAAACAAGCTGCCGCACGAACTGGTCAGCGCGTTCAAGGCAACGCTGGAGGAGGTAGTCAAGGCCGACCTGCTTGTAGTGGTATCGGACGCGTCCAACCCCGAATGGCGCGCACAGCGCAAGGTAGTAGGCGAGGTGCTGGCACAGCTGGGCGCGGGCGGCAAGCCCGTAATAGAGGCGTTCAATAAGTGCGATAACCTGACCGAGCGTATGCCTTTGCCTAAGGGTCAATTCTACGTATCGGCGCGCACGGGCGAGGGTCTGGACGAACTTCTGCGCGAGATACAATCGCGCGCGGCGGCGATGCTGCACCGGGTGCGCATATGCGTGCCTTACTCCAAGGGTCAGCTTGTCAGCCGCATACATGAGCAGGGCAATGTAATCAGCGAGGAATACGATGCGGAGGGCACCGTAATAATAGCCACGCTCGACCAGATTGCGCTCGACCGCATATCGCGCGAGCTGCCGGTGGGCGGGGTTGAACTGCTGGGTGCTAAATCGTGATGAAAATTATGCGCCGCGTGCGGGCGGTCTGCGCGGCGCTTATGGCGCTGTGCCTGATCGCCGCGCCGCTGTGCGCGCGGGCCGACCTTACCGCGCGCTTCATCGACGTGGGGCAGGGCGATTCCTGCCTTATCACCTGCGACGGCGAATCCATGATAGTGGACGGCGGCACCGCGGACAACAGCTCAAAGCTGGTGGCGCTGATGAAGGCGTTGGACCTGGACGAGCTGAAATATATGGTAAATACGCACCCGCACGACGATCACGTGGGCGGGCTGTGCGGGCCGCTGAACAAAGTGCGCGTTTACGCGGCGTATTCCAGCACGCTGGATTATGACCAGAACTATTTTATAAGCTATAAGCGATATGCCCAAAAGCAGGGCTTAAGCCTGGGCACGCTGAGCGCGGGCGATACGCTGAAGCTGGGCGGCGCGGACGTGTACGTGCTCGCGCCGATAGGGGATACGGCGGATATAAGCGACCTTAACGATACGTCGATAATACTGCGCGTGGTGTATGGGCGCACGTCTATGCTGCTGACCGGCGACGCGGGGCTGGGCGAGGAGCAGACGCTCATCGACTCGGGCGCGGAGCTGAAAAGCGACCTGCTAAAGGTAGGGCACCACGGCGCGGCGACGTCCTCGGGCGCGGAGTTCTTGCGGGAAGTGTCGCCTCAGTGGGCGGTAATATCGGTGGGCGCGGACAATGACTTTGGCCACCCTGCGGATGAAACGCTAAAAAGGCTGAACAGCGCGGGCGCGAACGTGCTGCGCACGGATAAAAACGGCACGATTACGGTAAATAGCGACGGCAAAACAATAACGCTGACCGCCGAGCGCAACTTCAAGTCAATAACCGCCGACGAGCCAGTAGGCGAAACCTACATAGGCAACAAAAATACGAAGAAGTTCCATCGCCAATCTTGCCACACGCTCCCGGCTGAAAAGAACCGGGTGGAGCTGAAGTCGCGCGACGAAGCCATTAAGCAGGGGTATGTGCCTTGCAAAAATTGTAATCCGTAAATAAGCAAAAGACTAAATAGAAATCTCCAAACAGCAACGACAGAACCGCTGCGCGCTCCAAAGCAATATCGAGCGCGGCAGCGGTTTTTTTAGTATGCAGATTCGCGGCATTTCAGGCGCAAGCGCTCCCGGAAAACTGCGGACGCAGCCGCAGACGGCGCAATAAGCCGCCTTCCGTTCGCGCCGCCCCGAAGCGCGCAGTATAAATAAGCGCCGCCGGCTCTAAAGCAGAACCGACGGCGTAAGAAAGCGCAAAGCGCTCTGAATATCAAATACCTTCAAATAACCGTGCCAAAGCGGTTATGCGGGAGAGCAGTACCACTGCGAAACTATTCGGCGTTTCTGTGCTCTTCTGCTGAAAAGAAGAACGCGTCCCGCCTTAGTTACTTCTCCTCCTGCTCCTTTGCCCTCAAACGGTTCTCACGCTCTATGGCGTAAACCGCTATCGCGCATTCCAGACGCTTGCGCTCCAGCTCGCATTCCATGTCGTAGGGCTTGGAGATGTCGCCGTTGAGGAGTTGAGCGTTGGCTGCGCAGCCGCCCGAGCAGTAGAAACGCGCCCAGCAGGAGCGGCACTTTTCCTTGTTCAGGACATGGTTGGCAGCGAAACGCTTTTGTATTGTCGTGTCGAAACTGCCGTCCAGGACGCTGCCCATCTTGTAGCCCTCGCGGCCTACAAACTGGTGACACGGGTAGATGTCTCCTTCAGGCGTTACCGCTACATACTCGTCGCCCGAACCGCAGCCGCTCAGACGCTTGCGGATGCAGGGGCCGCCCTCCAAATCCACGTTGAAGTGGAAGAAGTTGATGAAGTGGCCCGCCGCGCGGCGGCGTATGTACTCCTGACCCAGCTCCTCGTACTGCTCCTTCAGCATCGGCAGCTGGTCGGGACGCAGCGCGTAGGGCGAGTCGGGGGTCAGAACTACCGGCTCAACCGAAATCTGCTCAAACCCAGCGTCGTTCAGCGCAATTACATCCTTAGAAAAGTCCGGGTTCATCGCCGTGTACGTGCCGCGCACATAGTATTCCTTGTCGCCGCGCATCTTCGCCATCTTTAGCGCGTTCGGCATTATTATGTCGTAGGACGGCTTGCCGTTTGCGGTGGGGCGCATGAAATCGTGCACGCTCTTGCGGCCGTCCAGCGACAGCACGATGTTCTTCATCTCGCGATTTATGAATTCCATCCTGTCGTCGTTTAGGGCCACGCAGTTGGTGGTTATGGTGAAGTTGAAATGCTTGCCGGTCTCCGCCTCGCGCTTGCGGCCGTATTCGACCAGGCGCTTTACTACGTCGAAGTTCATGAGCGGCTCGCCGCCGAAAAAGTCAACCTCAAGGTTGTGACGATTGCCCGAATGGGCGATCAGCCAGTCCAGCGCCTTTACGCCCACGTCGTAGGGCAGGAGCATCCGGTGTTGGCCGTGATAGTCGCCGCCGTCCGCAAAACAGTACTTGCAGCGCAGGTTGCAATCGTGCGCCGCGTGCAGACACATCGCCTTTACAGTGCCCGCAGTCTTTATCTCAAGCCCGGTGTAGTCGTAGTTGGTCAGCAGCTGACCGGCCTGCTTCATCTGGTCTATCTCGTCTATGATTTCGCGCAGATCGTTTTCGTCAAAGCGATCCTTCAGCTCGGCTACAATCGCGTCGGGTTCCATCGTCTCTATGCGGCTGAGTACCTCGTAAGCAGGCTCGTCCACCATGTGAACACTGCCCGAATCGACGTCCATTGCGATCATCGCGCCTAAAGCCTTAAATACATGCAGCATATTTTTTCCTTTCTCGCGTATGTCATTAAAATGAAAAACAGATGGTACATAGTCTAACTGAAAATCGATTTTAAGGCATACGCCTAACCGCTATGCCCGAACATAGTCCGCGCATACACATGAAAAAAGGCCTGCCGATAAACGGAGGCCTCAATTACCAAATAAACCTGGCCTTACTTGTCCTTCTGCTGGCACTTCTGGTTGGCCACGGTGCAGGAAGTCTTGCAGGCGCTCTGGCAGGAAGTCTGGCACTCGCCGCAGCCGCCGTGTACGGCGCTGTTCTTAAGACACGCGGGCTGTATAGTCTGAATATGCTTCATGATCTTATCTCCTCTCGATATATCGCGGACATAATCCGCATTTAGCTAAATTCTGAATTGCGCCCGGACAATAATGCCCGGGCGACATATGGTGCCGATGGCCGGGGTCGAACCGGCACGCTGTCGCCAGCGACGGATTTTGAGTCCGTTACGTCTGCCAATTCCATCACATCGGCGCGAGCTCACAGCATGTGCTAATGAACTTTGCCTATGTATTATAGCAAACATTCGCCCCGATTGCAAGTTTATTTTTAGAAACGCTTAGAAATTTTAGCTAAAGGCACAGTCAGCGGACAATGAATGCCGGTATGAACACGCGCCCGCGCTAGCCGCGGGCGGCTTAATCGGTCTGGGCGGCGGCAGATTCATGAACGAGCGGCTTCGGCAGCCTGCGGCATAAGCGTAATTCTGATCGGCATCGCGGGCGCGGCGGCGTTTCTGCCGATTTAATTGCAAAATCACTAAGCGCCTTTACACAAGTCATGTATAATATAATCGTATAGAAATCATTATCGGAGGAAACTGCGTATGAGATGCGTGGTGCAGAGGTGCTCGCGCGCGAGCGTAAGCGTAAACGGCGAGACGGTGGGACAGATAGGCCGCGGCTTCATGGTGCTGTGCGGCGTGGCCGAGGGCGATACCGACGCGGATATGGAATACTGCCGCGCCAAGATTGCGGGATTGCGCGTGTTTGAGGACGCGGATGAAAAGATGAACCTGTCGCTAAAGGACGTGGGCGGCGAAATACTGCTGGTAAGTCAGTTTACGCTGCTGGGCGATGCACGCCACGGCCGCAGACCCAGCTTCTCCGGTGCAGCCGCACCCGACGAGGCCGACAAGCTGTACGAAAAGCTGGTAAATGCACTGCGCGATGACGGCTTTAAGGTTGAAACCGGCCGATTCCGCACGCATATGATGGTGGAGCTGGTCAACGACGGCCCGGTCACGATACTGCTCGACTCGAAGAAAGGGTTTTGACATGCAGGTCATAATACAGACGATAGTCACTAACTCCATGGCCGAAAACGCGCATGTGGTGTGCGTAAAGGACACGCGCGAGGCGTTCGTGGCCGACCCCGGCGGTGCGGCGGACGAGATAATCGAGGCGTGCGAGGCACAGGGCTGCCGCCTGACTGACATACTGCTGACGCACGGCCACTTCGACCATATTCAGGCGGTGGCCGAGCTGCATAGGCGCACCGGCGCGCACATACGCATACACCCGCGCGACGCGGCGATGCTGACTGATGTTCAGCTCTCGCTGGGTCGTCCGGGCATAGAGCAGGCGCAGGTTGAGGCGGACTGTCCGCTGGACGTGCTGGAAAGCGCGCATATGAATATATGCGGACTGGACGTGGAGGTAATCTACACGCCCGGCCATACCGCGGGTTCGGTGAGCTACTACCTGCCCGAGCAGAAGGTGCTGATTTCGGGCGACACGATGTTTTATGAGGCGTTCGGGCGCACAGATTTTCCGGGCGGCTCGGCAATGCAGCTCAGGCGCTCGCTCAGAAAACTGTACACGCTGCCGGGCGAGACGCGCGTGCTGCCCGGTCATGGCCCCGAAACTACTATTGAGCATGAGGTAAGCGGCCGATGATACTTGTTACTCAACTTCCCGAATTTTTTAATGACATATGCGAGGTAATACGGCTGTTCATTGCCGCGCCCGAAATCAGAATGCCGGGCGACCCCAACGAACAGGAGGCGCGCGACGGCCGTGTAATCGAGCATACCCACGAGGAGAAGGACGGAATCTGGCGCGAGACTTTTATATATGAAGGCGCAAGCCGCACCGGCGAAATGGCTGTACCCGACGGCGGCGCGCTGGAATACAAAAAGCAGCTGAAACGCCTGATAAAGCATACGCTGTACGAGCTGCTGCGCGACCATCTGGGCGTAAGGCCGCCGTGGGGGTCGCTGACGGGCATACGCCCTACGCGCCTGATATACGAGGCGATGGAACGCGGCATGGACGAACGGAGCGCAATGGACTGGCTGGAAAACACGTTCGACGTAAGCGCGCGCAAGGCCTCGCTGCTCAGGGACATAGTGGATGTGCAGCGCCCGCTGATAAACCACCCTATGAACGAATTCGACCTGTACATAGGCATACCGTTCTGCACGACGCGCTGTTCGTACTGTTCGTTTGCGTCGGACGAGCTGGGGCGGGGCGCGCTGGTGGAGCCGTACATCGAGGCATTGCTGCGTGAAATCGAACTGACCGGCCGTATGATGCGCGAGCGCGGATTCAAGGTGCGCGCGTCGTACATGGGCGGCGGCACGCCCACCGCGCTGAACGCAAAGCAGCTGGAGCGGGTAATCGCGGCGGCACAGCGCGAGTTCCAGGAATCGATAGAATGGACGTGCGAGGCGGGCCGCCCCGATACGATAGACCGCGATAAGCTGAACGTGCTGCTCAGCGCGGGCATAACGCGCATATCGATAAACCCGCAGACGCTGTGCGACGATACGCTGGAGCTGATAGGCCGCCGCCATACCACGCAGGAAACGATCGAGGCGTATGAACTGGCGCGCGGCATGGGCTTTACCGACATCAATATGGATTTGATAGCGGCTCTGCCGGGCGAGGACATGGATACGTTTGAAAAGAGCATGGCGGGCGTGTGCGAACTTGCGCCGGACAGCGTGACCGTGCATACGCTGGCGATAAAGCGCGCGTCCAAGCTGCATGAGAAGAACTATACTCAGGTGGGCGCAGACACGGCGGGGCGCATGGTGGAGCAGGCGCGCGATATGGCCTATGCCGCCGGGTACAGGCCGTATTATCTGTATAGGCAGAAGTACATGGCGGGCAATCTGGAAAACGTGGGCTATGCCAAGCCGGATAAGGCGTGCCTGTACAATATAGACGTAATGGAAGAGACGACGCACAATCTGGCGCTGGGCGCGGGTGCGATAAGCAAGTGGATATTCCCGGAGCACAGGCGCATAGAGCGCGCGGCGAATGTACGCAACATAGAATTGTACATACAGCGCGTGGACGAAATGGCGCAGCGCAAGCGGGAAATCATTGATATGTATTGATGGTAAGGGCATGGCATGGACGATGGATGGTCGCCTGTGCCGTGCTTTTTATTTTTTGGAGGCGGGATTATAGTGTGGCTCAACCGATAGAGGGAACGGTATTTAGGCGACGGAGGAGTGGAATAATGGCTTAAAGCGGCAGAGGAAAGTAGCACAGCCAGCGCGCCGCGTCAAGGACAAGCGGCTGCGCCGTGCCTTCGGCATCCTTGACACGGTGTGCTGGCTGTGCTTCGTGATGGTTAAGGGGTTGTCGCCAACCCCTGTCAAGCAGGGTTGACCTTGCGGAGTTTGGGTTGGCGGAGAAGCTGGAGAAGCGTTGGCGGGAAACGGAACATCGCCGCAATTATTATTTTGCTGCTCTCTGGGAGTGAGAGATGCTTGTACAGAAGCACGACGATAACGGCCTAACTTCCGCGCCCACTTTAATTTATGGTGGGCGCGGCATGGATGGCCGCTCATACATCTAGTTTCGCGTCGGGATGGCCGGTTTTCGCGCCCGCCATACTTTCCGGCGGGCGTGAACCTCACCGCCGAGTCTGCAATTGAGCCGCCGAGGGGTGGCGAACATGGCGCGGGGGGAAACTGCCTAAACCAGAAAAGATCATTCGCGGAATCCCGAAACGAATACAGATTATAGCTTGCGTGAGCCA
>CAOKFD010000056.1:0-18742 GCA_948467645.1 uncultured Eubacteriales bacterium | reverse complement strand
AGCCGCGCAGCGCTGCTTTTTTATGCGCGAATCAGAGTGCGTCTCAAAAATTCCTGAGTACGCAATTTCGGGTGGCGCTGTGCCATTTCTGCGTCACAAGGCTCGACTTAGCGCTGCTAAGCCATCGGGTTTCTTCCTTGAACTGACGCAAAATCCACTCGAATTTGCGGATTGTCCCGCTTGAGACACGCTCTAACGCACCTGATCGGAAATTTTTTATCAAAATAAATCTATTGAAACGAAATGTTATTAGCCATGATTGAAATTCGTTCGTATAAAAATATAGAAAGGCACATAAGGAGGCACGAACATGGAGCTTAACAACGAAATCAGGACAAAGGCCAAGGCAGCTAAGACCCCGGAAGAACTCATTGAGATAGCCAAGGAAAACGACGTGGAAATGACCGAGGAGAGCGCCAAGGCGTATTTCGACCTTCTGCACCCCAAAACGGGCGAGATGAGCGACGACGAGCTGGACAACGTGTCGGGCGGCGGCTGCCGCGGCAACGACGACCGCATGGTCACCACGCTTATGTCCGACTGCGAACATTGGAAATGCAAAAAGGACGGCTCAAGCGCGCCCACGGGCAGTCCGGGATACTTGAGGCTCCCGAAGTGTCCCAAGTGCAAATGCATAGTGCGCTGCAGCAACTGCCCGTACTGCACGTATGAAAAGGGGCTGTGGCTGTGCAACCATCCGGCGAACAGGCGCAAGTAACCGCCCCCGGTACGCAAACGCGCCGGCCCACTGCGAAGCGCCCATAAGCGCGCGGCGGGCGCGTTCGGCCGCACAATAGCAATGGTCTAAAAGGCAGTTCTGCGCAGCCGCGCAGCGCTGCTTTTTTATGCGCGAATCAGAGTGCGTCTCAAAAATTCCTTGAACTTACGAAAAAACCGCTCAACATGCGTATTTCCCATTTTGAGGCACATTCTAAAAATACGCGCCGCGCACAAGATGATGCAATTCGGCGTGAAGCGCAGGCGGCGCATACGCGGGCGCGCGATAAGTACGCGCACAGGACTACCGGGTGCGAAATATGTCCGCTCAAGTGTTAAAAGCGCGCTGACATTCGGGTTAACTTGTGATATAATTCAAAGCATGAAGGGCATCGCCCTATGAGCGAAATCAGATATTACTCGAAAGGAAGTACGCAAATGAGCCAGCATTTTGAAGCGACGTTTGATTCACTGCGTGCGTATAAGGCGCCCGAATGGTTCCGCGACGCCAAGTTCGGCATATGGAGCCACTGGGGCCCGCAGAGCGTGGCCATGTTCGGCGACTGGTACGCCCGCAACATGTACATACAGGGCACGCCGCAGTACGAGTACCATGTGCGCCACTACGGCCATCCCTCCAAGTTCGGCTATAAGGATCTGTGCCAGCTTTGGAAGGCCGAAAACTTCGACCCCGACGCGCTTATGGCCAAGTATTACAAGGCGGGCGCGCGCTATTTTGTGGCGCAGGCCATGCACCACGACCACTTCTTCAACTACGATTCCGACATAAACCGCATGAACAGCGTAAAGGTCGGCCCGCACAAGGACATAGCCGGACTGTGGAAGGCCGCCGCCCAAAAGTATGGCCTGCCATTTGGCCTGACCGAGCATCTGGGCGCGTCGTTCTCGTGGTGGCGCGTTAACAAGGGCTGCGACTCCTACGGCCCGTATGCGGGCGTGCCCTACGACGGCAACGACCCCGCCTACCGCGACTTCTACTTCGACAATTACGAGCACGGCACGAAGGATCCTCAGCAGGCCGCGCCGTGGTACACCGACAACCCCGCGTATCGCGATTACTGGCTGCGCGTAATGGACGAGGTTATAGAGAAGTACCAGCCTGACATACTCTATTCCGACGGCGCGCTGCCCTTCGGCCCGCACTGGTACGGCCAGCAGGCTCAGGGCATAAACGAGGCCGACTACGAAAAGGGCCTTAAGGCCGTGGCGCACCTGTACAACCGCTCCATTGCCGATCACGGCGAGAACCGCGCGGTATACCTGCAGAAGGACAGGCGGCCCGAGATATTCGGCGTGGGCGTGCTCGACATAGAAAAGAGCCAGCTCCCCGGCATAATGCCCGAGCCGTGGCACACCGATACCTGCATAGGCAACTGGTTCTACGACGTGCATTACCCCTATAAGCAGCCCGACCAGATCGTCGAGATGCTGATAGACATAATATCCAAGAACGGCTGTATGCTGCTCAACGTGCTCCAGCGCCCCGACGGCACGATAGACGAGGATGCGGAGTACATACTCGCCGAGCTGGCCAAGTGGTTCGAGGCCTGCTCCGAGGCCGTGTACGGCACGCGTCCGTGGCGCGTTTTCGGCGAGGGCGACACCCGCGTGACCATAGACGGCTTCCGCGAGGAGAAAACCGCGTGGGCGCGCAGCGACTTCCGCTTTGTGCAAAAGGACGGCGCGGTGTATGCGTTCATGATGGGCATAAAGCCGGGCGAGACCGCCGTGCTGCGCAGCTTTGCAAACGACGACGTACACTCGGTAGAGCTGCTGGGCGTGGGTCAGGTGCCCTTCCATAAGGAGTTTGGCGTGCTGTCCGTACAGCTGCCCGAGAAGCTGCCCACCAATTATACTAACGTGCTCAAGATTCGATAAAAACAGCAATTACGCAGGCGTCCGCGGAATTGATCCGCGGGCGCTTTCGCGTGGATTGGGAGATTAATATGCCGTCGAGTAAAACGTATTTTGAATTTATTCAGAAGCAGCTTAACGCGCTGGAGGAAGTAACATATCGCGCGATGATGGGCGAGTACATAATATACTATCGCGGTAAGATAGTGGGCGGCATATACGACGACAGGCTGCTGGTAAAGCCCACGCGGACGGCAAAGGCGCTGATGCCGGCGGCGGACTGTGAAGCGCCGTATGAGGGCGCAAAGGAAATGCTGATGGTCGATAATGTGGACGACAGGGCGTTTCTTGAAGGGCTGTTTCGCGCGATGTATGCGGAACTGCCCGCGCCCCATTCAAGATGCAGACATAGCAAAGCCGGGGTTCGCGCTTAAAGCGCCGCGCCCCGGCTTTGACGTATAAACTATGCGCATGTCAAAAGCTCGCGCACAATATCATGTGCTCACGCGGTAGACCTCGATAACGTCCGAGCGCTTCTTTAGCTGGCGGATAACCTTGTCCAGCTGAAGCGTGTTCTTTGTCTCGATGGTAAGGTTGATCGAGGTGGTCGCGCTGGCCGCCGACATGTTGGACTTGGCGTTGGTGTGTGCCGAAACCGAGAGTATCGGCACCTCGATCTGGGAAAACAGCAGCGACAGATCGGCCAGCAGACCCGCATGGTCGTAAGCGATGATCTGTATCTCGGCCGAGAAATCGCCCGTCGCGTCGCCCGCCCACGCCACGTCAACCAGCCGCTCCGGCTCGTTGGCCACTATGTCGCGCACGTTCAGGCAGTCCGCGCGATGCACCGATACGCCGCGCCCGCGCGTGATGTAGCCGATAATCTCGTCGCCCGGCAGGGGAGAACAGCACTTGGCAAACCGTACCAGCAATCCCGGCTCGCCCTTTACGAACACGCCGTTGGACGAGGACTGCTGAGTCTGCGGCTTGGACGCAGGCTGCTGCGTTACAAGGTCCTGCGCCGTGATGGGCGGCGCAGGGTTTAGCTTCTGCTGATACCGCTTGTAGTCCTCAACAAGCCGCGTCATAACCTGATTGACCGATATGCCGCCAAAGCCGATCGCCGCGTACAGGTCGTCCAGCGTGTTCAGACTGTACTTGTTGCGGATCATCTCGGTGTTGTCGGGGCGTATGAGCTGGGCGATAGTGTAGCCCTGCCGCCGCGATTCTTTTTCGAGCATATCGCGGCCGCGCTCGATGTGCTCGTCCTTGAGTTCGCGCTTGAAGAACGCGCGTATCTTGGCCTTGGCCTCGGATGTCTTGACTATGTTGAGCCAGTCCAGCTTTGGCCCCTTAGACCCCTGCGAGGTGAGTACCTCGACAAAGTCGCCCGTCTCCAGCTTGGAATCCAGCGGCACTATGCGCCCGTTGACCTTCGCGCCCACGCACTTGTTGCCAATCTCAGAGTGTATGCGGTACGCAAAGTCGAGCGGCGTTGCGCCCTTGGGCAGGCTGATGACCTTGCCCTTGGGGGTAAATACAAATACCTCGTCGGCAAACAAATCGACCTTGAGCGACTGCATGAACTCGCCCGCGTCCTTGGTGTCGTTTTGCCAGTCCAGTATCTGACGGAGCCAATACAGCTTGTCATCCAGATCGTCGGACGACTTGCCCTCCTTGTAGCGCCAGTGCGCCGCAATGCCGTATTCGGCGGTGTTGTGCATCTCATGGGTCTTGATCTGCACCTCGAAAGTCTGACCGCCTAAACCGACTACCGTGGTGTGAAGCGCCTGATACATGTTGGGCTTGGGCACTGATATGTAGTCCTTGAACCGCCCCGGTACCTGCGCCCAAAGCGTGTGGACAATGCCCAGCACCGTGTAGCACTCCGGGATTGTGTCCACTATCACTCGCGTGGCGATCAGGTCGTATATCTGGTCGAACTCCTTGTGCAGCACGTACATCTTGCGGTATATGCTGTAAAAGTGCTTGGGACGGCCTTCGATCTCGGCCTTTATGCCCTGCTCCTGAAGCTTCTCGCTCAGTATCGATATGACCTGACGGATAGTTTCCTCGCGCTCGGCGCGCTTCATGCCGACCTTCTCGACCAGATCATAGTATATCGCGGGTTCGATATAGCGCAGCGACAGGTCTTCCAGCTCCCACTTGATAGCGAACATGCCTAGCCGGTGCGCAAGCGGCGCGTATATGTCCAGCGTCTCGCGCGCTATCGCGACCTGACGGTCGGGCTTTTGGAACTTGAGCGTGCGCATGTTGTGCAGCCGGTCGGCCAGCTTGATTATGACCACGCGAATGTCCTTGGCCATGGCGAGGAACATCTTGCGCAGCGATTCGGCCTGCTGCTCCTCCTTGCTGGTGAAATCCAGCTTGTTGAGCTTGGTCACGCCGTCGACAAGCAGCGCGACCTCCGCGCCGAACTTTTCGGTAATGTCGGCAAGCGTAATGTCGGTGTCCTCAACCACGTCGTGTAAAAGCCCCGCCGCGCAGGTGGTCGAGTCCATCATAAGATCGGATAGTATGAACGCCACGCGCAAGGGATGGGTGAAGTAGGGTTTGCCCGACTTGCGCATAACGTCCTTGTGCGCCTCCTGCGCGAAGTAGAACGCGCGCTCGACCAACCCCACGTCGTCCGTGGGATGATAGTGAAGTATCTTCGCCTTTAGTTCCTCGAGCTGGCCTTGATAATCATCAGACACAGCCGTCACCACCTTTCAGTTGCGCGAAAGAATCATATATATTAGTCGAAAACCATCTTAGCCGGATACATATAAGCGTATGGCATCGGATTAATTTGGGTGAAGCAGTAGGGGAGATATAGCCGCGAATGTAGCCCATCGCCCATCGTGATAAGTATCTTCTCGCGCCTGCCGTACTTTACGGCAGATTAGTAAAGTAACGCCGCGAATATAGCCGCATCGCAAATGGATTGCCGCTTCCCGCGCACGCTTCGATTTAAGGTGTGCGCGGGCAAGCAGCACATCGAATATAACCAGATTGCGTCAGTAAAAGCATATTCCCGCACGAAACTCTCGTTTATGGTTGAGTGCGGGCAGCGCCCCGAATCTGGAATGAGCCGCCCCGCTTGCGTGGCGGTGAACTCACCGCGGGCGTAAACTGTCTAAATAAGCAACTCCGATTCGCGGTATCCCGAAACGAAAAAGAAATAGAATCGCGAGAGCTGTGAATAATAGCCCCCAACGCAAGCCGCTGACTCATAGCAAGTATGCGTATTAAAGCAGTAATCGCCCGCCGCCTCCAGTATGAATAAAAAGGCATACCCCCCTGAAACGATCACCAGCCAACTAAACGGGAGAAAGCCCAATCGGTTTTTCTTTGGTTCTTTCTTTTTTCCTAAAAAGAAAGAACCGTAACCCCTCGTTACCCCAACTTCCGGTAAATCAAACTGTCGCTTAAATTCACCTTGTGCATAGGCGGTACAAGTAGCGCGCGTGCTTCGCGGGTGAATGAAACTAACCCCAGTTCGCGGAATATGTGCATCGTTACTATCGCTTGCGCGGGAGTTATGCCTGCGCCCGCCGCTATCATGTCGGCTAGTTTTTGTGCGTCCAACGTGCCCGCTAACGTTAAGGCATTGCGCGATACGTATTTGTAGGCCTCACGGAGATGATCGTCGTCCGGCTTTAATGCGGGGTATGGGGACGCGCCTTTTAGACGGAGAGCGGCTAGGCCTGCACGCTCTAGCTGACTTGCAATCGAATCGTCTAGCCAGCCGCCTAACGATACATAGTATTTGTAGCCCTTCGGGGGAACGCCCATGGGACATAGACAGAGCGCGTTGAATGCGCGCCGGTCGGTAGGGTACCCCCGGCTTACGTCGGGCAGGCCGGTTACGCCTAGGCCGCCTAACATGATTAAAGCCTTGCGTAATTGCGAGGGCGTCTCGCCCACCATGACTATGCCCTGTGCGTCGCGCCGTAATAGCGCTGCAAGCTGCTCGGGCGTAATCTCGCGTATGGGCGCTGCATCGTTGCTAATATTATACAATATGCTGTCAAGATAGCAAATGTAATCCCGCTCGGCATTTTGCTCAAGCCGCGCTATGTCCGCGTTTGGCGATACGCTGCCTATCGCCTTTAACTCCGCCTGCGCCCGATCAACACCCATGTATGAATTTATGCTAAGGCTAAATATAATGTCCTGCCGCGCGCCGCGTACCTCGGCGGCACGCTCGCCCATGCGAAAGCCTATCGCGCCAAGCTGTACCCCGCCGCAGTCCAATATCGCCTTCAAATGCGCTCCGTCCCGGCCTACCGGTGCTGCCGTGGCCATGTTCGCCTGTATGCGGAATAGCGGTGCGGGATTGCCAAATCCCGTGGGCGCAAGCAGTTCCAACTCGCGCGCCGTGTCAAGCGTAAGCTGACCCGGTTCAATGTCGCAGTCGTATTCCACATCGGGCAGGTATACGCGCGGATCGGTGTTCTTGCGCAGATAGTCGTTGAGCCGCACAACCAGCTTGTCCAGATCGCACGCGCGTATGGTAAGTCCTGCCGCCTGAGGATGCCCGCCAAACCGCGTGAATAAATCTCGACAGCTGGACAATGCCGCGAATATGTCCACCCCGCGTATCGATCGGCACGACCCCACGCACATGTCCCCGCTGCGCGAAAGTACGATGGACGGGTAATGATACTTCTCGGTCAAACGCGACGCGGCCAACCCCACAACGCCCGGGTTCCAGCCTTCGCCGCATATTATGATCGCCCGGAACGACGTAAAGTCCGCATCCGCAAGCGTCTTCTCCGCCGCGGCAATCATCGCCATCTCCTGCTCCTGCCGCTGTGCATTGTCCTCGGCCAGCCGCTCGGCCAGCTCCTCAACTCGCCGCGCATCGCTGCTGGTCAATAGCTCCACGCACTGTACCGCACTCTCCATGCGCCCGCCCGCGTTTATGCGCGGCGCAATCTGAAACGCGATGTTGCCCGACGTTACCTTGTACGTGCCGTCCGGGCTTTGCTTCATGCCCGCTACCCGGCACAGCGCCCGCAATCCCGGCCGCATGTCCTGATTCATGCGCGCAAGTCCGATGCTGGTTATGACGCGGTTCTCGTCCAGCAGCGGTACGATGTCGGCAATTGTGCCCAGCGCCGCCAAATCCCAGTACGGCTCCAGCGCCTCCACGCCGCCCAATGCCTGCACAACCTTCATGGCCACGCCTGCGCCGCACAGCTTGCGGAATGGATAGTCGCCCATCAGCGGGTCAAGGCACAGACATCCCGGCAGTTCGGGCGGCAGCTGGTGATGATCGGTCACGATTATGTCGCGCCCCAGCGACTGCACATACGCGGCCTCCTGCACGCTGGTTATGCCGCAGTCCACGCTTATTATCAGGCTGCATTCGTGCGTCAGGTCTTCCAGCGCCTTTATGTTAAGCCCGTATCCCTCCTGATGCCGCGAGGGTATGTACACGCGCACGTCGCCGCCCAGCGAACGCAGATACCCGGACATGATCGACGCGCTGGTCACGCCGTCCACGTCGTAATCGCCGTATACGCATATCCGCTCGCGCTTCTCCAACGCCTCGCATATGCGCGCGCATACCTTGGACATGTTCTGCATCAGCATCGGGTCATGTAATTGCCTTACCGACGGGTGCAAAAACGCGTCGGCCTGCGCGCGCGTGACTATGCCGCGCTGGGCCAGCAGCTGCCGCATCAGCGGCGATACGCCATCCGCGTCGCACAGGGCGGCGCTGTCTTCCACATCACGGGGTCTGAATACCAACAATGCAATTACCTCCATCAAATCGGGGCGCGCAGTATGCCTCATCCGGGATATGGCATGGCGGGCGAGGGGAGCGTCCGTCATGCCATATCCCGGCGAAATCGCTTCGCCGGAACGAATGTGTTTGATTAAGGTCAAGGCGGTAAGCCAGCCTGAGCCGCGCTCGCGATGCAAAGCGCGCTCAAGCCTCGCGCGCGAATCGCCTTAACAGCGACAGCCAGCCGTGCCGAGTTTCACGCCTTACAACGATGAACCCGCCTAAAAGTAAGACCGCCTCAGCATACTGTCGAGGCGGTCGGAAAACTCAGTGGATAACTTACGCCTTGGACGGCTTTACCTTGCCATTAGCAGTTTCCTTGGACTTGCGGCTCAGCAGGTTGTGGTCGATGATGTAGGCCCAGGTCTGGCCGCTCAGCATGACCGAGGAGTACACGCCCGCGACGATACCCACGATGATCGGGAAAGCGAACTGACGGATCGAGTTGCCGCCCAGGATGAACAGCAGCACGATCGTAATCAGCGTGGTGATCGACGTGTTGATGGTACGGGACAGGGTTTCGCGTACGCTTACGTCAACCAGCTCCATGCGCGGCTTTCCGCGGAAAGCGCCCAGCTTCTGATTCTCGCGTATGCGGTCGAATATGATAATCGTATTGTTGATCGAATAACCAACGATAGTCAGCATGGCGGCGATGAAGGAGGAGTCCGCCTGGAACGCGTTGCGGAACAGCACCATGCCGCATATCATCATCAGTACATCGTGCAAAAGCGCCAGCACGGCGGTTAGGCCGCTCTTAAAGTCAAATCGTATGGCCACGTAAATCAACATGCACACGGCCACGATCAGCACCGAGTAGAACGCGTTGGCAATCAGGTCGCGGCCCGCGATTGCGCCCACGAAGTCCTGATTGGTGAAGCTCGCGTCCGGGAACGCCTCGAACAGCTTGTCGTCCAGAGCGCCGCGCAGCTCCTCAGTGGACATGTCGCTCTTCAGGCGAATCTGCAGCGTGTCCTGTACGTCCATGCCGCTCTTTACCGCCTGATACTCGGTTATACCCGCGGCCTTTACGGCCTCGTCAACCTTGTTCATATCGAACTCGCCGCCCATGTCATAGGTGAGCAGCGAACCGCCCGTGAAGTCTATGCCCAGGTTCATGCCCTGACCAAACAGGGAAAGCACCAGGCACACTACGGCAATTACCGCCGGGATGATCAGAGCAACCTTATAATGCTTGGTGAATGAAAACTTACTCATGTCGCCCCTCCTCCTCTCAGCGCGCATACAGCTTGGGGTTGTCCACGCCCGCGCCGACCATGCACTTGAGCAGTACGCGGGTTATGACTATCGCGGTGAACATCGATACCACAACGCCGATGAACAGCGTGTTGGCAAAGCCCCTGATCGCACCGGTGCCGAAGTACATAAGCACGAACGAGGCGATTATCGTGGTCACGTTGGAGTCGATGATTGCGCTCAAGGCGTTCTTGTAACCGCGCTTGATGGCCGAATCCATCGTGCGGCCGGTCTTGAGCTCCTCGCGGATGCGCTCAAATATGATGACGTTTGCGTCAACCGCCATACCTATGGCCAGTACAACGCCCGCGATGCCGGGCAGGGTGAGCTGTATGCCGGGTACCAGCGCCATCAGGTAGAATACGATGATTATGTATATGGTCAGCGCCAGCGACGCCAGCAGACCGCTCATGCGGTACATAACGATCATGAACAGCATTACCAGCACAACGCCGATTACGCCGGCCCTGACCGCGCGCTCGATAACGTCAACGCCCAGCGTAGCGGATACGGCGGATACTTCGTCCTGCTCGATGTCCAGCGGCAGCGCGCCCGACTGAATCAGGCTGGCCAGCTCGCGCGCGGAATCCAGCGTGAAGTTGCCCTCGATCACGGCCTCGCCGCCGGTGATCGCCGAATTTACGCGGGGCGAGGAAATCACGTCGTCGTCCAGGTAAATCGAAATGGTCTTGCCGATGTTCTCGGATGTGGCCTTGGCAAAGGCCTCCTTGCCCGACTCGTTGAGCACCAGGCGTACCTTGTACTCGCTGCCCGCGGCGTCGGTTACTGCAGTGGCGCTCTGTACGTCGTCGCCGGTGATTACTACCTCGCCGTCAGTCGTGCGGAATTCCAGATGCGCGGGCGTGCCGATTATGTCGAGCACGGACGCGGGATCCTGCACGTCGGGTATCTCTATGCGGATGCGGTCGCTGCCCTGCTTGGTGACGGTGGCTTCGTTGTAGCCCTTGTCAGAAAGGCGCGTGCGCATTATGTTGATCGTACCGTCGATCAGGGTATCCAGATTCTCCTGAGAGGGATCCTTGGCCTTGTATACCGCGTATACGCCGCCGCGCAGATCCAGACCCAGCGAGATCGCTTCACCCACAGGCTTCAGACGCCACTTGCCAAATTGAGCGCCGTTTATCGCCAGCAGACCCACGCATACTGTCAGCGCCACAATAACGGCCAGTATAAGGATGTCTTTTCCTTTCCTGTTCATGAGTTCCAGCTCCTCCTTTACATGCCTGTCATACTGCCGTTTCGCTCGCGCGTCCGTGTGGGCGGCACGCGTTCCTTGTCTGCTTGGCCGCGATTTTACGGCCAATACTGGATGACAGAATGCAGTTCCATACAGTCTTTAATTATAACGTTCTTTTGGAGTTTCGTCAATGCCTGCCGGCTGAAAATGAAGTTTTTGGGCGCATTAGGTTGATATGGACGATTTATAAACATCAAATTATTGGAGTGTGTCTTAAAATCCTCATAATGAAATTTTTATATGGATAAGGGCAGGGCATAAAGCATATGGCGCGTGCCTGAGCAAATATGCGTGCTTATAAAATGACACAAAAAATGCGCCGACCGTACATATACCCGACGGATGCACGGTGGCGCGTTTAAAAAAGAAGGCAGCTTGCCGCTCGGACAGCTCGCTTATCTATATTATATGACAACATCGTAAACTTCATTCAATCGTTTCGTGGCATAGTTGGAAATTATTGAGTAACCTTGCTGATTTGGATGGATTCCGTCCACGCAAAGCAGTCTGTCGATGCGCCGGAGTGCCAAAAACTGGTCGCGTATGTCGCACAGCGCACAGCCGGTCTCGCTCGCGATGCGTCTGACCGCGCTCGCGTAGTGCTCCTGCCAGCGGTATATGTATTGTACGTCGCCTAAATAGTCCAGTATGTTGTCGGCATTCAGCTTGCGCGACACCCAGTTGAAGTATCGCCCCGCGTCCAGCGGCGGGGGAGTGACCAGCACCGGGGTTGCGCCCTGCTCGCGCGCGCGATAGATCATGCCGCGCACCGAGTCGCAGAATTTGTCCAGCGGCGTTTTGGGCAGATACTCGCCCTCGGGTGCGGCCGATATGTCCGCCCACGGCATGTCGCAGTCGTTGCCGCCGAATTCGATCACCGCAAGGCTGCCCTCGCGCAATTCGGCGCGCTTCATGCGCTCCTCGCCCACCGGCGCGGTGCAGCCCATAACCGCGTAGTTGTCAACCGGTATATCCAGAGACTTCTTTAGCAGGCTGAACAGATTGTCGCCGTATATGGCGTACCGTCCGCGTTGTGCGTCGTACATAACGCCCTTGCCTATCGAATCGCCCCACAGACTTATACCAGTAATGTTCATATCCTAAGAACCTCCTGAGCTAGTATCTGATACTAGATTACACCATCTCATTTAGCTTGTCAAGCGGTCGGAGATAATGCCATGAAATCTTCAAAATTGCTTTCTTGCCGCGTTCATGTATGATATAATATGAAGGGCGGGGCTGTGCCGCGCCTGAACGTCAAAAAAAATCGGCTTTTGCATCGCCATCACGCACACGCGGGCGAGGAACGGATATATTATGGAAATAATCGATAAGATGCGCGCATACCAGCCCATGGATTGGGAGCAGATACCCGATCTGGGGCTTTACAAGGATCAGGTCATAACATATATCGAGCGGCTGTACGCGCCGCTGTACGGCGAGGCCGCGTCGCGCCTGCTCACGCCGTCGATGATAAATAACTATGTCAAGATGGGCGTGATAGCGCGTCCCGAGGGCAAAAAGTACGGCCGCGAACAGCTTGCGATGCTGACGATGCTGGTGGTGCTAAAGCAAGCTAACTCGATCGAGGACGTGGCGCGTCTGATGAACGCCGAGGACGGCGCGGGCGTGCGCGAGGTGTACGCGGCGTTCTGCGGCTACCTCATCGATTCGCTGCGCGAGTTTGCGGATACGCTGGCGGCGGCGGGCGCGAGCGCGCTTAACCTCGCGGTGGGTGCGGCGGTAGGCTCGCTGGCGTGCGAGGCCATGCTGACCAGCGCCAACCCCGAACGCGGCGAGAAGGAAAAGCGCAGGTAATTTGACTGAACAAAAGAAGTCTCCGGCATTCCGAATTATGGGAGTCGGAGACTTCTTTTGTTCAGATGGTTAGAATGTTGAGACACACTCTAAGGCATTGGCTGCGGCTTTTGCCTTAAACAGCGTCAGCGATTTTTTAGCCAGCCCGAAACCAGCTTCATCACGAACGGCACAAACAGCATTACGTAAGCCGTGATTACCGAAAAGCGCAAAAGCTTGCCAAAGGCGCGCCCCATGCCGCTCATTATTGCCGGACAGATGCAGTTGAACCACGCATACAGCGGCACGAGCGCCGCTATGCCCACTGCTACGCGCGCCCTGGTCGAAAGCGCCAAGTCAAAGTCGAACCAGCGCCGCTCAAACGGCCGGCATATCGAAAATGCAAGCAGGAAGCCCAGCCCTTCGTAAGCGTCCGCGCGCATGGATACGTGATTGACCAGCAGCTTGCCCGCCTCGTTGTAATCCATCGGATAGGGCTTTTTCACATAGTACAGCGCCGCCGCGACGCACACTGCGGCCGTCGCGGCCAGTATCAGCCAGTCGCGCGACGGCTTCTTGTCGCTCCAGTTTTCGATAAGCCCGGTCAGCGCCATCATACCGACGGTCGAAACACAGCCGACGATAACGTCCTCGGGCGTATGCACGCCCAGAAAATTGCGCGAGAACATGACCAGCAGCACGTATATCGTCGCAAGCGCCGTAACCCATGTGCGTCTTTTGCGCTGCTGCCAGCCCATGCCGCCCATGGTCGCCGTGGCGCGCGTGGAATGGCCGCTCGGGAACGAATAGCCGGTGGCCGCTGTTTTGGAATCGCCGTAGGGCTGTATGCGCGCGTCGCGTATCCACGGCCTGTACACGCAAAAAGTCAGCTTGAGAAATCCGTTTATGAATAGTCCCCCCGCGTAACCCGCCAGTATGCGCCGGCCGCCCCTGCGGTCAAATGCCCAGTATATCAGGCATATCGCCGCTACCGGCCAGAAGCTGGCCGAAAATTCGGTTATCCAGCTCATAAACGGCGCAAGCCACATGCCCGCGCTTTCCCGAAAGTCCTGAAGCAATAGCAAAAAATCAAGCCCCATGTACTCGTCGCCCCTTTTCAGATTGTACGTAATACAATTTATATCATATTATACAGGCATAGCGGCGGCGCGGAACGCCTTTGGCGCGAGACGTCCGTATTTTGCGCGAACGGGTGAGCCGGCGTTGGTTAAATTATGTTATACTTAAATCGCGCACTGCAGTGTTTCACACAATTTGAATAAGGAGCGGTGAATATGATTAATAAGCCTGACGAAGATAAGAAGGTAACTACGGCGAACGAGCTTTCCGACGACGATATGAACGCCGTGTCCGGCGGCGTGCGCGGTCTTGGCCCCCGCGAGCCGTTTAGGCCCCGCCCGCGCACCGACGCAAATCCCAAACTGCCTAATCAGCCCGAAAAACCGCCCCGCGGCACGGCAGGCGACGAGATAATCGAGTTTATTTAGAGTGTGTCTCAAAAATTCCCTAATCCGCAATTTTGGGCGTCGCTCCGCCATTTCTGCGTCATCAATCCTCGACTTAGCGCTGCTAAGCCTTCGGATTTATTCCTTGAACTGACGAAAAATCCACTCGAACTTGCGGATTTTCCTTTTTGAGACACACTCTAATAAGCGCATGACCGTTCAAAGTAAAATTTTCTGCTTAAAACTGTGTACATATCCGAAGTTTCTTCGTATATAAATATGTACGGCAATTGCCGAAAAAACAGCGAGCGGAGGTAGTATTATGAACGGCAAACCCGACAAAGGCAAAAACGAGACAATAACCGAAATCCCCGACGATCTGCTGACCGAAGTTAAGGGCGGCGCGCTGGGCCGCGGCCCGCGCGGCAAGCAGGGCAAGCGCAAAGGCGGCGACTCAGCCTCAACCGCCCTGACGGGAGCGCACAAGCTCACGCCACATAAGAGGGTCGAATTTGAACCGGGCGACTAATCGTAACTGAATATAAAAAACAGGCGCTGCAACATCGTGCGGCGCCTGTTTTGCTTTAAGACTTATTCCTTGCCGATTACGTGGTTGTCTGCCAGTATTTCGGGCTTATGCACCATGCTGTCGGCCTCGGTGATGGGGCGTATTACCTTGCAGGGTACGCCCGCGGCCAGACTTCCGGCGGGTATGTCGCGCGTTACCACGCTGCCCGCGCCGATCACGCAGTTGTCGCCGATGGTTACGCCGCCGCATACGGTTACGTTTGCGCCGAACCAGACGTTGTTGCCGATCGTTACCGGCAGCGCGTAGCAGAAGCGCGATACGTTGCCCTCCGCGTCCAGCATGGCGTTGCGCTCCTCGGCGATAAGCGGGTGCATGGGCGTGACTATGGTTACGTTCGGGCCGAAGTTGACGTTATTGCCGATAGTAACCTTGCCGTCGTCCTGTATGGTCAGGTTGTAGTTGCCAAAGAACTTGTCGCCTATGGTGGTGTGGGTGCCGTAGTGGAAGAATATCGGCCCCTGCATGAACACGCCCTTGCCCATGCCGCCCAGTATCTGCTCAAGCAGCTGTGTGCGGTACTCCACCTCGTCCTCGGTCGTGCGGTTGTATTTGGCGCACAGGTTGTGCGAACGCAGCTTTATCTGCCTTAGCTCAGGATCGCCGGGCTTAAACAGTACGCCGTCGAATATCTTCTTTTCTTCGGAAGTCATTCTAATTACCTCTTTTGCTGTCGGCGGCGCAAAGCCGCTTTATTTTATCTGAATTCTATCATAAGCCGCAAAGTATTACAAGCGCGAATTGCAAATGCCGCGATTTCTGCGCAGAATAAGGCAAATGGAATAATTTTTTTCATCGCGGTACTTTCAATGGCGGGCAAAATGTATTATAATGATTTCGACATTTCGCATACGGGCGATTTTTGCGGAGGTAAATGTGGCTATAAAGCTGTTCATATCCGATCTGGACGATTCGCTGCTGCGCGACGACCAGACTATCGGCGAGCGCACCGAACGCGCGCTTCACGCCCTTGAAGAACGGGGCGTGACCATTGCGCTGGCGTCGGGGCGCATATATTCGGCCATGCGCAGGTATGTAAATCAGCTCGGCGTGACCGCGCCCGCGGTTGCGTTCAACGGCGCTATGATAGTCGATACCGCGACCGGCACGCCCATCGACCGCACGTTTATCGATGCGGATCTGGCGTGCGAGGCGCTTAAAGCGTGCGAGGACATGGGGCTGTATGTGCAGTCCTATGACGAGCAGGGCTATTTTTTTGAAAGGCAGTGCGAGTTCAGCCGGTACTACGAGCGCGTATCGGGCGTGGTCGGCGGCGAGCTGGGCAAGCCCGCGAGCAAGTGCGTGACAGGGCCTATGCCCAAGATAGTCACTATCAACACCCCCGAGCGCACTCAGGAGCTTTTGCCGGTACTGAAGGAGCGCTTCAAGGGCCGCCTTGACGTATCCATATCCAAGCCCATGTATATCGAGATGACCCATCCCGATGCAAACAAGGGCGCGGCGCTGGCGCGGCTGTGCAGGATGTTGAATGTAAAGCCGAATGAGGTCATGGCGTGCGGCGACGGGCTTAACGATCTGGGCATGATAGAGCTGGCCGGACTGGGCGTTGTAGTAGGCAATGCGCGTCAGGCCGTGCGCGACCACGCCGACATAGTATGTGCGTCCAACGCCGATGAGGGCATAGCGCAGCTGATCGAGAGCATGACGGCGAACACTCACGCGTAAGAGGGGAGGCGGGCCGATGGTAAAGGCAAGCGATTTTCAAAAGACGCTGGAGCTGGAGGTCATACACGCCGGTTCCAATTCGCGCCTTAATATCGAGGACAGCGACATAAACCGCCCTGGCCTTCAATTGGCGGGCTTTCTGGATTACTTTCCGCATGAACGGCCTCAGGTTCTGGGCAAGGTCGAGATGACCTACCTCAACCAACTGGAGCCGCAGGTCAGGTATGAGCGGCTCAAACGCTTCATGTCTTACGATCTGCCGTGCGTGACGATCTGCCGCAGCATACGCTGCCCGGCGGAGCTGAAGCAGCTGGCCGAGGAGCGCGACATATGGGTATTCTCGTCGCCGCTGCCCACCAGCAAGTTTGTGCTTAACATCACAAACTACCTTAACAACCGGCTTGCGCCGCGCATCACGCGCCATGGCGTGTTGGTTGACGTATACGGCGTGGGCATACTGATTAACGGCGACAGCGGCGTTGGTAAGAGCGAGGCGGCGCTGGAACTGGTAAAGCGCGGCCATCGCCTGGTTGCGGACGATGTTGTGGACATAAAGCGCGTATCGGACAAGCGGCTTATCGGCGAATCGCCCGAGGTAGTGCGGCACTTTATGGAGATACGCGGCATAGGCATAATCGACATATCGGCCATGTACGGCATAGGTTCGGTAATACACTCCAAGTCGATCGACATGGTGGTAAAGCTGGAGCTATGGCAGAAGGACAAGGAATATGACCGGTTAGGGCTTACCGAGGAGTTCACCGAGATAATGGGCGTTAAGGTGCCCCTAATCGAGCTGCCCATACGGCCGGGGCGCAACGTGGCAATCGTGCTGGAGGTTGCGGCGCGCAATTTCAGGCTGAAGCAGCAGGGCTACAATGCGGCCAAGGAGCTGGACAATCGTCTAATGAGCCGTATGGCGCGCGGCGGCGACGATGAGGACGACGATTTTGGCGACGAATAACTACGGGAGAACATGCGCGTCAAGCGCAGTTAAACTACTTAATTAAAAAGCACAAATGAGGAGGACTATCCAAATGTTGTACATCGGTGTAGATCTGGGCGGCACGAATATTGCTGCGGGCCTGGTTGACGAGGAAGGCCATATACTGCACAAGTGCTCTGTGCCCACGGGCGTTGAGCGCGGTGCTGAGGCTGTTATTGCGGACATGGCGGCTCTGTGCCAGCGCATAATTGACGAAACGGGTCACAAGACCTCGGACATCAAGGCTATCGGCGTAGGCGTACCGGGCATTTGCCATCCGAGCAACGGTGTGGTTGAGTTCTGCACCAATCTATTCTGGCACCAGGTACCGCTGCGCGAGATCATGAACCGCACTCTGGACATCCCGGTATACATCGGCAACGACGCGACTGTTGCGGGCTTGGCCGAGAGCGTTGCGGGTGTATCCAAGGGCGTCGCCAACAGCGTATTCCTGACGCTGGGCACGGGCGTTGGCGGCGGTATCGTTGTTGACCACAAGGTATACTCGGGCACTCACGGCATAGGCAGCGAGCTGGGCCACATGGTAATCGTAGCGGACGGCGAGCCGTGCACCTGCGGCAACCACGGCTGCTGGGAGCGCTACACCAGCGCGACCGCGATGATCCGCATGGGCCGCGAAGCTGCGGCGAATTATCCGGACAGCGCCATCCTGACCGCGTGCGGCGGCGATCTGGACAAGCTGACCGCGAAGATGGTCATGGACGCGGCCAAGGCGGGCGATCCCGCGGGCGTTGAGGTATTCAAGAAGTACGTCCACTACCTGGCGGTAGGCATAGTCTCCATCATCAACATCCTCGACCCCGAGGTAATCGCCATCGGCGGCGGCGTATCCGCGGCCGGTGAGTTCCTCCGCGACGCCGTTCGCGCCGAGGTTGACACCATGATCTTCTGCAAGGAAGTCCCCTACGCACGCATCGAAATCGCCGTCCTCGGCAACGACGCCGGCATAATCGGCGCGGCTATGCTGGGCAAGTAAGAGGGGAACGGGGGGACGTGTTCTTTCTTTTCAGCAGAAAAGAAAGAACCAAAGAAAAGCCGATTGCCTTCGGCCTGTTCTCCCGATAGATTGCTTAGTTCGGGCGCTTTAGGAAATTATATATAGGAAGCATCGATTGCTTTCTTTCGCTGCTGGCTCTCTCTTAGAGTCAGCGGCGTTTCTTTTTGCCATTGTTTGTGGCTCACGCAAGCTATAATCTTACTTAGTTTCGGGATTCCGCGAATGGACTATTTCTGTATAGCCAGTTTTCCCCCGCGCCATGTTCGCCACCCCTCGGCGGCTCAGGTGCAGATTCGG
>CAOKFD010000055.1:0-19455 GCA_948467645.1 uncultured Eubacteriales bacterium | reverse complement strand
TGTATGAGCGGCCATCCATGCCGCGCCCACCATAAATTAAAGTGGGCGCGGAAGATGCAATCAGTCCTTGGGGGGTCTGTATGAGTATGTTCCACGCTCAGAGAGCGGCCATACATTATCACAGCTATGCAGGCCGACAGCCAAACCCAAGCCGGTATCGCGTTCGCTAAAGCGGTTGCGCAAGCAACGGGTCAAGAACCGGGTTCGCGGACACAGCAGCGCTGCGCCCACAACCACAACGGCCAAGCAAAAGAACGAAATCGCGGAAGTAGGCCGTTGAGCAAGAACGTTAACCCACGTTCACAATCAAATAACAAGCGTCCGCGCCCCAATAAAGCAATAGCATGGTCTGAGCAAGGGAGCAATGCAACCATATCAACGGCCGCATCGTAAAACCGCCCACCGGAAATGGATAGCTCAATCGAACGTACCCCCATGCCGTAACCGCCCCTTGGCACGCAGTGCCCGGCGTTACAAAGGGGTAATAGGAGAATCCAAGGAGGGCATAGGGGGAACTCGCAATCCCCCTTGCCCTCCTTGGCCGCCGGAGGCACCAAAAATAAAGGGAAAAATAAAAGACTATCATTTAAGAAAACCAAACGCAAGAAAGAATAGAACGCTTGAACTAAGGCGAATACAAGAGTGCATCGAAAGAAGCCTCCTCAGTCGCCTGCATCGCCAGCTCTCATTTCAGGTGAGCCTTTTGAAAGAATGCCCGCCATACTCGGCTGAGCAACAAAAAAAGCCGCCTGCCCATCGGAATCACCCGACGAACAGACAGCCCTTACCCCCATGCCTTATTTCAAATACTCCCCGCAAGCATCCGCGGCCTTCAATCCATCCGCAATAGCGCGCACAACTAAACTCTGTCCTGTCCGCGCATCGCCCGCCGCAAACACATTCGCTTTGCTGGTCAGGCATTCATTGCTTGCCACGCATCCGCGTGCACTCAGCTCCAGCCCAAACGCCTGCGCCACGCGCGCATCTGCGCCCGTGAAGCCCATCGCAATCAGCACTAGTCCCGCCGGGTATTCCTTCTCACTGCCCGGCACGGTGCTCATCGCCATGCGCCCGTCCGCGCCGCGCTCCCACTTGACGTTTACCGTCTTAACCGCCTTTACATGCCCGTTTTCGCCGACAATTTCGGTTACGGTCGTCAGGTACGTGCGCGGGTCATGCCCGGTCTTGGCGATGTACTCCTGCTGCGCATAGTCCACTTTCAGCACGCGCGGGTACTCCGGCCACGGATTGCCCGCCGCGCGGCACTTGGGCGGCTCGGCCATTATCTCGAACTGCGTCGCGCTGCTTGCGCCCTGTCTCAGCGCCGTGCCCACGCAGTCGGTGCCCGTGTCGCCGCCGCCGACTATGATTACATCCTTGCCCTTAGCGTCTATCGCGGATTCGCGCCCGCCCAGCAGCGCGCGCGTGGCTTCGCTCAGGTAGTCAACCGCGAAGTGTATGCCCTCAAGCTCCCGTCCGGGCGCTTTTAAGTCGCGCGGCGTGCGCGAACCGGCGCATATCACAACCGCGTCGTACTCGCTTTCGATGCGCTTTGCTTCCTCAGCCGAATCTACCGGGTGCGAGCATACAAACTCCACGCCCTCCTCGCGCATCAGGTTTATCCTGCGGCGCACGACAGCCTTGTCCAGCTTCATATTGGGTATGCCGTACATCAGCAGTCCGCCCGGTTCTTCGTCGCGCTCGAACACGGTCACGCTGTGTCCCATGCGGTTCAGCTTTTGTGCCGCCGCCAGCCCCGCCGGGCCGCTGCCTATCACCGCGACCTTGCGCCCCGTGCGCACGTCGGGTATCTGCGGCCGCACCCAGCCCTTTTCATACGCCATGTCGATCAGCGTGCATTCGTTGGCGCGCACCGTCACCGAGCCTTCGCCATGCCCGCCGCACGTACACGCGCCCTCGCACAGCGCCGGGCACACGCGCCCGGTAAACTCGGGGAAGGGCGCGGTATGGCTCAGGCGGCGATATGCCTCCTCCCACTGGCCCTTATATATTAAGTCGTTCCATTCGGGTATCAGGTTATGCAGCGGACAGCCGGTCATCATGCCGTTCATCATCACGCCGCTGTGGCAGAATGGTACGCCGCAGTCCATGCAGCGCGCGCCCTGCCGGCGCCGCTCGTCAAGGTCGAGCGGCAGGTGTATCTCGTTCCAGTCTATTATGCGTTTAAGCGGATCCCTGTCCGGCAGGTCAGTACGCTTGTATTCCAAAAAGCCCGTCGTCTTGCCCATGTGTACCTCCACGGCGCGTCTGCGCCCTTAAGCCTTACTTTGCCGCCGCCGCGCGTTCCATCGCCTTGCGGTATTCGGTAGGTATTACGCGCACTATCTTTTCGCTTGCGTGCGCCCAGCTCTTCAGCAGCTTGCTGCCGCGCGCTGAGCCGGTCAGCCTTACATGCCGCTCCAGCATTCGGCGCACCTCGACCAGCTCGTCGGGGTCGTCTATCGGCCCGACCTCTACCATCTCGGTATTCACGCGCTCGTGGAACGTGCCGTCCTCGTCGTATACATACGCAATGCCGCCCGACATGCCCGCCGCAAAGTTGCGGCCAGTCCCGCCTATGACTAAGACTCTGCCGCCGGTCATGTACTCGCAGCCGTGGTCGCCCACGCCCTCGACGACAGCCGTCGCGCCCGAATTGCGCACGCAGAAGCGCTCGCCCGCAACGCCGTTTATGTACGCTTCGCCCGCCGTCGCGCCGTACAGTGCCACGTTGCCGATGATTATGTTTTCCTCGGCGGCATAGTTGCACGCCGCAGGCTTCTTGACCACTATCATGCCGCCCGACAGCCCCTTGCCCAGATAGTCGTTCGCGTCGCCGGTCAGCGTGAACGTCATGCCCTTGGGCATAAATGCGCCGAACGACTGACCCGCGCTGCCGCTGAAGTTGATGTGTATCGTGCCCGCGGGCAGCTTATCCTCACCGTACTTTTTGCATACCAGCGAACCGAGGTATGTGCCCACCGCGCGGTTGACGTTGTGTATCTCCAGATCGGCAGTCACATGTCGGCCGCTTTCCAGCGCGCCCGCGCATATTACCTTTAGCAGCTGCGCGTCCATCGCCTTGTCCAGCACCGACTTGGGCTTGTAGTCGGAATATACCAGCGGCTCCGGCTCGTCCAGTATAGCGGATATGTCGATTGTCTGCTGCTTCCAGCTAAGCCCGTTGTCGTCCTTTTCCAGCAGGTCACTGCGCCCGACCAGCTCGTCCAGCGTGTGCATACCCTGATCGGCCATTATCTCGCGCAGTTCCTGTGCGATGAAGTGCATGAAATTGACCACGTACTCGGGCTTGCCGGTAAAGCGCTTGCGCAGTTCGGGGTTCTGAGTCGCTATGCCAACCGGGCAGGTGTCCAGATTGCATACGCGCATCATGCAGCAGCCCATCGTAATCAGCGGCGCGGTGGCAAAGCCGAATTCCTGCGCGCCCAGCATGGCGGCGATGGCAACGTCGCGGCCGGTCAGGAGCTTACCGTCCGTCTCCAACTTTACGCGCGAACGCAGGCCGTTCAGTGTAAGCGTCTGATGCGCCTCGCTCAAACCCAGCTCCCACGGCAGACCCGCGTGCTTTATGCTGGTGCGCGGCGCCGCGCCCGTACCGCCGTCGAAGCCGCTTATCAGTATTACGTCGGCCTGGCCCTTGGCCACGCCTGCGGCGATCGTGCCCACGCCCGCCTCGGCAGCGAGCTTTACCGATATGCGTGCCTCGGGATTGGTGTTTTTAAGGTCGTAAATCAGTTCCGCTAGATCCTCTATCGAATATATATCGTGGTGCGGGGGCGGGGAGATCAGCGGCACGCCGGGCGTGGAGTGGCGCGTCTTGGCTACCCACGGATATACCTTGCCGCCCGGAAGCTGGCCGCCCTCGCCGGGCTTTGCGCCCTGTGCCATCTTTATCTGGATTTCGTCGGCGTTGACAAGGTAGTTGATCGTCACGCCGAACCTGCCCGATGCAACCTGCTTTATCGACGAGCGGCAGCTGTCGCCGTTGGGCAGGGGCTTAAACCGCTCCGCGTCCTCGCCGCCCTCGCCGGTGTTGGATCGCCCGCCCAGCCGGTTCATCGCTATCGCGAGACACTCGTGCGCCTCCTTGGATATGGAGCCGTAGCTCATCGCGCCGGTCTTGAAGCGGCGGCATATGCTGTCCACGCTCTCGACCTCGTTTATCGATATGGGGCGCACGCCCGGGCGTATCTTCATTATCGAGCGCAGGGTGGACTTGCGCGTTTCCTCGTTAAGGTGCGCGCTGTACTCCTTGAACAGCTTGTAATCGCCCTCGCGACAGGCTTTTTGAAGCAGGTGAATCGTCTCTGGGTTGAACAGGTGGTATTCGCCGTCTGCGCGGTACTGATACACGCCGCCCGATTCGAGCTGGCCGTCGCTGTTTACGAATGCCTTTTCGTGTATCTCGGCGCGTTCGCGCGCCACGCCGTCCAGACCCAGCCCGCCCACGCGCGACACCGTGCCGGGGAAGAACTCGTCGATCAATTCGCGGCTCAGGCCTACCGCCTCAAATACATGCGAGCCTCTGAACGACTGCACCGTGGATATGCCCATCTTGGACAGTATCTTGATAACGCCCTTGACAGCGGCCTTGTTGTAATGCGCGATTTCCTCATCGCCCATGCCGCGGCTGCGCAGCAGTTCGTATATCATGTACGGGTTGACCGCCGTAACGCCGCAGGACAAAAGCAGCGCAAAGTGATGCGTCTCGCGCGGCTCGGCCGATTCCAGTATCAGCGAAAGCTGGGTGCGCAGGCATTTGCGCGTGGTGTAGGTCTGAAGCGCGCTCACGGCCAGCAGCGCCGGTATCGCGGCCATGCCGCGGCTTACGCCCTTGTCCGAAAGTATGATTACGCTTACGCCCTCGGCCACGGCCTTTTCGCATTCATCGCACATCGCCTTGAGCGCGCGGCGCATACCTTCGCCGCCCTCAGCCACGGGGTAGAGTATCGAAATCGTGCGCGACTTGAACGCCGGGTCGTCAAGCGCACGTATGGCGCTGAGCTGTTCATCGGTGATTACCGGCGTGTCCAGCTCGATCTGACGACAGCACAGCGGCGACGGGTGCAGCAGATCGCCCTCCGCGCCGATGTATACGCGCGACGACGTGACTATTTCCTCGCGCAGCGCATCTATCGGGGGATTTGTTACCTGCGCGAACAGCTGATGGAAGTAATCGTAAAGCAGCTGCGGCACGTCGGACAGTATCGCCAGCGGCGAATCCACGCCCATCGCGCCCACTGCCTCAGCGCCCTTTTCAGCCATAGGCATTATTATCTTGCTTATCTGTTCGTTAGTGTAGCCGAACGCCCTCATGCGCGCGGTCAGCGGCAGTTCCTCCTCGGGTTGCTTTTCGGCGGGCACGGGCAGTTCATCCGCGCGCAGTGAATACGTGTCTATCCAGTGCGCATACGGATGACGCTGCGCCACGGCCATTTTGAGTTCTTCGTCCTTTATCACGCGCCCCTCGGCGGTGTCGATCAGCAGCATACGCCCCGGACGCAGACGCTCTTTGTATAGTATGTTTTCCGGCTCCACCGGCAGCGTGCCGGTTTCGGATGCGAGTATCAATCGGCCGTCGCGCGTCTCGATATAGCGCGCCGGGCGCAGACCGTTGCGGTCCAGCACCGCCGCGACCTGTATGCCGTTGGTCAGCACCATGCCCGCCGGGCCGTCCCACGGATCCATCAGGTGGCTGTGGAATTCGTAGAACGCGCGCAGATCCTTGTCCATCTGTGCATCTTTTTCCCACGGCTGGGGTATCATCATCATCGCGGCGTGCGTGAGCGAACGTCCGGTCATCGTAAGGAACTCCAGCGCGTTATCGAACATCGCCGAGTCGGAACCGTCGGCGCGCACTATCGGGAACAGCTCGCTTAGCTCATCGCCGAACAGATCGGTCTTTATGTGACTCTGGCGCGCCAGCATACGCGAGCAGTTGCCGCGTATGGTGTTGATTTCGCCGTTATGCACCACCATGCGGTTGGGATGGGCGCGCTCCCACGACGGGAAGGTGTTGGTGGAGTAGCGCGAGTGCAGCACGGTTATCGCGCTCTTGAAGTCCAGATCGCTCAGGTCGGAGAACAGCGTGCGCAATTGCCATGCCTGAAGCATACCCTTGTATACAATCGTGCGGCTGGACAGGCTGCACGCATAGAAGTCGGATTCGCGGCAGCCCTCGCTGTAACGCAGCCGATTTTCGGCACAGCGGCGTATCAGATACAGCACCCGCTCAAACGCCTCGCTCGGGTCGTCCTCCTCGGTCAGGCGCGACGCGCGCTGTATGAATACCTGACAGATGTAGGGCATGGACGCCAGCGCGGTCTGGCCCAGCGAGCTTACGTTGACCGGCACGTCGCGCCAGCCCAGCAGCGTCTGACCGTGTTGCTCGACGATGCGCTTGAATTCCTGCTTTACGTGCTCGCGGCGACCTTCGTCGCGGCTCAAAAACATCATGCCCACGCCGTACGCGCCCGCCTCGGGCAGACCTATGCCCAGCGGTGCACAGACCTTTTTAAAGAATTCGTGCGGCAGTTGAGTAAGCACGCCCGCGCCGTCGCCGGTCAGTTCGTCCGCGCCCGACGCGCCGCGGTGGCTCAGCGCGCACAAAACGTCTATCGCGTCCGTGACCAGCTTGTGGCTGGCGCGGCCCTTTATGTCGCATATCATACCTATGCCGCACGCGTCGTGTTCAAACTGCGGATCGTAAAGTCCCCGGCGTCCGGGCAGACCGGCCTTATGCTCGGTCCCCATAAAATCGGCACTTTTCTGAAAGCTGTCGCTCATACAATTCACCAACCTCGCATAAATGGTTGTAAATAGAAAAAAACGCACAATGACAAGAACTGCCTCGTCATTGAGCGTTTATAAGCTGAACTATTTACTTTAGGTGGCTCTAAGTATACACCATGCGCGCCCAAAATAAAAGTCGGTTTTTCGAGCAAACGATTAAGCTTTTGCTAACATTGACGCAAGACGCGCAAATCCGGCGGCGCGGGGGCGGCATATGCGCGCGCATACAAAAAAACACATTTTGCCGGGGTAAAAATAATGACAACAGGAATTTTTGGCGTACTATAAGTAAATTTAATGGGATTTGCTACAGTTTTCGACAAACCGGATGATATATAATATTCTCTGCTCGTGCAAGGAGGACGGGCGGCGCGCTTATAATTTTATGCCCTTGGCAGGGTCACATACGCTTAAAAATATTAAGCCCGATAAGGAGCCGGATGGGTAAGCGATGAAGGTATGCCTGGAAAGCTACTTACTTATCAATATCATGATGAACGCGCTTATACTTGACCTATCATCGCGCGCACTGGGGCGGCGGCGGCCGGGCAGGGTGCTGCTTGCCGCGGCGCTGGGCGGCGCGTGGGCGGTCATGATATACGTTCCGGGCTGCGGGTGGATGGGCAGTCTGGCGGCAAGGCTGATTATGCCGGCCATAATGGCGCTGATCGCGTGCGGCGGGGGAGGCGCGCGCGACTTTGCGGCGTATCTGGCCGCGGCCATGTGCATGACGATGCTGATGGGCGGCGGCGCGCTCATGATAAGCATGATGAGCGGCGGCTGGGGCTGGTCGCAGTTGGGCTGGTGCCTGGTGGTGTGCGGCGCGCTGGGGCTGTGGCTCACGCATACGCGCGTCAAGCGCGCATGGGGCTGGGAGCTTAAAATCGGCATGGCATTCGATGGCCGCGAATGCAGCCTGACCGCGCTGGTCGATACCGGCAATCACCTGCGCGAACCGATAAGCGGCGCGTGCGTGCTGATTGCGTCCGAGCGCGCCGTGAAGGGCGTTTTGCCGCGCGGCTTTAGCGCGCGGGGCGGCGATATGCCCGCGGGCAGGTGGCGCATGGTGCGGTATCAGACGCTGGATGGTCAGGGCGTGCTCAAATGCTTCCGCCCCGATCTGATATGCGTGCGCGCGGGCGATATGCGCACCGAGCGCGGCGACGTGTGGGTGGCCGTGTATCCGGGCGCACTTCCGGGCGGGGCGATGGCGCTTGCGCCGCTGGAAATGAGCTGTGCGCCGGGCGGAAATGTCGGAAAGGGGGAGTGCGGCGATGCCGGATACCTGCTTAAAAACTGATTCGGGCCGCCGAACGCGTCCGTCGATAAAGCGCGCGATATACAAGGCGATATATGGACTTATGTCAAGGCTGGGAGTGCGCGGATGCGCCGTCCACTACATTGGGGGAAGTGTGTCTTTGCCCGCTCCATTTACGCCCGGGGAGGAGAAGGAGCAGTTGGAAAAGCTTAAGTTAGGTGATACGCAGGTAAGGCAGACGCTGATAGAGCATAATCTCCGCCTTGTCGTATACATTGCGCGAAAGTTTGAAAACACGGGCGTAGGCATAGAAGATCTGGTCTCGATAGGCACGATCGGCCTTATCAAGGCGGTCAACACGTTTGACCCGTCCAAGAATATAAAGCTGGCCACATACGGATCGCGCTGTATCGAGAACGAAATCCTGATGTACCTGCGCCGCAACAGCCGCCTTAAATCGGAGGTGTCGTTCGACGAGCCGCTCAATACCGACTGGGACGGCAACGAACTGCTGCTGAGCGACGTGCTGGGCACCGAACCTGACCTGGTGAGCCGGGGCATAGAAAACCATACGGAGCGCGAGATGTTGAGCGAGGCGCTGGAGTCGCTGCCGCCGCGCGAGAGGCACATAATGGCGCTGCGCTACGGCCTGTGCGGCCGCCCGGAGATGACGCAGAGAGAAGTTGCTGAGCTGATGGGCATATCGCAGTCGTACATATCGCGGCTGGAGAAGCGGATTATATTGCGTCTGCGCGGGGAGATGGCTAAGATGGAGTAGCGCGCGGCGGGTGGTGCTGCAAGGCAGGGACAGTCAGGTAACACGGGAAATCTATGCCGGTGTTAATACACAATATAAGTAGGGCGAGAGTAACGACCGACTGATGCACAGAGCGTCATGGCCGCACTTCAATGAAAAAATGCGACCGTGACGCTCTGTGTGCTTTTTTGGAGAGGTATGCTTTATGGCGGGTATGGAAGCAATGGGTTATACGATTTAACTTCTGCTTCATGGGAAAATGTGGCTGGAAATAAGACATTGCGCGAACCTCACTGCCGCGTCCGCACTTGAGCCGCCGAGGGGTGGCGAATATGGCGCGGGGGGATTACTGACTACTGCATTTACTTTTATAATAATCAGCAGTGGGTAGGCTTCCTTGTCTATAGCGCAGCGGTCAGTGCAAGTACTTTTTCAGCGTGGCGCGCACGGCACCGGGACCGGCGATTTCCTCCTTAAAGAATGCTTCGATCTTCTGGGCCACACCTGCCTCGTACAAGTCACTGCCGAAAATCTCTTTGTTGGAGAGCACGCCGTGCAGCTGGTCGGTAAGTGTGTCGGGCTCGCCCAGCTTGACCCGGCTGACAGCATCGTGCAGTTCCTGCGCCAACGGGTCGGGTGCCAGCGCGAAAGGCTTGCCCTCGTCATCGATAGCGTAGAAATAGCGCAGCCAGCCGGCCAGCGCGAGCGGGATGGCCTCAAGATTAGATGCTGTGCCGTATTCTTGTACATAGGAGCGAATCGTTTCGCCGAAGCGGACGCTCACCCCCTGGGAGGAGTCAGTGCAGATGCGGGCAGTGGTATCGCCCAGGTATTTGTTGGACATGCGCTCGTTAATGACCTCATCCAGGAACGCCTTGGGTGAGAAGATTTTGGGATCGACCACACGGGGCAATCCCTCGACATAGCCGACATTGTGAGCCAGTATTTTCAGTTCAGGGTCGTCCATCAGGTCGGCAAAGTACTCGTATCCCAGCAGCATACCGTATGGGGCCAGTGCCGTGTGAATTGGGTTCAGGCAGGCCGTGACCTTCATCCGTTCGGACTTATTGACGGTATCGCGATCGGTCATGTAGACGCCGGCTTTCTCCAGCGGCGGGCGGCCATTGGGGAAACTGTCCTCAATAACCAGATACTGCGGCCCCTCGGCGTTGACGAAGGGGGCAATGTATGTGCTTTTTGAGGTGACGATAATGTCCTGCCCCTCGACGCCATCCTTGGTTAAAACCTCTCCCACAAAGTCTGCCGGACGCGGGGTGATTTTGTCAATCATCGACCATGGGAAAGAAACTTTCGCTTCATCCTGCAGCCAATCCAGGAATTCCTCGTCTACAAATCCACGTTTCTTCCACTCCTGCGCCATCGTCAGTACCGAGGTGCGCAGCAGAGATCCGTTGTGAGAGCAGTTGTCCATCGAGGACAGAGTAATCGGCGTACCGCCTGCCTTGTAGCGCTCCAGCAGCATAGCCGCTACGACCGCCATTGCGCCGATGGGGGCAGCCGGTCCGTTATCAATGTCCTTTGCTACATAGCCGAGGTAGCTGCCGTCTGTCTTATGCAGGGCGTAGCCCTTTTCGGTGATGGTAAATGAGACCATTTGCAGGCTGGGCGCTCGGAAGATTGCCTTCAATCGTGCCCAACTGGCAGCATCATCGCTTTTCGCCTTGACGCACTCTGCAAGCGAGCCAATGACCCGCTTGTCCATGCTGCCATACTTATGCAGCGTTACAGCGAGGCAGAGGTTGTCGTGCGGCGCATAGATTTTGTCTGCAATATCAAAATCGAAGGTTTCCGCACAGGTGATGCCGGTATCCATTAGACCCCGGGCAATCAGATCATCGGCAATACTGCCCAAGAAGATGCGAAATATGTTGCCAATGCCGAAGTGAACCCAGCGGGGTTCTTCACAGGTCTTTTTTTGCAGCGCAGCCACATCGTAGGGCGGCAGTGCAATGTTGGCAGATGCCCATGCCTGCTTGTCCCGCAATCCATTCAAAGTCAGTTCCATGTTCGCTTTGCCTCCTAAGATTCTTCCAGTTTCTTTTTCTCCATATTGTTACGGCGATTCATCTGGTATAAACAAGAAAGGATCATTCGCGGAAACCCGAAACGAATGTATATTATAGCTTGCGTGAGCCGCAAATTAAGGATAAAAGCAAGCGCCACTGGCTCTGGGCGAGTCAAGCGACGCAAGAAAGTAGTGTAACTTCCCGTATATAACTCCCTAAAAAGCCTGAACTAAAGTGTGTCTCAAAAATTCCTTAATCCGCAATTTCGGCGTATTTTGCGCCATTTCTGCGTCACAAGGCTCGACTTAGCGCTGCTAAGCCTTCGGATTTATTCCTTGAACTGACGAAAAATCCACTCGAACTTGCGGATTGTCTCGCTTGAGACACACTCTAAGCTACACTTGCGGGAGAACAGCCAATCGGCTTTTCTTTGGTTCTTTCGCTCTCCTGAAAAGAAAGAACACGTCTCCCAGTTCTTCCTTAAAGATAAAGCGAGCACCCGGCGTTTTTCATGTTGTAAACGGCGTCCTTTTCGAGTGCGCGTTCGCGGCCGGCGAGGAATAGGCGCGTGAGTTCACTGACGTCGCGGCGGCGCAGGGCCTCGTCTACGTCCACGTATTCGGCTTCGCCGGTTAGTTTGCCGCCTAGCAGTTCGCAGTTGAAAGCGGCGCACCAGTCGGGGCCAAAGTGCATACCGGCCAGGGTTATAGGATGTACGGATAGACCGGTTTCCTGACGTACCCCGCGGGCTACGGTTTCCTCGGGCGTTTCGCCCTCGACCGCCGGGCAGCCGGGCAGCGATAGTTTGTATTCTCCGTCCGATTCGCGCCATGCCAGCAATACTTTGCCGTCCCTTATCACAATGGCGTTTACGGATTTGCCAATGTACTGCTTGTTGTCCGTCATCGTCGAACGTCCCCCATCAGTTCGTGATATTTATTGTATACTGATTATATCACGTAATTTCAATTTTAGGAAGTCCCATTGCACACTGTGTTGGACATTGCCCGTAAAATGTATTAAGCGGAATTTGCCTAAGCCGCCTTGAACATGGTATACTTAGACATGATAAAGGAGGTCGCGGTAAATGGCCAGCGAACTGACAGTACTTAAAAATCTGGGTGAACGCCGCGCGCAGGCATTGGGCGACGCGGGACTGTATACGATGAGCGACCTCGCGCGCTTCTTCCCGCGCGCATATCGCGACCTGGATGATATAAGACCCGTAAGCGAAACCTGTTTCGATAGACATGACGTAATTGAAGGCAGAATAAGCGGCAAAATCGAGCGCGTGTTCTTCGGTAAAATGTGCATAGTGCGCGCCAAAATAAGCGATGCATCCGGCTCGATAGTCGCCGTGTGGTATAACCAGCCGTGGCTCGCTCAGCAGCTCCACGAAGGTCAAACACTGAAGCTCTATGGCAGAGCCGAGTACAGAAGGGGAGTAAAGCAAATGCTCTCCCCGCAAATCTGCCGCGGCCACGGCATAGAACCTCTGTATAAAAAAATCGCGGGCGTGCCCGAAAATATGCTCAGAACATGGATAGCCGCCGCCGCACAGCGAGAGGCCGCTGAAGTTCCCGAAGTACTGCCCGAAAGCCTGAGACAAAAGCATAACCTGTGCACCTACTCCGAGGCAATACTCCAGGCCCACGCCCCCGAATCGCGCGAAAAGCTGGCCGCCGCAAAGCGCTACCTCGCGTTTGAACAGCTAATCATATACCAGCTGGCGCTCGGCTCCATGCGCACGCGCGGCGAGGGCGGCGCAGTGATCGACGTGGATAAACCCGCCCTTAAACAGTATATAGACGAGTGGGCATTCAAACCTACCGGCGCACAACTGCGCGTAATCGGCGCGATTGTCGCCGATATGGCCGCACCCGCGCCAATGGCCAGGCTGGTTCAGGGCGACGTGGGCTGCGGCAAAACCGCCGTGGCCTTCGCCGCAATATTCGCGGCCGCGCGCGCCGGCTGGCAGGCCGCATTGATGGCTCCCACCGAAGTACTCGCCCGCCAGCATTACGAAAACGCCCTTAACGAACTGGAACCGCGCGGCATACACTGCGCACTGCTGACCGGCTCGGTCACGGGCGCAAGGCGGCGCGAAGTGCTTGCGGGTCTGGCTGACGGCAGTATACAGCTCGCAATAGGCACGCACGCGCTGATCTCGGACGGCGTGGAGTATGCAAAGCTGGGTTTGGTAGTCACCGACGAACAGCATCGATTCGGCGTGCGCCAGCGCACTAAACTGTCCGAAAAGGGTCAAAGCCCCAATACGCTGGTCATGAGCGCCACGCCCATACCGCGCACACTGGCACTGGTCATATACGGCGATCTGGACGTGTCGGTGATTGACGAACTGCCGCCCGGACGCACGCCCGTGCGCACGCATATCGTGCCCGAGCATAAGCTGGACGGCCTGTACGGCTTCGTGCGCGCGCGCGTGGCCGAGGGCAGACAGGCATACTTCGTCTGCCCGCTGGTCGAGGACAGCGAGGAAACCGACGCGACCAGCGCCGAGCAGCTGTACGAGGAACTGAATACGCGCCGCCTGAGAGGACTGAAGATAGAACTGGTGCATGGCCGTATGCGCCCCGCCGAAAAGGACGCGGTGCTGGAGCGCTTTAGAAGCGGCGAAACGCAGGTACTCGTCTCCACGACCGTAATCGAGGTGGGCGTGAACGTGCCCAACGCCAGCGTGATGGTCATAGTGAACGCGGAGAGGTTCGGTTTAAGCCAATTGCACCAGCTCCGCGGGCGCGTGGGGCGCGGTCAGTACGAAAGCTATTGCTTCCTGCTGGCCGAAAAGTGCGAACGGCTGGACGGCTTCTGCCGCACCAACGACGGGTTCGAGATCGCACGGCAGGACTTGGCACAGCGCGGCGCGGGCGAATTGATGGGCGCAAGGCAGTCGGGCATGGACGAGCTGATGAACGGATTGATGAGCGCCGGGCCGGAGCTGATCGAGGAGACGCATGAGGAAGCGCGGCAATTGCTTAGGGATACCTCGCCCGAGGCACAGCGGATGGTGCTGGAGGCGCGGCGGCTCTTTGAGAAGGATGCGGTTAAGTATGGGGTGAACTAGCCAGCAATTTGTGGATTTCGGAGATATTCATTATGTTGCTAAAAGCACAGTAAGGTGACAGACACTATACGAAAGGAGCGCCAAATGAGCATACTAAGCCTGGCCAGCCGCAACTCCGCCGCACGCGGCTACGGCTATTTTCAAAGAAAAAAGGTCTTATCTATCGAAAAAGTAGACGAGGGCGTATTCAAATCTAGGGTATCCGGCAGTGACGGTAAACGCTACGACGTGTACATAGACACGGCGCATCCCCGGCGGTCAAAGTGCAATTGCTCCTACGCCGACGGCACGCGCAAGATGTGCAAGCATATCGTCGCAACATACTTTACGGTCGAACCTGAGGCGGCAAAGGCATATGCCGAAGCAATCGAGCGCGAACGGCGCGCGGAGGAAGCGCGGCTCCGATGGGAAGAAAAGCGCGACAAGAAGCTGATGAATTTCCTGAACGGACTGAGCAGGGACGAGCTTCAGCGGATAATCTACGACATGCTGGCATACGGGCCGGAAGAACAATATGAAGAATTCATGATGGACAACATTGAAGATTACTCTTGCTGGGGCATGGATGACGAATCTGATGATGAAGATGAGTTTGAGGACGACGATTACTGAGCGCTGCTTAAACCGACCTAAACCGCCTAGAGTGTGTCTCAAAAATTCCTGAGTACGCAATTTCAGGCGGCGATGCGTCAGCATTCCCGACTTAGCCAGTGGGCGCAACTCTGACTTGCGGATTGTTCCGCTTGATACATGCTCTAAAAGGCGGCAAAGGCACTATGCCAAGTCGGGCTTCCTGCCTGAAACGCAGCCGCCTGAGCCGCCTTTTTGCCGCGCGCACATTTAATTAACGCGCGCGGTATTGACATATGCAGGCAAATGATTTATACTGCTACCAGTTTAGCACGATAAAGCGATGAGGTACAACGCTATGACACGACAGAATTTATTCCCGCCCGAGGGTATGCAGGACTACCTGCCCGACGAGCGGTGGCACAAAAGGCGCGTTGAGGCACAGATACGCGAGCTGTTCTCGCTGTGCGGATATGACGAAATCGAAACGCCGCTATTGGAGTACTGCGACGTGGTGTCGGGCGGCGGCGGGCGGCTGCCGGTGGAGCAGCTTTTTAAGACGTTCGACCGCAGCGGCAGCGTATTGGCGGTTCGTCCCGACAACACGCTGCCCATAGCGCGGCTGATCGCGGGGCGCATGAAGGACGTGCCCGCGCCCATACGCGTAAGCTATGTGCAGGACATAGTGCAATATCCACTGCCCAAAGGCGGCCAGATGCGCGCGCATACTCAGGCGGGCATCGAGCTGATGGGCGAGGGCGGCGCGCAGGCCGACGCGGAGGTAATCGCCACGGCGATACGCGCGCTGACGGTAAGCGGACTGCGCGAGTTTCAGATAGATCTGGGTCAGGTGGATTTCTTTAAGGGTCTGATGGAGGAAGCCGGGCTGAGCGGCGATCTGGTCGAGCGCCTGCGCGTGTGCGTGGAGGAAAAGAATTCGCTCGCCATAGAGATGATGAAGGGGCGCGGCGAGCTGAGCGACATGGCCGCCGAGCGCCTGCGCGAACTGCCGGGGCTGTACGGCGGCGAGGAGGTGCTGGACGCGGCCGAGCAGCTGAGCGAATATCCCCGCTGCCGCGCGGCGATAAAGAACCTGCGCGACATACTGACCATGCTGAAGGCCTACGGGCTGGATAAGTACATATCCATCGATCTGGGCATGGTGCATTCGATCGACTACTACACCGGCATGATATTCCGCGGCATAACCGGACATCTGGGCTATCCGCTGCTGTCGGGCGGGCGGTATGATGAACTGATGGCGCAGTTCGGACGGCCCATGCAGGCTACCGGCTTTGCCCTCAGCGTAAAGCCGCTGCTTGTGGCGCTGGAATGCGAGGGCGGCATGGTGTTTAGACCATCGGTGGACTGGATGCTGGCATTCACGCCGTCGGGCTGCGAGCGTGCGCTGCATCTGGCGCAGTCACTGCGCGATCAGGGCATGAGCGTGCGCATGTGCTATCAGCCCGACAAGCTGGAGGAGCAGGCGCGCGCGGCGGGCTGCCGCCAGTGGCGATTGATTGACGGAGGCGAGGGGCGATGAGCGTGATTAAACTGGCGCTGGCCAAGGGCCGACTGGCCGAGGAAACGTTGAAGCTGCTGGAGCGCGCGGGCATAAGCTGCCCCGAGATGAAGGAAAAGAGCCGCAAGCTGGTGTTCCGCGATCAGTCAGGCATGTATGAGTTTATAATGGTAAAGCCGTCCGACGTGCCCACATATGTGGACTACGGAGTGGCCGACGTGGGTGTGGCGGGCAAGGATACCCTGCTGGAGGAGAACAGGCCGCTGTACGAGGTGCTGGATCTCGGCTTTGGCAAATGCCGCATGTGCGTGGCCGGATTCCCGGACAGGCGCGAGGAGAAGATAACCGCATCGCGCTTCCGCGTGGCGACCAAGTACCCCACAATCGCGCGCCGCTATTATGAAGAGCGCGGCGAAAACGTGGAGATAATCAAGCTGAACGGTTCGGTTGAGCTGGGGCCGCTGGTGGGTCTGAGCGACGTAATCGTCGATATAGTCGAAAGCGGCGCGACGCTGCGCGCAAACGGACTGGACGTGCTGGAGACGGTATGCGATATAAGCGCGCGTCTGGTCGTAAACAGGGTCAGCCTTAAAACCAAGGGCAACGACGTTAAGCGGCTGATCGCGGCGCTGAAGGCGCAGTTGGACGCGGCCGAAGACAAGTAAAGCGCCAACGCCGCATATTGCAAAATGCGCGCGATGTGTGTATAATGATGCAAACGGCATACCAAGAGCACGGGAGGAATAAGCCATGCTGCCTATAATCAAATTTACCGGCGAGCTGCCCGAGCGGCTGCGCGGCCGTTCTCAGCTAAGCGACGAAAAAGTGCGCGAAAGCGTGAAAAGCATAATCGCGGGCGTGCGCGAGCGCGGCGACGCGGCGCTTATCGACTATACCGAAAAATTCGACCATGTGAAACTGGATGCAAAGAACCTGCGCGTGACCGAAAGCGAGATAGACGCGGCCTATGACAAGGTGGATAAGCGCCTTATCGAGGCCATACGCCACAGCGCGCGCCGCATACGCGCCTATCACGAAAAGCAGAAGCAAAAGACGTGGCTGGACTTCGGCGACGAGGGCTATGCGCTGGGTCAGAAGATAACCCCGCTGGGCAGTGCGGCGGTGTACGTGCCCGGCGGCACGGCGATGTATCCGTCCAGCGTGCTAATGAACGTAATCCCCGCGTCCGTCGCGGGCGTAAAGCGCATAGCGATGCTTACCCCGCCGATGAAGGACGGCAGCGTATACCCGCTGACGCTGGTATCGGCGCGCGAGGCGGGCGCGACCGAGATATACCGCGTGGGCGGCGCGCAGGCAATCGCGGCGGCGGCGTTCGGCACCGAATCCATCGCGCGCGTGGACAAGATCACCGGCCCCGGCAACATATTCGTGGCCAACGCCAAGCGCGAGGTATACGGATATGTAGGCATAGACATGATAGCCGGCCCCAGCGAGGTGCTGGTAGTGGCCGACGACAGCGCGCCCGCCAACTATGTGGCCGCCGATATGCTCAGTCAGGCCGAGCACGACGCGCTGGCTCAGGCAGTGCTGATTACCGACAGTGAACGCCTTGCCAAGGAAGTTCAGCAGGAACTGCCTAAACAGCTGGCCGCACTCAGCCGTTCCGAAATCGCGGGCAGGTCGATCGACGATTACGGCACGATTCTGCTGTGCGATTCGATAGACGACGGCATTGCCGCCGCCAACATGGTCGCGCCTGAGCACATGGAACTGATGCTCAAAAGCCCGTTTGAATATCTGGGCAAGGTCAAAAACGCGGGCGCGATATTTTTAGGCAGGTATTCGCCCGAACCATTGGGCGACTATTATGCCGGGCCGAACCACGTACTGCCCACGTCGGGCACGGCGCGGTTCTCGTCGCCGCTGTCGGTGGACGACTTTATAAAGAAGTCCTCCATAATATACTGCGAACGTGACGCACTGCGCGCGGCGGCGGAGGATGTTGAGATATTCGCACAGGCGGAAGGCCTGGGCGCGCACGCGCGTTCAGTCGCAATCCGCTTTGAGGAGGGCGCACAATGAGGTCGGCGGAGATTGCGCGCGAGACGCGCGAAACCAGCATAAGTCTGGAGTTGGAACTGGACGGCGAGGGCGACGCCAATATCTCGACCGGCATAGGCTTTTTCGATCACATGCTGGACGCGATGTGCCGCTTCGGGCTTATCGATTTGGAGCTGAAATGCACCGGCGATCTGGACGTGGACGCGCATCACACGGTCGAGGACTGCGGCATATGCTTAGGGCAGGCGATTGCGCGCGCACTGGGCGATAAGGCGGGCATAATGCGCGTCGGCTCGTGCATGTTCCCGATGGACGAGGCATTGGCCGTGTGCGCGCTGGACATAAGCGGGCGCGGCCTGCTGGTGTTTGGCGCCGATTTCCCCCAGCAGAGCTGCGGACTGTTCGACTGCCAGCTTGCCGAGGAGTTCTTCCGCGCGGTGGCGGTCAACGCGGGCATTACGCTGCACATCCGGTGTGAATATGGCCACAACTCGCATCACATGCTGGAGGCTATGTTCAAATCGTTCGGGCGCGCGCTTATGCAGGCGGCCGAGGTATCGCCGCGCGTAAGGGGCGTGCCCTCGACCAAGGGCGTACTGTGACGGAGGACTGCTTAATATGAATATTTATCCGGCAATAGATATGGTGAACGGCCGCGCAGTGCGCCTGAAGCAGGGCCGCGCCGACGATATGACCGTGTATGGCGATCCGGTGGACATGGCGCGCCGGTTCTGCGACGAGGGCGCGGAATACCTGCACATGGTCGATCTGGACGGCGCGTTCACGGGCGCGGACGGCAATAAGGCTATCGCGCTGAAGATAGCCAAGTCGGTGCCGCTCAAGATACAATTGGGCGGCGGCATACGCGATATGGATACTATCGACAGCCTGCTGTCGGGCGGCATAGAGCGCGTGATACTGGGCACGGCGGCGGTGCGCGACCCGGCGCTGGCGCGCGCGGCACTCAAAAAATACGGCGGCGAGCACATTGTGATAGGCATAGACGCGCGCGACGGCCGCGTCGCGGTGCAGGGCTGGGTCGAAGGTTCGGACGTAACGCCGGTCGATTTGGCGCAGGGCATGAAGGCGGCGGGCGCGAAGTACATAGTCTATACCGACATATCGCGCGACGGTATGCTGTCCGGCCCCAACGTGGACTCCACGCGCGAATTGGTCGAAAAGAGCGGCATGTGCATAATCGCGTCGGGCGGCGTGAGCAGCGAAAGCGATATACAGCGCGTGCGCGACGCGGGCTGCGAGGGCGCAATAATCGGCAAGGCAATTTATGAGGGTCGGCTGACGCTGGGGCAGGCGCTCAGGGCGGCGCGCGGGTAATCGACTTTGCTTAGAGCGTGTCTCAAAAATTCCCTAATCCGCAATTTCGGGCGTCGCTGCGCCATT
>CAOKFD010000054.1:0-19643 GCA_948467645.1 uncultured Eubacteriales bacterium | reverse complement strand
CCACCCAAACTCCGCAAGGTCAACCCTGTTTGACAGGGGTTGGCAACAACCCCTTGACCATCCCGGAGCACAGTCGGCGCGCCGTGTCAAGGATGCCGAAGGCACGGCGCAGCCGCTTGTCCTTGACTCGGTGCGCTGGCTGTGCTACATTCCATGCCGCGCCCACCATAAACCAGAGTGGGCGCGGAAGGTGCAATCAGTTCTCGCGGTTCTGTATGAGCATCTCTCACGCTCAGAGAGCAGCAAAACAATAGTCGCGGCAAAATTCCGTTAACCGTTAGCGCTCTGCCGCCCACCCAAGCTCCGCAAGGTCAACCCTGTTTGACAGGGGTTGGCAACAACCCCTTGACCATCCCGGAGCACAGCCAGCGCGCCGTGTCAAGGATGCCGAAGGCACGGCGCAGCCGCTTGTCCTTGACTCGATGCGCCGACTGTGCTACCTTGCCCATCTGCGCCCCGCCTTACCATTCACAATCTCCGCTCCCCCGCCTACACAAAAAAACGATTGAACCCACCCCCGCCCTGCGCTATAATAATAAAGCGCCTTATATCGGCGCACATGCAATCGCAATTCAGCCAAAGGCAGTGATATATATGGAATTTTGCGCCGGTTCTTACGACGTGGTCGTCGTGGGCGCGGGTCACGCGGGCGTGGAGGCCGCCCTCGCGTGCGCGCGGCTGGGGCTTGACACGCTCATGCTTACGCTTAATCTGGACTCTATCGCGCTCATGCCCTGCAACCCCGCCGTGGGCGGCACGGCCAAGGGCCATCTTGTGCGCGAAATCGACGCTTTGGGCGGCGAGATGGGGCGCGCCATCGACGACACGTTTATTCAGTCGCGTATGCTCAACACCTCAAAAGGCCCTGCGGTACTCTCGCTGCGCGCGCAGGCCGACAAGCGCGCGTATCAGGCGCGTATGCGTCACGCTCTTGAGACTCAGCCGCACCTCACCGTGCGTCAGGGCGAATGCGCCCGCATTGACGCTCAGGGCGGGACTGTGCGCGCGGTAGTCACCATGACCGGCGCGCGCTACGACTGCCGCGCCGCGGTGCTGTGCACGGGCGTATACCTCAAAAGCCGCATAATCATCGGCGACGCGACATGGCAGGCCGGGCCGCAGGGACTTTTCCCCGCCGGGCCGCTGTCGGGCGCGCTGACCGAGCTGGGGTTTGAGCTAAGGCGGTTCAAGACCGGCACGCCCGCACGCGTGGACGTGCGCACTATCGACTTTTCCAAAATGGAGCCCCAGCCCGGCGACGACGTGATTACGCCGTTTTCGTTCATGACCACGGGCGAGCTTAAAAATCAGGCGCTGTGCTACCTGACCTACACCACGCCCGCGACGCATCAGCTTATCCGCGACAACATCGACCTTGCGCCCGGCTATTCAGGGCTTATCAAGGGTACGGGCGCGCGCTACTGCCCGTCGATCGAGGACAAGGTGATGCGCTTTGCCGACAAGGACAGGCATCCGATATTTCTGGAGCCGGAAGGGCTGAATACCTTCGAATGGTATGTGCAGGGCATGAGCACGGGTATGCCCGAGCACATGCAGTGGAAGATATACCAGTCCGTGCCCGGTCTGGAGCACGCCCAGCTCACGCGCCTTGCGTACGCAATCGAGTACGACTGCATCGACCCGACTGAACTCAGACCCACATTGGAGTCGCGGCGCGTGCCGGGGCTGTACTTCGCGGGGCAGATAAACGGCACGTCGGGCTATGAGGAGGCCGCCGCGCAGGGGCTTATCGCGGGACTGAACGCCGCGATGAAGCTGAAGGACATGCCGCCCTTTATACCCACGCGCGATCAGGCGTACATGGGCGTGCTGGTGGACGATTTGACCACGCGCGGCGTGGATGAGCCGTACCGCATGATGACGTCGCGCGCCGAGTACCGGCTGATTCTCAGGCAGGACAACGCCGATCTGCGCCTGACGCCCGAGGGACGGCGCATGGGGCTGGTAGACGATGCGCGCTGGGCGAGGTTTAATGCCAAGGCAGAGGAAAGCGAGCGGCTTAAAACCGCGCTGGGGCATACGTATCTAAAGGGCGCGCAGGGCTTGAACGAGCTGCTCAAGAGCCGGGGCGAACCGCAGGTGGAAGGCTCGGCGCTGGCGCGCGACGTGCTCAGACGGCCGTCGATTGCGCTAAATGACTTGGCGGCGCTCAACCCGGAGCTGCGCAGCGCGGACGCGGGCGCAATGGAGCAGGCCGAGATAGCGGTAAAGTACGAGGGCTACCTCACCCGCCAGCAGCAGCAGATAGACCAGTTCCGCCGCGCGGAGGAGGCGCTGCTGCCGGAGGACACGGACTTTATGTCGATAAGCGGCCTGCGCATAGAGGCGCGGCAGAAGCTCCAGCGCCAGCGCCCGCGCTCGCTGGGCCAGGCCAGCCGCATGATGGGCGTGTCGCCGGGCGATGTGCAGGTGCTCATGGTCTATATCGAAAAGCGCAGGCACGAGCAAAGGAAAGCGGGCAAATGACGCAGATATATCGCCTCAGGGCGAGAGGAGGTATAAAAATGAAAAACGGTCAGTGCTGGCTGGACGACAAGGGAAATCTTATTCAGGCGCACGGCGGCATGATAACTCAGTTTAACGGCAAATGGTACTGGTTTGGCGAAAACAAGGACGCGGACAACGTGCGCGTGGGCGAAAAGCAGCTCGCGCGCGTGGACGTGGTGGGCGTGAGCTGCTACACCAGCGACGATCTGCACACATGGCATTACGAAGGTCTGGCTTTGAGCGCGGACAAGAATGCCGACCCGTCGTCGCCGTTGCACCCGGGGCGCGTGATGGAGCGGCCCAAGGTTATATACAGTCAAAAGACGGGCAAGTATGTGATGTGGTTCCACGCGGACAGCGCGGACTACACGTTTGCGCACGCGGGCTGCGCGGTGGCCGATAAGCCGGAAGGCCCTTACGAATTCGTCGGCGCGTTTTTGCCGCCCGAGCGGCGCGACGTGCGCGACATGACGCTGTACACCGACCCGCAGGACGGCCGCGCGTACCTGATACACAGCGGCGATTGGAATAAGACGCTGTACTTCTCCGAGCTCAGCGAGGAGCGCACGGGTTTCACCGGCGTAGTATACGCGCACCTGCCCAATCAGGAGCGCGAAGCCCCGGCGATATACTATCATGATGGGCTGTACTACTGCGTGACGTCGGGCTGCACCGGCTGGGCGGCGAACAGCGCGCTCTATTCGACGACGCGCCGGCTTTCGAGCGGCATGAAGCTGATCGACGACCCGTGCGAAGGCTCGGACGCGCGCAACACCTTCCACGGCCAGAGCACCTATATATTTGAGGCGGACGGCCGGCCCTACCTGATGATCGACCACTGGAAGCCTCAGGATCTGCGGCATTCCGGGTACAGCATACTGCCGATAGAGTTCGACGGCGACCGGATGACGGTCAGGTGGACTGACGAGTTTTAGAAAGCGTCTCAAGCGGGGCAAGCCGCAAGGCCGCGCGGATTTTGCGTCAGTTTAAGGACAAATCCGAAGTTGCAGCGCTAGAGTGTGTCTCAAGCGGGACAATCCGCAGACCCAAGTGGATTTTTCGTCAGTTCAAGGAATAAATCCGAAGGCTTAGCAGCGCTAAGTCGAGCCTTGTGACGCAGAAATGGCTCAGCGACGCCCGAAATTGCGTACTCCGGAATTTTTGAGACACACTCTAAGTCGAGCGATGGCGCAGGAATTGCGTACCCCGGAATTTTTGATGCACTCTCTAACTGGTTTTGATAAAAAAACGGGGCTGCGGTTCTTCCCTCTCATTTGAAAAGGAAGGACACGCAGCCCCATCGTTTTATGCTTTATTCTCCAAAGCAGGAATACACAACGTTGCGCAGTCTGGGCTGATAATAATCCTCCATGGGATTGAGCATGTGATGCGCGTAGAATACGGAGATTTCACGCGCCGGGTCGGCCATGATAGTTGCGCCCGCCGCGCCGCCCCAGCCGATCTCGCCCACCGAGCCTATCGAGGAGGCCGCGGACGGGTCTATGCAGGTGCGCATACCCAAGCCGTAGCCATATCCGCGCAGGTGCGGGAAGTTGAAGTCCTTCATAAGCTCAGGGCTTAACTGGTTGCGGCGCATCAGGTCTATCGTGCTGCGCGCGAGTATACGCTCGCCGTTCGGGCCTTCGCCGCCGTTCGCCAGGGCGGACGCGAAGCGCGCGTATTCGGCCACGCTGATTATCAGACCCGCGCCGCCGCTGTCATATGCCGGGCCGTATACGAGCTCGTTTTTCTTGCCGCAGTTTTCGACCGTGCCGCCCGTGGGCGAGCCGTATTGCTGTGCGCGCACTATGTCGGTGATACTCACGCCCTCGGAGCGCCGCTCGTACTGGCACGCCATGCGCTTTTCAACATCGGGCGTTAAGCGGAAATGCGCGTCGCGTATGCCTAACGGCTCCAACACGTTCTGTATGACGTAGCGCCCGAACGGCATTCCGGATACAGTCTCGACCAGCGCCGCCAGCGCGTCGTGACTGCGGCCATACTGCCAGTGCGTGCCAGGGTCGAACTCCAGCGGTTCGCGCGCGAGTACGTTGATTACGTCCACCGTGTTCATTTGGCCGTGCGTCAGCTCGTGCGCAACTTTAAGCGTCTCGGGTATCGGCCGGTAGCTCAGGCCGCTGGTCATGGTGAACAGATTCCATATGGTCATCGGGTGCTTCACGCGCTCGACGTGGCCTTCTGAATCAGTATAGGTCATGTCGCCGAAGGATGGCATGTATGCCTCCACCGGGTCACTGAGCAGGAACTTGCCCTTTTCGAGCAGCTGCATCGCCGCGACCACGGTTGCGGGCTTGGTGCACGAATACATAAACATGAGCTCGTCGCCCGTCATCTGCACGCCATTCTCGCGGTCTGAATAGCCCGACGCGTACCTAAACACCTCGCGGTTATGATAGTACACCGATGCCGCGTTGCCCGGCACGAACTTGCGCGTCATGTCATCCATGAAGTTCTTTAGATTGGTAAAGTTCATTCGCTTCCTCCAAATCACGCGCATGTCAAGGCGATTCAGCCCAATATACAGGGCTTAAACCGCCTTGCCGCATATGCTTACTTCATAAAATGCGCGTGAATATAATCGCTGCTGCGCCGGAGGCTTTCGAACGGATCGCCGGGGCAGGAGTCCTGCTCGACGACGTAATACTTCACGCCCGCCTGAGCCGCCTCGTCCAGTATGCCTTCCCAATACAGGTTGCCGTTGCCGATCTCGGTTATATACGGCCCCTTATCGTCGCGGCCCATGTCCTTGAGGTGGAGTATATCTATGCGGCCGGACAGCTTTTTTATCCAGTTGCGCACATCGCCGCCGCCATGCTGCACCCAATAGGTATCCAGCACGAACGAGGTGGTTTCGGGGTCAAGCTCACCCACGAGCATATCTATCGCGCGCACGCCGCCGTCCCAGCGGATGAACTCGTGGCTATGGTTGTGATAGGTGAACTTGCCGCCGCGCGCGTGCGCCTTAGCGCCCACGGCGTTGGCCTTTTCGATAAAGTCACGTAACTCCTCGGGCGTCTTGCAGAACAGCCCGCCGATGCCCATTATCTTGGTTCCGAGCGCCTGATGGTTTTCCCACGCCTTATCAAAGTCGTTAACCATCATATCGAAATCGTCATGCGTGCCGACGATCTCGATGCCCTCTTCGCGCGCGATCTGGCCGAACTCCGCGTAAGGAATCTGGCACCCGGCGGTCTGGCCCTGGTCATAACCGAGCTTCTTCAGCTTGCGAAAGCTCTCCCGAATCTCCTCGGCGCTGCCCATCTGATTACGAATAGTATAAAGCTGCACACCCAATTTCTCTATCATATCAATTTGCCCCCATATAATGAGATTGACATTTGATTATTCGATGTTAAACGCAATTTTCCTGCCTTGGCATGCGGCGGACGTGTGCTTTCTTTTCAGAAGGGCGAAGGAACGCCAAAATCCCCCGCCCGCCTGTCGAACGATTCCCGCCCGCCCCGGCAGGAAATCCGCCCCCGCAGGGCGAATAGCATACCCCTGAATGGACGGGCGGATAGGACGGCATGCAATGGATACAGGCCCGGCCCGAAAGGAGGGTGCGCATGCCGTTTTGTCTGGAACCGGCGCGCGTAAAGCAGCGCACACACAGGCAGATAAGCGCATTGGACATACGCACGATAACCGGCGGCGCAGGCCCGCGCGCCGAGCGGGGCGACATGGATTTGCTCAGGCGGTCGATTGCACGGCTGGGGCTGATAAGCCCGCTGCTGGTGCGGGCGCGCGGCGACGGATACGAGCTGATAGCGGGCGCGCGGCGGCTCAGCGCATGCCGCGCGCTGGGACTTAGCCGGGTCGAGTGCGTAATCATGCCCGCGCTGGACGAGGAGTGCATGTTAGCGGCGCTGGCCGAGAACGCCTGCCGCGCCGAGCCGCGCGCGCAGGATGTACAGGCACTGCGGCGGGAGCTGCAAGAGCGGCACGACTATTCAAGCGATGATTTGGATGAGCTGGTCGGCGCGCAGGGGGACTATGGTGAGGCGGGTTCTCGCGGTTTAGGCGTGAAGCGCGACTTTGATTATGCCGGCCAACTCCGCGATTGCCGCCTTGCTTGCGAGGACAAGCCTGTCGAAGGTTCGAATTGCGATGCTCAGGCAGATTTCCGCGACGCAGGCAAGAAGCGCAGCTTTGACTATGCCAATCCGCGCCGCGATTGCCGCTGTGCTTCCGAGAACATGCCTAACGCAGATTCAGCGCGTACCGCCGAAGGCGCGCCTTCCCCCGCCCCATCCGCGCCGGACGCACAGCCGCCGCGCGGCATACCCGCGGACGAGGATATTGCGCCGCGCCGCCGCGCACGCGGGTACATCCGCGACGAGCGCCTGATCGTAAACGCGCTGGGCGACGTGGCCGACAAGCTGCGCGGCGCGGGCGTGGACACGCATATGGACGTGGAGCACGCCGGAAATTCACTGCGCGTGCAGGTGGTTTTCCCGGGCGTCTGCGATCAAAATCACGCGGGAAAATCGCCCAGCAAAGGCGAACACAGCGTTGAATTTTCTGATTTCACAAGCGATGTTCGACAAAATTCGCGTAGGAAAACTGAAAATTTTCCGAGTGACAAATGCGAACATCCGCTGAAAATTTCGGATATAGGCCGCGAGCTTGAGGCTTTGCAGGCTGATAAAGATTGCACCGATGATAAAAATCGGCCAAGTGAATCTGCATATATCACTCGCCGCCGCCACGATTCCGATAATGGCAAATCGTATGTTCGCATCAGTAAAGGCGAACACTCTGATTTAGATTGCGAATATGCAAGCAGTGATGCGATGCTTGCCGGAGGTGATAGCCAGTATCTTAACCGGCACATTCGCGCTAATAAATGCGAACATACCGATTGCGATTCTCAACGCACGGCTGGCACTGCGGCGGCTATCGAATGTAATGCGCTTAGTTCCGATAATCCCGGTCAGAATGTTCGCATTGTCAAAGGCGAACACTCTATTTCAGAATGCGAACGTGCAGACAGTGGCGCGATGTTTGCCGGGACGGATGACCAATATCCTGACAGCCATGTTCGCGTTTATGAAGGCGAACACTCTAAGCGAAAATTTGAATGTGCGGGCGACTGCGCGACTGCTGGCGAAGCAGACAGCCGCGTTTGCACCGGCACTTGCGCGGCAAAGGCCGTGAATTTCCAGACTGACAAACCTGCTTTAACTGCCTTAACCGCCGGTATTCCGGCTGAAAATGCGCCCACGCCGCGCCCGCCTGAGCCAAAACGCATCGCGGCTGGGACAGGCGATTCGCCCGGCGCGATTGTTTCGGGATGCAGCTCCCGCCCAAACGATGCGCGCATTTCGGGAAGCAACCCTGCCGACGCGCGCGCCCCGCAAAGCGCCTCCCCCACATCAGCCGAGGAATACGTTATGCAGATGTTCCGCGAGGAGATGGCGCGCGGCATATCGGGCGCGCGCGCCGCATATGATGGCGCATAGCGATATTGTTGTGGGGGCGGTCGTATGCTGTTAACGCGCGTGCGGACGGGCGAAACGCTGAATATGCTGTCGGCGCGCCTAAGGCGGCCTGCTTGTATGATAATGCGTGCCAATCGCATACTCAGCCCGGCGTGGCTGCTGCCGGGGCGGGAGATCGCCGTGCCGCCGCGCGATTTCTGCCTGCGGGATGCGGGCGCGTGCCCGTGCGCGGCGTTCAAGCACCCGGCGGGTGAGGCGGCTATGCGGCGGTTCGTCGTGCGCGCAGGGCAAAGCGTCGGCGATCTGGCGCGCGAGGCGGGACTGCCTGAGCGGATAGTGCTGTTGGCGTGCGGCATACGCGCGGGTGAGCCGCTTTCGGCAGTGAGCGCGGTCAAACTGCCTGTCCCGCCGGAACGCGCGCGCATAATCACGGTTCAGCCGGGCGACACGCAGGAGAGTATCTGCCGCCAATACGGCATGGAGCGGGCGCGATTTAGCGAGGTCAACGTGACTTGCGCGCCGCTTCTGCCGGGGATGCGGGTGATTGTCTGGCGGAAGGGCGGCGGGGTGGGCTGGTGAATCGCGGTTGGATGTCCAACGCGGTCAGGCGCGGCGAGGCGGCAGGCGACTTGAACTGTTTTGAGCAAGAAAGTTGTTAATATAGAAGTCAGCGAAAACCGCTCCACCGCTCGCGCAGCGGCCTCGCCCCTTTCAGGGGCGGCTTCGGGGTTTGGTTACGGCGCAGCTTTGATTGTTTGCTTATTCGTTGCTTTCTGCGCGTGGAAGGTGCGAACAGACTCAGCGGGAAGATAGCCCAGCCAGCGCGCCGAGTCAAGGACAAGCGGCTTCGCCGTGCCTTCGGCATCCTTGACACGGTGCGCTGGCTGGGCTTTTTGATGGTTAAGGGGTTGTTGCCAACCCCTGTCGAACAGGGTTGACCCTACGGAGTTTGGGTGAGCGGCGGAGCGTCGGCGGTTAACGGAGCATTGGCAAGCAACGGAGTTTTGCCGCGACTATTGCCTTGCTGCTCTCTGAGCGTGGAAGATGCGAATACAGAACCCCGAGGACTGATAGCATCTTCCGCGCCCACTTTAATATATGGTGGGCGTGGCATGGATGGTATCGAATACATCTAGTTTCGCGTCCGGACGGTCAGTTTTCGCGCCCGCCATACTTTACGGCGGGCGTGAACCTCACCGCCGAATCTGCACCTGAGCCGCCGAGGGGTGGCGAACATGGCGCGGGCGCAACCTGCCTAAACAAGAAAACTCCATTCGCGGAATCCCGAAACTAATACAGATTATAGTATGCGTGAGCCATAAACGCGGGCAAAAGAAAGCGCCGCTGACTCTTAGAGCGAGCCAGCGGCGAAAGAAAGCAATCGATGCTTCCTATATATAATTCTCCTAAACCGTCCGAACTAAGAAACACTTGCGGGAGAACAGCCAATCGACTTTTCTTTGGTTCTTTCTTTTCTTCTGAAAAGAAAGAACACGTCTCCCCCCCGTAATATTTACTTGACTGCCCCGCCGAACCGTGATAAAATACTTACCCCATTTTTTCATACTTTAGCTGAATAAAGGAGGCGCTTATGGCCATCATCCAACACCCGGACGCTCAACACGAGATGCAGCACCTTGAACACACTTTGGGAGTCGTTGCACAGGAGACCGCGCTGGCGGAGGCGGCGCTGAGCGACGACCTTAAAAAGCTTAATGAGGCAAGGCGGTTCGACCCGGACGCCGTGCCTGTGCGCGAGATGATGTACGCGCGCGATGAGATGACGCTGAATAATTTACACCTTGCCGCCGAGAAGCCCTACTTCACTCGCGTCGATTTTCTGCCTAAACGACATAAATATATCGATACATATTATATAGGAAAGTATGGCGTCACACGGCGTGAATCGCTGGATATTGAGGTGGTGGACTGGCGCTCGCCGGTGGCCAATCTGTACTACTCGGGCCAGCTCGGGCCGATGAACTATACCGCGCCCGACGGCGAGATTAAGGGCGAACTCAAGCTCAAGCGCCAGTTCGGCATAGAACAGGGCGAGCTGAAAACCATATTCGATACCGACGTGGTGGCGCAGGACGCATATTTGCAATCAGTGCTGGGCGCGGTCGGCTCCGACCGCCTGCGCGAGGTCGTCACAACCATTCAGGCCGAACAGAACTTCGTGATAAGGCATAAGCCCGACAGGGCGCTGATCGTGCAGGGCGTGGCCGGTTCGGGCAAGACCACTATCGCGCTGCACAGAATCGCATACCTGCTATATGCCTATCAGGACAAAATGCGCCCTGAACAGATGATGATAATCGCGCCTAACCCGCTGTTTCTGGACTATATTTCGGGCGTACTGCCAGACTTAGGCGTTGACCGCGTGGTGCAGACCACATTTGGGCAGCTTATCGCGTCGCTGCTGGGCAAGCGCCTGCCGCGCGTGGACAGTCGGGACAGGCTGGGCGAGATGCTGAGCATGGACGCCGCGGGGCGCGAATGCCTTACCCGCGTACTGCGCGAAAAGGGTTCGCTCCAGACATATGCGGCGCTGGAAAGCTTCATGGACGATTACGAACGCGAATTTGCGCGCCATGACGATATAAAGTACGGCCCGGTCACGGTCATGACCAGTCAGAAGATATACGAATTCATGATGGTCGATGCGCGCCCGCACCCGATTGAGCGGCGGCTGAAGGAGTTTTCAAAGCTTCTCAAGCACCTGACGAAGCAGGCCGCCAGCGATGTAGAAAGCTGGCTGAACGAGACGTGCGACAGGAAGGTCGAGCGCATATGCCAAAGCCCAGACAGCCACGCGCGGCGCGATAAGCTAAAGAAACTATTCGACCAGCGCGACGAGCAGATCAAGCGCGCGCACACGGGCGTCAACGACTTTGTGAAGCAGACCGTCGCGACGTTCAGGAAGCCGGATGCGGTTGAGGCACTGCGCGAATTCTGGGCAAGGCAGGGCGGCGAGGCGGCCGAATACACGCTGGGGCGCGTAACGCCGAAGCTTATCGAGAGCGAGGACGTGGCGGCGCTATGCCTGATTGCGCTGCGCATGTTTGAAATAAAGCGGCCGGACATACGGCACTTAGTGATCGACGAGGCGCAGGACTTTTCGCCTATGGAGTTCAAGCTGCTCAGGCGGTTGACGGGCAACGATTCATTCACGATAGTGGGCGATCTGATGCAGGGCGTACACGCGTACCGGGGCATAACCGACTGGAACGAGGTGGCGCAGGGCGTATTCGGCGGCGATGTCACGCGGCACGATCTAATCACCAGCTACCGCAACACGGTAGAGATAATGCAGACGGCAACTTATGCAGCGCGCGCGCAGCCGGTGCCGGGTCAGTCAGAAGCCCAGCCGGTCTTACGTCACGGCAATCCGCCGGTATTTGAGCATTTCGGCAAGCCTACGGAGCAGGTATCGCAGATAGAGCGTCTAATTCGCAACTACAAAGCATCTGGCTACTCAACAATAGCGATAATAGGCCGCAGTCCAGCGGAGCTAAAGCGCATACAAAAATCGCTCCCTACCGACTTAAATGCGCACATACTAAACCCGGATTCAGCGACCTACACCGGCGGCGTAACAATCGCCCCGGCCACGGGCATAAAGGGCTTGGAATTCGACTGCGTAATAATATCCGACGCCAGCAAAACACAATGGCCGAACCAGCCGCTCGACGGACGGCTACTATACGTAAGTCTAACAAGGCCGCTTCACGAATTAGCTATACTTTACAGCGGGGAGTTGACGGGGCTACTTCGGGAAGCGGTACGGGAATAGGGGGGACGTGTTCTTTCTTTTCATAGTCTCAGCAACATATTTTGCGCAAATAGAAATGCTTGCCGCAATTTCCGCGACAAGCATTTCTATATTCATTCATCTTATTGTCCAGTCCTCTACTTCAAGTCCATCCACACGCAGAAATTCCCTTGTATTATTAGTAACTATAATCAATTTCTCCGCTTTAGCATGGGCGGCAATAAGCATATCCAACGGACCAATCGGAGTTCCTTTGCGTTCAAGATCGGCACGAATCTTTCCATACACATCAGCTGCATATACGTCGAAATCCAATATATCGATTGTAGAAATAAAGAACATTATCGCAGCACGATTTCTATCAGCCAATTGACTTTTTTCTACACCATGCATCAATTCAGCATATGTGATTGACGAAATACAAATTTCATTTGGATCGTGCTCCAGAAAATTCTTTATAACCTCAATTGGTTTATTCTTGATCGCGTATATGCAAATGTTTGTGTCGAGCATGTACTTTAACTTCATAGCGAATCTCTTTCCTGCGCTCCCGGTTGTTCGCGTCCGTCCTTCATAAAGTCATCCGTAAACATTTCAAGACTTTGCAAAAAACCAGACCACTTGTTTTCTTTAGGCAGCAGTATAACAATGTCACCTATCTTATTAACCGCAACTTCATCGCCTTCAAAGCGGCATTCCTTTGGCAGGCGCACTGCTTGGCTTCTGCCATTTTCAAATAGTTTTGCTGTCATCATTGCAGCTCACCTCCTATACCATTAGTATATATCACGATATATACTTTGTCAAGTTCGTTTTGATTTATTATAGTATACTCAAGTTTTTATTGGTTATTCTGCCTTTCTTATTTTCCTTCCCCCCTATCAAAATTTACGCTCCCGCGCGCAAATCTCTAGTTTTCCCCCACATTTTTCCTTCCCCTTGCGCCCAGCCCCGCCGCGTGGTATCATAATGCCATAAATTCACTCTCCCCCAAAGGAGGATTAGCATGAAAAAACCGACTTTTGTGTTCGATCTGGGCAACGTTATTGTCTACTACAAGCCCGACGAGTACCTCAAACGCTTCGGGCTTGAGGGCGAACGCGCCGCCGAGTTCAAGCGCGCCACGTTCAACGATCCCGTCTGGCTGGACTGCGACGCGGGTCTGGTCACGCGCGAGGAAGAAATCGAAATCATGTGCTCAAAGCACCCCGAGCTGGAAGCCGACATCCGCCGCATAATCGGCGGCTGCAACGAGATGCTGCAGCCCATACCCGAGAGCATACGCGCGCTAAAGCGGCTCACCATGGACGGCTACGACTGCTACTTTCTGTCCAACACCACCGCCTCGGCGATGGAGTACATGAACGGCTTTGACTACATGGGCATGTTCAAGGGCGGCATTGAATCGTATGCCGTAAAGCTTTCCAAGCCCGACCACGCGATATTCCGCCTGTTCGCCGAGCGCTTCCAAGTCGAGCCGGGCGAGTGCGTGTTCATCGACGACAATTACAACAACATCGCCGCGGCGCGCGAATGCGGTTTCCGCGCGTATCAGCTTGAGGACGTGGACGGGCTGTACACGCTCACGCGCAATATCGTGCGCGGCGAGATCGACTGACAGCCATCAATTTCTACGCATTAAATTTGCACATTTTTACATGTACGGAGCGCTTTGGTTTTATGCCTGAGTGCTCCGTATGCTTTTATATACACTTCTGCTAAACGTTTGCCAACGTTCAGCTTATTATGGTCACTTTTTTCGAAAATTTGCGATTTGCTATCGTTTATTTGCTGTTTTTTATAAAACCCGTTGACGAATTACCCCCCCCCGGTATAATTATCGTATTGTTTTTGTACGTACACTTAATCTTATGTAAATACAAGGAGGCATATATGGCGGAGACAAAAACCACGCCGCGCCGCTCCAAAATGCATGAGAGCGCGCCCGCGAAAGCGTTCCGGCTGCACTGGCAGCTGTATCTGCTTTTGATACTGCCGCTCGCATGGGTGGCGATATTCCGTTACTGGCCCATGTTCGGGCTGCAGATTGCGTTCCGCAATTTCAAAATCAGCAAGGGCTTTTGGGATTCCACATGGGTGGGGCTTAAATACTTCAAACAGTTTTTGACCGACTATTCGTTTAAGCGCCTGATAACCAACACATTGGGCATCAGCGTATATTCGCTGGTCGCGGGCTTTTTCCCGCCGATCATACTTGCGGTCGCGCTCAACGAATGCCGGCATAAGTACTTCACCAAGACCGTGCAGACGGTTACCTACATGCCGCATTTCCTGTCCACGGTTGTAATTACCAGCATTCTTACCCAGCTGCTCAGCTATGGCGGCGCGCTCAATACCCTTGTCAAGGCGATGGGCGGCACTCCGCGCAACTACCTGAGCGAGCCGTCGTACTTCAAGTCCATATACGTATGGTCAGGCATATGGCAGAGTCAGGGCTACAACTCGATCATGTACCTTGCGGCGCTGGCGGGCATCAGCCCCGAGCTTCAGGAGGCCGCGTATGTGGACGGCGCGAATATCTGGCAGCGCATCTGGCACGTCGACCTGCCCGGCATAATCCCGACGGCGATAATCCTCTTGATACTTAACACCGCGTCGGTGCTGAACGTGGGCTATGAGAAGGTCTATCTGCTCCAGAACTCGCTCAACATGTCTGCATCGGACGTTATTTCGACTTATGTGTACCGCGTGGGTCTGGTCGATATGAATTACAGCTTCTCCACGGCGGTCAACCTGTTCCAGTCGGTAATATCGCTGCTTTTGATGGCAATCGTAAACAGCATCGCGCGCAAGGCGTCAGATTACAGTCTGTGGTAAGGAGGTACGCACATGGGCAATGATAAGGCCGTAAAGGCCGGAAATACCAACATCAAAATCAAGCTCACGCCCGTGGACCGCTCGTTTTACGTAGTGGTGGACGTGTACCTGGCGATATGCGGCATAATCGTGCTGCTGCCGCTGCTGCACGTACTGGCGCAGTCGCTGTCCGACCCGATGATGGTCATCGCGGGGCGCGTAAGCTTTTTCCCGATCAATCCCACACTGGACATTTATTCTCAGGTGATTAAGTCCCAGAACATAATGACCGGCTTCATGAACACGCTCTTTTACGCGGGCGTAGGCACCTGCCTTAACCTGTTCATGACCGTCATATGCGCATATCCACTGGCGCGCAAGGGCCTGTGGGGGCGCAAGGTGATCGTGTTTATATTCACGTTCACGATGATGTTCGGCGGCGGCATGATTCCTACCTACCTTGTAATTAAGCAATTGGGTCTGATCGACACCCGCGCGGTCATGATACTGCCCGGCGCGATCACGGTATGGAACATGATAATGTGCCGCACCTACTTCATGAGTAGCATCCCGGAGGAGCTGTACGAATCCGCGTCGCTGGACGGCGCGAGCGACATCCGCATACTCGTGAGCATGGTCGTGCCGCTGTCGGTGCCGATACTGGCGGTCATGGTGCTGTTCTACGCGGTGGGGCACTGGAATTCGTACTTCGACGCGATGATATACCTCAACTCGCCCGAGCTGTACAATATCCAGCTGGTTCTGCGCAACGCCATCAACAACGTCAAGTCCATATCCGAAAATGGCGCCAGCGACATGGCCAACATGGTCAAAAACGAGGCCAACGGCGAGGCCATCAAGTACGTGCTGATAGTCATAACCATGATTCCGGTAATGATAATCTATCCGTTCGTACAAAAGTACTTTATCAAGGGCATCATGATTGGATCTATAAAGGGCTAAAGCTCTTTTCAGATAACAACAAAACTAAGGAGGTAACTCAATGAAGAAGCTTGTGTGTATGCTGCTGGGCCTTGTGCTGGCCCTGAGCTCCACCGCGTTCGCCGCCGGGCTGAATGCTCCGGGCGAATTCCCCGTGACCAACGATACCGACGCGACGATCAACGTCTTCGCGCCCGTAAGCGGCGACAGCAATTTCGACTGGAACACCAACTACATGACCCAGTGGTACGAAGAAAAGACCGGCGTTAAGGTCAACTGGGTAGGCGCGAGCAGCGACGTGTTCATCGAAAAGCTGAATCTGGCCCTGTCCAGCGAAGAGGACATAGACATGATAGTCGCGCAGGGCAATCAGAGCACCTACATCTCCACCACGATGCTGGTCAAGTATGCCGATCAGGAGCTTATCCTGCCCATCGAGGACTACATCGACAACAACACCAAGTACATGAAAGAGCGTCTGGACAGCGTTGATGGCTTCCGCAGCGCGCTGACCACCCCCGACGGCCACATCTACTCCATGCCCTGGTACAACGAATGCTATCACTGCATGTACTATGGCAAGATGTGGATTAACACCGAGTTTTTGAAGAACTGCAACCTCGAAGCGCCCACCACCATCGACGAGTTCCGCGACATGCTGATTGCCTTCCGCGATCAGGATGCCAACGGCAACGGCGACCCGAACGACGAAATCCCGATGATCGGCGCTATCGACAGCTACGGTGCCAAGATCGACACCTATCTCATGTGCGCGTTCATTTATGACGACGGCCAGAACCGCCTGATGATAAACGACGACGGTCAGGTAATCGCCGTGTTCACCCAGCCCGAGTTCAAGGAAGGTCTGAAGTATCTGGCCGGCCTGTACTCCGAGAACCTGATTTACCCGGACTCCTTCACCGAGAACCGCACCCAGCGCAACGAGATCAACTCCCGCGTATATGAGTCGGTATGCGGCGCTATGCCCAACATCCACCATGCGATCGGTTCCCGCGGCGACGGCGAGCCCGCCCGCTTCCTCGAGTACGAGCCGATCAAGCCCCTTGTAGGCCCCAACGGTCTTCAGACCACCCGCGTAAACTACTTCGACAACTTCGGTCTGAACGGCGCGACCGGCGTTGTGCCCGCGACCTGCGACCAGCCCGAGCTGGTGCTGCAGTGGGCCGACCTGCTGTACACCGATGAGGGCATCAACATGCAGGATTTGGGCATCAAGGGCGTAAGCTGGGACGATCCCGACGAAGGCGCTATCGGCGTTGACGGCAGCCCCGCGCTGTACAAGAAGCTGACCATGACCGAGGATCAGGAGTATTACGGCAACATGAACTGGGGCCAGATCTTCCCCATGTTCCTGACCGCCGAGCATCGTCTGGGCTATCAGCAGACCAGCGGCATGATGGCCGAGGACGGTTCGGGCACCGAGGCGTTCCTATACTACTACTCTCACGAGAACTACGCACCCTACGGCATAGCTCAGAAGAACGTCGTTCCCCCGCTGTATTACAGCGAGGAGGACGCCTCCGAAATCGCCATGCTGCAGACCAACATCAACACCTATGTTGAGGAGTGCATCGCCAAGTTCATCGTGGGCCAGATGGACATCGACACCGAGTGGGATGCCTTCCAGACTGAGCTCAAGAACATGAACATCGACCGCTACCTCGAAATCATCCAGACCACCTACGACGCTTCCGCTTTCGCGGGTAAGTAATTCTAAGGTGCGAATGGGGATTGCCCTTTGCGGCAATCCCTTTTATAATGTAACCAGCTCCACATTCACACACGGAGGCATAGTATGAATAATGAAAACCTGATATGGTACTCCTCCCCCGCGGGCAAGTGGGAAGACGCATTGCCGATAGGCAATGGCCGCATGGGCGGCATGGTCTACGGCGGCGTTAAGGAAGATCAGATTCACCTGAACGACGACACGCTGTACGGCGGCGCGCCGATGCAGCGCGTAAACCCTGCCGCGCGCAAGACGCTCGACGCCGTGCGCGAACTGCTGCGTCAGGGCAGGCTGGATGAGGCGCGCACACTGGCGCGGGCGGGTCTGGTGGCCACGCCGCGCTACGCGGGGCCGTATCTGCCGCTATGCACGCTATTTTTGCGCTTTGAGGGGCGCGGCGAAGTGACCGACTACCGGCGCGAGCTGGACATAGGCAGCGCGGTCGCGCGCACCACCTTCACCAAGGACGGCGTGCACTTCACGCGCGAATACATCGCCAGCTATCCCGCAAACGTCATCGCGATACGCCTGACCGCCGACCAGCCCGGCGCAATCAGCCTATACGCAAGCATGATGCGCCGCCCCTACGACCCGGGCACGCGCATAACGCCCGAGGGGCGGCTGCTGATGCAGGGGCGCGCCACCGACGGCGGCGTGGAGTACGACTGCATGGTTGAGGCGCGCGCCGAGGGCGGCGTTATCGAGACGATAGGCGACAGCCTGCACATATCCAGGGCCGACTCGGCGACGATATACGTCGCGTCGGACACGTCGTTCCGGGGCGCGTTCCCGGAGGCCGAGTGCGCCCTGACGCTGAACAATGCGCCCGATTATGACAAGCTGCTGGCCGAGCACATCGCGGATTACAGGGCGCTGTACGAGCGCGTCTCGCTGAATCTAGGCGAAGGCCGTCCGGACGTGCCCACCAACGAGCGCATACACGCCCTGCGCGAGGGCGGGCATGACGAGGGGCTGCTGGCGCTGACGTTCAACTTCGGGCGGTATCTGCTGATTGCGTGCTCGCGGTCGGGGTCGATGGCGGCCAACCTGCAGGGCATATGGAACGATCTATTTGCGCCGCCGTGGGATTCGATATTTACGGTAAACATCAACACGGAGATGAACTACTGGCTGAGCGGGCCAGGCAACCTGAACGAGCTAGCCGAGCCGCTGTTCGATCTACTGCGCCGTCTATACGATTCGGGCAAGGTCACGGCGCGCGCGATGTACGGCGCGGGCGGCTACATGGCGCACCACAACGTGACCATATGGGGCAACACCGCGCCCACGGGTGCGGACGTGTTCCTATGGCCGTTCGGCGCGGCGTGGCTGAGCCTACAGGTATGGGAGCATTATCAGTTTACTCAGGACGAGGCGGAGCTTAGAAAGAACTACCCGCTCCTACGCGACGCGGCGGCGTTCTTCCTGGACTACCTGATCGAGGACGAGCGCGGCTACCTAATCACCGGCCTTACTCAGTCGCCCGAAAACGCATACATACTGCCCAACGGCGAGGTAGGTTCGATTGCGCGCACCTGCACGATGGACGACGCGATACTGCGCGCCCTATTCGACGCGGCGGCGGGCGCGGCTGATATAGTCGGCAGCGACGAGGAGTTCGCGGCCAATGTACGCGCGGCGCGGACTAAGCTAGCGCCGTACCAGATCGGCAGCAAGGGTCAGCTGCTCGAATGGGCGGAGGAATACGAGGAGGTCGAGCCGGGTCACAGGCACATGAGCCATCTATTCGGCCTATTCCCGGGCAGCGACATAGCGACGGAGAGCACCCCCGAACTGGTCGCGGCGTGCAGGCGCACCATGGAACTGCGGCTGGCGTCGGGCGGCGGGCACACGGGCTGGTCGCGCGCATGGCTGATTGCGCTGACGGCGCGTATGCGCGACGGCGATCTGGCGCGCGGGCATGTGGAAAAGCTCATCACGAACTCGATGTACGACAACATGTTCGACCGTCACCCGCCGTTCCAGATTGACGGCAATTTCGGCGCGGCGGCGGGCATGATCGAAATGCTCATCCAAAGTCATCAGGGCTTCATAGACCTACTCCCCGCCCTACCCGCAGAATGGGCAAACGGCGAGGCCAAAGGCCTATGCGCGCGCGGCGGATACGTTATGGACATGGCATGGCGCGCCGGAAAGGTCGTTACTGCTAATATAACCTCCGTCAAAAACAGCGACGCGCGCATTCGCATAAACGGCAAGTTCAAGGTGGTACACGTTAAGGCTGGAGAGGCGGTAGAGATTACGAAGTAAGGACGGGGGGTTACGTGTTCTTTCTTTTCAGGAGAAAAGAAAGAACCAAAGAAAAGCCGATTGGGCTGTTCTCCCGCAAGTGTTTCTTAGTTCGGACGGTTTAGGAGAATTATATATA
>CAOKFD010000053.1:0-20356 GCA_948467645.1 uncultured Eubacteriales bacterium | reverse complement strand
CCGTGACATACAGGATCGCATTGATCAGTTGAAGATTGCTCATGCTGACGTTTCCGCGCTGTCTCGGAAGATACTTCGCTATCTTCTCGTACTGTTTCTGTGTAATCTGCACGACTCCATTATATCAGATATTCCCTTATAGTTGATAGCGTGAACAAACTCTAACTCTTCGGGGCCAAGTCATTATATGGGAATCCCGCGCAAATGAGGCAGCGCGATAACGAGTAAATTTTCGGCTCTAAATTATTCCTAGAGGTGAACAAATAAAAAAAGAGGAGACAAAGTCATCAAAAGCGAGTAAAATGAAGTTACCACACAACATTACTGCAGGAGTGATGACAATGTCTCAAGAAAATTATATCGCAAAGCTGCTCGAAATGGAAGAGGCTATTATCGAAAATGTTGAGAAAACTGATTGTTTCACTTATATCCGCTTCCATCTGCCGGTTCGTGAAGCTGTTTGCCCTCATTGCGGTGCGCTTACGCATCGCATACACGACTACCGCGTGAAGATACTGCGCGATCTGCCTGTGCAGGAAAAGCCTGTGCGCCTGAAGTACAACCGGCGGCGTTACCTTTGCACTCAATGCGGAAAGAAGTTCAACGAGCCTTTCTCGTTAGCTGGCAAGAATCTGCGCACTACTGCGCGCTTGGCAGTATACGGCGCAAACTGCGCCGCTAAACGCCGCAGTGTGAAGTCTATCGCGGAGGACTTGGGAGTGTCCGCCTCCACAGTTAGTCGATGGCTTGAATATCTGCCTCAAACACCACCTAAAGAGCTTCCGGAGGTGCTCTCAATTGACGAGTTTCGTGGAAATTCTGGTGGAGAGACATTTCAGTGCATACTGACTTCGCCCGAGAAGCAGCAAATCTTCGATATTCTGGCTGACAGAAAGAAGAAAACCATCGTGGAATACCTTAAGAAATTTCCAAACCTCGACGCGGTTAAATACTTTGTGATGGATATGAATCACGTTTACCTCGGCATCTGCAAGGAGCTTTTTCCCAACGCAAAGCCTGTTGCAGACCGCTTTCACTACACCCGCTGCTGTACGGAGGCGGTTGAGGCGGTGAGAAAGCGTGTGCAGGACAGCCTGAGTTCTAAGGCTAGGAAGCGCTTCAAGAAGAGCCGCAAGCTGCTGCTTAAAAAGGATGGTAAGCTTTCGCCAGAGGAACGCGTGGCGGTTGAAGCGCTGCTAGCACATTCGGAGGATTTGACGCGCGCGTGGCTGTTGAAGGAGAATTTTTACAGGTTTTTGCAGTCCAAAGACTCAGACGAGGCAAAAAAGAAGCTGGATCAATTCTGCTATTCAGCAAAAAAGCTCCAGCTTCCGGAGTTTGAGCCGCTGCTTAAGACGTTGAAGAATTGGGAGCCATATATTCTCAATTCGTTTGACTGTCCGTACTCGAATGGGTTTACCGAGGGCACGAATAATTCAATTAAGGTGCTTAAGCGCGTTACTTACGGTATGCCCAATTTTCGCAACTTCAGAGCTCGCATACTTCATTGTTGCTCGAAGGTGATTCCTTGATCTTTTTTTACACCCCTATGATTGCGGGAGAACCGAATTTTTGAGACACACTCTACCATAAAGCACATATAAAATAAAAAATCCGTCCGCCGAAGCAACCTTCAGCGAACGGACTAATAACGGAGAGTCAGGGATTCGAACCCTGGGTCCCTTTTGGGGACACAGCATTTCGAGTGCTGCACCTTCGACCACTCGGACAACTCTCCATCCAAACAGCGATAGTAATTATATCACATACTATCGCCGTTTGTCAATCCCCAATTTATAAGTCAACGCACGGACAGGCTGTCTCTCCCGGCTAATGCGGCTCAATCGCCGCGCTTGCCCTGCCGCCTGTTGTTCTCCGGTTCAGCACGCACATGTGCCTCTTTGCCGGATTATGCCTTAACCAAAGTCACCACTCCGGGCATCGGCCGCGCACCGGGCCGGTTCTGCCCGACACATAGCGCGCGTTGAACTCCATATTGATCTCGCGCAGTTCCTTCACGCCGTCGATGTAATCCTGATACATCTCGGCCAGACCCGCCGCGCAGCCGTCGCACGCCGCCTCTATATTGCCTATCGATTCCTCGACTATGCGGCGGCGCTCCTCGGGCGTTGTGTCCTTTATCAAATAGCTTGCCATTTCGTTTTCTCCGATTAACGTCTTACAGCTTTGCGCGCACTTCCAGCGCCACGTCCGGCAGGTTGGTTATTACCTCCGCACCCTCCTGCATGAAGCGGCGCATCAGCTCCGGGTCGTCCACCGTCCACGGGCGCACTATCACGCCCGCCTTATTGCACTCGTCCATGAAGCCGGGCTGCATCAGCGAAGGATAGTACGGGTGCAGCGCCTCCGCGCCCACGCCCTTGGCATAGTCCCAATCGCGCACCAGCCGGCAGGAATACAAAAGGCCTATCGGCGCGTTGTGATCCAGCGCGCGCACGCGCATCAGCGCGTTATGGTCGAACGACGAATACAGCGTGCGGCCGGTCATGCCGAATTCGTGAACCAGATTGACCGCCTTTTCCTCCAGTCCCTCAAATCCGCGCGGATTGATGCCCGACTTTATCTCCATGTTCAAAAGCAGGTTATTGCCGCGCATCAGCTCCAGCACATCGGACAGAAGCGGCGGGTGCTGTCCCTGACCGCAGTCCAGTTTGCGCATTTCGTCCCACGTAAAGTCGCATATCTCGCCGTGGCCATCAGTGGTGCGGTCGACCTTGTTGTCGTGCATTACGACCACGCGCCCATCCTTGGTCAGCGATACGTCCAGCTCGATGCCGTCCGCGCCGATTTCGGCCGCGCGGTTGAACGCCGCCAGCGTGTTTTCGGGGAACTGGCGGTTGGCGCCGCGATGCGCCCATACCTTTACATTGCTCATAAATATATACCTCTTTTCAGCGGCGACGCGCCGCATATATGCCTACCCTATTATACACCCATTTAGGCGGGCTGGACAACATATTGTGAAATGATTATAATAGAAATAGCGCGGGCGAGGTGATTTATTTGAGCGAAGGATACATGTACGACGTGGCGATTCAGGCCGTGACCGACGTGGAGTGGCGCGCGGTGCAGGCGATGTACGCCGACTGGCGCGACGCGAGCGAGCCGGACGGCGGCGAGGAATGCCTGACCGCCGCATTCAGGCGCGGCGGGCGCACATATCGCGTGGCCGCCATGCGCCAGTGCGAGATGGGCTCGACGGCGGGCGCGGCGACCGCAATGAAGCTGATCGCGCGCTTTAGGCCGCGGTTCATAATAATGGTAGGCATAGCCGCGGGACTGATGGAGGAAGGCGCGCACAGCCAGTTCTACGGCGACGTGATCGTGGCCGACGAGGTTTGGAACTGCTCCTCGGGCAAGTTCGTAAGCCCCGAAGGCGCGCCGATAAGCTTTCACGGCGTGGGATTTGTGCCCCGGCCCAAGAGCATCGCCCTGCTTTCCGACATACGTGAGCAGATAGAAGCCGCGATCAACTCGCCCGAGAACCAGTGCCATGTGCATATCGGGCCGCTGGCGTGCGGCCAGTTCGTAATGGCCAGCCGGTTAATTGTCAGCCTTAACATACTCGCCCAGCGCAGTGAAAGCGTGGGACTGGACATGGAATCGTACGGCGTGGCGTACGCGGCGCAGCATTCGGCCGCGCCCCGCCCAACCGCGATAATCGTAAAGAGCGTGTGCGACTTCGCCGACAGCGCCAAGTCGGACAAGTACCAGAAGTTCGCGGCGCACACCAGCTGCGAGTTCGCCCAGCTTTTGTACGAGAAGTTTTTGAAGCTGGACTAGCAACGGTTTATTTGCAGGCAGTCGGCGAAAGTTTGGCCTGCTCCCTGCCTTGAAAGTCTGCCTTAAATAAACATATAAAACGCGGCGAGATGCACATTACGCTCTCGCCGCGTTTTATTTTGTTAAGGCAGCCTTTCCATAATCCCGCGCAGCACCGGCTCGACCACCTTGGCCATGCGGAACATGCCCAGATCGTTCGGGTGCACACAGTCATTCGAACACGCCATGCGGTCGTCGTCGCCGAAGAACCGCTCGCCGTCGATGAAGTACACATTTTCGTCGCCCGCGGCGCGCGCATGTTCATACGTCGCGCGTATAATTTCGCGGCGTTCGGCGCATTCGGGCCAGAAGTCAAAGTCGGGGCGCGTCATCAGCACTATCGGCAGTTTCGGGTCATGCTCGCGTATGCGCCTGAAGAACGGCTCATGCGACGCGCGCAGGTGCTCCGCCGAGGGCGAATTGTGGTCGTAGTCCATCACGAACACGCTCTTGTCGATGGTATTTATGTAGTCGGCCATCGCAATTTCGCCGCGCGCCGAGCCGGAGAAGCCGAAGTTATAGTAGTCCGCGTCCAGCCAGCGCGACACCAGGGCGTTATAGCAGTTTGACGGCTTAGAGCAGCAGCCGCCCTCGGTGATCGACGAGCCGTAGAACATAATCGGCTTTGAATACTTATACGGCATAGGCGCTTCGACATGCGCGTCGTCGTTTAGCAGTATTTCAATCGAAGTCACATGCTCGTTGCGCGGCAGGTAGAGCGTCACGTCCTCCATATCGGCGCTTTTTTTAAGGTGGCCGACGCACAGCGTGGTCTGATAATTGGCAGGATTGACCAGACCCGCATAGCGCGCGGTCGGGCGCTCGCCCACGAACATGTTGCCCGACTGGCAGGAGTAGATCGACATGCCTATGTCGGGCGATATGCTTTCCAGCTGTATGTGGAACTCGACATAAGTGGAATCCGTGCGGAAGCACAGCCGCGCGCCCGGGCAGCGCCGCGCGAGCGACTGCATCTGTTCGGCGCATTCCAGTTGGCTCACGACCGACGCGGGCACGCGCTCCATCTCGCGCGAGCCGTCCCAGTTCGGCACGCCAAAGAGCTTGAACGGCGGCGTGCGAAAGTCGTATGTCTTCATATAAAGGCTCCCTCCTTACCGTTTGCGGTTCAGTTGGGGCAATTATACAATGCGGGCGCACGGCGCGTCAATGGGCTTATTGGATTTGACTTAACAAAAATACCGGCGGCATTTCACTTAATCTCAGTCATAAATCACGCGCGGGCTGCATAACGATATGTACAAACCTTTGCCGCGGGATGCGGGCATGGAATCATTTGGCTGTATGCAAACTGCCGCCCTGCGCAAACTGAATCCGAAACGGAGGGATACTATGCTGACGATTGAACTGCCGACGCGCACGCGCGATTACGTGATTGCGATACGGGACATGCCGCGCGAGGACGCGCTGACGCTTTCATACCTTGCCACGAGGTTAGGCTCCGACATGCTGGGCGCGCGCGCGGCGCGGCGGGTGGAGCCGGACGGCTTCACGGTCATGTGGAGCAGCGCCGACACGCCCGCACGCGGCGGCCAGCCCGACATAATAGTGACCGGCGGCGCGCTCGGGGACGCGCGAGGCGCGGCGGTGCTGGCGCTGGGCGCGGGCGGGCGCGGCGAGCGGGCGCTGACCGGCCCGGTGTACACGCTGGGCGCGCGGCCGTTCGACACGGCGGCGTACATCGCGGCGATATGCCGGTGCCCGGCGGCGTATGTGGCGCTGGGCGCGCTGTGCCGGTGCGTGGGCTTTGTGCCGGTTCAGATCGCGCGAAAACTGCTCGGCGTGACGGTGGGGCTAACCGCGCCGCATATGCTGAGTAATTGCGAGGATGGAGCCGTGCGCGGGTATCAGGAAGTTAGTGTGAGGTGAAGGCATAATGCCTGCGCTTCTGAAATGCAAATGCCGTGATGTCTTTATAGTCGATAACAGTCATTGCATATCTGCCGCAAATACGCAAATCCGGCGGCTTGCGACGTTCTCCCAAAAACGCAGGCGTGACGCAAACATTCACTGCGCCACGCCTTCACTTTGCCCGTTTGCGATTTACAGCTCCCTTAAAACATGAAACACGGCCTTCCTGCCCTCCACTTCGCGCGCAAGTACCCCCGCATCACACAGCGCAAGCAAGTCTCGCCGCGCAGTTTCCGTAGCGACCTTGTACTTCTTGCGCCATACTTCAACCGTAACGCCGGAGTCGCCGCCCTCCAGCAGCCACTTAGCGCCCTTTAGCTGGCGTTCGTTGAGCGTGCCCTGCTCCCCCAGCGCCTTTAGCTTTTGCCCGGCGAGCACATGGTATTTCAGGTGGTGCTCCATCTGTTCCACCGCCCGCAGCAGCATACCGCTGTAAACTTCGATGAAGTAAGTCATGTCGCCGCTTGAGTCCTCGACATTTTTCATGGAGCGGTAGTATTTGCTGCGCTCCTGCGCGACTATGCCCGAGATCGAAAAGTAGCGGAAGAAGTCGTATCCGGCCTTGAGCAGCATCATATAGCTGAGTGCGCGCGCAGTGCGCCCGTTGCCGTCGCCGAACGGGTGCACATATACGAAGTAGAAGTGCGCGACGCACGCCTTAAGCAATGGGTGCAATTCGCTGTTTCGTATAAAGTCCACCAGCGAGCGCATCATCCGGGGAACCGCGTCCGCCCCGGGCGGCGTGTACACCACGCCCTCGCGCCCGGTTACGTATACCGCGCCGCCGCGATAGCCGCTTACCTGCACCTCGGCCGCGCTTTGCGTCACCAGCTTTGCGATCTGTATTATGGTATCCTCCGTGATTTCTTCGTCCAGATGCTCCAGCACGTAAATCAGCGCGTCGTAATTGTTCTTAACCATCTGCTCGGACTTATTGCGCGGCTGTTTGTTTTTGCGGATGAAGTCGGCGGCCTGTTCGCGACTGGTGAACGCGCCCTCTATCATGCTGGAGTAGACGGCCTCGTCAACCACCGCGTCCTCAAACAGCAAATCGAACTCCGGCCCGGTAAACGCGATGTCGCGCCGCGCAAGTGCCGCGATTTCATTGCACTGCCTTTCGATGCTGCCGGTCAGCACGAACCAGAACGGGTTGCCGTCCTGATCTAAAAGCGGCAATTCCTGCGCGCGGCTGCGCCGCTCCTTCTCCAGTTCCGGCCAGAACTGCTTAATCGACACCGTTACCGGCAGTCGGTGTATGATCTCCTGCCGCGAAAGATAGCGCTCCATGAACTGGGCTATCAGCGATTCCATTGCGCGTCACCTGCTTTTTATCTGCTAATTTACTGCTATTCTACTGCTAATCTGAGCGATTTGCAAGCGGTCTATTCACACAAAATGCTGTGGCTGCAATTAGAGTGTGTCTCAAAAAGGAAAATTCGCAAGTTCGAGTGGATTTTGCGTCAGTTCAAGGAAGAAACCCGAAGGCTTAGCAGCGCTAAGTCGAGGGTTGATGACGCAGAAATGGCGCAAAAGACGCCGAAATTGCGGATTAGGGAATTTTTGAGACACACTCTAAGGCAAAGCCGGTTCATATGCCTTAAAGTGCACAAAAAAGAGACCCCCCAATCACTCAGGGAGTCCCTCAAAAATCCAATCAGCAGTTCGCAATTACGCGTTCTTCTGAGCTTCCTCAACCGCAACGGCCACGGCGACGGTCGCGCCGACCATGGGGTTGTTGCCCATGCCGATCAGGCCCATCATCTCAACGTGCGCGGGCACGGAGGAGGAACCGGCGAACTGGGCGTCGGAGTGCATACGGCCCATGGTGTCGGTCATGCCGTAAGAGGCGGGGCCGGCGGCCATGTTGTCGGGATGCAGGGTACGGCCGGTGCCGCCGCCCGAGGCAACGGAGAAGTACTTCTTGCCGGCTTCCCAAGTCTCCTTCTTGTAGGTACCGGCGACGGGGTGCTGGAAGCGGGTGGGGTTGGTGGAGTTACCGGTGATGGAAACGTCCACGCCCTCGTGCCACATGACGGCAACGCCCTCGCGCACGTCGTCAGCGCCGTAGCAGCGTACCTTGGAACGCTCGCCGGTGGAGTACGCGGTCTCGTTTACGATCGAGAGGGCGTGGTCTTCCTTAACGTCGGCGGACAGGTAGTCATACTTGGTCTGCACATAGGTGAAGCCGTTGATACGGGAGATGATCATGGCGGCGTCCTTGCCCAGGCCGTTCAGGATAACGCGCAGCGGGGTCTTGCGAACCTTGTTGGCGTTGCGGGCGATACCGATAGCGCCCTCGGCGGCGGCGAAGGACTCGTGGCCGGCCAGGAAAGCGAAGCACTCGGTCTTTTCGTCCAGCAGCATCGCGCCCAGGTTGCCGTGGCCGATACCAACCTGACGCTGGTCAGCGACGGAGCCGGGGATGCAGAAGGACTGCAGGCCCTCGCCAATGCACTTGGCGGCCTCGGCGGCGGTCTTTACGTTCTTCTTCAGGGCGATAGCCGCGCCCAGCTCGTAAGCCCACTTGGCGTTTTCAAAAGCGATGGGCTGAATGCCCTCGACGATCTTGTAGGCGTCCACGCCCTTGGAGTTGTTGTAAGCCTTCAGCTCATCGAAATCCTTGAAGCCGTACTTTTCGAGAACGGGCTGGAGCTGGGGCATGCGACGTTCATAACCTTCAAACAGAGCCATTTATGCACACCTCCTATTACTGCTTGCGCGGATCGATCCACTCGACCGCGCCGTCTTCAGCCTTAAAGCGGCCATAGGTGCCGATGTTCTTTTCGTAGGCTTCGTTGGGGGACATGCCCTTCTTGATGGCGTCCATCATCTTGCCCAGCGACAGGAACTGATAGCCGCAGACCTGATGATCCTTGTCCAGAGCCAGCTTGAGCACATAGCCCTCGGCCATCTCCAGATAGCGGGTGCCCTTGAGCTTGGTGCCGTACATGGTACCAACCTGGCTGCGCAGACCCTTGCCCAGATCTTCCAGACCCGCGCCGATTACCAGACCGTCGTCCGAGAATGCGGACTGGGTGCGGCCGTACACGATCTGCAGGAACAGCTCGCGCATGGCGGTGTTGATGGCGTCGCACACCAGGTCGGTGTTGAGCGCCTCGAGGATGGTCTTGCCGGGCAGGATCTCGCTCGCCATGGCGGCGGAGTGGGTCATGCCGGAGCAGCCGATCGTCTCGACCAGGGCTTCTTCAATAACGCCCTTCTTTACGTTCAGCGTCAGCTTACAGGCGCCCTGCTGAGGAGCGCACCAGCCTACGCCGTGCGTCAAACCGGAAATATCGGTAATTTCTTTGGCCTGTATCCACTGGCCTTCTTCAGGAATAGGCGCGGGGCCATGGTTGGGGCCTTTAGCCACGCATACCATCTGCTCGACTTCCTGCGAGTACTGCATATTATTGTCCTCCTTGCCTCGGGTTGTCAAATATCGCGCCACAATGCTTGTGGCCTCGCCTTATTATATCATATATATACTGATTTTGAAATGGCGCTTTCGTGAATTTTTTATCAGTAGGCGGAGGGTGGGGCGGCTGAGGCGTTAATATTCGCCTGCACCCAATCGGTTTGCATTCAATGTCCATGCTGCCTGAGCCAATAGATGGCCAACGAACACGTCTACCGCTACCTTAACGAGCATCAGCAGATCAATGTGCAGCTCAAGCAGGTTTACGCCGTTCGCAGCGCCTATTTGAAAATCACGGCTTCGAGCCGCAAAGCGCAAGCGAACACATGACCAAGTACGAGCTGGCGCTGCACGATTACCTGCATCCCGATGATGAAAAAAGCAAAATCGCGTAACGAAAAGGCGGAGGGAGTAAGTTCCCTCCGCCTTGGTAATACAGCCCCTTGGTTCTGCTTTAAGTATACTCACGATAGAAAGACCTATAGCCAATTCCAAAACGTTTGAATTAAGATAGCATATCGGAAGAAAGACATAAATGACTTTTCTTTGGTTCTTTCGCTCTTCCGAAAAGAAAGAACTACTCCTCGCCCCGGCCGCATATATTCGCAATCGTCGCGACCACCATGCGCATCTGAAGCGGCTTGGACAGATGCGCGTTCATGCCCGCCTCCAGGCATTTCTGCGCGTCCTCCTCAAACGCGTTGGCCGTCATCGCGATTATCGGGATTGTGCGCGCGTCCGGGCGGTTCAGCTTTCTTATCTCCTTAGTGGCCGTTATGCCGTCCATTGCGGGCATCATTATGTCCATCAGTATCGCGTCGAACGTGCCAGGTTCGCTCTTTGCGAACATATCGAGCGCCTGCCTGCCATCGCCCACCACCGTAATGTGCACGCCCTGATCCTCCAGCAGCGTCTTTGCGATTTCCGCATTCAGCTCGTTATCCTCGGCCAGCATCAGATTCAGGCCGGCTATGCTGCCGGTTGGCTGCTCCGCATCGGGCTTCAGCACATCCTTTTCCTCGGCCAGATCGAACGGTATCGTGATTACAAACGCCGAGCCTTTACCTTCAACGCTGTCAATCGAGATAGTACCGCCCATCATGTCGATTAAGCCCTTGACGATCGTCATGCCCAGACCCGTGCCCTGATATACGCTGCGGCTGTCCGAGCGCTCCTGCGAAAACGGTTCGAATATATGGTTCAGGAATTCCTGGCTCATCCCGATGCCTGTGTCGGCTATCGTCCAGCGGTACGTCACCCTGCCATTGGCCACGCCCATGCATTCGGTATGCGTGGTCACGTACCCGCCCTGAACGTTATATTTGATACTGTTGCTGTATATGTTCAGGAATATCTGCCTTAAATGCAGCGGGCTGGCATACACATACGGATACGGCGTGTGCGCAGGATCGACGTCATCGCTGAAATGTATGCCCGCGTTGGCGGCGCGCTCGCTGATTATTACCGCCACTTCCCTGGCGATTGCGATAAGGTTGACCGGCTCGTGCGTCAGCTCCACCTTGCCGTCCTCCAGTTTGCTCATCTGCAGCACGTCGTTTATAAGCGACAGCAGGTGATTGGCCGACACCATCATCTTTTCGTGATTCGCCCTGAGCAGTTCGCCGTCATCAAAGTGAGCCGCATCTATATTGAGCAGTCCTATTATGCCGTTGAGCGGCGTGCGTATATCGTGACTCATGCGGCTCAGGAAGCTGCTCTTGGCGGCATTAGCGCGCTGAGCCTGAATCGCCGACTCATGCAGCTGCCCGTTCTTCTGCTCCAGCTCTGCGGTATACTGGCGCTGTGCCTCGACCTGCTGGCGCTCATACGTCTGCGCGGTGCGCCAGCGCATCGTGCGCAGCAGTACGATAAATATCACGTACAAAAGCAGCGCATATCCCATGCTCTGCGGCGTTGTCGCAAACACGCTGCGCTCGTCCATAAATGCGTATATGTAGTAGCTCCGGCTCTTGTCCATCAGTCCGAATTCATTCCCGAACAGACGCTGCGGATCCCATTCGCGCACAAGGTGCGTGCCAGTGCCTTCGCTCATAATGCGCTTGATTATCGGCACTGTGTTTATGTCCATATCGATAAGCTCGGGGGCGTTGGATGCGATTATACTGTTGTTATCAGCTATGACTATCGTGCCGTCTTGCTTGGCCGCGAAGCCGTTCACCAGCGTGCGTATGGAGTTATTGAACATGCGCGTAAACTGCGCCGATGTGTAATAGTAGCCCACGATAACGCCGCGCGCGTCGCTGCGTCCGACCGCGGCCAGATCGATATGCGATTCATCGTCGTTGATTACGCGCACGGCATACGTCTTTTCCTTAAAGTCGATTACGTCCATAAGCGCCGCCGAATCCATCTTAGCGATCAGCGATTCGGGATTGATACCCACTGTGTCATAATATGCCTGCACCGCGCCGGTTTCGTCCAGCAGTATCAGGCCCCCAAGGTAGCTGTCGCTCGCCAGCATCTTCAGTTCCGCTTCGGTGGGTGCGCCCGGCGTCTCTATCTCCCCTGTCTCCCCGCCGTAATTCAGCCGCCAGCGCACCATATCGATGCTCTCGCTCACGCGCAGAAGGCTCTTGGATTCGGACGCAAGGTCGCGCAGCTGGCTGTTGTTGCACTGCTCCTTCATATACTCGACGGTATTGAGGAGGCGCATGCCCGCGTTATTTATGTCTGTCGCCGTTGAGGTCAGGAATACTATTGAAAGCAGTACAAGTCCGCTAATGACGCTGACCAGGTTAAGTAACCACCATTTGGAGCGCCGCTTTTTTTCTTCCATCAAATCAGCCCTCCAGGTACCTGTCCGGATCGGACAGGTATTTAGCCAGCACCTTTCGCACGGTACCATCGGCGCGCATTTCCTTAATTATTTCATTGAGCCGGGTATCCAGTCCGCGCGTGTCGTCCTTATCAAACGCCACGCCCAGACCCACGGTCTGAAGCGGCTCGTCAAGCACGCGGAATTTCAGCCCGCTCTCGCTCATGAACTGTTCCACCGACGTATCGTGCGCCGCCAGCGCGTCCACATAACCCTTGCTGAGCAGGATAAAAATCAGATCGTGTTTCTGCACCGACAGCACCTTGTGCAGCGGCGGTATGCGACTGTCGCCCGCGCGCAATATATCTTCGGGCTTGGTGGTGGACTGCACCGCAATCGTCTTGCCTTCAAGATCGGCAAATGTGTATATATCGCTGTCGACGTTTACCGCAACTACCTGATAGCTCTGCATATACGGCCCGGCCCATTTGTATTCGTCCTCGCGGCCGTTCATGCTAAAGCTGCCCCACACGCAGTCGATTGTGCCGTTGGCCAGCAGCTGCTTCTTCTCATCCCAGTTAATTAAGTGAAATTCCGGCTGATAGCCCATGCGGCCAAACGCTTCCTTGGCCAGCTCCACGTCTATGCCGGTGATATTGCCGTTCACGTCGGTGTAGTTGAACGGCGGATAGTCGTCGCTGCCCACGTTTATCACTGGCAGACTGCTCTGCGCCGCCCGCGTCGCGGACGCGGCATTCACTCCCCCGCCGCCAAAGGCGCACAGCGCCGCGACGGTCAGGCAAACCGCGCACGCCGCGGCGATAAGCCGCTTATGTGTATAGGCAAACGCGCGCCAATCAATCTTACGCATATACCAGCTCCTCAGTCCTGCCCTGATTCCAATCTGCGCTCCCCGTGCGGAAAGAAGCGGGGTTATTCACCATATTAAGGTAAATACCCCGGCTTTTTTCGGGCGATATGACCATCTATAAATTTCAACTTTTATTATATAATCGCACACAACATTTGGCAAGAGGCATTTTTGGCATCGTATAATTTTTGTATGCAGCTTGTATTAGAGTGTTTCTCAAAAATAAGCTTGCGTTTTTGAGCGCATGAGGCTATACTTAGCATTGAAATAGCAGGCTGAGCCAAACGCCCGCCTGAAAACGATTAGGAGAGATTAAGGCATGATGCGCATTGGATTTATAGACTACTATCTGGACGAGTGGCACGCGAACAACTATCCCAAGATGTTCAAGGAAGCGTCGGACGGCGAAATGCAGGTAAGCTGCGCCTACGGCATGATTGATTCGCCGATTGGCGGGCTGACCAACGACGCGTGGTGCGAGAAGATGGGCATACCGCGCGCACATACGATTGAGGAAGTAATCGCTGGCAGCGACGCGCTGGTTGTGCTGTCGCCCGACAACTGCGAGATGCACGAGACGCTGTGCCCGCTGCCGCTGGCCTCCGGCAAGCCCACCTACATCGACAAGACCTTCGCCCCGGATGGCGCGGCGGCGCGGCGCATATTCAAGATGGCCGAGGCCGCAAAGACCCCGTGCTGCTCCACCTCGGCGCTGCGCTTTGCGGCCGAGTACGCTGCAATTGACCCCGATAAGGTGCGCGCGATCAGCTCGTGGGGCCCGTACGGTTTTGAGACTTACTCCATCCATCAGCTGGAGCCGATAATGATGCTGATAAAGAGCCAGCCCACGCGCGTAATGGCGCAGGTGTGCGACGCGTGCACTCAGGTGAACATCGAGTTCGCGGACGGCCGTCAGGCTTCGCTCAACTGCTTTGCCAACGGCTCGCCGTTCATGATGAACGTGGCCACCGATGACGGCAACCAGGTTATCGACGTCCAGTCGGATTACTTCGGCGGCTTCATACGCGAGCTGGTGCGCTTCTTCCGCACGGCCGAGGTAAAGATCCCGCACGAGGAGACGATCGCAATAATGGACGCGCGCGGCGCGGGCGTTAAGGCGGTCAAGACCCCGGGCGTATGGGTAAACGTCCGATAATCAGGCATATGAGCGCGTGGGATTCGTCCCATGCGCTTTTTGTTTTTGGTAAGAAGGCAGACTGCCCCCGCTCACCCGCTTTTAAGCAGACTGAACCACTTTGAAAGTCCAAGCATTCAGCACGCGCCGCGGCATTTGCCTGCCTCATCATGTATATTATAGGAAACATTTTTTTGCAAAAAACGCGCCTGATTGCGTCCCAAACGTTAACACTCGACCGCATAATTGAGGTTTTTTTGTACCATGCTTGTAATGAGCGCGATTATTCGGTATACTGTATTTATGTATGAACATGAACGGGCGGTGATAAAGTGGATAAATTTCTGACCAATCCGAGTTTACTAAGCAGATATGAATTTTTCAACTACGGCCATGCCCTTGAAATATTAAACAATGCTTTCCCGGATGAATGGCAGGATATTCAGGCCGCTTTGTCCGGCGTAAAGCTGACTGTTGGCGACATAAGCAAAGCGGGCGGCAATGAATCGCCCATTCCTAAAAAATTCGACGATATTCTGTATCCGTTAGGGTGGCGCGAAATACGGATAAGCGGCGATCTTGTCGTGCAAAAATTTCCGCGACGTTCGGTTCAGCGCAGAGGTAAATTTGCCGATGTCCCTTTTGAAACGGAGACTATCGAAGGATATATAGACGGTCACAATATTGACTTTCTAAAAAACAAAGTAGCGTTTGACCTTGAATGGAACAGCAAGGATCAAACGTTTGATCGCGATTTACTTGCCATGCGCACTTACTTTGATTGCGGACTGATTGATGTAGGTATAATTGTCACTCGGTCAGAGGAGCTAAACGATATATTTAGAGAGTTAAAGGATCATACCGGCCAGCCCTTAATTAAAAAATACGGGGCTAGCACAACGTGGATTGGCAAGCTTACTTATAGGCTAGATTCACGAAGAAATGGCGGCTGTCCAATATTGGCCATCGGCATCAAGAAAGGAAGCGTAGAAGGATATGAGTGAAATTGATGTCACTTATCAAAATCTCATAGAGTATACGCATGGAAAAAAGTACAATACAATATATGCTGACCCACCATGGCAGTTTCAAAATCGTACTGGAAAAGTTGCCCCTGAGCATAAGCGCCTGATGCGTTATGAGACTATGACGCTTCAAGAAATTTGCGAACTGCCCGTCGCTGAAATTGCTGATGAAAAGGCGCACCTATATCTCTGGGTTCCTAATGCTCTGCTTCCAGAAGGGCTTACTGTAATGGAAGCGTGGGGATTTGAATATAAGACCAACTTTATTTGGGAAAAGGTCAGAAAAGACGGTATGCCGGACGGTCGTGGAGTCGGCTTTTATTTCCGTAATGTAACCGAGATGCTGCTTTTCGGCATTAAAAAGAAAAGTATGCCGAATCGAACTTTACAGGCTGCCAGATCGCAAGTAAATTTAATTCGGGCCGCAAAACGCGAGCACAGCAGAAAACCAGACGAAATAGTGCCAATTATAGAAGCTTGCAGCCAGGCACCCCGCATTGAACTATTTGCACGCGGAATTCGAAACGGATGGGATATGTGGGGCAATCAAGCTACGGCTGACTACGAGCCGTCTTGGGCTACATATGCCAATCACACAATAGCTGCAAACAGCTTATAATTCCGGCATAGCAGTCGTCATAATGCAAAGAAAGATTTTCGGGAGCAAAATCCCGCAAATCTTTCTTTTTATCATACCTTACCATTGTTTGCGTTCCAAACGTTAACACTCGACCGCATAATTGAGGTTTTTTTGTACCATGCTTGTAATGAGCGCGATTATTCGGTATACTGTATCTATCAAAATATCTGCCGCGCCATGTCGGGTGCGGCCGCGGGTAAACGGCCGGCAGTTTCGCACGGCCGGTTTTTCGCGAAATAATACATATAATATAGGAGAGATCGTCTTATGCAAGAACCTCGGCGCGTCATAGGCGCATTGCAGCAGAACGTGGGCCGCGTGGTGGTCGGCAAGCAGGACGCGGTGGAGCTGCTCTTCATCGCGCTGCTCTGCCGCGGCCATGTGCTTATTGAGGACGTGCCCGGCGTGGGCAAGACCACGCTGGTATCGGCGATGGCGCGCTCGCTTGACTGCTCGTTCAAGCGCATACAGTTCACGCCGGACATAACGCCCTCGGACATAACCGGCTTTTCCATAGTCAACTTCAAGACCGGCGAACTGGAGTACAAGCAGGGCCTTATAATGAGCCAGCTTGTTCTGGCGGACGAAATAAACCGCACCTCGCCCAAGACCCAGTCCTCGCTCCTTGAGGTAATGGAGGAAGGCCAGGTCACGGTGGACGGCAACACATACAAGATGCCGCAGCCCTTTATCGTAATGGCCACGCAGAACCCGGTCGAGTTCGTGGGTACGTATCCGCTGCCCGAGGCGCAGTTGGATCGCTTCTTCATGTGCATATCGATGGGCTATCCCACGCATGACGAGGAAGTGGACATACTGGAGCGCTACACCAGCGGTGCAAACCCGATCGACGAATTGCAAAGCGTATGCTCGGCCGCGGACATAATCGAGCTTCAGCAGCAGGTATCGGGCGTATACGCCGCGCCCGAGGTGCGCAGCTACATCGCCTCCATCGCGCAGACCAGCCGCCATCACAGCGCGCTGAGCCTGGGCGTATCCACGCGCGGCGCGATTGCGCTGCTTCGCGCGAGTCAGGCTGCGGCGCTGCTTGACGGCCGCGACTATGTAATCCCCGAGGACGTACAGGGCATGTGCGGGCCGGTGCTCCGTCACCGTCTGGTGCTGGGGCCGGAGGCGCGCATGAAGGGTCTGGATTCGCTGCGCGTTTTGCAAAGCGTAATCAGCGCCGTGCCCGTGCCGGTCAAGCTGTCATGAACCGGCGCTGGCTGATATTCCTGCTGGCGCTGATAACAGTGCTGCTGGCGGCGCTGTCCACCGGGTCGATGTTTTACTATGTGGTCAGCGTGACCATGGCTGTGATGCTGCTGCTCAGCTTCCTGTCGGCGGTAATCACGCTTTACAGCGCGCAGATAGGTTTTCAGATGCCCACCGTAACTGTCAGGCGCACGGAGAGCCTGCCCATGCAGATTTCGGTCAGGCACAGGTGTCCCCTGCCGGTAGCGGCGCTATACCTCACTTTATCATTGCCCGAGGATTCGTCCACCGTGGACGAGCTGGTCATAAGCCCGCGCCCGTTTTTTACAACGTCGCTGAAGTACATGCTGAAATGCCCGCACAGGGGCGTTTATCAGGTGGGCGTAGACACATTGTGGGTATCGGACGTATTCGGGCTGTTTACGCTCCGTCGGGTAATCGACGACCGATCGATAGTGCTTACCGTACAGCCCAACGTGGATGAAATTACCGCGCTCGATCTGGCCTCGGGCGAAAACGGCCCCGAATCGATGGCGCGCAACACCGACGATATGGCCTCGCCCTCGGCGGTAAGGGCGTATGTTGAGGGCGATTCGCTAAAGAAGGTACATTGGAAGCTGACGATGCGCAAGCGCGAGCTGATCGTGCGCCAGTACGAAGAGGCGGCGCGCCCGGACACGCTGATTATGATGGACTGCGGCCTTATGAACACCACGCGCGAGATGGCGCTGGACGTTGAGGACACCATGTGCGAGGTCGCGGCGGCGGTTGCGCTGAGCCAGCTGCGCGCGGGCTTCCCGGTCAGGATGCCATTGTCCAGCAAAAATCCGATGGACGTATCGGGGCAGTCGCTGGCGGACTTTGGGCGATTTTTGACCGCGCTTACCGAGGTGCACTTCGACGGCGAGAACCCGTTTGAGAGCGTGCTGGAGCTGGAGACGCGGCGTTTAAGCCGTTCGGGCGGCGCGGTAATCATCACGCAGCGCATGAGCACGCAGATAAGCGACATGGCGCTGCGCATGAAGCGCAATGGCCTTAAGGTGCGGCTATACTGGATAAGCGATTCCCAGCGTGCCGAAGCCATGGGTATGCTGATGCGGTTAAGCGGCATGGGCGTAAGCGTAAAGCGCGTATCGCCGCTGTGCGACTGGAAGGAAAGGAATCTGGCCTCATGAACCTAAGGAAACAACTGCGCGATTCGATCGGCGGCATAATCATCGCGACGCTGCTGGGCGGGTCGCTGGCGCTTACGCTGACCAGTGCGATGGGGCTTGACCCCAGCATATGGGTGGTGGGGCTTACTTGCCTTAGCGCGGCGCTGGCCTGCACGGTTATGACGCTGGGCGTATGGCCGCTGGTGGGCGTATGCGTGCTGCTGCTGGGCGGCGGGGGCGCGGCGGTTTACTTTAAGCTGCCTCCATATACGGCGGTGCACGATTTAATAATCGCGCTGCTTACCGACGGCGCGTTTACCGGCCATGCGGATGCGATTGCGGCGATAATGGGCGTGCTTTTAACGGCGACGGCGTTTTTGATGACGCGCGTGCGCGGCGGCGTGTACCCGGCGCTTACTATGCTGGTGCTGGCGGCGATGGGCTGCTGGATATTCGGCGGGGCGCTGAACATATACTATGTCGCCCCGGCGCTTATCGCGGTGGCGATGCTGTTTGCGAGTTCCGCGCGCGAGCGCACCAGCTTTAACGCGGCGCTGCCGATTGCGCTGACGGCGGTAATCGCAGCGCTTATCGCGATGCCGCTGATGGGCGGCGTATCGGCCTCGCTTCAGCAGTTCGGGCGCACGGTGCGCGACACGATCGGCGACTACCTGATGTTTTCGGAAGCGCGCACGCTGTACTCGGTGCATTCGGACGGTTATCAGGGCAACTCAAACCAATTGGGCGGCGACGCGAACCCGTCCGACTTTCCGATAATGACCGTGGAGACTGACCGCGATTTACTCTTGCGCGGCGCGATAAAGCGCGAATACACGGGGCATATATGGGTGGACACGTCGGTCAACAGCCGCAATCTATTCATAAGCCCGCTGCGGCGCTCGCTGCGCAATCAGGTATTCGGGCTTGATCTGCCCGACAGCGCCGCTCTGGACAGCGCGCCCGAGGGACTTATCGACACTCTCGACGTAAGCGCGACGTTCCTATCGCGCGGCACGAGCACTTTATTCACACCGCACCGGCTTACTCACTTAAAGACCGGCGGCGACATGATACCTTACTTCAATTCGTCGGGCGAGGTATTCATCACGCGCACTATACGCGCGGGCGACTGGTACTCGTTCACGGCGCAGATACCCGACACGTATTCGGACGACATGGACGGGTATCTCACGTCGCTGGCTAGTGCGGGGCATTCGGCCGTGCTGGACAGCTATCTGGATTTACCCGCGAGCGTATCGACAGAGCTATACGACCTTACCTATTCGATAATCCGCGGGTACGAAACGCCGTATGAGAAGGCGCGCGCGATTGAGGACTATCTGCGTGCCAACTGCCGATACACCTTATCGCCGGGCGAGGTGCCGAGCGGCGAGGACTTTGTAAGCTATTTTGTGCTTACCGGCAAGTCGGGCTACTGCACGTATTTTGCATCGGCGCTTGGCGTAATGGCGCGCATTGCGGGCATACCGTCGCGCTACATTGAAGGGTATCTGGTCAAGGCAGACGAGAGCGGCGTTATAGAAGTAACCGGCGAGAACGCGCACGCGTGGGTTGAGCTATACTTCGACGGTTTCGGCTGGTTAAGCTTTGACCCCACGCCTTCGGACGAGCCCAGCGACAATCCCCTACCCACGCCCGACCCGGACGGCGTACAGTACGAGGACGACCCGACGCCCACGCCTGAACCCACGCCGACGCCGGAGCCGACGAACAACGTACACCCGGACGACACGCCCGCGCCGAGCCTGCCGCCGCAGGAGCAGCCGAGCGACATGCCGACCGTCCTACCGTCGGACGAGCCGCTCCCGCCGGAGCAAAGTCATGTAGACGGTCTAAGCACGTGGCTGATCGCCCTTATCGCGATACTGATTCTACTGATACTGCTCCTGATAATCGCGATTCGCCTATACATCTCCACGCCGAGGTATGCGGCGCGCCGCGCGCGCGATGCACGCGACAAGCTAATGGCGTACTACCGCGCAATCCTGACTGTCCTTGAGATGCAAGGCCAGGTCCCGATGAGCGGCGAAACCCCGGCGGCCTTTGCCTCCCGTCTAATGGCAGACAAGCTCGCCGCCCCGTCCTTCGCAGCCTTCACCGAAGCGGTAATCAAATCCCGCTACGCCGGCCTGGAAGTCTCCCCCGACATGTGCCTCCTGGGCGCATCCGCCTACTCCGACGCGGTAAAAGCCCTACGCCTAAGCGAACGCATCCGCTGGTACCGCCGGAGAATCCGCGCTGGTATGGGAAGTGTGAAGCACATTCCGTAAGGGGGACGAGGGGAACGTGTTCTTTCTTTTCAGGAGAAAAGAAAGAACCAAAGAAAAGC
>CAOKFD010000052.1:0-20844 GCA_948467645.1 uncultured Eubacteriales bacterium | reverse complement strand
AATTCAAGCTCCCAATCATTGCGGAAGATATGAGCTTGAGTTTGGACAACGATGGACATATCGAATCAACTTCGTTTCTTGTAAAAGAATGACGGCTTTATCTTCACAATGCGAGGTGTTATTTTGAGTATTCTATACGTATCGGATTTGGACGGGACGCTGCTAAGAAGCAATGAAAGAACGTCAGAGTACACAAATAATGTCATTAATAACCTGACACAAAAAGGCTTGCTCTTTTCATATGCGACTGCGCGGTCACTTATCACCGCCAAGAAAGTGACTACAGGCATAAGTGCTGAAATTCCGCTGATTGTATATAATGGAGCGTTTGTCGTCAATAACGTTACGGATGAAATCATTTGCGCAAACTATTTTAATTATTCGGTTTATGCGGTGTTGAATGATTTGATTTCAAACAAAGTGTATCCAATAGTGTATGCCAACATTGACGGCAGGGAAAGGTTCTCGTTTGTTCCGGGGCTGTGCACCGACGGCATGAAAAAGTTCATAGACAGCAGAAACGGCGATATACGCACGAATGCTGTTGACTCAGTCGGCAAACTTCAGCTGGGAAAAATATTTTATATAACTTGTATAGATGCTCCAGAAAAGTTAAGGCCGCTATACGAAAAGTATCGCGCTAACTTCCATTGCGTGTATCAAACCGACATTTATACAGGTGAACAATGGTTGGAAATTATGCCTCTGCAAACGTCAAAGGCAAATGCCATCAAGCAGTTAAAAGCACTTCTGCACTGCGATAAACTGATAGCATTTGGCGACGGTAAAAACGACATTGACATGTTTGAACTGGCCGACGAGAGCTATGCTGTCCAAAATGCGTGTGAGGATTTGAAACAGCGTGCTACCGCAATCATCGAATCAAACGACGATGATGGAGTTGCCAAATGGTTGGAACGCAACGCAGAGTGTCAGGTCGGATGGCAATTACAAAAATGTGATTGAGCCGAGTTTCATTCTTTTTTTGGTGGGCAATTTCCAATTTCAATGGGGCGTTTAACATTGAGAAGCGGTTTTACGTCAGGCAGTCAAAACGTTGCGTGGCACATCCAAACAATCAGAACTGCCACGCAGTAATATACACACCGCCAACAAGTCACCTCATCCTTAAACGCTGCTTTAGCGCATCTTGCAGAACTTTCGATAAACTCAATCCCGCACGATCAGCCGCGAAAGCCAAAGATTCTGGCAATGACACTGCCTTCTTAACAGTTCTTTTAGAGTTAAGCAACCGGTAAGAACTGGTATTTGCAACCACAATAGAAGCGTATTCGCCGGGCTGTGTCACCAGATTTGGCATTATCATATGATGACAATACTGAAAACACCAGATATAAAAATTTGCCCGAGACGAATTTGATTCATCTCGGGCAAAATCGCATTTAATGGCAGTATGCGCCTATTACAGCTCACCATTAAGTATAGCATCAACCACAACGCTGCCAACCTTAAAGTTATTCTCCATAGCGGTAGCAAATATGTCAGCCGACTCAACGCTGGACTCGGAAGCGAGCGAATCATCGAAATCCGGATCCCACAGGCTCTCGGGAGAAGCGCCGTTCATAAATGCATCGGTGTTAACCGAGTCGCGGATGATTATGTAGCGGTCGAGCATACCCATGCGGTCGAGCACTACGGCCAGCGCGTTGTCTTCCATCTCGGTCATCGCATACGGATCAGGGCAGCCATAGGTCTCGGTCATCAGCAGCGCGTTCTCGTGATCGTAATGGCCCTTCCAATAGTTGTCGCCAGTTACGGTCGTGCCGCGCAGAACCTGCGGATCGCGCACCGCCCACTCGGCGCCATCGAACGTAGCGGACATGAAGTTGCGGGTCTTTTCGGTAGTTTCGATCTTTACATCCTTTACGAGGTTGTAAACCTTGTCGCACAGCTCCTGATTGAGAATCTTATAGGAGGAGCTGTCGTAACCAGCATCGTGGAACCAGGTAGTCTCGGTTTCGCTAGTCATTTCGCGCGGATCGGCGTGATGGCCCAGATCGAAGTCAACGGTAGCGGTGATTACGAATACATCGCCCATAACGCCATACTCAATCGCCGAACCAGCGCAGCCGGTGCTGATGATGTAGGCGTTGCTAAAATCAAAGCGATCGTCGTTCAGAACAGCCTGCAGGCTCAGTGCGGTGTTTACCTTGCCCATGCCGGTTACGTACAGCGCCACGCCATCCTTAACGTACAGCTTGTTATCCTCAAAGCCGCCGACGATTTCATATTCGTCGCCGTCCTTGCAATAGCCATCGTAATAATACTGCGCCTCGCCGGGGAAGTCGCCGGTCATTTCGCCGCTTTCAAACTTGGGCAGTATCAACGCCTTGATCTCAATGGGGGAGTCGTCGGTCGCTTCGTCAGCCATCGCGCAGGGCGCAGCGACGATCAGCATAAGCGCAAGCAGCAGGGAAAGCATCTTCTTCATGTGAACGTGTTCTCCTTTCAATATCGGTGAAAATCCGAACAAAGCATTTCAAATTAAGCTTCGTTTAGATGCTTTTCACGTCAAATCCAATTGTATCACTTTCAATGTTCGGATTCAATGGATAAATCGATACTTAAAATGAGATGAGCAAAAAATGGTAAGAATGCCATAGAAAGCACGTCAATATCAGTGGCAACTGCTGGATAGTGACGCGGAAAACTCTATGTAAGGGACAAACACACTCGCTAAAAATCATCAAAGCTGAAAAAGTCGAACTTTACTAAAAAAGCAGGTGTTAGCGATCGAAAACATCCGACCGCCAACACCTGCATATTTGCCTAAACCATTAATGGCAGTTATGGCTCCCACAGCCATGCTCGCCGCAATTGTGCGCACCTGCGCCGTGCTCGTGGTTATGATGGCTGCACTGCACATTAGGATTGTAATTAAGCGTACCGCCTAGCAATGCTTCAACCGCCTTATCCGCCATTCCGCTTACGCCGCCGTAGAACTTGATACCCGCGCGCGCCAGCGCCATCTGTGCGCCGCCGCCTATGCCGCCGCATATCAGCGTGTCCACGCCGTGCTGCATCAAAAATCCGGCCAGCGCGCCGTGACCGCTGCCGTTTGTATCGACTACCTCACTGCCTGTGACCTTCCCGTCCTCGACTGTGTATATCTTGAACTGTGCGGTGTGGCCAAAATGCTGAAATACCTGTCCGTTTTCATAAGTTACTGCGATTTTCATTCTCAATTCTCCTTTGCATTCGTCGCTTGTCAGATTCGTCCGTTCTTCAAAACAGTCGCTGCGCCGTCGGCAGCACATATTGCAGCAACCGCGCTCCTGACCTCCGCAGATGCGATAATTGCCGCCCGTTATTACCAGCCGCCGTCCGTGAACCAGACATGCGGCCAGCTTGCGCCGTGCGCTCTCGTATATTTCCTGCACAGTCGATCGCGACACGTCCATCTGCGCTGCGCATTGCTCGTGCGTGCGTTGCTCAAGGTCAACCAGTCTGATTACCTCGTATTCGTCCAGTGTCAGAAGTATCGGTTCACCGCTTGGGCCGCCCTCCGGGCAGAAAGTATCGACCTGCGGCATGTCGCATATTCTTCGGCATCGCTGTGGCCGCGGCATAGTCGCACCTCCATCATTTCCGGTATATGCCGATTATATCACATTTGACAGGCATGTACAAGCCTTAAACCAAACATTCGCACAAAATTAAAGTGCGCATTTTTTCTGCAATAAACTGCAAAACCTATTGACACGCCCCGCGCGGTGTGCTATAATCCGTGCAAATTTAATACCGCAAACCGTTGAAGCGGAGATAAAGGCAGTTATGTCGTCACAGAGAGCCTGCGATGCTGAGAGTCAGGCATGAAACAAATTGTCAAATGGACCGCTGAGGGCGCAGTCAAAGGAGAGGCGATGTCTTTCCAAGTATTCTGCGACGTTGGGGCAAACGTAAAATGCCGTGGATATGTTGGTATCCAGCTAAGTGCACGGGTCATACCGTGAATTCGAGGTGGCACCGCGGATTAAGTACTTATATAAAGTGCATTATTCGTCCTTGACAGTAAGCCCAATTCTGTCAAGGACGTTTTTGTTTACTCCCTTGGCAGAAACGCCGAGGGAGTATTTCTGTTTGGAGGTAATGGATATGAAGTTTTCGCCTACGCTAAGTGAGATCGAAAAGCTGGCCGCTACCGGCAAATACGACGTAGCGCCCGTCAGCTGTGAAATTCTGTCGGACTTTACCACGCCGATCGAGACGATAAAGATACTTAAAAACATATCAAAGCATTGCTACATGCTGGAATCCGCGCAGTCGAGCGAAAAATGGGGACGATACACGTTCATCGGATTTGACCCCAAGCTCGAAATCACCTGCGTTGAGGATGACATGCGCATCGGCAATCTAAAGGTCAAGACGGATAAACCCGCCGACTACCTGCGACAGATATTGTCCGAATACAAAAGCCCGCGCTTTGACTATCTGCCGTCGTTCACGGGCGGGCTTGTGGGCTACTTTTCATACGACTACCTGGGTTACAGCGAGCCAAGCGTAAGGATGCACCCCGAGGATACCGAGGCATTCAAGGACGTTGACCTGATGCTGTTCGACAAGGTAATCGCGTTTGACAACATCCGCCAGAAAATCATACTCATCGTCAACATGCAGCTAAGCAATCCCGAGACCAATTACAACAAGGCCGTATGGGAGCTTAAACAGATAGCCAACCTGCTGCACAACGGCGAAAAGAAGAACGAGCCGGGCGGCAGGCTGCTGGGCGAGGTCACGCCGCTGTTTAATAAGGAGCAGTTCTGCGGCATGGTCGAAAAGGCCAAGCACTATATCCGCGAAGGCGATATATTCCAGATAGTGTTGTCCAACCGCCTGTCCGCGCCGTTTGAAGGAAGTCTGCTCAACACGTACCGCGTACTGCGCACAATCAACCCGTCGCCGTACATGTTCTACTTCTCCGGCACTGATGTTGAGGTGGCGGGTGCATCGCCCGAAACGTTGGTTAAGCTTGAAGATGGCGTGCTGCACACCTTCCCGCTGGCGGGTACGCGACCGCGCGGCAAGACCGACGCGGAGGATAAGGCGCTTGAGGGCGAACTGCTGGCCGACAAAAAGGAGCTGGCCGAACATAACATGCTGGTAGATCTGGGCCGCAACGACCTTGGCAAGATAAGCAAGTTCGGCACGGTCAAGGTAGAACGCCTGCATTCGATAGAGCGCTTCTCGCACGTAATGCACATTGGCTCGACCGTGCGCGGCGAGATAAGCGACGATCACGACGCATTGGACGCAATCGAGGCCGTACTCCCGGCGGGCACGCTGTCGGGCGCGCCCAAGATACGCGCGTGCCAGCTTATCGGCGAGCTGGAGAACAACAAGCGCGGCATATACGGCGGCGCGATCGGCTACATCGACTTCACCGGCAACATGGATACCTGCATCGCGATACGCATCGCATATAAGAAAAACGGCAAGGTGTTCGTGCGCAGCGGCGCGGGCATTGTGGCGGACTCCGTTCCCGAAAAGGAATTTGAGGAATGCCTTAACAAGGCAATGTCATCGCTCAAGGCATTGGAACTTGCGCAGGAGGTGGAACTATGATTCTTCTGATAGACAATTACGACAGCTTTTCATACAACCTGTTTCAGCTTATAGGTGAGATAAACCCGGATATAAAGGTAATCCGCAACGATGAAATGACCGTCGATGAGATTCGCAGTCTGAACCCCGCGCGCATAGTGCTTTCGCCCGGCCCGGGCCGTCCGGAGGATGCGGGCGTTATAATCGACGTGGCGCGCACACTGGGCAGGGACATACCCACGCTGGGCGTGTGCCTTGGGCATCAGGCGATATGCGCGGCGTTCGGCGCGATGATCTCGTACGCAAAGGAATTGATGCACGGCAAGCAGTCGGACGTGCGTTTCGATAAGAGTTGTCTGCTGTTTAAGGAGTGCCCGGACGTCGCGCCGGTTGCGCGGTATCACTCGCTGGCCGCGGTTGCGGATACCATTCCTGACTGCCTAAAAATAACCGCACTCACGACCGACGGCGAAGTGATGGCGGTTCAGCATAAGGACTATCCGATATACGGCGTTCAGTTCCATCCCGAATCCATAATGACCCCGGACGGCAAGACTATGCTTAAGAATTTTATTGAGGAGATATAAGCCATGATTAAGGAAGCAATCGTAAAGATAGTAAGCAAGGAAGACCTCACCTATGGCGAAGCATATGCCGTGATGAACGAAATAATGAGCGGCGAAACCACACCCACGCAGAATGCCGCCTTCCTCGCGGCGCTGTCCACAAAAAGCGCGCGCGCCGAGACCACCGACGAGATCGCGGGCTGTGCCGCCGCAATGCGCGACCACGCTACGCGCGTCGATACCGGCATGGACATATTCGAGATAGTCGGCACCGGCGGCGACAATGCGCACAGCTTCAACATATCCACCACGTCCGCGCTGGTTGCGGCCGCGGGCGGCATGAAGGTCGCCAAGCACGGCAACCGCGCCGCATCGTCGCAGTGCGGCACTGCGGACTGCCTGGAGGCGCTAGGCGTAAACATACAGCAAAGCCCCGCAAAGTGCATAGAACTACTCAGCGAAGTCGGCATGTGCTTCTTCTTCGCGCAGAAGTACCACACGTCCATGAAGTATGTGGGCGCAATCCGCAAGGAGCTGGGCTTCCGTACCGTGTTCAACATACTCGGCCCGCTGACCAACCCCGGTTCGCCGTCCATGCAGCTATTGGGCGTATACGACGGCTATCTGGTCGAGCCGCTGGCGCAGGTGTTGGTCGATCTGGGCGTAAAGCGCGGCATGGTGGTTTATGGCATGGACAAGCTGGACGAAATCTCGCTGAGCGCACCCACCAAGGTATGCGAAATACGCGACGGCTGGTTCAAATCGTCGATAATCACCCCAGAGGATTTCGGCTTCGAACGCTGCACTAAGGACGATCTTAAGGGCGGCACTCCCGCAGAAAATGCCGCAATCACGCGCGCGATACTCGGCGGCGAGAAGGGGCATAAGCGCAATGCGGTTCTGATGAACGCGGGTGCATCGCTCTATATCGGCGGCAAGGCCGATTCCATGCGCGACGGCATAGCGCTTGCCGCCGACATAATCGATTCGGGCAAGGCGCTCGTCACGCTCGAAAAGTTCATCGAGGTCAGCAACCGCCCGGAGGCCGAAGCATGACGACGATACTGGATAAGCTCGCGGCTCATGCGCGCGAGCGCACCGAGCAAGCCAAGGCAAGACTGCCGCTTGCCGAAATAAAACGTCAGGCGCGCTCATTGCCTCAAGGCACGTTCGCATTTGAAAACGCGCTCAAAACTCCCGACATAGCCTTCATCTGCGAATGCAAAAAAGCCTCGCCGTCCAAGGGCTTAATCGCGCCGGATTTCCCGTATGTGCAAATCGCGCGCGAGTATGAAGCGGCGGGCGCAAACTGCATATCGGTACTGACCGAGCCGAAATGGTTCTTGGGCAGCGACGAATACCTTCGTGAAATCGCCGCCGCCGTAAGCATACCCTGCATTCGCAAGGACTTCACGGTGGATGAGTATATGATATATGAAGCAAAGCTGCTGGGCGCGTCGGCCGTATTGTTGATCTGCTCCATACTTGACAAGCAGCAGCTTGCGGATTACATAGGTGTGTGCGATGAGCTGGGCCTGTCCGCGCTGGTTGAGGCTCACGACGAATCCGAGGTGGGCATGGCGCTAAACGCAGGCGCACGCATGATCGGCGTGAACAATCGCAATCTGAAGGATTTTTCGGTCGATACGAACAACAGCCGCCGTCTGCGCGCGCAGATACCTAAGGCCGTGCTGTTCGTATCCGAAAGCGGCGTAAAAGATGCGGCCGACATAGCCAAGCTGCGCGAGATAGGCGCGGATGCGGTGCTTATCGGCGAAACGCTGATGAAAGCCGCCGACAAAAAAGCTAAGCTTGCAGAACTGCGGGGCGGCGTATGACTAAAATAAAACTGTGCGGCCTGACGCGGATAGGCGATATAGAGGCAGCGAACCGTATAATGCCGGATTACGTTGGTTTCGTGTTTGCATCTAAAAGCAAGCGTCGCGTTTCGCCCGAAACCGCAATGCAGCTTAAACAGGCGCTTTCACCTCAGATAAAGGCGGTTGGCGTGTTTGTAAACGAAAGTGTAGAATCTGTTGCCAAACTGCTGAAATGCGGTATAATAGATATAGCGCAGCTCCACGGCGACGAAGACGAGGAATATATAAGCCGCTTGCGTCGGCTGTCTGAAAAGCCTTTAATAAAAGCCTTTCGCGTAAAATCACCCGCCGACATACGCGCGGCAGAAAACTGCACTTCCGACTATGTTTTAATGGATTCAGGTGCGGGGACAGGCAGGACGTTCAACTGGACATTGCTTAAAGGCATGTCAAAACCGTATTTCCTCGCGGGCGGGCTTGACCCGGATAACATAGCGGACGCGATAAAGCAGCTAAATCCCTATGCCGTGGACGTAAGCTCCGGCATAGAAACCGACGGAACCAAGGACGAAGCAAAAATGGCGGCATTCGCAGCCGCCGTCAGAAAGGACGAGGGCACATGACCAATCCGAACGGACGATTCGGCATACACGGCGGCCAGTATATACCTGAAACGCTGATGAACGCCGTCATAGAATTGGAACAGGCATACAACCATTATAAAAACGACCCGGAATTCAACAGCGAACTGACTGAATTGCTGAACGAATACGCCGGCAGACCGTCGCGGCTGTATTATGCCGAAAAGATGACCAAAGATTTGGGCGGCGCGAAGGTTTACCTAAAGCGCGAAGACCTTAACCACACCGGCGCGCACAAGATAAACAACGTGCTGGGGCAGGCGCTGCTGGCCAAGAAGATGGGCAAAACCCGCCTGATCGCCGAGACCGGTGCGGGTCAGCACGGCGTGGCTACCGCGACCGCGGCGGCGCTGATGGGCATGGAATGCGTCGTGTTCATGGGCGAGGAGGACACCATTCGTCAGGCGCTCAACGTGTACCGCATGAAGCTGCTGGGCGCCGAGGTCGTCCCGGTCAAGACCGGCACGGCCACGCTGAAGGATGCGGTATCCGAGGCCATGCGCGAATGGACTTCACGCATAAGCGACACGCACTATTGCTTGGGCTCGGTCATGGGGCCGCACCCGTTCCCGACGATCGTACGCGATTTTCAGGCGGTAATATCCAAGGAAATCAAGGAGCAGATACTTAAAAAGGAAGGCCGACTGCCCGACGCTGTAATCGCGTGCGTAGGCGGCGGCTCTAATGCAATCGGCAGCTTCTATAACTTTATCGAAGATAATGGCGTGCGCCTGATCGGCTGTGAAGCGGCTGGACGCGGCATAGATACGTTCGAAACCGCTGCCACCATTTCGACCGGTAAGCTGGGCATATTCCACGGCATGAAGTCGTACTTCTGCCAGGATGAGTATGGCCAGATAGCGCCCGTGTACTCAATATCGGCGGGTCTGGACTATCCGGGCGTAGGCCCTGAACATGCGCACCTGCACGACATCGGCCGCGCGGAGTACGTCGCTATTACCGACGATGAAGCCGTCAACGCATTCGAATATCTGGCGCGCACCGAGGGCATAATCCCGGCCATAGAGTCGGCTCATGCCGTGGCGCACGCGATAAAGCTCGCGCCGACGCTGGATAAGGACAAGATTATCGTAGTCACCATCTCTGGCAGAGGCGACAAAGACTGCGCCGCCATCGCCCGTTACAGGGGGGAGGATATTCATGAGTAAGATAGCCCGTGCATTTGAAAACGGCAAGGCGTTCATAGCCTTCATAACCTGCGGCGATCCAGATCTGGAGACCACCGCCGCCGCGGTTCGCGCCGCCGTCGAAAACGGCGCTGACCTGATCGAGCTGGGCATACCTTTCTCCGACCCCACGGCCGAAGGCCCGGTCATACAGGGCGCGAATCTACGCGCGCTCAGCGGCGGCATTACCACCGATAAGGTATTCGACTTTGTGCGCGAAATTCGCCGCGACGTAAGCGTGCCCATGGTCTTTATGACTTACGCCAACGTCGTGTTCTCATACGGCTCCGAGCACTTTATATCCACATGCAAGGAGATCGGCATAGACGGCCTGATTCTGCCCGATATTCCGTTTGAGGAAAAGGACGAGTTCCAGCCTATATGCAAAAAGTACGGCGTGGACCTGATTTCGCTGATAGCACCCACGTCGCAAAACCGAATCGCGATGATCGCCAAAGAGGCGGAAGGTTTCCTATATATAGTGTCAAGCCTGGGCGTAACCGGCACGCGCAGTGAAATCGAAACCGACCTGGGCGAGATGGTTAAGCTGGTGCGCGAAAACGCAAACATCCCGTGTGCGATAGGCTTCGGCATATCCACGCCTGAACAGGCTAAGCAGATGGCCGACATAGCCGACGGCGCAATCGTAGGCTCGGCAATAGTAAAGCTGCTTGAAAAGCATGGCAAGGACGCGCCTAGGTATATCGGCGAATACGTAAAGTCCATGAAGGACGGCATGAAATAAGCCGTACAAATTCTTCCAAACCACCTTGCAAAATTAAACTGGAAAGAGTATAATGCAAATCGCAATAAGAGACAGGGGAGCTTGTTAAGGCAGGCTGAGAGGAAGTCATCCAACTTCGACCCTATACCTGATGCGGATAATGCCGCCGTAGGAAGTCTAAGCGTGAGCATAGATCTTTGGCAGGAGGCGTTCCGCATAAGGACGTCTCCTGTTTTACTTTCCTTTTGAAAGGAGGATTCGTCATCCACACCGTGGCGGGCCGAGGGGGAGCGCCCTGGGCCTTGTATATGAGCGATGGGAAGCCGTGTTCCGGCGTGAGAGGATGCCATCAAGCATCGACCGACCTTCCATGCGGCGGGCAGTTGCCTGACTGCATATGTAGAGCTGTATCTATTTGGAAGCGTCGCTCTGTACAGACGTTTCCGCTTATTTCAAAAGGAGAATGAGTTATGAAAAATGTAAATACCAAGAAGCTTGCCATAGCGAGCGTATTCTGCGCGGTTGCAGTCGTAGGCAGTCTATTTTCCTTCCCGGTATTCGGCAGCAAGTGCGCCCCGGTTCAGCATATGGTCAACATACTCTGCGCGGTACTGCTCGGCCCCGCGTATGGCGTGGGCGCGGCATTCGTCGCGTCGCTCATCCGCAATCTGCTGGGTTTGGGCAGTCTCATGGCGTTTCCGGGCAGCATGTTCGGCGCGCTGCTGTGCGGCATAGTTTATAAAAAGACGCACAACATACTCGGCACGCTGATCGGCGAAGTGCTCGGCACGGCGATACTGGGCGGCCTGTGCGCCTATCCCGTGGCGATACTTTTCATGGGCCAGAGCACCGCGAACGTCGCGTTTTATGCCTACATAGTGCCATTCCTGGTATCCACGGCGGCGGGCGCCGTCATTTCGGGCATAATCATTTATAGCCTGAAGAAGGCCAACGTACTGCCCAAAATGCAGGAATCCCTCAATCGATAAGGCGGTGAAAACATGTTTGATTCGATATTTCAGAATGTGCGCACCAGGCACCCGCTGATACATAACATCACCAATTACGTCACCGTAAACGACTGTGCCAACATGGTGCTGGCGTGCGGCGCGTCGCCAATAATGGCGGACGATCGCGCGGAGGTCGCCGAAATCACGACGATCTGCGCGGGCCTCAATATAAATATCGGCACGCTCAACAGCCGCACGATCGATTCTATGCTGATTGCGGGCAAGCGTGCAAACGAGCTTAATCACCCTGTGGTACTTGACCCGGTGGGCGTGGGCGCGTCTGAACTACGCACGTCAACCGCAATGAAGCTAATAAATGAGATAAACTTCACCGTCATTCGCGGCAACATATCCGAAATAAAGACCCTCGCGTCCGGCAGCGGCACGACCAAGGGCGTTGACGCCGACGTTGCCGATAAGGTAACGGAAGAAAATCTGGATAAGGCGGTTGCCTTCGCAAAGTCGTTTGCGGCCAAGACCGGCGCTGTCATAGCCATAACCGGCGCGATCGACATAGTTGCCGATGCGAATACCGCCTACTGCATACGCAACGGCCATCCGATGATGTCCTCGATAACCGGCACGGGCTGTCAGCTGTCGGCGTTGACGGCGGCGTTTGTGACTGCCAATTCAGATAAGCCTCTGGAAGCGGCGGCGGCGGCCGTATGCGCGATGGGACTTGCAGGCGAAATTGCGCATAAGCGGCTCAGTCCGCTCGACGGCAATTCCTCCTATCGGAATTACATAATCGACGCGATATACAACATGACCCCGGCACAATTAGAAGAAGGTGCAAAGTATGAAGTGCGATAAGAAATTCATGCGGCTCTACGCAGTCACCGACAGGGCGTGGGTGGGCAAGCAAAGCCTGTATGAGCAGGTCGAATCCGCGCTCAAAGGCGGCGCAACCTGCGTGCAGCTGCGCGAAAAGCATATGAGCGACGACGACTTCCTAAAAGAAGCCCTCGAAATCGGCGCGCTCTGCAAGCGGTACAACGTGCCGTTTTTCATAAACGACAATGTAAGCGTAGCCATAAAATGCAAGGCCGACGGCATACACGTGGGTCAGGACGACATGGCCGTCGAGCAGGTGCGCGCGCTGGTGGGCGACGATATGATGATCGGCGTGTCGGCGCACACTGTTGAGGAAGCTGTCAGGGCGGTTAAGGGCGGCGCAGACTGTCTGGGCGTGGGCGCGATGTTCTCAACATCGACCAAAGCCGACGCAAGCGTGTTGCCTAAGGCCACACTGCGCGACATATGCGCGGCGGTCGATGTGCCGGTAGTCGCAATCGGCGGCATAAACAAGTCCAACATTATGCAGCTCGCGGGTACGGGCGTTGACGGCGCTGCGCTGGTCAGCGCGATATTTGCAGCCGACGATATAGAAGGCGAATGCCGCGCCCTGCGCAAGTTGTCCGACGAAATGGTAAATGCGTAAGCATCTGCCTTTCAATAATAAAAAGCTGGTTTAGGCCGGTGAATTCGGCCATCAACCCGCGCGGCAGACTGGGGGCACCACTCTCTGTCGCATAATAAAAATAGTGTTGATCGAAAGGGAGTAAACCTATGAAAACAGCATTATCAATCGCAGGCAGCGATTCCTGCGGAGGCGCCGGTATTCAGGCAGACATCAAGACGATGACGATGAATGGCGTCTACGCCATGAGCGCAATCACCGCGCTCACCGCGCAGAACACAACCGGCGTAAGGGCAATTCAGGAATCCACACCCGAGTTTTTGAAGCAGCAGATCGACGCGGTATTCGAGGACATACGCCCCGACGCGGTAAAAATTGGCATGGTATCGTCCAGCGAGCTTATCCGCGCAATTGCGGACAGGCTGAAATACTATGCCGCCAAAAACGTGGTGGTCGATCCCGTAATGGTCGCGACCAGCGGCTCGGCGCTCATGAAAACCGACGCTGTTCAGACGCTTATCGATGAGCTGTTCCCGATGGCCACTCTGATTACCCCGAACATACCAGAGGCGCAGATCATCTCCGGCCTTACCATAAGCAGCAAGGATGACATGCTCGTCGCCGCTGAGAAGATAAGCAAAGCGCACGGCTGTGCCGTACTGCTCAAGGGCGGCCACAGCATAAACGACGCAAACGACCTGCTGTATGCCGACGGTCAGGCGCATTGGTTTGAGGGCAAGCGTATCGACAATCCCAATACGCATGGAACCGGCTGCACGCTTTCCAGCGCCATCGCCGCTAACCTTGCCAAGGGATTCTCGCTTTCCGAGTCGGTCAGGCGCGCGAAGGACTACATATCGGGCGCGCTGTCCGCGATGCTCGATCTGGGCGCGGGTTCCGGCCCGATGAACCATGCATTCGACCTTCAGGGCGAGTTCGCCAAAGAGAAAAACATGAAAACTACCGACCGGCTGATTGCAGCGACCGCTGACATCTGGAAAAAGTATAACGAGCATCCATTCGTCATGGGCTTGCAGAACGGCACTCTCGATAAGGCAAAGTTCCGCTACTATATCATTCAGGATTACCTTTACCTCGCCGAATACGCCAAGACCTACGCGGTCGGCGTCGCAAAGTCCAAGGACTTGGACGTAGCCAAGATGCTGGCAAAGTCAATATCTGTCATGAACGGCGAACTGAACGTACACAGCGGCTACATGGGCAAGTTCGGCGTAACTCAGGCCGAACTCGACGCAACCCCGCGCGCGCTGGACAACCTGTCTTATACGTCATACATGCTGCGCATAGCGTATGACGAAGGCGAGGCCGAGGTAATGACGGCGGTATGGGCCTGCTCGTACAGCTATGAAGTCATCGCAAAGCAGATTGTCGCCAATCGTCTCGAGTCGGTCGATGACCCGTTCTACGGCGAATGGATACGCGACTATGCGTCCGATGAATACGCCGCCGGTAACGTCGTGCTGTTTGAAAATCTCAATCGCATGACTAAGGACTACAACGAAAAGCAGCTCAAACACCTTGAGGACATCGCGATAGCCTGCTCGCGGTATGAGCTGATGTTCTGGGAAATGGCGTGGAACATGAGCAAGTAAATCGAATATAAATATGAAGCCACTGATCGAAGCAACTTTCGATCGGTGGCTTTTTAAGGCATTTATTGCGGCTTGACGTTAAAGCCGTATTCCCGGTAGAGCTGTTCAAATTCATCCTTATCCAGTTCGCCGCTTGCAAACATCTTCTGCATGTTCGGCCCGAACGAGATTTCGGGAGTACCAGTATCGTTCTCCGAATTTGACGAGAACAGTTCGTCGGGAGTCCAGCCGCAAGTACACCACAGGCGGCTGCGATTGTTAAGGTCCACGTACAGATTAAAAAATTTATTGAACTCTGCCTCTGACAGATTTACGCCAATTTCCTCCAGCCTGTTTGTTATAGAATCCCAAAACGTCGCAAGAGGCATTGGCATACCGCCCAGCAGAACTTGACTTTCCATCTTGCGCATCAGCTTTTCGGACTCAATCACATTGTTCTCTGCGGCAATGTCATCCTTTTTCCATTGGCGGTTGCTACTGTCATATTCATAGGTTTCGCCCTTGCTCCAAAATATAAAGCTATTCAGGCGTTTACCAGCAATGGGTTGTCCGTTGACATCCTGACTCTTGGAATTATAGTTGACGCGCAGGCGCTCCAGAAAGCGCACCATGTCCTTCGCAGCCTGAGACTGACGGAACTTTTCCGGATTGGCCTATTCATAATGCTCATCGTGATTCAATATAAGATAGTCTTTATTGCCCTGAACATCCACTAAATCGTAGAACGAATCAAAGCGCGCCATACCACGGCGAATCAACTTTTTGTTTACAATAAATCTGTCCAGCGGCTTTGCAATCGGTTCAGCCTCATACAACTCATCCAATTTAAGTATATAGTAGGGAAGATCCTCTGCGCGCAGTATATCGCTGAACGCAAGAAAATTCTTCCGGCGGATTGCATTCTTGTATGCCGGCTCCAGCTCGCAGAAAATGTCCCATGCCCCCCTTAGCTGAATGGTTCCGTACAGATTAGAGTGTGTCTCAAGCGGAACAATCCGCAAGTTCGAGTGGATTTTGCGTCAGTTCAAGGAAGAAACCCGAAGGCTTAGCAGCGCTAAGTCGAGCTTTGTGACGCAGAAATGGCGCAGCGACGCCCGAAATTGCGGATTAGGGAATTTTTGAGACACACTCTAGAACATGCGGCAAAAAAGCGGTGCAGAAGCTCGGATATTTCCTTGCCATTTTCGGTTGAAACATCTATTCGCCCGCTTGTAGTGGATGCCAGTTCGGCATACTTTGTTTTCAGCGTCCGCGCGGCGGCTGGCTTGGGCAACGGTATTGACGACATATGTAAAAAGCTCCTTCTTCAAACATCAATATTTATAGCCTATTATACCGCATATTGCGTGGGAAGTAAATTATCTCTTGTACTTCGAAAGCCGCTTACTTTGTCCTAACGGGCATTTTGCGTATGGCCAGATAACCTATGCCATACATCAGCGCACCCGCCACAGTCTGCTGCAACAGCACCTGCCACGCGGGCACGTCCACAAGGAACAGCCACTTGTTGCGCGTAAAGAAATCCATCAGCTGCTGATAAACATACGCTGCATTGTTAAGCAGCCATTCCGTCCAGTTAGCGGGCAGGAAATTTACTAGCATCACAGGCAGCAGCATCGCCAGCACGCACAGTGCGATGCACAGCTTCTTCCAGCGCGCAAACAGCAGTACGATCAGCGTCCATGTGCCCGACACGGCGATAAGATTGCCGATCTGCGCAACGAGCGAGGGCAGGTAGTCCGCGGTCGAACACAGTATCAATTGCGGAGTCCATACCATGCCGCCTATTTGGAATCCCATCAAATAAGTGGCAATGCGGCAAATCAGGTCGATCACATACTGCATACACACGAGCAGACCCGCCATCGTCGCCGCGGACAGATAACTGCCTATCATAAATTCGTACCGCGTCACATTGTTGCTCAGCAGATACCGCCGGTCTGACATCATCGACGTTATCGTATATACGATCATGTATACGGCATATATAAATCCGTTCGTGCCGAACGGGCTGGTCAGCATCGGCTTATTAAGCTCGGTTCGGGTGACGACAACCTCGTCGGTTCCCAGATGAACTGCTTCCGATAAAGTCTCCGCCATGTACGGCGACATGAATACCAGCACTGCCATAAACAGCACCAGCACTATAACGCCTATCAGCGTCAACGACCGCCACGACGTTCTCATGTGATAGCGCCATATTCCTTCGATTCTCATTTGTCAGCGCCTCCTTCGGTCATGTAGACGAACAGCTTTTGCAGCGGCAGGGGATGTAGTTCCACACCCGGTTCAAACCTGTGTCCCGCGTCCACCCATACGCTGCGCATACATATGCCGTCCGTCTGATTCGCCTTTGCGCTGAGACGCGCGTTGAATTCGTCCGGGCTGAGCGTTTCGGATTCATTTTCGCCAAGTCCCAATGCCTGCGCCGAAATGCCCCCGCTAACCATTTCTTCGTGCAGCATCCTAAGCCCCTGCGTCTGCCGTTCAACCTCTGCGCAAGGCCCCGCCACCGTGACCACACTGTTTAGCAATTCGGTCAGCGGTTCATGCAGCGTAATTCGCCCCTTATCAACGATAACCACGTCCTCGAACAGCCGCGATACCTCGTCGATCATGTGAGTCGATATGATTACCGTGCGTGGATGCGCGTCGAAGTCGTGCGCCAGCTCGTCGTAAAAATACTCGCGCGCCGCCGCATCCAATCCGAGCGATGGCTCATCGAATATAGTCAGCTCCGCGCGCGATGCAAGCCCAATGATCAGTCCCAGCGCCGACTCCATACCGCGCGACAGCGATTTGTACTTCTTGCGCGGGTCGAGCGCGAACCGCTCCATAAGGTGCTTTGCGTACTGCTCGTCCCAGTTGGGGTAGAGGCTGGCCGCGGTTTTAAGCGCCTGCCCTACGCGCAGTGAATCGGGCATATTCGTCTTTTCGCGTATTACGCATAGCCGCTTCATAGTGTCCCTGTGCTCATACGCCGTGTGGCCGAATATCAGCGCTTGTCCAGGTGAACGCATACTGCGTCCGTCGCCCGACCTGCCGTGCGCCTCGAACGACTGAAATATCTGCGCGCTTATAAGGTTTATAAGAGTGGTCTTGCCCGCGCCGTTGCGCCCCAGCAGCCCATATATGCGATCAGGCGGCAACTGCAGGTTCATATCGAACAGAATCTGCTTGCTGCCATAGTGATGATTGACATGCCTTAGCTCCAGAGCGAACTCGCTTTCGCGGTTGGCTTGCATAACTCGTACCTCCACAAATAATCCATGCATTTAAGCATGTTGAGCATATCATTTGCGTGCCGCCGCGTCAATACGCGCGCGCAAGCTTTAATCGAATTACAAGAATCATGTCGGCAAAGGCGCAATTGAGTGGCGATATGCGCATACTTTTCGGCTGACGTCTGTATAGGTAAAGACAAGTAGCTTTACATTCGATCACATGCGCATAAAAAAATCACCGGCGCATCGACCGACGCACCGGCTTACAGAGCAGGAAGCAGGATACCTTACAATCACTTCGGAGATTCCCGCCCAACGACCAGCGTCTCACGGAAAATCACAGCGCTTAAAACACGGGGACTCAAGCCGTATCCAAGTCATGCTGCATCATGTGTGTGGAGGCAATACCACATTACTTCCGATATACTGTAACGCCCCTGCAATCTGATTACAGTATAGCCCATCGCACATGCTTTGTCAATGGCAAAGGCACGCTTTTTCGACACGGTTTTTAAGCCGTCGGCTTCTTGAGAATATTGCGGAATGCAGCGTGCTTATACGTTAAAGTACTCGTGCACAAACGGCACGTCGCGTACCGCAAAACTGCGGCCGTTCAGGTACCCAAGCGTCTGCGTTTCGTCGCTGAAATTGAACACAAGCCTGTACGCATAAAGCGCCTGATACTCGCGCCCAAACCGCTGTCCCTCGGCGGGATCGCCATACTGCCCGTCACCCAGCAGCGGATGTCCCGCGTGCGCAAACTGCGCGCGTATCTGATGCGTGCGCCCGGTCAACAGCTCGCAGTCCATCAGCGACAATCCCTGCGTAATCGCTAGCGTTTCATACCGCGTCTGCGCGCGCTGTGCGCCGGGCAATGGCCGATCGCTCACAATCACCTTGCGGCGGCCTTCCTGTTTCAGCACATAATTGTCCAGCGTGCCGTGCGCCGTGCGCATCTGGCCGATTATAATGCACATGTAGTGCTTAGACACCTCGTGGTTGCGTATGCGTATGTCCATCTCGCGCAGCGCCGCCGCGTTCTTGGCGAATATCACTATGCCGCCGGTAAAGCGGTCGATGCGGTTGCAGGGCGCGGGCGCAAACGAGCCTTCGACCATCGAATCGTATTCGCCTTTCTGATACAGGTACGCGCGCACATGCGTGACCAGCGTGTTGAGCTTTTCGCTCGCATCGCCGTGCACCATTATGCCGGGACGTTTGTCCACCAGCAGTATGTTTTCATCCTCGTACACTATATTCAGATGCCAGTGGAACTTGCTCAGCAGCGCGTCTGTGCGATGCGGCTTTTCAAACAGCTCGTCGTTCAGGTATATGTTAAGCACATCGCCTGTTGCCAATCGCGCGTCGCGCGCCGCAACCTTGCCGTTTATCCTCACGCGCTTCAGCCGCAGATACTTTTGACACATGCCGGGGGAGAGCAGCGGCATTTCGGCCAGCATCCATTTGTCCAGCCGCCTGCCGTCGTCCTTGCCGGTTATAGTAAACTCCTTCATTAGCGAAACTCCGTTCGTTCAAACATTTCCGCTTGATATTTTTAGTCAGGCATTCAGCGTGCGTTTTAGCAAAGTGCCAATTCGCACAGCCACGCAATCAGCCGCAGTCAAAACGCGCTCTGAACACAGAAAAGCGCCGTCTCAAACGAGGCGGCGCTTAATGCTGACTGATTACATCAGGCTGCGGTACAGGGCGGCGATTTCCTCAACAGAGGTATCGCGCGGGTTGCCCGGACGGCAAGCATCGGCGTAAGCGGACTCGGCCAGGAACTGAACGTCTTCTTCCTTCAGTATGCCCTTGAGATCCTGCGGGATGCCAACGTCCTTGGACAGCTGCTTTACAGCATCGATAGCGGCCTTGCGATACTCGGCCTGGGTCATGCTGTCAACGTCCTTAACGCCCATTACGCGAGCGATTTCGCGATACTTCTCGCCGCTGACCTCAGCGTTGTACTCCATGCCGGTGGGCAGGATAATAGCGCAGGCAACGCCGTGGGGGGTATCGTACAGAGCGCTCAGGCCGTGAGCCATCGAGTGAACGATGCCCAGACCAACGTTGGAGAAGCCCATGCCGGCCACATACTGGCCCAGAGCCATGCCTTCGCGTCCCTCGGGCTCGTTCTTAACCGCGCTGCGCAGCGAGCGGGAGATGATCTCGATAGCCTTGATGTGGAACATATCGCTCATTTCCCAAGCGCCCTTGGTGATGTAGCCCTCGATAGCGTGGGTCAGCGCGTCCATACCGGTCGCAGCGGTCAGACCCTTGGGCATGGAGGACATCATGTCGGGATCGACAACGGCGATGTCCGGGATGTCCTTGGCGTCTACGCATACGAACTTGCGCTTCTTCTCAACGTCGGTGATTACGTAGTTGATCGTAACCTCGGCAGCGGTACCAGCAGTGGTGGGCACGGCGATGGTGAATACGCACTTGTTCTTGGTAGGAGCCACGCCCTCGAGCGAGCGCACATCGGCGAACTCGGGGTTGGTGATAATCATGCCGATGGCCTTAGCGGTATCCATGGAGGAACCGCCGCCGATGGCGATGATGTAGTCGGCGCCGCTGGCCTTGAAGGCGGCTACGCCGGTCTGTACGTTTTCGATGGTGGGGTTGGGCTTAATGTTGGAGTAAATCTCGTAAGCCAGACCCGCGCCGTCCAGTACGTCAGTAACCTTCTTGGTTACGCCGAACTTGATCAGATCGGGGTCGGAGCAGACAAACGCCTTCTTAACGCCATGAGCCTTCGCCTCGTCGGCGATTACCGAAATGGCGCCCTTGCCATGATAAGAAACACCATTAAGAACTATACGATTAGCCATTAGATAAAACCTCTTTCCCTTGCAAAAGTGAGGATCCTTTGACGTAACAATTATACCACAAATCCGGGCAATTGCATTAGACGATCCGTTAAATTTGTCTATCATTTCTTTGGACGCCGCCATAATTTGGCCGCATTTCCAATTTCAGCAATTCAAAGTATCCCTGCCGGATTTGCTAAATTTACCGTAATGTAGGTTTGTCAATGATCTTGGACAGTGAAAGAGGAAAGCCTTTCTCTGGGA
>CAOKFD010000051.1:0-21062 GCA_948467645.1 uncultured Eubacteriales bacterium | reverse complement strand
CCAGAGAAAGGCTTTCCTCTTTCACTGTCCAAGATCATTGACAAACCTACACAATTGCGGCGTGCGTCAGGGGCGTAAGCGCTTAAAATTGCAGCGGCTTTAACGATTGATGGCGCATAACATTTCGCAAATTTGTTGAAAAATGCAGCACGCTCTGCTATAATGATTTAAGTGTAAAAGTATGGCATTTTGGGTTTACACGGGGCACTGGAAGAAGAACCTGACAATGCACTTCGGCCCGACGCAAGCGCCGCTCTTTAGCGCGCCAGATTTTGCTTCCCGTTCTTTTGAAACGAACAGAAGGAGACAGCGCAATGAACATCAGAAGTGCAAAACGCATAATCAGCCTTGCCGCCGCGCTCGCCTGTATGGCGACAAGCGGCCTGCCCGCCGCCGCGGATTCTTCCGCGCACGAGCCCATCACAATGGTCATCGCCTATCAGAGCGGGGATGAATTCCTCAGCCTGCTGCATGAAAAGTACCCCGAGATCGACCTGCAATTTGTCGCGTACAACGGCACTAACACCACGGAATTTCTAAACGAAATGCTGGCGGCGGACGAAATGACCGATATATACATGAAGACGTATTACTCGCCCCAGCGGGAGGATCTGAGCGACCGGCTGCTCGACCTTTCGGGCTATGCGTTTACCGATAAATATGCGCAGGCCCGCATACGCGAAATATCGGACGAGGGCGCGATATACCTGCTGCCGTTTTTTTACAGCTGCATAGGCATTACGTACAACGCAACCCTGCTGGAGGAAAACGGCTGGACGCTGCCGACGTCGTTTAAGGAACTGGAGGAGCTGGCGCCCAAGGTAAAGGAGGCCGGGTACAACCTGTGCCTTAACCAGATACAGTACCCCGGATACGGCTTCCAGTACCTGTGCAATATAGCCGATACCGGCTACCTGAGCACGCTGTCCGGCCGCAAGTGGCAGGCGGATTTCCTAAGCGGCAAAGTCTCTCTGTCCGGCTCGCAGGAGATGCTGGACTGCATGGCGATGCTGCAAAGATGGCGCGACGTGGGTATGCTAAACGGCGACGGCGACCCGTATGACGACGAAAAGACGCGCGAACGCATGGCGCAGGGCGATACGCTGTTCATGCTGGGTTCGTCGAACGGAATCGCAGACGCGGATTCGGAGCATACATTTAAACTTATGCCGTACCTGTCCGAAAACGGCGACCAGAACACGTATGTATTGCAGACCGCGCGGTATTACGGACTTAACAAAAAGCTGGGCGAGGCCGGAAACGAGCAGAAGCTGGAGGACGCGCTGCACGTACTGGACGTATTCTCCACGCAGGAGGGCATGAACGCGCTTATGGGCAGAGACAGGCAGAATTCGAGCCTGCTGCCCTTAAAGGATTACGAAATCTCCGAGGACAACTATTATTATAACATAAAGGACGAGATAGATGTCGGCTATACCGCGCCCATGCTCTATTCGGGCTGGGAAAACGTGCTCGCGGACGTTGGCAGCCGCATGTTTTCGTTCATGCAGGGCGAAAGCACGCTGGACTATGTAATAGCCGGATTCGACGAGGGGCAGGCGGCCATAGTCAACGACGCCCCGGAGACATTTACCACCATAACGGAGAAAATCGACCAGGCGGACTGCGCCCGGCTGGTGGGAACCTGCTTTGGCGAGGCGACCGGCGCGGATCTGGCGCTGGTATCGCTCAACCGATATATCGCCGGCGCGCCGGGCGAGCATAATAACGACGGAGTAAGCGGCTTCCTCGTGCCGTACCGCGTAACGGATTATACCATAACGGTCGTATTCCCCACCGGATGGAACGGCACGATAAAGACCGTCACGCTGACGGGCGCGCGCATAAGGGAGCTTATGGAAAGCGGATATGACAAATACGGCACGGGCGAAACGTACCCTTATGTGATGTCCGCGCCCGAGGGCTTCGCGCTGGAGGACGACAGTACGTATAAGGTCGCAATCTGCGGCGCGACGGACGAGGTAAAGCGGGAGGGCAACATTCAGGATTCCGGCATAGTCGGAATGGACGCGGCAAAGGAGTATTTCAGCCGGTTCGATACCTTCTCCGCAAAGGATATTGACTGGAAGTAAAGCGCATTTGCAGGGAGATAGTGGGAATGCATTATAAGAACCGTATCAGGCTGGCATGGAGCATAGGGGGATTTATTGCGCTGATCCTCGTTTGCCTTACCGCTTTCTTTGGCTTTTACAAATATTATATGAATGATATTTTGTACAGAGAACGGCTGAAACAGATGGAGGAAGTCACAAAGCAGCTCTTTTCCGGACTGAACGACGTGGTCGAGAGCCGCCTGCTGGAAGCGCGCGCCGAGGGCAACGCGCTTAAAATAGGCGCGCCCGATACATTGGACGGGCTGTATGCCTTTATGCAGGAGCAGAGCCGGATCGGCGAGATGGAGAACCGGCAGGTGCATCCGATTGCCGTGGACAGCACCGGCAAGTATTACATGGAGAGCGGCCCGTGCGGGCTGCTGCACGACGTCGCCTATCTGGAGGACGACCCGGCGCAGGTAAACTATGTGACCAACACCATGACCACAAAAGAGAGCAACATGGTTTGCCTTTACCGGCTGGACGAGCCGATTACGGTCTATAACGCAAACGGCGGCGCGGTGAATATAATATACTATGGAATCATGCAGCGCATGGAGCAGCTGAATAAGTATCTGGACTGCGACGCATACGACGATAATAACGTGGTATACATAATCGATAACGACGGGCTGAAGCTCTTAAACAGCGACAGAACCGAACTGATCCAGGGCTATAACGTGTACAGCGCGCTGCTGAATATGGACTACCTGCACGGCAACAGCTTTGACCAGACCTTGGAAAAGCTTAAAAGCACGGGCAGCGCGTACTCCAACGTCGTGTTAAACGGCACCGAGTATTACTACGGGCTGAAAAAGCTGGATTACGCGGAGTGGACGATACTGTTTCTCGTGCCGTCCGAATACGTTGCGACAAATACCGTCCGGCTGGTAAATATCGTTACGTGGATCATGCTGATATTCGCGCTGGCTATGGCGGGCGTTACGGTCGCGGTCATTTTCATACTGCTGCGCGCGCAGCAGAAGAGCGCGATTGCGCAGGAGCGCCGCAACAGCGAAAATCTGGCGCATATAAACGAAAAGCTGGAGCAGGCGGTTCAGGCCGCCGATCGCGCAAACCACGCCAAGACCGAATTCCTGGCCAATATGTCGCACGACATACGCACGCCCATGAACGCCATAGTGGGCATAACCCATCTGATGGAGCACGAGCGCGGCGACCCGGAAAAGATGAAATCCTATATCCGCAAGGTGCAGGCGTCCAGCGGTCACCTGCTGGGGCTTATAAACGACATACTGGACATGAGCCGCATAGAGTCCGGCGAGGTTAAGCTGAACCGGGAACCCATCAACATGGCCGAGCAGGTGGCTCAGGTGGACAGCATAGTCCGCACATATGCGCAGGAGCGCAGCCAGACGTTCACAATCCGCGTAAACGAAGTATCGCATGAAATGCTGATATGCGACAGCGTGCGGTTGAGGCAGGTGTTCATAAACCTGCTCTCCAATGCGGTAAAGTATACGCCCAACGGCGGCAGTATAGAGCTGTGCCTTACTGAACTGCCCGGCGACGCGCCGGGTTGGGCCAAATTCCACATCGCCGTGTCCGACAACGGCTACGGCATGACGCCCGAATTTGTAAAGCACATATTCGAGCCGTTTACACGCATGGAAAACTCTACCACAAACAAGATTCAGGGCACGGGTCTGGGTATGGCGATTACGCGGAACATAGTTGACATGAACGGCGGCAGCATAAGCGTGCAAAGCGAATTGGGCAAGGGCAGCACGTTTGACCTGATATTGCGCTTTGCAATCGACCCGAACGCCAATTACGAAACGAGTATTGGCAGCGTGCTGCTAATCACGGCGGAAGAACAGCTGGCGCGCAACGTGCGCGCTGCGTTTAAGGAAAGCGGGGTATGCCTAAAGACGGTGGACACGCTCGCGGCGGCATACGCGGCTTTGGACGGGTGCGCCCCGGATGCGATACTGCTTTGCGGCTTTGAAGGCGACGACGAGCTGCCCGGCGCGGTGGCCGAGCTGCGCAGGCGCGCGGCGCACGCGCCGCTGATTTTCTGCTGCGGCTATATCGATTCCGAGAATGTGCGCGACATATTTGCGCGCAGCGGCGCGGACGGCGTAATCGCGCGCCCCTTCTTTTTCACCAACTTCGCCCGCATGGTCGATCAGGCGCTGTGCGAATTTAAGCCGTCCAATGCCGAGGACGCCGAGGGCATTAAGGGCATGAGGTTCCTGTGCGCCGAGGACAACAGCATGAACGCGGAGATACTGGAGGCGCTGATGGACATGCATGGCGCGTCCTGCGTTATATACAAAAACGGCGCGGAACTGGTCGATGCATTCGTGGGCGTAAAGCCGGGCGATTACGACGCGATTTTAATGGATGTGCAGATGCCCGTAATGAACGGTCTGGAGGCGACGAGGGCCTTGCGCAGCGGCGCCAACCCGCTGGGCAGAACCATACCGATAATCGCGATGACCGCCAATGCGTTCAGCACCGACGTGCAAATGTGCCTGGACGCGGGCATGGACGCCCACATAGCCAAGCCTCTGGATATAGAATTGCTGGAAAGAACGCTTAAAAACATACTGGCCGCCAAAAATTCGGGGGGGGGTAAAAAAGCATACAATAAATAAGCGGCGCGCCCTGGCCGCCCCACGCGCCGCGCAATAGCGCGCAAAACGCGCCCGCCGCGAAAGGCATCGGCTGATTCAGCGCCGACCTTTCGCGGCGGGCGTTTAATTTGATTCTTTACGGAAAGCTGTGGGACTTTGGCGTAGGCCATTTCAGCGTGCGGCACGGCTGCGCCGCAAACTGATACGGCAGTGAATGGAAGTCACCAACCTGCCGCCCAGAGTTTAGCTCGCCGATTTATGTGTGTTCCTCAGCCTTTCTTGATGAGCCGTTTAACTTGTGCGCCCTCCTAGAGTGTGTTTCAAGCGGAACAATTCGCAGACCCAAGTGGATTTTGCGTCAGTTCAAGGAAGAAACCAGACGGTTTAGCAGCGCTAAATCGAGCCTTGTGACGCAGAAATGGCGCAGCGACTCCCGAAATTGCGTACTCAGAAATTTTTGAGACACACTCAAAAATGGGCGCAAAAATTCCCCTCCGGACGCGTCCGAAGGGGAATGATATTACTTAACGGCTTCCTTAGCCACATCAACCAGCTGCTTGAAAGCGGCGGGATCCGAGATGGCCAGATCGGACAGAACCTTGCGGTTGATCTCCACACCGGCGACCTTCAGACCGTTGATGAAGCGGGAGTAGCTCATGTCGTAAGCGCGAACGCCCGCGTTGATACGCGCGATCCACAGCTTGCGGAAATCCCTCTTGCGCAGCTTGCGGCCAATGTACGCATAGCGCAGCGAACGACGAACCTGCTCGGACGCCGCACGATACTGCTTGCTCTTGGCGCCAAAGTAACCCTTAGCCAGCTTCAGCGCCTTCCTGCGCTTCTTATGGGCATTAACAGCCCTCTTAACTCTAGCCATTAATTTACGCCTCCATTTTTATCGCTCTGCGGCCAGGCTTAGGCCGCCTACGGAATGATTCAGCTTACTTGTACGGTATGAGCTTCTTGACCATCTTGGCCATTGCGTCGGCAACATACGCAGTCTTGCGCAGGTTACGGGTACGCTTGGTGGGCTTCTTGGTCAGGATATGGCTCTTATATGCCTGAGCGCGCTTTACCTTACCGTTCTTGGTGAGCGACAGGCGCTTGGCGGCACCGCGATGTGTTTTTTGCTTGGGCACGGTTGGTTCCTCCTCTCAGATTTTGGCTTACGCAGCGGGTGATCATCCCGCCGGGCAATTATGGGGGCGGGGACTATCACCCCTGCCCCAGCGCCGGTGCTTTTGTAAATTAAGCTGCGCTTACTGCGCGGGCGCTGCCTCCTGCTTGGGTTGCTGGCGCGCGGATTTGGCCGCAGTGGCCGCGTCGCGCGGTGCGACTATCATGGTCATGTTGCGGCCCTCGGTCAGCGGCTTGCGCTCCACCACGCCCACGTCGGCGATGGCGCTGGCAAACTGATTCATGACCTCAAGGCCGATTTCCGAGTGCGTTATCTGACGCCCGCGGAAGCGGATGGACACCTTTATCTTGTTGCCGTCCGCAAGGAACTTCTGAGCCTGACGGGTCTTGACCTCCATGTCATGCACGTCGATCGTGGCCGACAGGTGAACTTCCTTTATGGTGATGACCTTCTGGTTTTTGCGGATCTCACGATCACGCTTGGATTGTTCAAACCGGTATTTGCCATAATCCATCAGCTTACAAACCGGTGGACGCGCGCCGGGCGCTATCTTGACCAAATCCAGCTGACGCTCCTCAGCGAGGGACAGAGCGGCACCTATGGACATCACGCCCATCTGTTCGCCGTTCTGGTCGATTACGCGCACTTCCCTGTCGCGTATCTCCTCATTGATCAAAAGATCATTATTATTGATAGTCTTACACCTCCACTAATGACAAAAAAATAGGCGGCCGCAGCCGTCCCTTCTCAAAATACACACTTCCGCTTGTGCGGTAGGTTATTGAACCGGCCTGACGCATTAGTCGGCGGGTGAGAAGCGGGGCTTCTGCTTGACTAAATAAGTATACCATTCCTTTAGCCGCCTGTCAATCACATGCAAGGTAAAATTATCATTGCGTCAAATTTTGAGCAGGTTTCGGCGGGCCTCAAAGTCGGGCATCACGCGCGCAATCTCGGCGTAAAACGCCGCGCTGTGGTTCATATGCCTTAAATGAGCCAGTTCATGCACGACCACATAGTCGATCGCCGCGTCCGGGTACTGCATCAGCCGCCACGAAAAGCAGATGCTTCCCTTTGACGAACAGCTTCCGAACCGCGTGCGCGCGCCGGTTATTTTGATGCTTGCGGGGCGCACTCCCATTATGCGCGCGTAATATTCGACGCGCGGGGGAAGATATGCGCGTGCGCGCTTAATCAGCGCCGCGCGCATTGCCTCGTCCGGCTCGGTATGGGCGGCGGCGCGGCTTTGGGCGCGCGCCATGTGCTCGCTTATCCAGTCGGCGTGCGACGTGACGAACGCGTCTATCGCGGTGCGGCTCAGGCGCATCGGCGCGCGCACTATCACGCGGCAGTCTTTTATCTCCAGCGCCAGCGTGCGGCGGCGGGATCGGATTATTTCATAGTCGGGCATCGCGAGCGCCTCCTCACAAAATCTTCCAATTAAATTATATCGCCGCGCGGGCGCGCTGTCAAATGCGGATAATCGGTTGTTGACCGGGATTTAATAGCGATGCTGTTTTTCCTACATGGTCAGTTCAAATTTGTGGAATAAAATTCAGGGCATGATAATGACCGCAGGAGGAAATCAGGTTTGAAGAAAAAGAAAAAGTGGCTCAAATGGTTGATAATACTGGCCGTGCTGGCGCTGGCGTTCGTCATATTCGTACTGCCCACGCTGCGCAGCGTGTCGGACGCGCTGTATCAGCAGGATACCGTGGCGCGCGGCGACATATCAACTTATTACAGCTTCTCGGGCGATCTGGTGCTGGCTAAGTCGGAATCACACGCAGCGACCAGCGACTGCGAGGTGCGCGATGTATACGTAAGCGAGGGCGACACCGTAAAGAAGGATGACCGCCTTATGCGCCTGTCCGATGGCACTGCCATAAAGGCGGGCATTGCGGGCGAAGTGACCGATCTGGACGTGGAGCGCGACGACGCGGTTTCGGCGGGTCAGGCATTGGTAAGCGTGGCCGATTTTGACAGTATGCGCGTTGAATTTGACGTGGACGAATTCGACGTGGACGCGGTGCATGTTGGCACGGACGCGCAGATAACCATCGACGCGCTGGACTACACATTCACGCTGCCCATAACTCGCATAAGCAAGACTCCGCGCACGAGCGGCGACATAACCTACTACACCGCGCGCGCCGATATGGACGTGGGCGACGCGCCCGACGCGGCGCTGCCGGGTATGCGCGTGGACGTGAAGGTGCTGGGCGCATATGCCGGGGACGTGCTCATGATTAAGATGGATGCGCTCAGCTTTGACGAGTACAACAAGCCTTACGTGCTGATCCAGTCGGGCGACGAGAAGGTAAGGCAGTATGTCGGGACAGGTATAAACGACGGCGTGTATGTCGAGATAACCGACGGCCTTTCCGAGGGCGATACGGTATACTACATGGCCAAACTCAGCGATATGGAACAGTTGATGCAGATGCGCTCGAGCAGCATGTCGGGCAGTAAGTGAGGCGGAAATGAGCGACGAATTTTTCCGCATGACGGACATAGTTAAGACGTATCACATGGGCGACGAGGAGCAGACGGTACTAAAGCACGTAAACCTGACTATCGACGAGGGCGAATTTTTGAGCGTGCTGGGCCCGTCGGGCAGCGGCAAGTCCACGCTCATGAACATAATCGGGTGTCTGGACACACCCACGTCGGGCGAGTACGTACTGCGCGGGCGCACGATACGCGACCTGGATGAAAGCCAGCTGGCCGCGATACGCAGCCGCGAGATCGGGTTTATATTTCAGTCGTTTCAGCTTTTGCCCAGATTGGACGCGCTCAGGAACGTCGAACTGCCGCTTATATACGCGGGCGTGCCTCAGCGCGAGCGCACCCGCCGCGCCGAGGAGATGCTGGAGCGCGTAGGGCTGAAAAACCGTATGCACCATTACGCCAAGCAGCTTTCGGGCGGTCAGCAGCAGCGCGTGGCGATTGCGCGCGCGCTGGCGGGCAATCCGACGCTGCTATTGGCCGACGAGCCGACCGGCGCGCTGGATCAGGAGACGGGCAAGCAGGTGATGGCGCTGTTCGGCGAGCTGAACAAAGAGGGCCGCACGATAATAATGATTACGCACGATGCGCACATTGCCGCGTATGCGCACCGCACGGTCAACGTGCTGGACGGCGTGCTGAGCGAAGGGGGCATAGGGTATGCGTAAATTCAGCCTGTCCATGCTGGGCGAAAGCGTGCGCATGTCGCTGGACAACATACGGTCGAACAAGATGCGCTCGTTTTTGACTGTCTTAGGCATAATAATCGGCGTAATGGCGGTAATCGCGCTTATGACAATCGTAAACGCCGTGACCAATACGATAACCGAGCAGTTCACGGCGATGGGCACGGGTAAGCTGACGGTACAGGCGACCGGCACGGCGCTAAAGCGCGGCCTGACCGAGAGCGACTTAAACGAACTGCGCGCGCTGGAAAATGTAGCCGACGTCGACCCCAAGGCCAGCCTGACCGCGACGGTAGCCAGCGGCGACGCGTTTATCGAGAACATGTCGATAGACGGGTACAGCGACGTATACTTCCGCAAGCAGGGCGACGGCTTCATATCGCGCGGGCGGGCGTTGAACATACTGGACATGGACAGCGTTAACCGGGTATGCGTGATCGATTCCAAGGCATCGTCCAAGCTGTTCAGCGGCAGCGACCCGTTGGGCGAGCATATAAGCATAGGCGGTATAGAATACCTGATAGTAGGCACTTTATCAGACGACAGCGACGCGGATGTAATGTCGCAGGCGATGGGACTGAGCGAGGACGGCCGGATTATCATCCCGTACACCGCGGCCAAGAAGCAGGCGGGCCAGCGCAACGTAATAAGCCTTGACGTATATGTGGACGACACGGACATGATGGATGACACGGTAACGGCGGTTGAGGCAGTACTAAAGTCGGCGTTCAACTACAAGGACGACAGCTACACGGTCATAAACATGGAAAGCCTGCTCGACACGATGGACACGATGATGGGCATGATGTCAAACGTTTTGGCGGGCATAGCGTCGATAGCGCTGCTGGTAGGCGGCATAGGCATAATGAACATGATGCTGGTATCCGTGACCGAGCGCACCGCCGAAATCGGCCTGCGCAAGGCATTAGGCGCGCAGCCCTTCCAGATACAGATGCAATTCCTGATAGAGTCGTTTGTATTATCGCTGATAGGCGGCCTATTAGGACTGATAGTGGGCATAATAGTCTCCTACATAGTGGTAACATCGATGGGCGCGACATTCGTAATGTCCCGCGACGCGATAGCGCTGGGTGTAGGCTTCTCCGCCGCGGTAGGCATAATATTCGGCTGGGCGCCCGCGCGCAAGGCCAGCCGGCTAAACCCCATAGACGCGCTCAGAAACGTGTGACCGACTAAATGCATATATCATATATCAAAAATCGCCGCGTGAATTGATCAAACGCGGCGATTTTTAGAGTGTGTCTCAAAAAGGGAAATCCGCAAGTTCGAGTGGATTTTTCGTCAGTTCAAGGAATAAATCCGAAGGCTTAGCAGCGCTAAGTCGAGGATTGATGACGCAGAAATGGCGGAAAAGACGCCGAAATTGCGGATTAAGGAATTTTTGAGACACACTCTAGCAATATTATGAATAGTGGAAACGTCATGCCTGAGCGTCGGGCTGCGGCGCAGCGGGCGCGCACTCCTCGCGGCGGTAGAGCCGCCGGTCGAGAGACCAGACCTTGTCGGTGAAAGCGCCGGGTTCTACGCAGGAGATGGTGTGGCTCATTTCGTACATGCGTGCGTCGAGACGGTCGATCATGGATAGGATTTCGGCTTCCGGGAACATTGGGGGCTTGGGGGAGCCGTATTCGGGCAGCTCGTGATGGCTTAGGAGCATGTGCTCCAGCATCTCGCGCGTTTCGTCGGGCGCGTTTATGCTGCGCGCTATGCGGTCAATCGCCATTGCGCCCTGCACTAAGTGGCCGATTAGCTGGCCGCCGCGCGTGTATTCGCTCACTAACCCCATGTTGTCGCTTTTCAGCTCTTCCGTCTTGCTTAAATCGTGGAGTATTACGCCCGCACGCAGTAGATCGCCGTCCAGGAACGGGTAGATCGGAATCAGTGCGTCCGCACAACGGAGCATCGTTAACGTGTGGTGGAGCAGCCCCGCTCGCTCCGCATGATGAATGCGCTGCGCCGCAGGGAAGTAGAGTAGACGGTCGTTTACTTCGTCCAGACGCTCCAGTACTATGTTGCGTATAGAATCATCCTTTATCGCCAGCGCAGTCTCCAGTATCGTATCCAGCATGTCCTGCGGCGGATAGGGCGCGCACGCAATCAGCTTCGACATGTCTACATTGTCCTCAGCGGACATCGCGCGCAGTTTGTCTATGCGAAACTGCGGCCGGCCGTTGTATTCCTGCATCAGGCCGCGTACCTTGATTACCGCGCCCGCCTCCGGCGGAATCACCGTGCCGTCCCACATCTTCGCGTTCACTTCGTACGATATGTCGCCGATAGTCATGTCAAGATACTTCGACCCGTTGGACGACTGACGCTGCTGCGCCGCCTTTACACGCAGAAAGCCCTCGAATGGGCTGCCCTTCTTTATCGATGAAAGCATTGGCTGTTCCATTGAAAACACACCTCGAAAATCAGTCCTCGCACGCCGAACTCATGAGCGCGCGTATTACCTTGAACCCGCCGCCGCGCGCAATTATGTCCGCATCGGCATAATTCTCGCGCAGGAACTTCAGCGCGGAATCCGCACCCTGCTTGGTCTGTATCACTATGTATAGCGCGCCCGAGGCGCTAAGATGCTCCCGCGCCTTCAAAAACATGTCGTATATCACGCGCTTGCCTGCGCGGATCGGCGGGTTGGTAAGTATCACATCAAACGTGCCCGCGATGCCGCTAAACCCGTCCGAGCATACTGCCTCGCATTCAATATTGTTGAGTAAGGCATTTTTGCGGCTCAGCTCCACCGCGCGCTCGTTTATGTCGGCCAGCGTGATATTTAGCCCTGGATTGCGCGCCTTGACAAATAATCCCAAAGCGCCCCAGCCGCAGCCTAAATCAAGCGCCGTGCCATTTAGCTCCGGCAATGATTTTATCATAAGCTCGGTGCCCGCGTCCAGCTCGCCGCGCGAAAAAACGCCTGCGTCCGTGTCGAACGAAAGCACTTTGCCGTCCAAAGTGATATTAAGCCGCTTCACATCGTGCCGCGACGTGGGATTTTGAGTGTAGTAATGCTCGCTCATGCGTCCTCCTCTATACCGGCACAGCGGTATAACTCGCGCGCCTCGTCCGGCGTAAGCTCGCGCGCCTGCCCCGGCGCAAGCGTATCGTCTAATGTAATCGCGCCCATGCGCACGCGCTTCAGCTCCAGCACGGGCTTGCCGCGCGACGCCAGCATCCGCTTCACCTGATGATACTTGCCCTCGCGCAGTATCACCCGCGCTAAAGACGGCTCCACTATCTCCAATCCTGCGGGCAGCGCGGTAAAGTCGCTCAGCTCGATGCCTGCCTTAAATGCCTCAATATCGCTCTCGTCCAGCACGCCGTCCACGCGCGCCAGATACTCCTTGTCAACATGATGGCGCGGCGATATTAGCCGGTGCGCAAGCTGGCCGTCCGTGGACAAGAGCAACAGCCCGGTAGTGTCCTTGTCCAATCGCCCGATGGGTCCCAGATCGCGCGGCCGCAGACTGTCGGGCAGTATGTCCAGCACGGTCTTTTGCGCGCGGTCCTCGGTGGCCGTCAGCACGCCCGCAGGCTTGTTCATCATTATGTGAGTGTGGCGCTTGAACATAAGCGCCGCGCCGTCCAGCGTCACAGTGGCCGTGCGCTCGTTCACCTGCGTGGCCGGGTCGCGCGCCGGTACGCCGTCTACCGATATGCGGCCGTATTTCAGCGCGGCCTTTACGTCCTTGCGGCTGAGGTCGGTCAGCGTCGATATGTATTTGTCCAGTCTCATTCAGTCACCGCCTAATCCAAATCGTCCTCGCGCCCGGCCTTGATTGCGCCTTCCTCGAACGCGTCGATAAGGTCGCTCAGGTCGGCGATGCGCCGGCGCAGTAAATCGCCCTGATCGGTGTCGCATATGCGCAGGCGAACCGGCATCCGCTCGACCACCGTCTGCACCGAGTGTATGTCCTGCTCGTCGGTGATTGCGCGCGCTGCCGACTCAAACGGCTGATGCGCAACCAGCAAAAGCGCGTGCGAGCTGAATATCAGCGTGTAGCCCGCTATGCCGGTCACGCTCTGATACGCGCGCGACAGGCCGCCGTCGATTACAAGCAGCCGTCCGCCCGCGCGTATGGGGCTTTCGCCGCGGCTTACCTTTACCGGCACATGGCCGTTGATTATGTGGCCGCGCTCCGGGTCAAGGCCGAAGCCCTCAAGTATGCGCTGTGCCGCCGATTCAGTCTCAATCAGCTGATAATACGCATTCTTACGCTCCACATGCGTGGATTCATCCTCGATGAAGTAGCGCTCGAATGTTGTCATGCGCGACTTGCCAAACAGCGGCGACGCAGGCCCGCACCACAGGTACCACATGAAGTCCTGCCCGTCGCGCCGCGCCCGCGAACCCGCACGCGCAAAATAGCCCTGCCGCACCACGCGCTCCGCATAGTCCAGCGCCGCGCGCCCGGTGGGATGCACGCCATCGCCAGCGTCAAGCGGCAGTTCCATAAGCGTGCCGTCGCCGTTCATAGGTATGCAGCCATGATAGAGCAAATTTCCATTGCGGCACAGATACATGCTGCCCGCCGAAAACAGGAAGCGCACATGCTGCTGCAGCTTTTCGGAATGCTCAAATGCGGTCGTCAGCCGCTCGACGACCTCGCTTTCGCCTTCGGTTAAGGCATACGGCTCGGCGGGGTCGATGGTGGGGAACACGCAGGAGCGCAGGCGGTATTCCTGCCCGTCCAACGTTATAGTGCCCTTTTCATAGTCGATCTTGTCCAGCAGCAGCCGGCTGTCCATGCCGTATTCGGGATGGCGTTTAAGCAGCTGCCCTTCCAGCTTGAACAGCAGCACCGCCGCCGCCTTGTGCATTCGCGCCAGCTCCATGTCGTCCTCGCTGTCGCCGTCCTGCTCGACCTGCCTGGGCAAAAAGCCCACGCACGGGTCGCCCGCATATACCGCGTCCGCAAATGTAGACAGCGCGCGCAGAGATATGCCGTAACCCTCCTCAAGCGAGGTAACGTTGCCGTACTTCACCTGAGTAACCAGCACCTGCGCCATGCACACGCGCGAACCCGACGCCGCGCCCATCCATACTATGTCGTGGTTGCCCCACTGTATGTCCACGCCGTGATGGTGTTCCAGCGCGTCCATTATCAAATCTGCGCGCGGCCCGCGGTCGTATATGTCGCCGATTATGTGTAGCCGGTCTATCGCCAGGTATTGTATTATGCGCGACAGCTCGATGATTACCGCGTCCGCCTGATTGCATTCGACGATCGACTCAACCATCTCGGAATAGTATTCCTGCTTGTCGTGTACGTCCTCGCGCAAAAGCAGCTCCTCAAGCAGCTCGCCCAAGTCGCCCGGCATGGCCGCGCGTACATGCGCGCGCGTGTACTTGACCGCAATTATGCGCGCCACATCGACCATGCGCAGTATCGCAATGCGGTACCATTCGTGGTTGACCATGCCCTGCCGCTTGAGCAGAGCCAGCTTCTCCTCGGGATAGTAGACCAGCGTGCACAGCATGTCGCGCTCATGTGAAGGCAGTACGTCGCGGTACAGGTCGTTTATCTTCTCCTTGATAACGCCGCTGGCGTTGCGCAGTATGTGCAGAAACGCCGCGTGTTCGCCGTGTATGTCTGACAGGAAATGCTCCGTGCCCTTGGGCAGGCGCATTACCGCGCGCAGGCGTATCATCTCGGCCGCCGCGTCGCGCTCGGTGGGGTATTTGTGCTTTAACAGCTTCAGATATTGCAGCCGCTCGTTAGATATATCCATACTTCACTCCCGTAGGGCGCATTTTACCGATTGCGCCGCGTGCGCACGTCGCCGCCCGCAAAGCCGATTATCATCGTGTCCTTTGTGTCCATCAGCCGCGACGCGACGCGGTCGCCGTAGCGCGCCTGCATCTGCTCGGCGTTTAAGTTGGTTGCGATTATCGTATGGCGCTTCATGCGCATCCGCTCGTTCAGCAACGTGAACAGCATTTCGATAGTTACATTGCGGTATATAGGTTCGCTGCCCAAATCGTCTATCATGAGCAGCTCCGCGTCGATCATCATGTTAAACGGCTCGGTGTTTGTCTCAAGAAAGCTTTCCCGCATAGCGCCCAACATGCGGTACGCGGTCAGGTAGCTCACGCCCACGCCGCGCGAATAAAGCTGATTGGCCATGCAGTTGAGCAAAAACGTCTTGCCCAGCCCCGGCGCGCCGGTGAATATCAGACTGCGCTTGCGGTTGTTCGGGAACTCGTCACAGTAGGCCATGCACAGCTTCTTCACGCGCAGCATGAAGTCGCGCTGAGAATAGCCCAGCCCCGGCAAGGGTTCGGGCGAAAATATATCCGCGTTGAATGCCTCAAACGTATCGTCGCCCGCCATGTCCAGCCGGGCGCGCTTGCGGCGCTCCTCGTCCAGACGCGCGCGGAAGCATTCGCAGTCATGCCGCCCCGCGTCGCCCACATACCCAAGGTCATGGCATACCGGGCAGCGGTAACGCATTTGAAGGTAGTCGCCCGGCAGGTTGAGCGCGTTTAGCCGCGCCGCAATCTCCGCATCAATGCGCGCGTACTCGGCGCGTATCGCGCCGCGGTCGGGCGCGTGGTGCTCGCTGAGTGCCTGAGCATACGCGTTTGTCATGGTCAGCGTGCGCTTTTTGAGCAGCTCGCCGATGCGCGCGTCGCGCTTACATGCGTCGTCAATGCGCGCGTCGCGGTCGCGCTCCTCGTCCATCAGCAGCCGGTCAAACTCGCGGCGCACGGTCTGTCTTACGTCGCCGGGCATTTAATCACCCTCTTCGTTCATTATGTCGGTGTACACCCGGTTCAGCTCGCCCGGTGCATATGTGTGCTGGGCATAACCGGTTGCGGCAGTGGGACGCGATTGGCTCTGCGGCGCGCCTGCGGATATGGGCGATACGCGGCGCTGATTGTCGGCGCGGCGCACATCGTCGGGCGTGAGCAGATCGCGCTCGTACCACGTGTGAAGTATGCTCTCCATGTATGCCATCTTCTGCCCGTTTGCGTCGCGCGCGCGGTCGGCCGCCAGCATTATCATGTCGTAGCTCATCGAATAGTCCTTCAGCCAGCGTTTGACCGATTCCCGGTCGCCCGGTGCGGCGCGCCGCGAAAGCGCCAATCGCTCCAGCACTGCGTCGCATATGTCGTAATAGGTGAATATCTCGTCATAGTATTTGCTGACCGCGCTTTCCTCGGTCACGCCCTCGTCCTTCATGCGGCGCAATGCCTTGTCCAGCAGCTCAAACGTGCCCGAACCCATGCGCGTCAGCGAACGCGCGGTTATAAGTATTGATTCGTCGTTAAATCCCATGCCCTGCCACATGCGGTATGTGTCCAGCATACCGGGCGCGCCCAGCGGCACGGGCTGATTCAGCGCCTTAAATACCTCGCGCATATGCGCCATGCCCTCGCGATAGCTTTCGGTATAGCCCGCGATTTCGCCCGCCGTGTGCAGTCCGCGCTCGTGCATCGACCTTATTATGCTGTCCAGATACCCCATGTTGGGGCTGCGTGCGGTCGCGGTCTGCTTGCAGCATTCCAGTATCGCGGCATGGTCAAAGCCCAGCTCCAGCCACGACGCGTACAGCCGCTCCTGATCGGGCGTGGGCGCGGTGGTTATGCCCAGGCGCTGCAATACCTTGCGCGTCAGTTGGAACGATTCGGTGGTGTAGCGCACCTGTTCGCGCGCAGCCTCAGGCGTATTTATGCCCTTGTCCGCCCACTCGCGCGCAATCTTGTCGCACGATGCAAACCGCACATGCGGCCCGCGCTTTTTGAGCAGGTACTCAACCAGTATAAGTACAACGCTTTCGGGAAGTTTGTATACCTCCATCCAGTCGTACAGGTACTTGGTGTCGCTTTCGTGCAGCAGCCGCCCCGCCGGAAACATGCTCTGCACGCGGTCGTTGAAGCTGCGGTACCGGTACAGGCCGTCGTCCTGATTTTGCTGATTCATCAGGTTGGCCTTTAGGTTGAAGAAGCGGTAGGAGGGCGGGTTATCGCTCACGCGGCGCACAAGCCCCTGCCGCTCCCAGTAGGTGAAGGCGTTCTTTACATCGTCCGGCTCCATGCACAGCGCGCGCGCCATGCGTTCGTAATCGTTGTCGCGCGGCGGGTGATAGCACTGGCGCAGCGCATATATGTATACCTTAACAAAGTCGCCCGGCGCGCGCAGCATGTACTCGTCTATAAACAGGTTTTCCAGCGGCGTTATGTCGAACATGGTGAACTGGTCGTCGAATTCTAGCATTGGCATCGGGGGTTATAACACACTCCTTGGGAACTTTCACGTCTTTCAATCTATGCATAGAATATTATAGCAGATGTACACCGGATTTGATAGCATATGCGTGAAAAGTGCGCGGCGGCAAATGAGCGTTTAGTGACAGCGTATAACGAGATAATGCTGGAGGAGGGAGAGTGCTTACTTCCTCCGCGCCTTGCGGATAAACGGCGCGCGAACATCTGCCTTAACCAGATCGCCGTACATCTCGGGCCGCCGGAACGCATTGCCGTGAATCTCCCGCGCGCGGTAGTTTCTCAGCATGTCCAAGTCCAATTCGGCCATGTATATGCCCTCCTCGCCGCCCGCCTGCACTAGGCAGGTGTCGCGCGAACCGCTCAGTTCAGGCAGGTATACTACGCCGTCGAACGCGCTCGACCCGCCGTTGCAATCGGGCACACCCGCCGGATAATTGCACGTCGCAACTGCCAGCATGTTTTCATACGCCCGCCCGCGCAGTTGACTCAACCGATTAATTTCCATCGGGCAGGCGTTGGGCACGAGTATCAGCTCCGCGCCGCGCAGCATCAGCACCCGCGCGCTCTCCGGGAACTCGCGGTCATAGCATATCATCGCGCCCACCTTAACCGCGCCGCGCGCCGTGTCCAGCTCGCATACCGGGAAGTCGTCGCCCGGCGTGAGCGCGCGCTCCGCGTCGAAGTCGCATGTGTGTACCTTGGCATAGGTGAATGCCCGCCGCCCGTGCCGGTCGAACAGCGCCAGCGTGTTTCGCGGCGCGGGGGAGTACTGCTCCAACAGAGTTACACCGACAGCCATATTAAGGCGCCGGGCCGCGCACGCGAACTCCTGCATGAACTCGCCGTCGAGCGGTATCGCGTCGCGCGTCCATTCCTCGGCGGGTCGGTCGTATATCGCATATCCGTTGCTCCACATCTCCGGGAACAGCGCAATGTCGGCACCCAGCGCCGCCGCCTTTTCGCAGCATTCCAGCCCCTTTTTCAGATTGCCGTCCAGACTTCCGCACGGCGCAATCTGCATCAGCGCTATTTTCAGTATGCTCATATTAAAAGCCCTTCCTTTAAGTAAATGCTTGGGCGTGTTCAAATCTGTTTCGGCTCAGTCGGATTCGCATTCATGACTAAGAATAACTTATGATTCAATATTAGCATACATTCACCCTGCTTACAAGGATATGCGATTCAGGCTGACTAAACGCCGCGCGCTCGGGCATAATAGCAAAAAAGCGAGGTGCGTATATATGCGTGATTTAAGACAAACGCCAATCCTGCGCGTGGAATGGCAAGCCAGACCGGGCGAGCGCGAATTAAGGCGCGCTCAGAACGGCGCGCGTGGCTTCGACCCGGTGGGGCGCGAGCCGCTGGAGCGCGGCGCGAAGGGCGGTGAACATTGAATGTCCGAACGCGATAAGGCTGAATACAGGCAAATGGTGGAGCGCCGCACGCCGCGCAGTCACTTTGTGCGCGATACGTGGCGCGCATTTTGGGTAGGCGGGCTGATATGCGCGCTTAGCGAGGGCTGCACATTGTGGCTTATGCGCGGGTTCAACTTTGCGCGGCAGGACGCGGCCACGCTCACCAGCGTGACGCTGGTGTTTATAACGGCGGCGCTGACCGCGATAGGCGTATTCGATCGCATAGGCCGGTACGCGGGCGGCGGCACGATTGTGCCTATAACCGGCTTTGCCAATTCAATTGCGTCGGCGGCTATGGAGTACCGCAGTGAGGGCTTCATAATGGGCGTGGGCGCGCGCATGTTTCAGATTGCGGGGCCGGTGCTGGTGTACGGCATAGGTTCCAGCGTGGTTGTGGGCATAATTTACTATATAATCGATCTGATATGGGGGATATAGCATGGCGAAGCTGGGTGCGCGTACATTCCGATACGACAGCCGCCCGCCGATTGCCGCGGGCGCGGCGATAGTCGGCCCCAAGGAAGGCGAAGGCCCGCTGGGCGGCTATTTTGACGAGGTGGTCGACGACGACTATTTAGGCAAGGACACATACGAGCAGGCCGAGGCCGAACTGATGACGCGTGCGGCGCATCTGGCCATGAAGAAGGCGCGGATGAAGCCGGACGAGTTGAACGCGATGCTGGGCGGCGATCTGGAGCAGCAGATACTCGCCGCCAGCATAACCGCGCGCACGCTGGGCGCGGGGTTCATCGGGCTGTATGGCGCGTGTTCGACCATTGCGGAATCGCTGATTGTGGGTGCGGCTTTGGTGGATGCGGGGCAGCTATCCAACGCGCTATGCATAACGTCCAGCCACTTTGCGACTGCGGAGCGTGAATTTCGGTTTCCGCAGGAGTTAGGCAATCAGCGCACGCCCTCGGCGCAATGGACGGTAACGGGCGCGGGCGCGCTGGTGCTGGACTGTCGCGCCAAGCCGCTTGCGCGCGTGGAACTGGGCACGGTGGGGCGGGTAATTGATTACGACGTGCCCGACGCGAATCATATGGGAGCGGCGATGGCACCCGCGGCGGCGGACACACTGCTTACGCATTTTGAGGACAGCGGGCGCGGGCCGTCTGATTACGATCTGATTGCCACGGGCGATTTAGGCGTGATAGGACGGGGTCTGCTCATCGACCTTATGAAGAAGCGGGGAATGCCGCTTATTGAGGAGCGGTACATCGACTGCGGCGCGCAGATGTTTTCGCCCGATCAGGACGTACATGCGGGCGGGAGCGGCTGTGCGTGCCTGGCGAGCGTGTTTTCGGCGGTATTGCTGGGCAAGCTATCGGCGCGCGAGTTAAAGCGCATACTGATAATAGGCACAGGCGCGCTATTAAGTCCGGTAAGCGCGCTTCAGGGCGAGAGCATCCCATCAATAGCGCACGCGCTATCGATCGAGTGTCCATAAACAAGGAGGCACAGCCAATGGACATACTATTAAGTCTGCTAAAGGCCTTCGCAGTAGGCGGCCTGCTATGCGCGTTAGGCGAAATACTGATCCTCTCCACCAAGCTAACGAGTGCAAGAATCTTAGTGGCCTACGTAACGGCAGGCGTAATCTTAGGTGCATTAGGCATATACGAACCAATAGCCGAATTCGCGGGCGCGGGCGCAACCGTCCCGCTAACCGGTTTCGGCTACACCCTAAGCAAAGGCGCAATCTCCGGCGCGCGCGAACACGGCTTAATGGGCGCCCTAAGCGGCGGCGCAGCCGCCACAGCAGCGGGCATATCCGCCGCGATAGTCTTCGGGTATTTAGCCGCGCTTTGCGCAAAGCCGAGAACGAAGAGGTGACGGGGGTTACGTGTTCTTTCTTTTCGGAAGAAAAGAAAGAACCAAAGAAAAGTCGATTAGGTCTTTCTCCCGCATGGTTACTTAAATTCATGCGTTTTTAGAGGGCTATATACGGGAAGCTGCAATGCTTCCTTGCGCCGCTTGGCTTGCCCAGAGCCAGCGGCGTTTAATTTTGTCCATGTTTGTGGCTCACGCAAGCTATAATCTGTATTCGTTTCGGGATTCCGCGAATGATCTTTTTCTGTATAGGCAGTTTACGCCCGCGCCATGTTCGCCACCCCTCGGCGGCTCAGATGCAAGTTCGGCGGTGAGGTTCACGCCCGCCGTAAAGTATGGCGGGCGCGAAAACTGACTATCCAGACGCGAAACAAGATGTATGAGCAGCCATCCATGCCGCGCCCACCATAAATTAAAGTGGGCGCGGAAGCTACAATTAATCCTCGCGCTTCTGTATGAGCATCTTCCACGCTCAGAGAGCAGTATAACAACAATCGCGGCAAAGCTCCGTTGA
>CAOKFD010000050.1:0-21402 GCA_948467645.1 uncultured Eubacteriales bacterium | reverse complement strand
TTGCGCCGTGTAAATGTTTTTGTCATGTGTACCAAATATTTAAATATTGCTATTTAAGTTAAATTTTCTTCAGTTTCTCTATTGACAAAATTCGCCCTTTCACATATAATGATGCCGTAATCATAAAAGAAGCAAATACGTACTCAAGCATCAGTTAATGTCATTGAGGATTCCGTTATCACTGGCAACATATTGAGTACGTATTGAAAATAAACTTAAATGAATGAGGGTGATTGGCATAGGCGCAGGAAGAAACGCTAGAGAATAACGTTGCTCCACTTATCCGTATCCGTTGTACTCGAGTTGTTGCCAACCGATTATAGAAAAGGAGCGATACTAATGAAGAAGTCCATAATAATATGCACCGTGGTTCTTTGCGTAGTGCTGTTGTGCTCGACTGCCTTGGCCGCCAGTTATCCATTCGACTTCCAGTTGCATTCTGGCACTATAATGGGAATAGGGCGCGTAACGACCGCTCGAAGCAGCACCCAAACCAAAGCTGATGGAGAAGGTCGCGCATATGTAAGGCCGACAAGCCGCAGTTTTATCGACACCAGAGATGAGTTGTCGCTATACGTCGTTCCTAAAGACAGTACTACTGCCGCAACCAAAAAGCTTAAGGTAACTAATTCGACTCCTTCCATGAACGTTACAAAAACTTTAGCCTATACCGGCGAATATACCGTTAATGGTTCGTATGAGCTTTTCTGCAACGCTATAACACTTTGGCAAGACGCATCGGTAGGCGGAGTTTGGACTCCGTAAGTTGACATATATCGGGCGCGGGAACCATGTTCCCGCGCCAACTGCTCAAAACTCGCTTGGGAGGTAAGAATATGAAGCGACTTTATGTTACTGTATTATGCCTACTTACACTGTTTACCATAAGTGCGAACGCCGAGCAGATTTCCTATACCGAATATGGAGACAATCTTGTTGTCAATGCAGACGCAGCCATGCCTCAAATGCCCGTATTTGAACATAAATACATGGCAAAAGCATTTTGGGCTTCTGATGAAGCTATAACCTCTGAATACAATGTTGAACCAACAGGCGTTACCGAAATTGACGACATACAATTGATACAGCACGCATTTAGTGGCGATGGGATTGATATCTATAGTTCCAACGATGGAAATTATTTTTATCAGACAGAAAACTTCATGACATACTATACATTGCTATACTATTGCACAGATGTGTATGACAATTTTCACCCCGACTGGATGCTTAGTAACACCGATGAACTCGATTTTATGACAGCAGAAGATGCAGGCAAGCTGATTGACAATACGATGAAAGCGATATTTGCCGACGTATCTGCCAGTTTTGACATACAATACGATGTATATCCCGCCCATGCGGAAGATATGCGCAATAAAGTAGCAAGCATACTTGAAGAAGAATGTCACAGTGAGGATGACATCGCATTTTATAAACGCAAGCATGGCTTATATGAAGGCTGCATAGTCGATGGCGGCGACTGTTACTTTATAGAGGGATGCGTGCAGTTGGACGGTTTGTCGATGCTTGCAGACTCGTATTCGCTAAGTAATGTTAGTGTATCTGGCATAAGGATCCGTGCGATCGTCACCAGAGACGGTACATTATGTTTTAACGTGTCAAACGCGCTGTCTATAAGCGGTAAGGAACCGACGAGTCCCGTGCAGATAAGCTGCGAAGAACTTCTTACAAATGCCGGTAACTTTCTTGACAATATAATTGGGCTGACCCCGCTGACCATAGATAAAATTGAACTGGTATATGCGCCATATCCGATTGCATTGCGCGAATATGAGCTTGTTCCGATGTTGTGCTTAAGCTCATATGATTCCGAAAAAGACACTTACGTCCAGCAGTTGTTGATAAATGTGTTTACAGGTGAACTGTTCTTTTGACATAGTACAGAAGGAGAAGTAGAATGCTTAAGATACTTCGCGAGGAATTTGTGCGTATGAGCATGGATTTCAAGCTGTACGTCACAATTCTGCTGATAATCATTATATATCTTGCTCGAGGCCGATATGAGTTTTGGCAAGCCATTTTTTTAATATTAGGCGACAATGACGAACTGTACTTTGCTGCACCGACGCTGTTAGGCCTAATAAGCGTTGCCAGCTTTGCAGGCGACATGCACAGCGGTTATTACCGTCCGCTTTGCATGCGCTATGGTGTGCCAAAATACGTGTACGCCAAGGCAATATACATTACGCTGGCTCCGTTTTGCATCGCATTGCTTTGCCATGTTATAGCTTTTCTGGCAATGACAATCGGTGGCGTACCATTGTATTCCGATTCTACCGAATATGACATTATAATCCATTCGCGCTACCTGGGCTGGGCGCTTGAATACGGTGCGTGGTGGCCTTACATGCTGGGCGGGGCAATCTGTCTGGGCGCGGGGAGCTGCCTGTTAATATCGATAGCCGCGTATGCGTCGGTATACATTCCCTCCCGCATGTTCATATGGGCGCTGCCGGTGATACTGAATCTGTTCTGCATGATACTCGCATCACAACTGCGCGTCCCCAATTACCTCAATATAAATATGCTGATACGCGGGCGCGTTGCCGGACTTGAGCCGTGCCCTACGCTATACATACTGGCGCTGCTGGTGCTGCCGACTTTTCTTATAATGTGGGCGTTTGTGCGTGCCGCGAAAAGGAGGGTGCTGAATGCGTAGCGGATTTATTCGCCTTACCGGTCAGCAGCTCAATACCGAACTGCGCAGTATAAACGCGCTGACCGTGGCGCTGGTGTCACTGCTGATGCAAATGTACGCCATACAGCCCGTAGTTCAGTTCTGCGACGCGGCAGGCGTGAACATGACCCCGTTTGCGACGGTGTTCGTGTTTAACGACATATATTATACCTTTCTGTCCACAATAATGTCGCTGGGCATGGTCGCGCTGTGTGCAGACGCGCCATTCCTCAGTCAGTATCAGATGCAGGTGCTTTTGCGCACTGGGCGCAAGCGTTGGCTGTGCGGGCAGTTGGTATATCTGTTTATACTCTCACTTACATATACTGCATTTTGGGCGGTCTGTCCGCTGCTGTGCGCGTTCGGACGCATCGAATGGTCGAATCAGTGGGGTAAGATATGGACTACACTGTCGTTTACCGACGCTGTTTATCAGTTAAGGATAATGCTCGACATACCTTACAGCATAGTGTCGCAGTATTCGCCGATGGAGGCGCTTATGCTGTGCCTGTCGCTTAGGTTTCTGTATATATTCATGCTGGGCATGATTATATTCATCGGCAATCTAATATCGCGTTCGTGTGCGGGCATAGTGATAGGCACGCTGATGTCGCTTCTGGACTATATGCTGACGACCAACGGGTTCAGGCCGTTCTACCTTGCTTCCCCGCTCACGCTTACGCGAATATCCATGCTCGATCCACGAAACATCTGGTTCGACCCCACGCCCGCCAAGGCATTCATAGTGCTGGGCGGGGGCGTGCTGGTGCTGGCGCTGTACATGCTGCTGCCGGGCAGGCGGCACATCGACATATAAGTGAGGTATCGATCATGATAGTGCTGGATAAGGTTAACAAAAGTTACGGCTCTCAACATGTGTTGAAGGATGTTTCCGCGACGTTCGATACCGGCCGTATACACGGCATAGTCGGGCGCAACGGCAGTGGCAAGACGGTTATGCTGCGCGTAATATGCGGACTGACGCGCGCCGATTCGGGCGAGGTCACAATCGACGGGCGCAGGATAGGCCGCGATATGGAGGTGCCGCCCTCGGTGGGCGCGATAATCAACGAACCGGGACTATTGCCCGGCTATTCGGCGTATCAGAATCTGCGACTTCTGTCCCGCGTGAAGGGCATTGCTTCACCGGAGCGCATACGCGATGTGATTAAGCTGGTCAGCCTTGATCCGGACAGCCGCAAGCATGTAAATAAATTCTCATTAGGCATGAAACAGCGCTTAGGCATAGCCCAAGCGATAATGGAAAACCCGGACATCCTGCTGCTGGACGAACCGATGAACGGGCTGGACAACGCGGGCGTGCGCGAGATGCGCGAGCTGTTCAAGTCCCTGCGCGCTCAGGGCAAGACTATTCTTTTGGCCAGCCACAACCCGCTTGATATTGAGGAACTTTGCGATACTGTTTGTGAGATGGATGGCGGGGTGCTTTCGCGGGTCAGGTAAATGCGATTTGCCCGGATATTAACGCACAATGCTTGACAGGTTTAACACAGGTGGCTATAATAAAAGGCAAATGCAGTGACAGGGATGTATTTTATCGCAAATGCGCTAAAGAGAGTCGGCGGGGGTGCAAGCCGATGCGCAGCGATGAAGTCGGCCCCCCTGAGTAAGGCTATTAATGCCTTCCGAGCAGCGCGCCCCGTAGCATCAGGCTAAGGCGTGACGGCGGTCGCCGTTATCGACTCAAGAGAGGCTCGGAATACCGGGCAATCAAGGTGGTACCGCGAGAGCGCCATTTCGTCCTTGAACGAGATGGCGCCTTTTTATGCCTTTACACAGGCAATACACACAAAGGAGCGATTTGAAATGAACATATCCACAGCCGCCGAACTGCGCGCGCTCTTCCTCAAATTCATGCAGGAAAAGGGTCACGCGCTCATACCCAGCGCATCCGTAATACCCGAAAACGACCCCACGGTACTGTTCACCACCGCGGGTATGCATCCGCTGGTTCCCTACCTGATGGGCGCTAAGCACCCGATGGGCACCCGCCTGACCGACGTACAGAAGTGCGTGCGTACCGGCGACATCGACGATGTAGGCGATGCGTCGCACTGCACCTTCTTTGAGATGCTGGGTAACTGGTCGCTTGGCGACTACTTCAAGAAGGAAGCAATCTCCTGGAGCTGGGAATTTTTGACCAGCAAGGACTGGCTGGGACTTGACCCCGACAAGCTGGCCTTCACCGTATTCGCGGGCGACGAGAACTGCCCCCGTGACGAGGAGAGCTACGAACTGTGGCGCTCGATGGGCGTTAAGGAAGACCACATCTTCTTCCTGCCCAAGGAGAACAACTGGTGGGGCCCCGCGGGCGTAACCGGCCCCTGCGGCCCGGATACCGAGATGTTCATCATCCGCGACGTGCCCGACTGCGGCCCGGACTGCTCGCCCGCGTGCGACTGCGGCAAGTATCTAGAGATCTGGAACGACGTGTTCATGCAGTACAATAAGCAGGCCGACGGCTCCTTCTTGCCCCTTGCGCAGAAGAACGTCGATACCGGCATGGGTCTGGAGCGCACCATAAGCGTGCTGACCGGCAAAAAGACCGTATACGAAACCGACCTGTTCACCGACATCATCGCCAAGATCAGCGAGCTGAGCGGCCATCAGTACGGCGAGAGCGAGGAAGTCACCCGCTCCATACGCATAATCGCCGACCATCTGCGCACCGCCACGATGATACTGGGCGACGACAAGGGCGTAAGCCCCTCCAACGTGGACCAGGGCTATGTACTGCGCCGCCTGATTCGCCGCGCCGTGCGCCACGGCATGAAGCTAGGTATGCCCGAGCACGCAACTTGCGAGATTGCTAAGGTAGTAATCAAGCAGTACGAGGACGTATATCCCGAGCTGAAGCGCAACAGCGCCTTCATACTGGAGCAGCTGGCTCTGGAGGAAGATCGCTTCCAGAAGACGCTGAAGCAGGGTCTGAAGGAATTCGAAAAGGCCGTAGGCAAGCTGGGCGACGCGAAGGTAATCGATGGCATAACCGCCTTCCACCTGTACGACACGTTCGGCTTCCCGATCGAGATCACCAAGGAAATGGCATCCGAACGCGGCTTGACCGTAGACGAAAAGGCGTTTGAAGAGGCCTTTAAAAAGCATCAGGCCACTAGCCACGCGGGCGCCGAACAGCGCTTTAAGGGCGGTCTGGCCGACAACACCGAGGCCACCGCGCGCCTGCACACCGCCACCCACCTGCTGCACGCCGCGCTGCGCAAGGTCATAGGCCCGGACGTCGCCCAGAAGGGCTCCAACATAACCGCCGAGCGCCTGCGCTTCGACTTCTCCTGCCCGCGCAAGCTGACCAAGGACGAGCTTAAAGAGGTCGAGCGGCTGGTCAACGAGGCTATAGAAGCCGCCGTGCCGATAACCTGCGAGGAGATGACCGTCGAAGAAGCCAAGGCGCAGGGCGCTATCGGCCTGTTCGAGAGCAAGTACGGCGAGCGCGTTAAGGTATACACTATGGGCCAGTTCTCCAAGGAGATTTGCGGTGGCCCGCACGCCAGCAACACCGGTGATCTGAAGCACTTCCACATTCAGAAGGAAGAGTCTTCCTCTGCCGGAGTGCGCCGCATAAAGGCCACCATCGACGCGAACAAGTAATCTTATCTCAGGCATAAACAGCAGCGCCCGCTTTCGGATTGATTTCCGAGAGCGGGCGCTTTTACCTTTGTCTTGTTAACTGGCCTAAAAAAACAACCCGCTTCCCTGCTGCTTGGGACGCGGGCTGGTTTATTGCCTTACATGCTATTCGGCGTCTTCATCGCCGTATATGAAGTTGTGCAGCAATTCCGTGTTCTCATCCAAATCGGCGCGTATCACCCATTTGCCGTCGAACATGCCGCTCTTGAACGTGCCGTCCGCAGGTATGCGCAGCTGCTCTATGCCGCCCGAGAGCGCGTCGGCCGCCTTCATGCCCAGACCCACCGCATCGAAGAACGATATGTTGGTACGTATGCTGCCCCACAGGTGCAGCGCCGTGCCGAACAGATCGAACGTGGATTGCTTAGAAAGCTTGTTGCCTATCGCGGTCAGCACCTCGCGCTGGCGTTCGGTTCGCTTGTATTCGGTATCCAGCTTACGTATGCGCGAATATGCAAGCGCCTGCTGGCCGGTCAGATGCGTGTTTTCACCGTAAGTCTCGAGGTCGCTGAAGTCCTTGCCCTTATACGCGCCGTTCTGCTTTGCGTCCTCGCGGTAATAGCCCAGTATATTATTCACATGCTTCATTTCGTCATATGTCACGTCCATTTCGATGCCGCCTATCGCGTCGATTATGTCCGCAAAGCCCGCGAGGTTCACGACCGCGTATTCGCTTATATTCATATCAAAGCATTCGTTGACGGTCTTCATCGCGAGATTGGGGCCGCCAAATCGGAATGCGGTGTTGATCTTGTACTTATTCTTTTTGCCAGGTATGTTTACCTCGGTATCGCGCAGTATCGATGTCAGCTTTATCTGACCGGTCTGCTGATTGATCGAGGCGATTATAATGGTATCGGTGCGGCCGTTGCCCTCCAGCGAGCGCGCGTCGTTGCCCAGCAGCAAAACGTTGCGCCAGCCCTGACCCAATTCCGCACTTATCGACAGATCGCCGTCCTCGATATGCACCTTTTCCGACGGGTCGAGTTCGGTAAGCAGCTCGCGCTCCTCATCGGTAAGTCCCAGCGCGTCGGCCAGCGAATCCGCGTCGGTTGCCGTCTCGGAGCCGGTATCGCCCTCGGCCAGCACCGGCATAGCCGCGCACAGCGTCATAATCAGCGCCAGCATCAGGCAGATCATACGTGCAATCATCTTATTCATATGCGCACACCTCAAATATCGCTTTATAATACGGCAGGGCCGTATGACTTTGACGAATCGTGTCGAAATATGGTTGCGTCAAATTGGTTTTATTTTACGCCCCGCAGGTTTACAGCGCACCGGGTTAGGTATATGATTAGCGTAACCCCACGCTTATAACGCTTATGGAGATGTATTACAGATGGATATGGAAAAGCTGCTTTGCGATATTGCGCAGGTCGCGCGGCGCGCATCGCGCATAATGCTGGACGCGCACAAGCCCGCCGAGCATAAAAAGGAAGGCCATTACAACTTCGTGACCGATTCGGACGTAGCGGTACAGAATATGCTGATAAGCGAACTGGGCAGGCTTTTGCCCGGCGCGCTGTTCTTCGCCGAGGAAAAGGAGAATCAGCAGTTGACCGACGATTACACGTTTGTGATAGACCCCATCGACGGCACGCTCAACTTCATGCGTTCGCGCGCCTGTTCGGCAATATCGATCGCGCTTATGCAGAATAAAGAGCCGGTGCTCGGTCTGATATACGACCCGTACAGGGACGAGATGTTCACCGCCTTAAAGGGCAAGGGCGCATACCTGAACGAGACTCAGATTCACGCGTCTGACATGCCGTTAGAACGCGCAATGGTATCGGTGGGCACGTCGCCCTACTATGCCGAACTGGCCGACAGGACGATGGCTATCGCGCTGGACTTCCTCAAGCAGGGCGGCGATCTCCGACGCACGGGTTCAGCGGCGCTTGACCTGTGCGACATCGCATGCGGCCGACTGGACGTATTCTATGAATTGAAGCTGTCGCCGTGGGACTTCTGCGCGGGCGCATTGATTATTCTGGAGGCAGGCGGACGCTTTGAACTGCCCGTAAACGGCAAGGCGGGCGCGCGCAACTACGGCGTACCGGGCTTCATGCTGGCCGCGAACCAGAAGTGCTTTGACAAGGCGCTCGAAATTATAAACGCGCACAAGTAATACATACGCCTTATTCCTTAAACGAAAAACCATCCGTCACCAGCTTGGGGCCATGTGACGGATGGTTTTCTTTATAGTCAGCCAATCGGATAGTCGGTAAGATACTTATCCAGCAGTCCGCATTCGTCCAGCAGCTTGAACAGAGTATAGCGCGTGCGGTAGTCCTTGGCGCAGTGCATGGACAGATTGACCAGATCGTCGCCCACGCCGCACTCGGCGGGCGTAAGCGGCGCGCCCAGTTCCACCATTGCCGCGCATATTTCGTCATACTCGGGCATCAGCGCAATCGCAGCACGTATGTCGGATATGCGCTGCTGCGCGCGGAGTATGCGGCGCTGCTGCTCCTCCCACGTGAGGAAGTCGCCCTCGTTTTCGCTCATTATCGCGCGCGCGTTGGCCTCGCCGTATGCGCTTATCATCCACTGCTCACGCTCGGCGCGGTTAAGTCGCTTTGCACGGATTGCGTCCATGTCGAGATTGCTTATGTCCTCGCTCGCGAACTTCTTAAATATCGGCCATACCATCAGCGTCGCCACGCCAACCGACGCGCCGTGCGAGGGCGCGCGATTACCGCGCAGCATCTGCTGCATCTCCCAGTAGTGCGCGATGTTGTGCTCGACCGAGGCCACGGCGCGCGTATGGCCGATTATCATTATCGTCACGCCCGCCAGCAGCAATGCCTCGATCAGCACGCGTATACCGTATTCCGTGCGCGCGCGAATCTCGGGGATGTTCTTTAACAGCTTATTTATCGCGTCGGTCACGATTTCGCCGCACACATCGCAATACGGCTCGTCGTTTATGATATTACCTATCATCCAGTCGCATTTGGCGATGTATTTACCAAGCACGTCGCCCACGCCCGCGCATACCATGCTCAGCGGCGCGGTGCGCAGTATCTCAGTATCGCACACGATTATCTCCGGGCAGGGGCCGCTTCGGTGTATTTTGAGTCCCTTAAACGTGAGCGGCGCAACTACCGAGGTATAGCCGTCCATTGAGGGTGCAGTGCCCACGCTCACAAACGGCAGGCCGGTGCGCGCGGCGTTTACGCGCGTGGTGTCGGTTATCGAGCCGGAACCGACCGCGACGAGGAACTCGGTCTCGGGCTGTATGCTCAAAAGCACCTCGCCCACCGCGCGTTCGTCGGGATCCATCGGGCCGTCGCGCACTATAACGCACTCTATCACGTCAAATCCGGCGGCGCTCAGCGTGCGGCTTACGTCGCGCCCCGCGATTTCATACGTATTATTGTCGGCAACCAGCACGCAGTGCGTGCCCAGCCCGCGCGCGCGTATGTAACCGGGTATGCGCGCGATCAGGTTCGCGCCAACGTATATGTCCTGACTGGGCAGCGTATGCGCGCAGCCGCACGCGCATTCTATGCCCGAAATGAGCATTTTGCCGTTTGCGTCGTATTCAAGATGGTAGGCCATATGTTTTCTCCTTTGCGCTTAATGTATAGCCCTATGATATTACATTTTTCCAAGCGGAGTTAAAACTAAACGCATTGCTTTATTCGCATAGCTTTTTTATAAGTTAAGCGGAGTTCAGTCAGTTTAAGGCGAAGGTCACGCCCAAACTGTTTTACGCCTATGCAAAGCCCTCAAGATAAAAAGCGTGGACAGGAAGCAATCGTTCCCGCCCGCGCAAATACATTTACATCAGATATGACCTACATCAACCGTTTCGCCCGCATTCTCGCTTTGCGGTATCAGGCTGTCATCGAAGTGAACCATTACGCCCGCCGCACTGAGCGCGGACTGTACCGCCGCCATATCAACGTCGGCCGCCGCGCACTTTTCGTCCAGCGCGTGCGCCGCGACTATGCCCGCCGCCTGGCCGGTCTGTATCGCCGGGGGTATCACGCGCAGCACGTCCCACGCATAGCCGCACGCGCTTGCCGAGCGTCCCGCCGTGATGAGGTTGGGATACTCGCGGCGCACAAGGCAGCGCAGCGGCACCTCGAACAGATAGTCGCGTCGGTCGAAGTCGCATATCGCGCCCACGGAATCGTCAAAGCGGCAGTATGCATCCTCCACCCTGAGCGTGTAATCACCGTCGATGTGGCGCGTCGTGCGGAACTGCGGCATACCGGGCAGCTGCACCACGTCGCGCTCGAAGCGCGTTTCGCTGCTTAGCTTTTCCAGTATCAACTTATGGTTGTCGATTATGTAGCGGCTTATCTCACGCACATCCACGCCGCTCATCAGCGGCTTGCCCGGCATCTGGTTATCGCCATACAGGCTTGCGCCGCCGCCCGCTATCGAATACAATGCGTTATCGATGTTGCCGGTTTCGATGGCCTTTTTGCAATGCTCGAGGTCTATCGCGCGGCCAATGTAGGTGAAGTAGTTGCCGCCCTGCTTGGTGGGCACGCCCGCGCGCTCCAGCAGGTCCGCGTCGCCAGTTGCGTCGATGACTACGCCCGCGCCGTAAAACTCGCGGCCGCTCTTGCTTTCGATGATTACGCCGGTGCAGCGCGCATCCTGCATAACGGGCTTAACGGCCAGCGCGTCGTAGAGTATATCCACGCCCTCGTCGTCCAGCAGTCTGCTCAGCTCCATCGCGAATATGTCGGGAGAAAAGCGCGTTACGTAGCGCGCGCTCTCGCCCGGATGCACGCCGCATTCGCGCCACGCCTCGGGCAGCGAATCATAGCCCAGCCGTATCGACAGGCGCAGAAGCTCCTCGCACATGCCGCCGATTATCGGCGTGCCGCGCCCGTTGCACATCGGCACGAACAGGTTGATAAGCCCCAGCGTGGCCAGTCCGCCCAGCTTCAGGCTCTTTTCGATCAGCAGCGCCCGCTTGCCCGCGCGCCGGGCCGCCAGCGCGGCGGCAATGCCCGCCACGCCGCCGCCTGCGACAACCACGTCGTACTCGCCCGCCACGCGCACGCGGCTGGCTTCCTCAACGTACTGCATACGCCTTTCCTCCACAATCAATTATTCAAACAGTGTGTCGATTCGATACGCCCAGTATACTTCCTTTTCCGCAACCGGCATGAAGTACAGCTCCTTAAACGACTCCACATCGCCCACGGTGATTTTTATGTCGTGCGCGCCCGGCGTGAGGTCGGCATACGTGCACTTGCGGTTGTCGGCGCGATGGTACGCCGGGATTACCACGGTGTAGTCGGGCGTGTCGATCACGGTCTTGCCATCCAGCTCGACCTTGAGCGGGTTGCGGCAGCAGAACTTGAGCCACACGGTGCTGGGCTTATCGGTGAGCGTAAAGCGCGTGCTGAACGTCAGCGTCTTTGCGTCCTTTATGCCCAGTTCACTGGCGGACAGGCGGTTTTCGGCCACGCCGATTTCGGTTTCCACGCCGTCCACGCACATGCGCCAGTCCATCGAGGGCAGTATCGTCAGCGGCATTTCCTCATAGTCCCAGAACATGCCGTTCACCATGCGCTTGAGGCGCAGGTGGCCGCGGTATGCGATTTCCTTCTTCACGGGCGCGGTCAGCGTCAGCGTGCATTCGGCCTTGCCCTCGGCGGGTACTTCCACATGCACGGGTTCTGCCTTAAAGCCGGGCACATCCGCCTCAACGTCGAATATCTGCGGTATGTTTTCGTGATTTTTGAAGCATACCTTCAGAGTGCGGGTCTCGCCGGGCTTGAATACCGGCTTGCCGTCCTGATGGTACAGTTCCACATCAAGATCGTTATTCTTGTGCGAGCCAAGCGGGAGTTTATAAACCTCAACCGCGCTCTGGTAAGGTATGGTGTAGACAGACTTGTCGGTCTGCTGAGAATAGTGCATCTGCAGTATGTCGCGCGCGGCTATCGAACGCTCGGTCAGCTCGGTGATGTTCTTGGGCACGTTGAAGCCGGTTACAGGGCGGCTGACGGCGATATTTTCGCCCAGCGGCTCAGTCCAGTACTTGTCAAGATACTTGGTTCCGTACAGTATGCCCAGCAGCGAACCCAGCGTCGCCACGGTGCAGTCGGTATCATAGCCACAGTCGATGGTGGTAAGCATCTGCGCGGTGAAGCCCTCCTCATACAGCCAGCCCACCAGCGTGAACGCGATGTTGACCGGCGCATAGGTGAAGTTGTCGCCCGCGAAGTTGTCGATGATCGCCTGACGCGCATCGACCCAGCTTGCGCCCGCGTGATACTTTTCCAGCAGCAATTCTACCGCGCGGCGCACGGCGCAATCCTTGGGCAGGTAGCCCAGCGCGCGATCGATCAGCTTGAACTTGTCGGTTTCGAGGAACGCCATGCTCTCCAGCACTGCGAAGAAGATTTCGCCATACACGCCTTCGCCGCCCGCGTGGTCAACGCTTGCGTCCTGATAGGCATAATACGCGGCCAAATCGGGCATACCCGCGCACATTACCGCCCATATCTCGGAGCGGATGGGCGAGCCCATGCAGTCGGTGAAGAAGTTATTAAAACAGCCCGCCAGAGGATAGCCCAGACCGCGACGCATGTTGGTCAGCGAGTGTCCGTACTCATCCCACTCGAAGTGCACGTGATCCAGCCATTCGCGGCTAATTATGGACACGTCGGCGCGGCCGCCGTTCTGCTCAACGCAGTGCAGGTTTACCAGTTGCAGATCCAGATCGTCGTTTTCCACAGCGCCCACGAACTGCTGGGTATAACCCTTTATGTCCATCAGCTCCATGCGGCCTTCGAGTGGGCCGCCCAAGGTGCCGCCGATGTTTTTGCCCATCCAGCAGGCGTAAACACGGTCAAAAAACGTTTTCTTATCCTCAATGGCGTTCATTATTTTTCCTCCTTATACTGCCGGACAGTATGCGGCCGGGCGCGTTTTTGTACGCAGCCAACCGTATTTTTCACACACATTATACCCTTGCCCATGGCATTTGGCAAGAGTGTATTTACAAAAATGAAATTTCGATTCTGAAAGTAAAACGCGCCGCCCGGGCTTGGCTTACCCGGACGGCGCTGTGGCTTATGCTAATAGTTTTTGCGAGCGGTTATTAACGACCGAACTGAGCGTCGTTGTTGCCCGACTTGGTGGTCCACATCTCCAGCATGTTGATGGGATCGTTGAAGTCAGCCAGCCAGCCGTTGCGCGCTACGTCGTAGTTACCGGCCTTACGATCCTGCAGGAACACGTTCCAGTCCTCGGTGGAGATGGTCATGTTGATGCCGATCTGCGCAAAGTCCATCTGTATGCACTCGGCGATAGCCTGATGCGAAGTCGCGGTGTTGGTGATGTAGTTGATGTTGATGGGAGTGGACGCGGACAGCATGTTGTTCTCGTCGAACTCGAAGCCGATGCTCTTGAGCAGCTCGACCGCGCCGTCGATGTCTACCTCGGTGCTGAAGTAACCGTCGCCCACGGGGTTGGTGAACGCGTCGTCGTTGGCGCGGAACTCGCCGCCATTGCCGTCAGCCATGCCTGCCGGTATGAACGCAGTGGCGATGGTCTGGTCGCACTGCGCGACGGTGTCGATGATGTACTGGCGGTCGATGAGCATGCTCAGCGCCCTGCGGTAGGTCGAAGCCTGTTCAGCGGTATAGCCGTCGAACATCGGGGACTTCACGTTGAATATGACGTAGTAGGTGCCCAGGTTGGGGATGATGTAGAACTCGGGGTTGTCGCGCAGATTGGCGATTTCATCGGTGGGAACGGTGTCGATGAAGTCCAGATCACCCGCGTTGTAGGCGGCGTAGATAGCGGTGTCGTCAGCGGAGAGCATGAACTCCAGCTTTTCGATCTTCACGTTATCGGCGTCCCAGTAGTTGGGGTTCTTGGTATAAACCATATGCTCGTCATGCACCCACTCGGTCAGCATGAACGGGCCGCAGGTCACATAGCTGTCGCCCGCGTTGAGCGCCCAGGCGTTGGGGGTAACGACGTTGCCGTCGGCATCCTTGTAGCCCTCTGCGTTCTCGACCGCTTCCTCGTATACCGGATAGTAGGTCGGGAAAGCGACCAGATCCAGGAAGTAGGAGCAGGGCTTGGACAGCACCACGGTCAGGGTCAGGCCGTCCTCGGACGCGGTGGCGTTGAGCTTGCCGTCGGCATAGCCGTCGATGATGTCAAACATATACTCGTAGTCAGCCGCAGTATCGGGGTTGATAGCGCGGTTCCAGGAGTAGATGAAGTCGTTGGCGTCCAGCTTCTCGCCATTGGACCACTTCAGACCCTCGCGGATGGTGAAGGTGTAGGTCAGGCCGTCCTCGGACGCGGTGTAGCCGGTCGCGAAGTTGGGCGCGAGCGCGCCGTCAGCATCATAAGTGTACAGGCCGCCGAACGCAGCCGCGGCAAGCGTCGCGCCGTCAACGGAGGAGTTCAGCGCGGGATCGATGTAATCCGGCTCGGAAGCCAGGTTGATGTGCAGCGTATCGGAATCGCCATTGGTGCAGTAGGTGAAGTACTTGGTGCCGTACACGTTGGCGTAGAAGCCTTCGACGGTGGGCTTCATCATGTACAGATCGTTATAGTAGTAAATCGGCACGATAGCGCCGGTGTCCATCAATATGTCCTCGGCGCGGTGCATCATGGCTTCGCGCTCGACGAAATCGGTGGTGGACTTGATGTCGTCTATCAGCTGATCGTACTCCGTCCAGTCGGGACGGGGATCCTTGGACTCTTCCGCCATAGCGGGCGCTATGCTGAGCGTCATCATGACAGCCAGCAGCACGGCAAGCAGCTTCTTCATGTGAGTTCCTCCCATTTTTCTATTTATTCAGACCGATTATATAATCGGAAAGAACCGTAATTATACGTTCCAGCAGGCGATGCTGTGACCGGGCGCAACCTCGCGCAGCTCGGGGCGCTCATGCTTGCACTTTTCGGTGCAATAGCGGCAGCGTGTGCGGAACGCGCAGCCCGTGGGCATGTTCATGGGGCTGGGCACGTCGCCCTCCAGCGGTATGCGGTGGCGCGTGCGTGCGGTGTCCGGGTCGGGCACGGGTATCGCCGATATAAGCGACTGGGTATACGGATGTATCGGATGCGTGATAAGCTCGTCCGAATCCGCAATCTCGACTATCCTGCCCAAATACATGACCGCAATGCGCCTGGATATATGCTGGACAACCAGCAGGTCGTGCGCTATGAACAGGTATGCTATGCCCAGCTTCTGCTGAAGTTCTTCAAACGTATTGATTATCTGTGCCTGAATCGACACGTCCAGCGCCGATACCGGCTCGTCGCACACGATGAACTTGGGCGATACGGCAAGCGCGCGCGCAATGCCTATGCGCTGACGCTGACCGCCTGAAAACTCGTGCGCATAACGGCGCGCGTGGTCACTGTTGAGTCCCACCAGCGTGAGCAGCTCGCTTATGCGCTCGGCGCGCTCATGGCTGTTTTTGCACAGGTGGTGAATGTCCAGCGGCTCTCCCACTATGTCCGCGACCGTCATGCGCGGGTTGAGCGAAGAGTACGGATCCTGGAACACTATCTGCATATCCTTGCGGTAGTGCTCTACATTGTGCGGCGTAATCTTCGTGCCGTCATATATCACATCGCCCGACGTAGGCGTGTACAGGTGCAGTATGGTGCGGCCCACCGTCGTCTTGCCGCAGCCCGACTCGCCCACCAGACCCAGTGTTTCACCCTTGTCTATAGTAAACGATACGCCGTCCACGGCCTTGAGCGGGGTCTTTTTGAACCAGCCGGTACTTACCGGAAAATACTGTTTCAGGTCTTTTACTTCCAATATATGTTCGCTCACAGCCGCACGCCTCCCCTCGCCGCCTCGTCGTAAACCTGTTTTACATTCATCCAGCAGGCTGCGTTGTGGTCGTCGTTTATGGTAAGCTCCTGCGGACGCTCGGTCAGGCATATCTTCATGCACTTGTCGCAGCGCGCCGCAAACGGGCAGCCCTTTGGCATGTTGGTAAGGTCTACCGGCGAACCCGATATGGGTATCAGCCGCGCATGGTTGGTGTCCAGCTTGGGTATCGAACGCAGCAGACCCTTGGTGTACTCGTGACGCGGGTTGTAGAAGATTTCGTCCACCGTGCCGCGCTCGCACACGCTGCCGGCGTACATTACGATTATTTCGTCGCACATGTCGGCGATTACGCCCAGGTCGTGAGTTATCATGATTATAGCCATGCCCAGCTTCTTTTGCAGGCTCTGCATCAGTTCGAGTATCTGTGCCTGAATCGTCACGTCCAGCGCGGTGGTGGGCTCGTCGGCGATCAGTATGTCCGGCTCGCACGCCAGCGCCATCGCAATCATGACGCGCTGCCTCATGCCGCCCGAGAGCTCATGCGGATACTGCTTCAAGCGCTTATCGGGCTGATTAACGCCTACCAGTTCCAGCATTTCGAGCGCGCGTTCCTGCGCCTGCTTATGAGTGCGGTTGGTGTGCAGGAGGATTGCTTCTCTTAGCTGGTTGCCCACGGTGTAGACCGGGTTCAGGCTGGTCATTGGGTCCTGAAAAATTATCGATATGCGGCTGCCGCGAAATTCGCGCATCTGCCGCTTGGAGTACTTTACTATGTCGTCGCCGTTAAACAATATCTGGCCTTCGGTTATCCTGCCCGGCTCGACCAGTATGCGCATTATCGAATACGCGGTCACGCTCTTGCCGCTGCCGGATTCGCCGACTATGCCCAATACCTTACCGCGGTCGAGGTTAAACGACACGCCGTTGACCGCGCGCACTTCGCCGGACGAGACCGCAAACGACGTGTGCAGGTTCTTTACCTGAAGCAAAGGTTCACTCATCTGCGATCACCTCCTGAGTTTGGGGTCGAACGCGTCGCGCAGTCCGTCGCCCAACAGATTGAACGAAAGCACTATAAGGCATATGCCTACCGCCGGGAATACCATCTTATAAGGATAGCTCTGCATCGCGCCGCGCGCGGCGTTGGCCAGCGATCCCAGCGACGGCATTGGCACCTGAACGCCCAGGCCGATGAAACTGAGGAACGACTCGGTAAATATCGCCGAGGGAATCTGCAGCGCAACCGATATGAATATGACGCTCATACAGTTGGGCAGTATGTGTTTGCGGATTATGCGGCCCGGCTTTGCACCCAGCGCGCGCGCCGCAAGTACGTATTCGTTGCTCTTTATCTGAAGTATCTGGCCACGCACCAGCCGCGCCATACCCACCCAATAGAGCAGGCCGAACACCACGAACATGCTCAGCATGTTTTTGCCCAGCTTGGCAAATATGGTATTATTGAGGCTGTCACCCAACACCTGACCCAGAACCACCGACAGCAGTATGACCATCAGCGTATCGGGCAGGGAGTAGATTATATCGACTATGCGCATCATTATCATGTCAGTCTTGCCGCCCGCATAGCCCGCGATCGAGCCGTACAGCAGGCCGATTATAAGCACTATCAGGCTGGCAAACAGACCCACGCTCAGCGACACGCGCGCGCCGTACACGCAGCGTATGAAGTAGTCGCGGCACAGCTCGTCGGTGCCGAATATGTGCGGGAACACGTACTCGCCCTCATCAACCAGCTTTTGTTCCATCTTGGAATACTCGAACGGTGCCAGGTTCTTTGCAGACTTGTCACGCTTGCCGTTGACCGTCACCATGTCGGTGTAGGAATACGGGCAGACCATCGGCGCGATCACTATAAGCAGTATCAGCGCCACCAGCAGTACTATGCTAAGCACGGCCAGCGGGTTGTGCACGAGCTTTTTCATACCGTCGCGGAAGAACGTCGTGGATTCGCGCATGGTTTCGTGCTGCGCCTTTTCCGCGTCGGTGGCGGGCGCGAACTTGTTCAGGTCGATCTGCATACTGAGCAGGTTCTTGCGCGGCAGCTTGTCATCCTTGAATTGTCTCATATCCGCTCCATCTCCTACTCAAAGCTGATCTTGGGATCGACGATCTTGTACACTATGTCGGACAGCAGCGTCATTATTACCATTAGCGTTGCCAGGAATATCGTCGTGCCCATTATCATGGGATAGTCCTGATTGTTGATTGCGCTTACGAACTTGGTGCCCAGACCGCCGATGTTGAACACGGTCTCGACGACCATCGATCCGGTCAGTATGTACGCAATCATCGGGCCGACATATGTGATTACCGGAATAAGCGCGTTGCGCAGTGTGTGCTTGAGCACGACCATGAAGTCGGTCACGCCCTTGGCGCGCGCGGTGCGCACATAATCCTGCCCCAGCACTTCCAGCATGGAGGACTTGGTAAGGCGCGTGATGTAGCTCATCGGATATAGCGCCAGCGAGATAACCGGCAGCAGGTAGTTGACGTCGGTGGTCGAAAACACGTTGAACCAGCCCAGCATAAGGCAGAACACCAGCATAAGTATTGTGGCCAGCACAAAACTGGGCACCGACACAAACAGCGTAGTCACGAATATTATCAACCGGTCGGGCCAGCGGTTGCGCGTAAGCGCCGCAATCGAGCCCAGCAGCAACCCGCCAACTATGGCTATCGCGGCCGCCATGCCGCCCAGTTTGGCCGACACGCTGAACGCGCCCCATATCGTCTCGGATATGTCGCGCCCGCTCTTGAGCGATACGCCAAAGTCGCCGTGCATCAGGTTCTTCAGGTACAGTATAAACTGTTCGCCCACCGGCTTGTCCAGATTAAAGCGCGCCTCCAGCACCGCCTTGGCCGCCTCGCTGGTGGCCTTTTCCTTATTAAAAGGGCCGCCCGGTATGGCGTTCATCGCGAAAAACGTTATCGCTGCGACGATGAATATCGTCAGTATCGCAAGCAATATGCGCTTGGTGCAATACTTAAGCATCTGACCGCTCCCTTCACAAAATGCAACTCCGGAGCTATAAATCCTTCGTCATTCATATTTTCGCATATTGCAGCACAATTTATTTCACATTTCAAGTACCTGCGCCATATTTTGCACGCTTCTGCATATTTTTAACATTCATACATCGAATTATGCCATTATATGTATCTACTTTCCGAACATTATATCAAGCATCGTTCGTATTCATTCGTATTTGCAGGCATTTTAAATCAGACTTTGAGCGACATGCGATTGTGTCTTTGCCGACATATTGCATGGTTTAATTCATTTCAGGCTGAAACAAATACGTTTCGCCCAATTTTATGAACTTTTGCATCTGTCATTCATCAATCGGCTTTTGTCCAAGTCATTATTGCAGATTTTCACCGTGAATCTTCGGCTTATACATAATTTACATTACCAAATTCTAATCAGCATCTAGCAATTTTCGCGATTAGGTGCTAAAATGTAGCAGTATTTCCATTACCAGGATAGCCGCAGCTTAATAATGCTAATAAACGAAAGATGTGATGTCTGTGGGCAAACTGCGCGAAGGCTACAAACGCACTGGACTTTATCGGATCTATAACCTCAAGGATGAAATGGCGCAGGGGCGCTGCGTCATGCTGGGCTCGTCCGTCATAACCAACATCATCGCATGGATGACCGGCAGTCTGTTTTATACCAGCTTCTTGATGGCCAACGGCATTGACCTGGTCAAGATAGGCATAATCTCGTTCGTGCCGTACATTGCCAACTGCTTTTCGGTATTCGCGCCGGCGATACTGGAGCGCTTCCCCCGGCGGCGCTGGGTGCTGTTCGGCGGGCGGCTGGCCTACTATACATTAAATATACTCGCCGTGACGATCGTGCCTATGGTCATACCCGACGAGGGGCTTAAAATGACGCTGTTCACGATAATCATATTCGCCGCGAACATAATTAACGCCCTGTTCTCAGGTGGGTATTCGGCGTGGCACATCAACTTCATTCCCGATAGCGTGCGCGCGGAGTACATATCGTCCTCCATGATAATCAGCAACTTCATCGGTCTGGGCATGGGACTTGTATCCAGCTTTATCGCGGATGCATTTTCCGCTTCGCCGTATGCCTATACGATAATCGTCATACTGCGCTTTGCGGCGTATGGACTTGCGATTGTGGAACTGCTGATACTGCTTTCGCCAGTCGAATATCCGTATGCGCACACCGGCGACAAGGTGCGATTCACCGACGTATTCACAAAGCCGTTTTCGCACAAGCGCTTTATGCTTACACAGATGATACTGGTGCTGTGGACGTTCTTCGGCAATACCGATGCATCGGCGATAAACTATTACCTGCTCAATAACGTCGGTACCAGCTACACGTTTACATCGATACTGAACATGTTTTACCCTGTATTCCTGCTGATATTCATGACGCCCGCAAAGCGCATAATCCGCAGGATAGGCTGGATGCGCTCGTTCGCAATCGGCGGCATACTGTATGCGATACCGTCGGCCGTATATTCGCTGGTCACGGCGGACAACTACCTGTGGCTGCTTACAATCGTACGCTTTTCGCAGCATATGTTCGGCACGCTCATGAATACCGCCGTCACCAACATGCCGTTTATGAACATGCCAGACAGCGACCGCGTGAGTTACTTTGCGTTCTACACGCTGGATACCAACATCGCGGCATTCCTGGGCATGTTGTTCGGCACATGGTTCGTGGGCGCCTTCCCCGACCTTATGCTGACCATAGGCGGATTCCAGTTCTGCAATATACAGGTGCTTATGTGGGTTGAATCCTTCGGCAGGGTGTTTGTGCCGGTGCTGCTGCTTTCGCTGATACAGCATATAGCGCCGCCCGACGAACTGCATATCGCGCGTTAAGACATAAATCCGCAAATAGCGAGCCAACCGGCTCGCTATTTTTGCATGTATTAAGTTCGCTTTATGCCTTGCGGCAGGCAAAACACACACAGCCTTTTGAATTTTTGTCAGTCTTGACGCCCGAAAAGCCCGCTGTCGTCAGTGCATTGGCTATCGCGTCGAACAATAGCATAAAAATATCCGACAGGCAATACGTTTCCCGTCGGACATTTGATTATGCGATTGAAAATACAATCACCATTTGCGCCATGTGCGGCGGGTAAACAGCAGCAGTATCGGGAATATCTCCAACCTGCCCAGCAGCATGTCGAATATCAGCACGATCTTTGCAAGCGGGCTGAAC
>CAOKFD010000049.1:0-21457 GCA_948467645.1 uncultured Eubacteriales bacterium | reverse complement strand
TTGGTTCTTTCTTTTCTCCTGAAAAGAAAGAACACGTAACCCCCCGTCACTTCAACCCTATAACGAAACTCTGTTCAAAATCCCCACCGAAGAGCCAGTTGGCCTCGTCTATGGCGGTGGACCAGGCCATGTTGGAGCCTGTGCCTTCGTGGGCCGCGTCTATGTGGAGGGTGGTTTCTGGGCGGCGGGGGAGGGCGTGGTCGTGGCGGGCTTGCTGGTAGTCTTTTATGGTGCTGTGGTGCGCGTCGAAGTGGAAGGGCTTCGAGGCGCTTATTTTTATGTGGGTTTGGGCGTTTGTCAGCGTCAGCCAGCGCGTGGATTCGTGACCGCCGCATTCGCTCGGCGGGTTGAAGGGGAAGTGCTGCGCGTCTACTGTCGAGGAGTATTCGCCCGGGGCGCTGGAGAGCTTCATGTCCGGGTAGCTGCTGTTCGGGCCGTAGCCGTAGTAATCCAGCTGCTCGAAACCCGCCGGGACGGTGAACTCAAGCCCCGCGCGCGGTACGCCGCCTACTGAACGGTCTATGTGCGCGCTGAAGTCAACGCGAATCTCGCCGTCAGGATAGACTGTGTAGCGCACGCGCGTTTCGCTCGCCGATACGCCCTTTAACGCATATTCTATTTCCACAGTTACCGCACGCGCACTTGGATAAATATTCAGCGCAGTTAGATGCAGCTTCGCCGCGCGTAATTTCAGATAGACGTTGTACCAGCCCCAGCCCTCGTCCGCGTCAAGCCCCGTGTAGGGCCGGTCGAAGCACGGCAGACCGCCGCTTAAATATACATCACCGTTTTTGCGCAGCGCAATCAGCTCGCCGGTGCGCGTATTCAGCTCCATGTCGAAGCCGTCTCCCTTGATAAGGCAGGTCTCGTCGGATTCCTCGACGGTCAGCGGCGCGCCCGGGTGACGGTTGGGCTGCATTACTGCCTCGCCCGCCGATAGGTCGAAGTGCCAGCGCGCGGCTTCATAGCCGGTTGAACGCTCCGTTACGCTTAACTCCAGCGAATATTCACAGCCCGCGCGGCGCTCGTGCGGCATCGAAAAGCGCACATTCGCGCGCTCAAGCGGCTTGAGGTCGGGCAGTGGGAAGGGCTGCTTGGCGATGATACGCCCGTTCTCGCGCAGGTACGCGGCCGCGCTGAATGCGCCGGTCGAACGCACCTGACAACGGTTGACCACCTCAAATTCATCCTCGGGTATCTCGATCGACCAGCCCGACAGGCGCTCGGGCTTGCGTATCCAGATGGGCGCATAGGCCTGCTTGACCTCGTATGCGACCGGCTTCCACGTGAGGTCTGAGCATACTATGCCGTTGTTGGTCATGAAAGGCGGCGCGCCGGTGCCGACGTTGCTCTCCACAACACTTTCGCCAAAGTCGCCGCCGTACGCCGGGAAGGTCGTACCGTCGGGCAGACGGCCCAGCAGCCCCTTGTCCTGCCAGTCCCACACGAAGCCGCCCTGGAAGCGCTCGTACTTGTCGCATAGCTCCATGAAGCGCTCAAGGCCGCCGCCGCTCGAGCGTATCTGGTACAGGTACTCCACCAGTATGATCGGGCGGTCGTCGCGCGTGTCGGCCAGCATTTTGAGTATGTCGCTGTATTGCGCGTACATGTTGCCGCGGATGTCGCTTTGATTCTTCTCGGGATTTCCGGCCTCGTACTGGCAGATGCGGGTCTTGTCGTATTCCTTTATGAAGCCATACATCGCGGCATGGTTGGGGCCGCAGCCGCTCTCGTTGCCCAGCGACCACGAATAGATGCAGGCATGGTTTTTGTAGTTAAGCACCATGCGCATGGCGCGCTCGACATAGAATGGCGCATACGCCGGGTCGTGCGAGAGCTGCCCCGCCACGCCGTGCGTCTCAATATCACATTCGCAAATCACGAGTAGCCCCATCTCGTCGCACAGCTCGTAAAAGCGCGGGCTGTCGGGATAGTGGCAAGTGCGTATTGCGTTTATGTTCATGCGCTTCATCTCGCGCAGTTCTTTTTTCAGGTGCTCCTCGGGCACAGCGCGGCCATGCTCAAGGCAGTGCTCATGCCTGTTTACGCCGTACAGTACCAGGCGCTTGCCGTTCATATACAGCACGCCGCCCTGAATGCGTATGTCCTTGAAGCCCACCTTAACGCCCTCAAAATCGCATTCATTGCCGTCAGGGGCGATAAGGGTCGCGGTTAAGGTATACAGCGCGGGCGATTCGGGCGACCATGCCGCGACGCTGCTTAGGTGCATATTTATGCGCGCGGTCGCGGCGGAGGGCACGCGGTCATTGCGGTACTCGGCGCGCGCGGCCACGGGGGATATGCCCTCGGCCATCAGTGCGCCCGCCGCGTCATACAGGCGTGCGCGCACCTTGCAATCGGCATAGCCGGTCACGCGGCTGACGCGCACGTCGCAGCGGATATCGCCATTGCCGAAGTCGGGACTGTAATGCACCTGCGCGTTTATATCGAATATGTGGTGTGCGGGCTTGGAGATGAGCCACACGCCGCGGTAGATGCCGCTCAGGTACCAATAGTCCTGATCTTCCAGATAGGTGGTATCGGCAAATCGCACTACCTCCAGCGCTATGAGGTTTTTGCCGGGCTTTATGAAGTCGGTTACGTCGAACTCGGACGGGAGTTTACTATCCTGCGAATAGCCCACGGGACTTCCGTTTACCCATAGGTAATAGGCGGTCTCCACGCCCTCAAATCGGAGTATAGCGCGGCGGCCGACGTACTCGTCGGGCAATGTGAACCACCTGCGATAGCAGCCGGTTGGGTTATTTTCGGGTATGAAGGGCGGGTTAGGCACAGGCGGTTTATCGGCGTTTGCCTTAATCAGCGCGCTGCCGTCGCCGGGCTTAAATGGATATACGACGTTAGTATAGATGGGTTCGCCATGCCCCTCGACTTCCCAGTTGGAGGGCACGGGTATATCGCAAAACGCGCTGTCGTCATAGTCCACTCTATAAAAGTCATCCACATCAGCGGGCCTTGAATACAGCCTGAACCGATAAGTACCGCTCAGGTCAAGCATGAACCTACTGCTCCCCACGCGCCCGGTCGCCGCGTCCGCATCCGACTCAAACGCTCCCCAGCGCGTATGCGCGTCCACGCGGTTCACCGAAAGCACGGTCGGATCCTCAAACTCACGGCGGGTATGAAAATCGGCTCGATTATTCAGCACATTTCTTCGCTCCCTTCAACGGTTTTTTTTCTACTATTATTGTACACTTAAGGGGCTTATTTGGCAATGCGTTCTTTATTGTTTGGGGGGACGCGTTCTTTCTTTTCGGAAGAAAAGAAAGAACCAAAGAAAAGTCGATTGGGCTGTTCTCCCGTATGGCTTACTTAGTTCAGGCGTTTTAGGATAGGCTATATACGGGAAGCTGCCATGCGTTCTTGCGATGCTTGTTTCGCCCAGAGCCAGCGGCGTTTGCGCTGGCCTTGTTTGCGGCTCACGCATGCTATAATCTTACTTAGTTTCGGGATTCCGCGAATGGAGTTTTCCTGTTCAGCCACTTTGCGCCCGCGCCATGTTCGCCACCCCTCGGCGGCTCAATTGCAGGCTCGGCGGTGAGGTTCACGCCCGCCGGAAAGTATGGCGGGCGCGAAAACCGGCTATCCAGACGCGAAACAAGATGTATTCGCGGCCATCCATGCCGCGCCCACCATAAATTAAAGTGGGCGCGGAAGCAATAATCAGTCCTCGCGGTTCTGTATGAGCATTTTCCACGCTCAGAGAGCAGTATAACAACAATCGCGGCAAAGCTTCGTTGACCGCCAACGTTTCGCCGTCCACCCAAACTCCGCAGGGTCAACCCTGTTCGACAGGGGTTGGCAACAACCCCTTAATTGTCATAAAGCCCAGCCAGCGCGCCGTGTCAAGGATGCCGAAGGCACGGCGAAGCCGCTTGTCCTTGACTCGGTGCGCTGGCTGGGCTACCTTCCCGCTGAGCCTGTCCGCTTCTCTCACGCTTAGAAAGCAATGCCACAACAAACAAGCAAAACCGCGCCCCTCGTCCCAAACGACAAGAAGCGCGGCTAAATCCAATTAACTCTACTTATAGCTTTCCACAATCTCACTAACAACAATCTCGCCGTCGATAAGCGTCTCAAACACCGGCCGTTCCGTCCTCTCCACGCGCCAGTATCTGCGCGCCCGCTCGTCGTCCGCCGCCGCGTCGCCACTGCCGTCGAAGCAGTTGCATGCGTCGCCCGTGAACACGCGCCCGCTTACCGTCAGCCGCGCCACCGCGTACACGTCGCGCCCCGACTCCATAAAGAACCTCGCCCACGTAATCGCTTCTTCCTTCGTGCGCGATGCGTACAGGCACGCCATGCGCGACGGGTATTGCGGAAACTCGGCTCTGCGCACGCGCTCCAACGCCTGCTCGCGCCGCGCTACCTTCTTCCACCTGTCCATATCGGCGCGTATCAGTTCGGCAATTGCGCCACTTACCTGTTCGCCGCGTTCAATTTGCTCAAAGCATCTGACGCGCTCGCACACGCCGTTTACGTTATCGCCGCCCATGATTATCGTCTGTCCCTCGCTCATCGGGCGGCCGGTTATCGCGTGGTATACGGTTATCGGCATATTTTTAGACCTGCTTCTCATTGGGATTATCGATTTTCATCGCCATCGAATAGTAAGGTATGCGCTTACCCGCAAAGTCCACGTCATGCCTATCCAGCAATTCAAACCCCATATGCCGGAACATGGCCGCGTGCTTTTCGGTATTTACCACCAGCGTCAGCCGCTTGCAGCCCTTCTTGCGCGCATACGGCACGGCGCAGTCGAATACCAGCCTGCGCGCCAAGCCCTGCCCGCGCCACAATTCGTGCACGGCTATATTCAGTATATATAAGTCCTCCGGCCCGCGCATGTTCTTTGACACATCGGGCGTTATCAGTATCGGCGTACATTCCCGCGCGGCCTTTACCTTCATGAACTTCAGCGTGTCCAGCCCACCGCACAGCGTGGCCGTGCGCTTGTTAAACTCGGCCTCGCCCGGCGCTTCCAGCATTATTTCGCCCGCGATATTGCCTTCGTCAAGGGCTATGAAGCACGCCTTGTTATACCTCATAAAGAAATTACACAGTGTCCGGTTGATCGACATCAGCATCTCGCGCGAATCCACGCCCGGCTTCAGGTATTCCTGCGCCGCGGTATATATCGGATAGCCGCTTAGCGCATCGCTCATCAGCGCCGCCAGCTCCGGGCAGTCGGGGGCTTCGGCTCTGCGAAAGTCCATTACTGATCGCCTCCGCGCTTCAGTTCTTCGTCGATTGCGTCAAGCAGTATCTGTGCCAGATCGCCCTCGACCTTTACCGGCTGTTCGCCCTTCCTGAACAGCGCGCCGCAACCTGCGCCGCCCGCTATTCCTATATCGGCGCTGCGCGCTTCACCCGGGCCGTTTACCACGCAGCCCATTACCGCGACCTTGAGCGGCTTATGTATGCCGCGCGTCGCGTCGTATACGCGCTTGGCTATGCCCGCCACATCTATGCGCGTGCGGCCACAGGTGGGGCAGGAGATTACCTCGACCGAATCCACCAGATCGCCCGTGGCGCGCAGTATCTTCTTTGCGGCGTAGATCTCCTCCACCGGGTCGGCGGTCAGCGATACGCGTATCGTGTCGCCTATGCCGTCCAGCAGCAGTGAGCCTATGCCTATCGCGGACTTTACCATGCCGTCCTCGGGCAGACCCGCCTCGGTTACGCCTACATGCAGCGGGTAGTCGCACAGCTTATTCGCCAGTCGATAGCTCTCAACAGTCGTGCGCACGTCGGACGACTTCATCGACAGCACTATGTCGTCAAAGCCCTCGCGCTCCAGATACGACGCGTGCTTTAGCGCGCTTTCGACCATGCCCTGCGCGCTGGAGCCGTATTTCTGCCTTATATCTCGCTCTATCGAGCCGGAGTTTACGCCTATGCGAACCGGCACATGGTGCATTTTGAGGCAGTCGGCCAGCTTCTTCACGTTTTCCTGCGATCCGATGTTGCCCGGGTTTATGCGCACCTTGGCTATGCCGTTTTCTATCGCGCCTATCGCCAGCCGGTAATCGAAGTGTATGTCCGCGACCAGCGGTATCGGGCTATTGTCCACCAGATACCTCACCGTGCGCACGCACGCCTCGTCGTGTACCGCCAGCCGCGCAATCTGGCAGCCCGCCTCGTGCAGCCGTATGATCTGTTTAAGCGTCGCATCGCCGTTGCGCGAGTCGGTGTTGGTCATCGACTGTATCACGACCGGCGCGCCGCCGCCTATCTGCACATTGCCTACCATTACGCTTTTGCTCATTAGAAAGCCGCCTCCCCAAAACTGTACTTTGCAATAAAAGCCGACATTGCGTCGGCTGTATGTGTTTTTTGGTAAGGTCAAGGCAGCAGTCGCCGCCTCAGCCGTATTCGCCCTGCCTGAACATAATCGTTATCCGCCGGTAATCAGCCGCGCCACATCGTTGTACGTCACGAATATCATCAGCCCGAACAGCAGCGCAAGTCCGATAAGGCTTATCATCGCCTCGCGCTTGGGCGGCACGGGCTTTTTGCGTATCATTTCGATGACCAGCAAAAGCAGCTTGAATCCGTCCAGACCCGGTATCGGCAAGAGGTTAAGTATGCCCAGATTGAGCGAGATCATCATCAGAATTTGCAGCGTTTCCATGCCGCCCTTGCTGACCTGTTCGGATATTATCTGCACCGTGCCCACCGGGCCGGTGAGCTGGTCGGTTATGGGCTGCTTGCTGGTGAATATGCTGCCCAGCGACTTGTACATCTCGCCGGTAAACTGCACGATGAAGCGCCCCGCGCGGCTGACTGCCTCAAACGGCGAACATGGCGAGTACGCCGTGCCGAATGTCGTGCCGATCATGTACCGTCCCGCCGATTCGCTGTACGCGGGCGTTATCGAAAGGCTTACCTGCTCGCCGCCGCGCTCGACCACCATGTCGATGGGCTGGCCGTCGGATGCGGCAATCGCGTCGCGCACCCTCTGCGTGCCCGCCTCGTCATAGCTTACGTCCTGCCCGTTCACGCGGACGATAATGTCGCCCGCCTGAATGCCCGCCGCGTATGCCGCCGAGTCGGTCGAATATTCGGCCACGCGCGGCACGACGACGGGATTGCCGATCATCGAGTATATGATTATTGTAGCCACAAACGCCAGCACCGCGTTCATGAACGGCCCGCAGAACGCGCAGATAAAGCGCTTCCACGCGGGCTGCTTCATATAGCTCTTGTCGCCCGCGTCCCCGACAATTTTGTCGATGTCCGAGTCCTCGCGTCCCACGACGTCGCTTTCGTCCATGTAATAGCGCACATATCCGCCCAGGAATATCAGCCTCAGCGAATACTTGATGCCCTTGAATTTGAACTGGCACAGCTTGGGGCCGAAGCCTATCGAAAATTCCTCGACCGGTATGCCCAGCGCCAGCGCCGACAGAAAGTGCCCCAATTCGTGTATCAGCACGCACAGCGCCAGTATCAGCACGGCTGCGATGATATTGATTACAGACATAAATTTCCTCCACAAAGGGTTTGAGCGCGCTTTTGGGTAAGGCAATTCAAGCCAGTTTTGTTTGTTTAAGACTCCGCACTTAATCTACAACTGAACCGCCTTAAACGCACTTAAAGGATTACCGCGCGATAAGCGCCGCCGCGTAAGCCTTGGCGTCGCTTCCTAGCTCGATAAGCTGTTCCACGCTCTCGGCGGGCGCGCCTGAAAAGTGCTCAAGCGTGCGCTCGACCACATCCGCAATGCCGTAGAAGTCGGTTTCGCCGCGCAGGAAAGCGCTTACCGCCGACTCATCCGCGGCGTTCATAACGCACGGCATACCGCCGCCCGCCTTCATTGCCTCGTATGCAAGGCGCAGGCAGGGGAAGCGGCTCTCATCCGGCTCCTCAAACGTAAGCGATTTGCCCGCCAGCTCCAGCACGCCCACGCCCGATGCTATCCTGTCCGGATAGCCCAGCGCGTATGCGATCGGCCCGCGCATGTCGGGCACGGCCAGCTGTGCCAGCACCGAGCCGTCCTCAAATTCCACCATCGAATGTACGATGCTCTGCGGGTGCACCAGCACGCTCACCTGCTCGGGCGGCGTTGAGAACAGCCGACACGCCTCGATTATCTCTAAGCCCTTGTTCATCAGCGTCGCGCTGTCTATCGTCACCTTGCCGCCCATGCGCCATGTGGGGTGGCTCAGCGCCTGTGCGGGCGTGGCCGCGGCAATCTGCTCGCGCGTCCATGTGCGGAACGGCCCGCCGCTGGCGGTGAGTATAAGGCGCTTTACGCGGCCGGGGTGCGTCGCCATTGCCTGAAATATCGCGCTGTGCTCGCTATCCACGGGCGTAAGGCTGCGCGGCGGCATGTGGCCGTCGGGGGAATAGCCCAGCTTTTCATCCAGCCTGCGCGCCGCGTCCATGACCAGTTCGCCGCCCGCGACCAGCGCCTCCTTGTTGGCCAACAGTACGCGCCTGCCCGCGTTCAGCGCGGTCATTACAGGGCCCAGCCCCGCCATGCCCACGACCGAGTCCAGCACCGTGTCACAGCCGCTTTCCAGTATTGCGCGCTCGTTAACGTTCGCGCCGGTCAGCGTGCCGGGGCGCACGGTAAAGCCATCGCGCGGCTTGACCACGCCCGTAAGCTCCGGCTTAAATTCGTCGGTAAGCCTGTAAAGCGCATCCGCGTCCGAACCGCAGGTGGCGGCGACAAGTGTGATTTCATCCCTGTGCAGGCGCATAACGTCCAGCGTTTGAGTGCCTATCGAGCCGGTCGCGCCCAGAAGTGCCAGCTTCATCATATCAAAACAACCCGCCTTTGCAAAATAACGGCCCTGCGCCGTGCGCACTTTACGCCCGCACGGCGCAGAGCCGCCTTGGTATCAATATATAAGCATAAGCCTGAAGTATACGTAAACCACCACGATATTGAACATCGCGCCGTCCAGCCGGTCCATCATACCGCCGTGACCCGGGAATATCGTGCCGTAGTCCTTGACCCCGCAATAGCGCTTGACTATCGACGCGGTAAGATCGCCGCACTGCGAGCATACGCCCGCGATGAGTCCCAGTATCGTAAAATGCCATACCGGCGGCAGATTGGGTATGAACGACGTGCCCACCCACGCGACCACGGTAGCCCACAGCATAGACGCGGCCAGACCCGCCAGCGCGCCCTCGACCGTCTTTTTGGGCGATATATTGGGACACAACTTATGCTTGCCCCAGCGTATGCCCACGCAGTACGCCGCGATGTCGCCCATAAATGCGATTGTCATGCTGAGTATCAGCGCCAGCGTGCTCATGCCGTAATCGGGCAGGTCAAGCAGCGGATATATGAGCGACAGCATAAGTCCCGGATATATCATTGTAAACATAGTGGCCGAAAGCGACGGATAGTCCGCTTCCTTGCGCGCCACCATGACCACCAGCGATACCATCGAGAACATAAGCATCACCGGCATCATGAGCGATTCGGCATGACCCATGTAGCGCCCCAGCGTGTACGCGCCCAGCAGCGCCGCCGGATACGCCACGCACAGCCACTGTATCGGCTTCATGCCCTTTTTGCGGAACGCGTCGTATAGCTCGAACATGCAAAAGCATGTCGCAATCATAGTGACTATCCGGAAGTACCAACCCTGAACCCATACGAGCGATGCGAAAAATATGCTGAGTATAACGCCCGTTATGACTCTTACGCGCATACGCGCCCACCCCACAATTTAGTGTTTGTGCGGGAATTTATCTCCCGCCGAAACGCCGCTGGCGTTTCTGGAATATCGCGATATCGCGATCCAGCGCCTCCGCGTCGAAGTCCGGCCACAGTATCGGATCGAACACAAACTCGGCATATGCCAGCTGGTACAGAAGGAAATTGCTCAGCCGCTCCTCGCCGCTGGTGCGTATCAGCAGATCGACCTCGGGCAGATCGGCAGTGTACAGGCTGCTGGCAACCATCTTCTCATCGATCGCGTCCGGGTCGATTTCGCCCGCCGCGGCGCGCGTGGCCAGCAGTCTCGCCGCCCGCGCGATCTCCGCCCGCGCGCCATAGTTGAGCGCTATGTTGAGCTTCAGGCCGGTGTTGTCCTTCGTACGCTCCATCGCGGCTTTAACCGCGGCACACTGCTTTTCAGGCAGCCCGTCCACGTCGCCCAGTATCAGTATGCGCACGTTCTTTCGGTGCAGCTCGTCGATCTCGCGCGAGAAGTACTCCAGCAAAAGACTCATCAGCGCGCCGACTTCCTCGTGCGAACGCGACCAGTTCTCGGTCGAAAAAGCGTATACGGTCAGCGCCTCTATGCCCAGTTCGTCGCAGCGCGTTATCGTGCCGCGCAATGCCTCAACGCCCGCGCGATGCCCTGCCGCGCGCGGCAGCAGCCGCTTCTTGGCCCAGCGACCGTTTCCATCCATTATTATAGCAATGTGGCGCGGCAATATTGTGTCGCTCGAATGTATATTGCTTTGCATATAAGCACCTTCCGATTAAGATTTGCTGAGATCAGGTAATTAAGCCTGTTCAGGCTGCTATTCAGACAAACATTTTTATTTCAGCCTTCGATAGCCAGCCGCCGGACAGACCGCACGCGCACATTCCCGCCGGAGCATACATAGCCCGCATTTAAGTTTTTCCGCACGGCCGCGCAGTCCGGGCACATAAATTCGGGCCGACCCGGCGCGGGGCGCGGCGCGCCTGCGGGGGTCGGCCCTTGAGCATGGATTAACAAGCCGACTGCCTTACGGACGCGGCTCGAAGAACCATGCGCATATTACACGGCCGGGCGCGCGGCCTATAACGCGCGCAACGTATTCCGGCGGCATTTCGCCGTCCGGAATCTGGGCCATCTGGCGCTGTCTGCGCGGCGCGGCGGTGAATACGATTTCGGGCCGCTCACCCTGCGCGCAGAGTATATCCAGCGCACGGTCAAGCGGCAGACCCAGAATCATACGCTCATGACTTCCTTTTCCTTTTCAACGCCCAGCTTGTCGCACTCCTTGCTGGCGGCGTCGGTGGCCTTCTGCAGCTCGTCCTCGGCGCGCTTCTGGTCGTCCTCGGTGATCTGGGAGTCCTTCTTCAGCTTCTTGAGCTGCTCCATCGCGTCGCGGCGGATGGCGCGCAGCGCAACCTTGGCCTCCTCGACCATCTTCTTGACCTGCTTAACCAGATCCTTGCGGCGCTCCTCGTTCAGCTCGGGCACGACTAGGCGCACTACCTTGCCGTCGTTGGAGGGGTTGATGCCGATGTCGCTCTTCTGAATGGCCTTTTCGATGGCCGAGATCATCTTGTTTTCCCACGGCGCGATGACCAGCATTCGCGGCTCGGGCGAGGATATGTTGCCCAGCTGATTCAGGGGAGTGGGCGTTCCGTAGTAGTCCACCAGAATCTTGTCCAGTATCTGGGGATTGGCGCGGCCGGCGCGCAGAGTGGTCAGATCCTTTTTGAGCAGGGCAGTGGTCTTGCCCATCTTATCCTTGGCGGTGTCTATAACCTGCTTATACATACCTGTCGTCCTCCTGCTAACGTATTTACTTAAAGCTGTGAGACAGCCTTATTCGCTAACATATATTGTAACGAATAATTGTCCGCTTGGCAAGAGCCATTATGAAAATCGATCATATATAAGCCTGAAAATAGCTTGAGGAAATTAATAGCGCGTTTGCTTTTAGCCGCTTGCGCCGTGTGATATAATTTAGGCAGAGGATATTCCCTTCAAAAGGAGATTTTATATATGATGATAAAAATTCGGTTCGCCATGCCCGAAGACGCGGCGGAGCTTATCGCGATGAACCGCGAGTTTAACGAAGTGGACAATCTGGATGTTGAGGCGGTTAAGAAGGAACTGGCGGACGGCCAAGAACTGGTCGTCGTCGCCGACGCGGGCAAGGAGGGTCTGGCGGGCTTTTGCTGTGTGCAGCACTATAAGTCGTTTTGCTACAACAGGCCCATCGCCGAGCTGACCGAGCTGTACGTGCGCCCCGATTACCGCCATAAGGGTCTGGCCTCGCGCATGATTACCGCGCAGGTGAACGCACTGAGGCCCATGGACGTAAGCGAGCTGGAGGTAATAACCGCCGCCGATAATGCGCAGGGCCACGCCGTATACCGCGCCAACGGCTTTAAGGACGAGGAATGGTCATGCCTTGCGCGCCAGCTGTGACGCGGCGCACGCAGTATATATCCCATTTTATGCGAGGTGACGATATATGCAGGAATACTGGCGCAGCATACTGCGCGGGCTGAAGCCCGAGATACGCGATTCGCTGACGCTCGAAAAGGCATTGGTCAACCGCGAGGGCACGCGGCTTATGGTGTGCTTCCATGCGCCCGGCCTGATCGTGGGCGACGACTATAACGACATAAAGCGCAGCGTGCGCGCGGCCTTCCCCGGCCGCGAGGTGGCCGTGCGCGTGAGCTGCCCCGAATTAAAAGAGCAGGTCGAGCGCGACATAACGCCCTATTGGGAGTTTATAAAGAATTGCGTGCTCAGGCAATTGCCCGCGTGCAAGCCTTTTTTTAGGCACTGCACGATAAGCCAGACCGGAACCAGCGTGACAGTAAACTTCCCCGACGAGGCGGTAATCGCGTTCATGCTCAATTGCAAGGCGTCGGAGCTTTTGAGCAAGCTCTGCCGCGAGCTGTTTCAGGCCAACATCACATTCGACTTCACATGCAGCGGCGAGATGGACGAGCGCCTGCGCTACATAAGCGAGATGCGCAAAAAGGACGAGCAGCTGCTGATGGAGCGCCTTGCATTGGAGCAGAAGGCCAACGCCAAGACACAGGCCGAAAAGAAGCCCGAACTGCCGCAGGTGCTCTATGGCCGCTCGATCGACACCGCGCCCATGCAGATCGACCAGATCGCCGAGGACGCGGGCCGCGTGACCGTCGCGGGCGAGATCGTTACCAGCGAATTGAAGGAAGTAAAGGACGGCGCGCTTACCATAGTAACATTTACCGTGACCGACTATACCGGTACGGTTTACGTCAAGGCATTCCTGCGCGCCAAGCAGGGGCGCGGCGGCGAGGACGGCCCCGCACAGCCCGCGCAGCCCGACCCGCTGAAGGAATATCTTGCTCCCGGCAAGTGCATCAAGGTGCGCGGCCAGTACCGATACGACGACTTCCTGAAGGAAATGGTCGTAATGCTGAGCGACGCGGAGCAGCAGAAGAAGGAAGTGCGCAAGGATAACGCCCCACGCAAGCGCGTCGAGCTGCACATGCACACCCAGATGAGCACGATGGACGGCGTGTCCAGCGCAACCGCGCTCATAAAACGCGCGATAAGCTGGGGCTTCCCGGCGATAGCCGTTACCGACCACGGCGTGTGTCAGGCATTCCCTGAGGCGTTCAAAGCCGCGGGCAAGGACATCAAATTCATACCCGGCTGCGAGGGCTACTTAATAGAAGATGCGGCGCAGATAGTGGACGAGGCCGACGACCGCGAGCTTGGTCAGACGGCATTTGTCGTGTTCGACGTGGAGACGACCGGCCTTAACGGCAGCACAGACATGATAACCGAGATCGGAGCGGTGCGCATCGAAAACGGCGAGGAAGTGGCCGAGTTCTCCGAACTGGTCAACCCCGGCCGCATGATACCCGAAAAGGTGGTCGAGCTGACCGGCATAACCGATGCAATGGTGCGCGACTGCCCCACGATCGAGGAGCTTGCGCCTAAGTTTTATGAATTCTGCAAGGGCGCGGTACTCGTCGCGCACAACGCGTCGTTCGATACGTCGTTTATAAAGCGCGCGTTTGCCAATATCGGCGGGCTGCACGCGCCGGTGCTGGATACACTGGCGCTTGCGCGCAACCAGTACGCCGGTCAAATGAAGAGCTTCAAGCTCGGCTCGATATGCAAATTCCTGGGCATAAGCCTTAAAAACGCCCACCGCGCCGTGCACGACGCGCGCGCGACCAGCAAGGTGCTGGTGCATACGCTAAGCGTAATCCGCGCGCAGCACCCCGAGGTAAAGCGCCTGAGCGACTTGAACAGCCTCTACTACGCCGACAAGGACGCAAAATCGTGGCACATAATATTGCTGGCAAAGTCGCAGGACGGACTTACCAACCTCAACCGCATAGTGTCCGAAGCACACCTGCACCACTTCCACAAGCATCCGCGCATACCGCGCAGCGTGCTGCAAAAGTACCGCGAGGGCATAATCGTAGGCAGTGCGTGCGAGGCGGGCGAGCTGTTCCGCGCCATGGTCGCGGGCAAGAGCGAGGGCGAACTGCTTAAAATAGCGTCGTTCTATGACTACCTCGAGATACAGCCCATCGGCAACAACGCCTTCATGATACGCGAGGGCACGGCCAAGGACGAGGAAGCGCTGCGCGACTACAACCGTCACATACTCGCCATGGGCGATAAGCTGAAAAAGCCCGTGTGCGCCACGTGCGACGTGCACTTCCTCGACCCGAAGGACGCCAAATTCCGCGCGATACTTATGGCGGGGCAGGGCTTTTCCGACGCCGATCAGCAGGCGCCGCTCTACCTGCGCACTACCGAGGAGATGCTGGAGGAGTTCAGCTATCTGGGCGACCGCGCCGAGGAGGTCGTTATAGACAACCCCAACAAGATCGCCGACATGGTGCAGGGCGTGAAGCTGTTCATACCTCACCCCAAAAACGAAGTCACGTTCCAGCCCTTCTGGCCCGACGCGGCCGACAACGTGCGCACGATGGCCGAAAGCCGCGCGCGCGAGGTATACGGCGACCCGCTGCCCGACATAGTGCGCGCCCGCCTCGACAAGGAACTTAAATCCATACTGGGCTACGGCTTCGGCACGCTGTACAACATCGCGCAGAAGCTGGTCAAAAAGTCCACCGACGACGGCTACATAGTCGGCTCGCGCGGTTCGGTCGGCTCGTCGCTGGTGGCGCACTTCATCGGCATTACCGAGGTTAACGCACTGCCGCCGCATTACGTGTGCCCGGTGTGCAAGTACTCCGACTGGGACCCGCCCAAGGGCTACACCTGCGGCCCCGACCTGCCTAAACAGAAGTGCCCCAAGTGCGGCGCGGATATGCGCGCCGACGGCTTCGATATACCGTTTGAAACCTTCCTGGGCTTCTACGGCGACAAGGTGCCCGATATAGACCTTAACTTCTCGGGCGTGTACCAGCCGCGCGCACATGCCTATATAGAGGAGCTTTTCGGCAAGGGCAACGTGTTCCGCGCGGGCACGATAGGCACGCTGGCTGAAAAAACAGCCTACGGCTACGTCAACAAGTATCTCGAAGAACGCGGTCTGCACGCCACGCGCGCCGAAAAGGATCGCCTGGTCGCGGGCTGCGTGGGCGTAAAGCGCACCACCGGCCAGCACCCGGGCGGCATAGTCGTGCTGCCCAAGGATTACGAGATATACCAGTTTACCGCGATACAGCACCCCGCCGACGACAACGATACCGACATAATCACGACCCACTACGACTTCAACTCCATGCACGACGTGCTGGTCAAACTGGACTGTCTGGGTCACGATGACCCGACCATGCTGAGGGCATTGCAGGATATAACCGGCATATCGCCCAAGCAGGTGCCGCTGGGCGACCCAAAGGTGATGAGCCTTTTCACATCGCCCGAGGCGCTGGGCGTGACGCCCGACCAGATATACGGCTGCAAGTCGGGCACGCTGGGCATACCCGAGTTCGGCACGCGCTTCGTGCGCGGCATGTTGGAGGAGACTCAGCCGCATACGATGGAGGAACTTATCCGCATAGCGGGCCTGAGCCACGGTACCGACGTGTGGCTGGGCAACGCGCAGGAGCTGGTAAAGAGCGGTCAGGCACAATTGAAGGACTGCATATGCAACCGCGACGATATAATGAACTTCCTGATAAAGCAGGGACTTGAGCCTAAAATGGCCTTCACCACGATGGAATCTGTGCGTAAGGGCAAGGGACTCAAACCCGAGATGGAATCCGCCATGAACGAGCATAACACGCCCGAATGGTTCATCGACTCCTGCAAAAAGATAAAGTACATGTTCCCCAAGGGGCATTCGGTCGCATACGTCACGATGTCGCTGCGCATAGCGTACTTTAAGGTGTACTATCCCGTGGCGTACTATAAGTGCTACCTGCAGCGCAACCTTGACGTGTTCGACGCGTCCATAATGATGGGCAGCGCCAACGACATACTGGAGCAGCTGGTGGCGCTGGACGACAAGGGCAAGGACATAAGCGCCAAGGAGGCCAACATTGTCACGATGCTCGAAATCCTCCTTGAAATGCACGCGCGCCACATGGTGCTGCTGCCGTGCGACCTGTACGAGAGCGAGGTCGATCAGTTTGTGATTAAGAGCGATCACGAACTGCTTATCCCGTTCACCGCGATACCCGGTCTGGGCGCGAACGCCGCGCAGGTGGTCGTGGACGCGCGCAGGGAAGGTCCGTTCATATCGGTCGAGGATATGCTAAAGCGCCACATAGGAAAGGCTACGATAGAACTTCTGCGTAAGTTTGGCTGCCTTAAAGGTATGCCCGAAACCAGCCAGATGAGCCTGTTCGACATGATGTAAGCACGCAAACGCAAACGAAACCGCCCCGCACAGTGCAGTCTGCCTGCACAATGCGGGGCGATTGTCTTTTATATGCAAAAGGCATTTAATATGATAAGGGCAGGGCGCAGGGCACTAACAAACCGGGAATCAATAATCCGTCTCAGCCTCAACAGTATCGGAGTAATCGGAGTTATCCTCCGAACTGCCGCCTGTGTTGTCGTTTCGGAAAATCCACTCGCCGTCCGCGCGGATAAGCCCGTATTCGCTGCCGGCCTTGACCGAAAATATGCCGTCACAGGTCTGCACTATCGAATCGTATTCAACCGGCAGTATCTCGCTCCCGTCCAGCGCGTATACACCCCACAGCGTGTGCGCGCCATCATCGCGGCCTACGCATATCGCATTTATCTCAGAGCCGTTGAACATTGGGTAGGCGCTCGCCGTGTCAGTGAACTCGACCGCCGGTTCGCCGCTGCCGGATATGTCGATTATGCTGGCCGTCATGGTCTGCGGGTCGGATACAAAAACCTGCGTGTCGCTTAGCACCTCGACTGAATCGTTTATGCCCACGTCCAGCTCGACGCTGTGCCCCGCCAGACTGTACAGCCTGATCTTTTCGTCGTTTAGCAGCATCGCCGTGCCCGCCGTGGGCAGGAATGCGTATTGCACGTTGCTTACCATCGCAATGGGCATCATGCTGGCGCGGTCGTATATCGCCGCCGAGCCGTCGGCTATCGCGACGATTATGCGCGCGTCGTCGCCCGTGGACGCGGACGAGGATATGAAGTCGTATTTGATAGGCAGTACCAGATTGCCCTGCTTATCGATAAGTCCGTATAAGCCGCCGCGCATAACCTCGGCCAGCCCGCCCGAAAAGTCGGCCGCGTGATCGTACACCGGCGCGATTACCCATTTACCGTCGGTATCCAGATACCCGTACAGTCCGTCGCGCGACGCGGTGCAGAGCAGCCCTTCCGAAAACGCGCCGTACAGCCCGCCGCTTACGCCCAAGTACCGGCACTTGCCGTCCAGGTATGTCAGATATATCTCGTCGGCGATGCCGTCGAACGGGTCGTCGGTGGAGGTGAAAAACGCGCCCTCTCCGGTGGGCACTATCGATGTGTACTTTACCGGCAGCAGCTCGTCGCCGTTTTCGTCGATTATGCCGCACATACCGTTTTTCACGGTCATTAGCGCGCCGTCTTGATAATATATCGATTCGTAGTCCTGATCGGTGAGCGGCTGACCCTTTGCATCCAGCAGCACCGCGCGGCTGCCGTTTTCGTCGCTCATGAACGCGACGAAGCGCTTTTGACTGTCGTCAAGCTGAATCGCGCTTATATAGTCGCAGCTTAGGTCGCTCAGCATATCGCCGTTTGAATCCATCAGCCGGTACGCCTGGCCGTCGTAAAACGGATACAGCTCCGCTCCCGCGCCGGCAAACGCGCTCCCGGCAGTCAGAAACAGCATAAGCAGCGCCAGCGTAAGTATAGTGCGCCTGAGCAAATCGATACCTCCCGAAGCCGCGCGCGGCGGCGCATAATACATGTAAGTATTTGACGCGGCGCGGCGCGTAAAAGTTCACGCGCCGCGCAGGGGATAAGCCGCATTGCATCGGCGCGCGGGAGGCCGTTTTACGCGTGAAGTTTTGGTTGCAGCAGTTGTATTTAGCCGCATTAAGTGATATAATATTCGGGAAGAAGTGTATGCGCGGGTCTTTATGCAGGGCCTTAGGGCGCATAAGGCGACCGCGTGACGTATTGCATTTGAGAAAGAGCGGATACAAACCCGCTCTTTATTGTTGATATGGACGCGCGCGCAATATAATAAGGAGGTGGGCTCATGGCCGGACGTGCAAAAAAGCCCAGTCAGTCGCTGGCCGGGGTAAGGCGCAGGGCTGAGGAAGAAGCCGACGCTTTGGGACTTGAGCTGGTGGACGTGGTCATGGCCCGCGAAAGCACCGGCAACGTACTGCGCTTTACTATCGATAAGGACGCGGAGGGCGGCGTTTCGCTGGACGATTGCGAAAACTTCCACCGCCGCGCGCTCAAGTATGCGCAGGATATTGACTATGATTATATGGAAGTAACCTCGCCCGGCGCGGACAGGCCGCTCAAGCGCGACCGCGACTTCGAGCGCGCGCTGGGTCAGACGGTCGAGGCGCGCTTTTACCGCCAGATGGACGGCGTAAAGCAGCTGCGGGGCAAACTTGCGGCGTTTGACGCCGAAACCGTGACGCTGGACGCGGGCGGCGCGATGAAGGCGCTCAAGCGTGCGGACATAGCGCAGATACGCATGACGCTGGACGACGACGAGATGGACAGCCCCCTGTTCGACCAACTGGAGCGCGAAACCGAAGGCGCCGATAACAATGACCATGAGAAAGACCATGATGGAGGGAAATCCGGGACATGAGTGCGGAGTTTATCAGCGCGCTGGACGCGCTTACAAAGGAACGCAATATAGATAAGGACGTGCTGCTAAGCGCGATAGAACTGGCGCTGGTATCGGCTTACAAGCGCAATTACAACGCCAGCAACGTGCGCGTATCGATAGATTCGGCCACGGGCGACGTGCACGTCTATGCCAATAAAAAGGTCGTGGACGAGGTTGAAAACGACAGCGAGGAAATCTCGCTGGATGCGGCGCATCAGATACGCCCGCATTATCAGGTGGGCGATCAGGTCGATATAGAGGTTACTCCGCGCAAGTTTGGCCGCATAGCCGCCCAGACCGCAAAGCAGGTGGTCGTGCAGCGCATACGCGAGGCCGAGCGCGGCAGCATATATAATGAATATGTCGAGAAGGAAAACGAGATACTTACCGCGATAATCGATCGCATAGAGGGTAAGCAGGTAATAGTCGATCTGGGTCACACGCAGGGGCTGCTCGACGAAAGCAATCAGATGCCGGGCGAGGAATACCATATTAACGACCGCATAAAGGTGTACGTACTTGAGGTACAGCGCCAGCTCAAGGGCCCGCAGGTATTGGTAAGCCGCATACATCCGGGTCTGATCAAGCGCCTTTTCGAAATCGAGGTGCCCGAGATTCGCGACGGCATTGTGCTGATTAAGTCAATTGCACGCGAGGCCGGCTTCCGCACCAAGATGGCCGTAACGTCCACCGATCCTATGGTAGACCCGGTAGGCTCGTGCGTAGGCCCGCGCGGTATGCGCGTGGAAAACGTGGTAAACGAGCTGAAGGACGAAAAGATCGATATAATCAAGTGGTCGGCCGATCCGGCTGAGTACATCGCAAACGCCTTAAATCCCGCGCGCGTGCTTAATGTCTATGTGTCCGAAAAGGATAAGGCTGCCCGCGTGATAGTGCCCGACAATCAACTGTCGCTGGCAATCGGCAAGGAGGGCCAGAACGCCCGACTGGCCGCGAAGCTGACCGGCTGGCGCATAGACATAAAGAGCCAGAGTCAGGCCGAGCAGGCATTGCTGGGTCTGGACAGCGAGCCGGAGGATAAGCCCGATGAGGCGGTCGAGGAAACCGGCGCGGCAGAAACCGCCGAAGCTCCTCAGGCCGAATAATCATATAAATACACGGGGCGCTCAGATGCGCCCGGAAGGGAGGGACGTATGCCGCCCAAACCTAAAAAGATTCCCATGCGCATGTGCCTGGGCTGTCGCGAGATGAAGCCCAAGCGCGAGATGGCGCGCATAGTCCGCTCGCCCGAGGGCGCGATTGCGCTGGACAGGGTGGGGCGCGCGCCCGGCAGAGGCGCGTATATCTGCCACGATCCCGAATGCCTTAAAAAGGCGATGAAGGCCAACCTGCTCGCCAAGGCGTTCGAGTGTCCGGTGGATAAGGAAGTCTATCAGCAACTGATGGACGCGCTGAGCGAAGGAGCGGACGCTCCGGAGGCCAAGCAGTGAGCGCGGGCGAGGCCGTGGGCCTTATCGGAATCGCAATGCGCGCGGGCAAGCTGACATTGGGAGAGGAAGCCTGTCTTAATGTAATACGCGCGGATCGCGCGGCGCTCATATTGATCGACGAGGGGGTATCGCCCGGCACGTTAAAGAAGTTCCGCGACGCTTCAGCGTACCATAATGTAAAACTGATCGCGCTGAAGGCCGGTCAACTGGGGCGCTCGGTCGGCAAACCGAACCGCAGGACCGCCGTCGTGCAGGATGCAAAACTTGCCGAGGGCATTTCAAAGAGCATCGAAAAGACGCTCAATAATGTTAGTCAGATAGTGGAGACTGAAAATTGATATTTACCGATTGCAATACGCGGGGGTGCATAATTTAGATGGCCAAAGTCAAGGTACAGGACGCAACCAAGGAAGTTGCCTCCAATGCGGGCAGGCTGCTTGAAACCGTATCGAAATCGCGCAAGCAGGCGCAGGACGCGCTGCGTGCGCTGAAGGCGCTCGAGGATAAGCTCACCGCCAGCGAAACTCAGAAGCAGGAAGAAAAGCGCAAGGACGCGCGCGTGGAAGCGCCCGTATTCATGAACGCATTTTCGTCCGACCAGTTCGCGGCGCAGAACGAGGCTACTCAGGCCGCCGAAGCGCAGGCCCGCGCCGCCAAAGCCGCCGAGGCCGCTCAAGAAGCGGCGCGCGCAGCCGAAGCAGCGCCCGCGGCAAAGCCCGCTGAGACTCAGCCCGACCGCCGCCCGGATAACAATAACCGTCAGGGCGAGCGTCGCAGCGCTCCGACGCAGAACCAGAATCAGCCGCGAAATGCGCAGCAGGGCGATCGCCGTCCGGCTCAGCCCGGCGCGCGCCCGCAGGGCCCATATGGCCGTCCTGTGCAGCAGGGCGACAACCGTCAGGGCCCGTATGGCCGCCCCGTACAGCAGGGCGACAATCGCCAGGGTCCGTATGGCCGCCCCGTACAGCAGGGCGACAATCGCCAGGGCCCGTATGGCCGCCCCGTACAGCAGGGCGACAACCGCCAGGGTCCGTATGGCCGCCCCGTACAGCAGGGCGACAATCGCCAGGGCCCGT
>CAOKFD010000048.1:0-22050 GCA_948467645.1 uncultured Eubacteriales bacterium | reverse complement strand
AGTGCCACCTTGCCAAGGTGGATGTCGCGAGTCCGAATCTCGTCTACCGCTCCACAATCTTGAAACCACAGCCGTTGACGCTTGGATATATGCGGGTGTAGCTCAATGGTAGAGCGCCAGCCTTCCAAGCTGGTTACGTGGGTTCGATTCCCATCACCCGCTCCATTATGGACCGCTAGCTCAGTTGGTAGAGCACCTGACTCTTAATCAGGGTGTCCAGGGTTCGAGTCCCTGGCGGTCCACTTCTCCTGCGGTAGTAGCTCAGTGGTAGAGTGCCACCTTGCCAAGGTGGATGTCGCGAGTCCGAATCTCGTCTACCGCTCCACTTGGACCGCTAGCTCAGTTGGTAGAGCACCTGACTCTTAATCAGGGTGTCCAGGGTTCGAGTCCCTGGCGGTCCACTTTGAGGATTGACATTAAGTCAATCCTCTTTTTATATATTTAAGTGTGTTTCAAAACGGTCTGAAGTATGTAATTTAGGGTTCTCCCGCAACTATAGGGTGTAAAAAAAGATGACGCGCTCCGTAGCTCTGCGTTATGGGCCTTAATTTAATTGTTGCTTTCAGATTTCTTACCTGAATTGATGACAATCCGCTCGGATTTGCGAATTGGTCTGCTTGAAATATATTCTAGCATAGCATCGTTATCAATATAAAATATAGGAACGTAAAGCGTATCGTAAGCCGATTGTGCGCTGAAATATTGATTGTGAGTCCAAGATGTAAATTCCTCCTTATGGGCGGCGCATGTGCGAATGATTGATAAATCAAACGAGGAGCACTATGAATAAGTTTGAAACGTATCAGTATCTTAGAAATCACAATATCTCGTTTGAAGCGATAGAGCATCCTGCTGTATTCAATATGGAGGAAGCGACGGCTATTGATTTGCCTTATCCTGAATGTGAGGCTAAAAACCTGTTCGTGCGCGATGATAAAAGACGCGGCTATTACCTGATTACAGTGAAAGGCGATAAGCGCGTTAATCTGAAAAGCTTTCGCCAACAGCATGGCTTGCGTGCGCTTTCGTTCGCTTCGGCAGAAGAACTGCTTGCCGTCATGCGGTTAACGCCGGGCGCGGTTACGCCGCTGGGCATATTGAATGATACTGACCGGCGTGTGCACTTTTATCTGGACGCAGAATTTGCCGGTGGCAGAATCGCCGTGCATCCAAATGAAAATACGGCAACTGTTTATATGCGGGCAAACGATTTGATGCAGTTGATTCGTGAAAAGGGCAATGATGCCGAATTTGTAGAAATATAGTTCGAACGGATGCTAAACATCATGCTTAAGCGCTTATGGAGAAGTGAATGGAGCTAAAAGAATACACGCAATTCAAGTCCGACGAGATTTTGCGGCTCTATACGAAGGTGGGCTGGACTGCGTACACCGAGGACATACCTGCATTGGAACATGGCTATAAAAATAGCGCTGCGCCCGAAGCACTGGACATGGCACCCGCGATAATACGTACGTATGCAATATCGTTCATGCTGCTGCCGTTCAACATATTCTCGACGTACTATTTCCAGGCCATCATGAAGCCGAATGCGGCGTTTATCGTTTCGGTCACGCGTGGACTTGTGATAAGCGGCATACTGATTCTCGTCCTGCCCGCAGTGACCGGCGCGCAGTTGCTGTGGCTTGCGATACCGATAACCGAACTGCTGACAATGTTCTGCGCGGCATCGGCTATACGGAAATACACGGCCGCTCTGCCTGACAGTGAATAATAAAATGAAATCCCGAACGCTCGATAGATTCAAGTCTGTCGGGCGTTTTGCTGTATGCTAAGGCATTATTCAGGCAATTTCAAATTCCGCGCAATTTTAAGTAGCGCCGCTCCAAATACGGTGGTATAATTGATCCATCAAATAATTACAGGAGGCGCTCGACATGCTGGAATTCAGGTACGACACCCAACTGCTGATCGAAGGCAAAAACCTGGACGAGGACAAGATAAGCGACTATTTCCTTGACAACTTTAACGGCGACTGCCTGCTGGCCGTGGGCGACGACGAGATGATAAAGATTCACTTCCACACCAACGAACCGTGGAAGGTGCTGGAGTACTGCGCGTCGCTGGGCGAGATATACGACATAGTTGTCGAGGACATGGACAGGCAGTCGCGCGGGCTGCAGGGATGACAGAGGTGCAGATTCGCCCGATGACCTTAGCCGACTATGCCGAAGTACGCGCGCTGTGGCTGGCCTGCGCCGGAATGGGGCTTAACGACGTGGACGATTCCGAGGCGGGCATAGCCAGATTCCTCGCGCGCAATCCCGATACCTGCTTTGCTGCGCATCAGTGTGGCCGGATTGTGGGCGCAATCCTGACCGGTTCTGACGGCCGTCGGGGATATATCTATCACACGGCCGTACACCCGGATTTTCAGGGCAGGGGGATAGGCACGCAGCTCGTCGGCCATGCCCTTGCCGCGCTGGGCGAAATCGGCATAACCAAGGCGGCGTTGGTAGCGTTCAAGCGCAATCAATCCGGCAACGCATTCTGGGAAAAGCAGGGCTTCACTGTGCGCGACGATCTCGTCTATCGAAACAAGGCGCTAAGAGAGCTTAGGCGGTTTGACACCTGAGTCCCGCGGATGTATAATGAATCTCGACGCGCGCCTTAAAAAAATTGCAGATTCGTAAGCATGGTTTGGTAAGGCATATGCCCTCAAGCCATCTGCTGACGATAAAGCGCGCACAAACGATCTGACATAAAAATTTGCAGCGATTGGCGGATGAGAGTATGTTTAAGAAGGCATTGCCCGTTTTCCTCAAGGGTCTTTCAAATGTAATGAACGTAAGCGCGGTATTCAAATGCAGTCTGCCCGCGCGGCAGGACGTGGCCGAGCTGCGCATAACCGGCGCGACGCGCTACCGCGTGTACTTTAACGACGAACTGTTGATATACGGCCCGGCGCGCGCGGCGGGCGGCTATTTCCGCGTGGACGAATTGCCGCTGGAACTGATAAACGGCGGCGAACTGCGCATAGAACTGAGCAGCTACAACTGCCGTTCGTTCGACGGCGTGACGCACACCGGCTTCATAATGGCTGAGGTAGAGTGCGGCGGCGAAATACTCGCTTCGACTGGCCACGACTTCGAAGGCTATATAAACGAGTCGCGCCTGCGCAAGGTAATGCGCTTCTCGTACCAGCGTCATTTCTCCGAGGTGTACGACGGCCAGAACAATCTTAAAAAGTGCGAGCTGGAACTCACGCCCTTCGACTTCAAACCCATCCCGCGCGAGGTGCCGCTGCCGTGCATGGAGATACTGCCCGCAAAGCAGCTGGCGGCGCGAGGCATGTTCACCATCGGCGAGAGCAAGACGCCCAATGGACGCTTCATCATAAACGTGACCGGCGACGCCAATGGCTGCCCGATAGCGCGGCCTGAATCCGCGCCCAAACCGCACGCAGAAAAGTCAAAAATGCCGTCCGACGGCTATGCGCTGGATGAGTTGAAGGCCGCGCCGTATCTGGACTACATCGCGATGCAGTTCAAGGGCGAGCGTATATCCGAACCGTTTGTACAGATCGAACTGGGTGCGGGCGAGTATGCCATGGCCGACTATGGCCGCGCGCATACCGGCTTCCTGCGCGCCGACGTGGATGTTGAGGAGGATGCCTACCTCATCATATCGTATGAGGAATACTGCCCGGACGCGTGGGTGCCTACAAATCGACTGGTCGGTCAGTATATCCACATGGTTTCATATAAGCTAAAGGCAGGACATTACAATCTGGAAAACTTCGACCCGGTGGATTTCCGCTACATGCAGTTTAACGTCGTAAGCGGCCGCGTGATAGTCAACTCCGCGTCCCTGCGCACGTTCGTGCATCCGGAGTGCGCACGCCCGGTGCTAGATTCGGGCGATGAGCTGCTTGACGAGATATACGGCGCGGCGGTCGAAACCTATCGCCAGAACGCGCTGGACGTATATATGGACTGCCCCACGCGCGAGCGCGCCGGCTGGCTGTGCGACAGTTATTACACGGCGCAGTCGGAATATGCCTTTACCGGCGATAACCGCATCGAGCGCCAATTCCTGCGCAACTTCGTACAGGCGGGCGCGATTAAGGAACTGCCAGCGGGTATGCTGCCCATGTGCTATCCTTCGGACGTGCTTAACAGCGAGTTCATACCGCAGTGGGCCATGTGGTACGTGCTGGAGCTGGAATCGGCGCTCAAGCGTGATCCCGGCATGGATAAGGAATATTTCCGCAAGCTGTGCTACGACCTGCTGAACATGCTGGCAAAGTACCGCAATTCGGACGGCCTGCTGGAAGACCTGCCCGGCTGGAACTTCGTTGAGTGGTCCAAGTGCAATACTTGGACAAATGACGTAAACTATCCTACCAACTTCCTGTATTCGCGTATACTGAAGGCGGTAGGCAATATCTACGGCGACGACGCGCTGATCGAGCAGTGCGCGCAGGTGCGCAAGGCAACCGTGCGGCTCTCGTTCGACGGCCAGTTGTTTGAAGATAACGCTGTGCGCGGCGAGGACGGCGTACTGCGCAATACCGGCAATACCTCCGAAACCTGCCAGTATTACGCCTTGCGCTTCGGCGAGATCGATATAGACGAGCCGCAGTATGCGTTCCTCAAGTCGGCGTTTACTAACATATTCGGCCCCGATCATTCAAAGTACGCCGAGCTGGGCCGCGAGATCGAGCCGTCCAACGCCTTTATGGGCATATACCTGCGCATAGAGTCGCTGCTTGCGCTGGGCATGAACGCAAAGGTGCTGGAGGAAATAAAGAGCTTCTTCGGCGGCATGGCCAAGCTGACCGGTACGCTCTGGGAGCATAACGACGTGCAGCGCGGCAGTCTGAACCACGGCTTCGCGTCGTTCGCGGCGGTGGCGGTACTGCGGGCGCTGGGCAGGGAATAAGGGCACAAGCGCATATATGATAGATAGCGGGCATGACCTCGGCGCAGGTCATGCCCGCTTGCGTTTGATAAACTGACGAGCCCATAAAGCGTAAAGCGGCATGGGCGGGAAGTTCCCGCTCATGCCGCGCGGGCAGTCACCTGCCGCGATGCCTGGCCTTTCGCTTTGCCTGTTTTATGGCAAACTGCCGCTCGGCGTATTCCTCGCGGCGCAGCTTTGCGCGCTCGTGCCGCTCTGCCGCAGCCGCTTCGCGCGCAAGCGCGAGCGCCTGCTGAGACCTGGTGCTTATGCCGCGCTCAAGCGCGCGCATCGCCTGCCGCTGCCGCCGCTTGGGGTTGCCCGCCAGCTTGACCTCGCGCGGCGCATACACGCCCGGCGAAAATACCGCGCCCGGATAACCGCTTATTATCCAGTCCAGTAGTTCCGCATCGCCCGGCTCCGCGCCGAAAACCACGCGCGCTGCGTTCATCTCGCCCCGATTGCGCCGCTCCAGCAGCCCCACATAAAACTGACCGTCGAAATAGACCGTCAACGCAATGTGCATATCCATTGCGCGCCTCCTGTCCGTCGGTACTGGTTTTGCGCACGGACGACCCACAGGAGGGAGGGTTACTTACGGCAAACGCCGCCGCCGGACTACCAACCGCGTTGTGTTTTTTGCGCCGTGCCGACGCGTATATTATATGGTAAAGCCATTGCAAAGGCAAGGGTAAATTTGCGGCAGTGTAAATGGAAAGATGGGCCATGTTATCATGAAAAAATCGCCGGGAAAGCCAAAGCTTCCCGGCGACAGCCGCATTATCTGATTATCTCAACCGCCGGCTCATCCAGCGCAAACCGCACGTCGCCCGCGAACTCCGCATCCAGCCGCTCCTCGTCGTCATGCCATTCGTAAGTAACCGTGGCATACTCGCCTCGCTCGTATCCGTATCCGTCGCCCGCGTCGTTGTACAGCGTAAACCGCCCGTCCGCGCCGCCGTATACGTATAGCGTCAGCGGCTGGGCGCACATCGCTTCCTCCGCGCACTTGCCGTCCGTGCCGATCGGTACTATCGAGCCGGCGCGCACGAATATCGGTATACTGCTCAGCGGCGCATTCACGCGCAGCCATTGCCCGCCCGTATAGCGCGTGTTGCTCCAGAAGTCGTACCAGTCGCAGCCCTCGGGCAGGTACACGTCGCGCACAGCCACGCCGTCCTCGGCGGGCGACAGCACCGGACATATCATGAGCGCGCGCCCGAACATGAACTGATCGGAAATATTGCGCGCAACCGCATCCGTGCGGAAGTCGAATGCCAGCATTCTCATCAGCGTGGAATGCTCGAAGTGCACCGCTGCCATTTCGGAATAGGCATAGGGGATAAGCATGTACCTCAGCCTTATGCAGTCCACAATCGCATCGTAATAGGTATCGCCCGGCTCGCCAAAGCGCCACACCTCGCGCGGCGTTTCGGTGCCGTGCGAACGCATCATGGGCAGGAACGCGCTTAGCTGCAGCCATCTCAGGTACAGTTCGCGGTAATTCTCATCCTCACAGCCTCGCTCATACTCGCCGCGGCCGAACCACTCCTTGCGGCTTTTCACAAAGAATCCGCCCGCATCCACCGTCCAGTAGGGCAGACCGGTCAGCATCAGGTTAAGTCCGTCGGGCACAGTGCGCCTGAGCACGTCCCAAGTCGCGGACGTGTCGCCGTTCCAGCATATCGTGGCGTAGCGCTGCTGGCCGGTAAGTCCCGAGCGGGTCAGGTTGACCACGCGCTTTTCGTCAGTCTCGGCGCGCTGGCCCTCGTACATGCCGCGCGAATGGTTTATCGAATACGAAAGTATCTGAGTAGGATCGATGTAGCGCTTAAACTCGTCCACGTTAAAGTACATGCGATCTTCAGGCAGCATTTCGACCTCGCCGAACCAGTCGGCCTCAAACGGCTCGCTGCAGTCGCACCACCACGCGTCCACGCCGCCCGGGAACAGCTCCTCGCGGCACTGTTTCCAGTAGGTCCGGCGCGCCTCGGGATTGAACGCGTCGAACGTGCGCCGGTTGCCCAGCATCTGTCCCAGCCTCAAAAACTCCATCTGGTTCGGACAGTCGCCGTTCATGTTGGGCCATATCGACCACATAAGGCGTACATCCATGTCGTGCAGCTTGTCGGTGGTGGCTTTAAGATCGGGATAGCGCTCCTTGTCTACGGTCTTTTGTCCCCACTGCCCCTCGGGCCAGGTTTGCCAGTCCTGCACAACGCAGTCCAGCGGTATGCCGCGCCTGCGGTACTCGGCGGCGACGTCCACAAGCTCCTGACCGGTTGAGTAGTGCTCCTTGGACTGCACATAACCCAGCGTCCAGCGCGGCAGCATCGGCGCGTCGCCGGTCAACTGCCGTATCGCGCCCACCATGCGGTCGAAGTCCGGGCCGTATATCACAAAGTAGTCCATTTCGTCGGCCGCGTCGGCGGATATGTAGCTGCCGAACGCGTCGTCATGGAATATCTGCGCGCTGCAGCAGTTGTTCAGCAGCCCCCAGCCATTGCTGGACATTATGACGGGGGAGGAAATCTTCAAATTGTGCTGGTATAAAAACTGATGGCTGCCGCGGTAGTTGAGCACGCCCTGTTCGTGCTGACCCAGTCCGAATATGTCCTCATCGTCATCGAATACAAAGCTGAGCCGCGTCTGATACCCGCGCCGGTCGGCGTAAGGCGTGCCCTCGACTCGTGCGCGTGCGCCGTCAACGCTCTGATATTCGATTATGGGGGAGTCAGGCTCGAACTTATGCCTGATAATGTCTATCTCGCGCATAACGCGCCCGCCCTTTTCCGGTTCGCGCATGATTTCGGTCACAGCGTCGCCTTTGCTGCAAAACCACTCAAGCGCGCCGGTATTCAGGTTGAGGTGACACATCAGCTCGCCGCAGTCCACGACCGCGCCGCCCTCCGCCTCGGCCACCTCGGCAATGCCCTCGGCCTTGGCCACGATCATCGGGTCGTCGCGCAGTATAAATTCGTCGTGACCTGTCTGAGTAACGCGCATTATGTTGGGTGCGTAGGCGCATAGCCGCAGCTTGTACCGTCCGTCCGTGAATACAATCGCGTTGTCGTTCGAGACAGCCCTTGTCCACATAAAAAATCATACCTCCACGCGCCGGGCTGGGTGGGAGAAAAACGACCGCTGTCCGCGCTTAAAATATTCTAAAAAGTGTAAATGTGGCGACGCACGCAATCCTTGAATAAGATTATAGCATAAACTCAAAAAAGGTCAACGCATGTTTTATGAGATGGGATATGCATCTTATTCTAAAGCGCACTTTGCACGAAAAAATTCCCCCGCCATGTGGCAGGGGAAAGTGTATCAATCGATGATTAGTTTACCTCGGCATACTCGAAGCAGATATGGCCGATGTAGTTCTTCACAACGCCGGTGATATTGGGCTTTACCAGATAGTCGTCGTTGAAGCTCAGTATCGGGCATACGGGCATTGCGTCGGCCAGGTACTTTTCGGCCTCGATCAGCATCTGCTCGCGCTTGGTCTGATCCAGCTCCTGCATGGAGGACTTGATCATCTCGTCGTAAGCCGCGTCGTCCCAGCGGTTCTCATACGCGTTGGAGCCGGTGGTGAATATCATCAGGTTGGCGCTCGGGTCGAGGTAGTCGCAGGTATAGCCGTTCAGGTCGATGTCGAAGTTGCCGTTGTCCAGCTCGGTCCAGTATACCTTGGACTCATAGGTAACGATCTCGATGTTTACGTTCAGGTTGGTCTTCCACATGCTCTGCAGCGCCTGAGCCAGGTCCTTGTTGGCGGTGGAGGCGGATACTACCAGCTGTATGGTGCCGATGCCTTCGCCATTGGGATAGCCAGCCTCAGCCAGCAGCTCCTGCGCCTTGGCAACGTCCTCGCTGAACATGTCGCCCGCAACCTCGCGGTAGGACTTGGTAGAATCGCTCAGAGAGGGCTGCGCCTTGGGAACAAAGCCCAGTACGGCGCTTTCGGAGGTCTCAAGTATGCGGTCGATCAGCAGCTGACGGTCGATGGACATCGCAAACGCCTGACGAACCAGCTTGTTGTCGAAGGGAGCGTGCTCGGTGTTGAAGTCCATATAGCGGATGCCGATACGGTCAACGTTGTAATACTCGTCGGTATCCTTGTAGGTCTGCATCGCGTTGGCGGACAGGTTGTCGGCCACGTTGATCTCGCCATTCTGGTACGCGGCCAGCTCGGTCTCGGCGGCCTCGATTACTACGAACTCAACGGTATCGATCTTCACAGCGTCGGCGTCGATGTAGTTGGGGTTCTTGGTCAGTATAATGCGTTCCTTGGTCTTGAACTCAACCGGCATGAACGGGCCGTTGCATACGTAGGTGTCGGCGGTCTTGGTCCAGGAGTCGTTGCCCTCGACCACGGACTGCTTAACCGGCATGAAGGCGGTGGTGGCGGTCAGGCTGACAAACCACGGCGCGGGGCTTTCCAGCGTAACGGCGATGGTCTTGTCGTCGATCAGATTCACGCCGACTTCTTCGGCGGTGCACTCGTGGTTGTAGTACGCCTTGGCGTTCTTAATTACCCACATGCTGGATACGGTCTTGGACGCGGTGTCGGGATTCATAACGCGCATCCAGGAATAGTAAAAGTCCTGCATCGTCAGATCGCTGCCGTCCGACCACTTGCAGCCGTCGCGCAGCGTGAAGGTGTAGGTGAGGCCGTCGTCAGACACGGTGTAGCCCTCAGCCAGCGCGGGAATGGCCGAACCGTCGGGGCCGGTCTTGTACAGGCCGCGGAACAACTGCTGCAGCACCATGGAGGAGCGGGAGTAGGAGTTAAGCGTGGGGTCCATCTGCTCGGGATCGTCGGATATGGCGTAAACTATCTTGGCCTCGGTCGAGTCGGCGAGCGAGATCGTCGGTATGGCAGCCAGCATCAAACATAGCAGCAGGGCAAGCAGTTTCTTCATCATAATCTAAAGAGCCTCCTTTTCGTATTCGCCCAAGCTTTGCAGCATTCGCCGTCAGTATGCAGAGCAAACATTTGGCTGTTAACCATGCGTCATGCCTGACATGAAAGTGCGAAATCTAAAAACTGCAAAATTAAGCTGACAACAAGATAGCAGAAAAAGTCGCGCTTGTCAATGGAATTTATGCTCACTCCGCATGTATTTATGCGGAATTGCGAATGATTTAACACTCGGAACAAAAATAGTCGCCCTTAATACGCCCGAACGATACTCACAATTCCGAATGAACGTTATCGATAAAAATGGCGCATTTACCGATTTGCAGCATAATTAGTGATATTGCAAAATACAGTGCGCAAGAAATAACTTGCAAAACAGGGGATAAGAGACTATAATCTCATGTATACGTTCGATTTGCCGGAAATGCAAAATATACATTTTGGTGTATATATGCAAAAAGGCTCTATGGAGGAGGCAGCCATGGCCAGATATATATTTAAGAGAATCATAGCGGGCATATTAACCACCTTCGTTTTGATAACCGCTACGTTCTTCCTGATGCACGCAATACCCGGCGGCCCGTTCAGCCCTGCCGAGGAAAAAAACGTCCCGGTCGAGGTGCTTGAGCGCCTGAATGAAAAATTCGGACTGGATAAGCCTGTGTGGGAACAGTACATTATATATTTGAAAGGACTCCTGCACGGCGATCTGGGCATATCCTATAAACAGCTCGACGTTACCGTAAACGAGACTATCCAGCGCGGCTTCCCGGTCTCGGCCAAGGTAGGCATAGTCGCGGTGCTCACGTCGCTGCTTATCGGCGTGGCGCTGGGCATAACCTCGGCCATACACCGCAACAGCTGGGCCGACTGGGGCAGCATGGTGTTCGCCACGGTGGGCATATCGGTGCCGGTGTTCGTTATCGCGGTGCTGCTTCTGTATCTGTTCTCGGTATGGCTGAAGTGGCTGCCTACGTTCGGCCTGACCAGCTGGAAGCACTACATACTGCCCGTAGCCTGTCTGTCGTTTAACCCGATAGCCTATATCGCGCGCCAGACACGCTCCTCCATGCTGGAGGTTATGGAGCAGGACTACATCCGCACCGCGCGCGCCAAGGGCGTGCCCGAACTCTGGGTAGTGCTGCGCCATGCGCTTAAAAACGCGATCATGCCGGTGGTCACTTACCTTGGGCCGCTGATTGCGGGTCTGCTTACCGGTTCGTTCGTGGTCGAGCGCCTATACGCCATTCCTGGCATAGGCCGCGACTTCGTTACCAGCATAAGCGACCGCGACTATACGATGATAATGGGCATAACCATATTCTTTGGTATATTCGTAATTATCTGTAATCTGATAGTTGACATTGCGTACGCGATAATCGACCCGCGCGTGAAGATCACTGACTAAGGAGGCGGCAGCATTGAGCAAAAATAAGGCGGTATTTGAGGAAGTGCAGGAATCTGTGCTTTCGCCCGGGAATTACGAAGCGCTGCCGGCGGATATGTTCACCGCGCTCAGCAGCGAGGAAAAGCACGCCGAGGACATTGCGCGCCCGTCCACCAGCTATTGGCAGGACGTATGGTATCGGTTCCGGCGCGACCCGCTGGCCATGACCGGCATGATTATCATTATAATAATCGCGCTCGCGGCGATATTCGGCCCCATGCTTTCGCCGTATTCCTACGACGCGCAGGATATACTAAACGGCAATATGGGCCCCAGCTGGGCGCACCCCTTCGGCACGGATAAATTCGGCCGCGACATACTGGTGCGCGTACTGTACGGCGCGCGCATATCGCTTACCGTGGGCGTGGTTGCGGCGATAATCAATTTGTGCATAGGCGTTTTGTACGGCGGAATTGCGGGCTTTGCGGGCGGCCGCGTCGATATGATTATGATGCGTATTGTCGATATACTTATCGGCCTGCCCTCGCTGATATACATCGTGCTTATAATGATGGTAATGGGTTCTAATGTAAAGAGCGTTATAATCGCCCAGTGTATCACATCATGGATAGGTACGGCGCGCGTGGTTCGCTCCGAGGTGTTCACTCATAAGAACGCCGAATACGTACTCGCAGCGCGGCTGTGCGGCCAGAGCAGCTGGCGCATACTGATTTCGCACCTTATCCCAAACTCGATGGGTCCGATCATAGTATCGACCGCGTTCCTAATACCCAACGCGATCTTCTCCGAAGCGTTCCTCAGCTTCCTGGGCATAGGCATCGCCGTGCCGCAGGCCTCGTGGGGCACGCTGGCGAACGACGCCATTCCCTACATAATGAGCCAGCCTTACCAGATGTTCTTCCCGGTGCTGGCGATATGCCTTACCATGTTCTCGCTTAACTTCATCGGCGACGGTCTGCGCGACGCACTAGACCCCAGACTCAAAAAGTAAAAAAGCAAAAGGAGTGGCGGTTATGCCATTATTGGATATAAAAAATCTGCGCACCACCTTTTCTACTCAGGTAGGCCAGGTGCGCGCCGTGCGCGGCCTTAACCTGACCGTGGATTACGGCGAGTCGGTGGGCATAGTGGGCGAGTCGGGCAGCGGCAAGAGCGTATCCATGCTGTCGGTAATGGGTCTTCTGCCAGTCAACGCGCACGTAAACGCCGATTCGATCATGTTTGACGGCCGCGAACTGACGACCATGGACGAGCGCGAAAAGCGCAAGATGCACGGCAGCGAAATCGGCATGGTATTTCAGGATCCCATGACGTCGCTGAACCCCCTGCACACGATCGGTATGCAGCTTATGGAACCGATTAAGCTCCATATGGGACTTAATAAGGCTCAGGCACGCGCGCGCGCGCTCGAAATGCTGAAACTCGTAAATATCCCCAGCCCCGAAAGTCGCCTAAAGCAGTACCCGCACGAGTTCTCGGGCGGTATGCGTCAACGCGTTATGATCGCAATAGCGTTGGCCTGTAATCCAAAGCTGATAATCGCCGACGAGCCGACCACCGCGCTGGACGTGACGATTCAGGCGCAGATTCTGGAACTGATGCAGGGCTTGAAAAATCAGCTGAATACCTCGATCATAATGATAACCCATGATCTGGGCGTAATCGCCAGCATGTGCAGCCGCATAGTCGTCATGTACGGCGGCTGCGTGGCCGAAACCGGCACCACGCGCGAGATATTCTATTCGCCCAAGCACCCGTACACATGGGGTCTGCTGCGCTCCATACCCAAGGCGCAGATGGACGGAACCCATTCCAAACTCCTGCCAATACCCGGCACGCCGCCTGATATGCTGCGCCCGCCCAAGGGCTGCCCGTTTGCGCCGCGCTGCCCGTACGCGATGCAGGTATGCCGCGAATACATGGCGCCCGAAACCGTGCTTAGTGATACGCATCGCGTTTCGTGCCACCTGATGCACAAGAATGCGCCCAAAGTGACGCGCGAGGAGGTGTGAGCATGGCAAATGAACCGCTTGTCAGGGTGCAGGACCTGAAGATGTACTTCGACGTGGATAAAAAAATGTTCAGCCGCCATAAGCGCACACTGAAGGCCGTGGACGGCGTGTCGTTCGGCATAGAGCGCGGCAGGACGTTCGGACTGGTGGGCGAGTCGGGCTGCGGCAAGACCACGGTCGGCCGCACGATAGTGCGCCTGTACACGCCAACCGACGGCGCGATTTATTACGACGGCAATGACATAGCCAAGCTGGATAACAAGCAGATTGCGCCCTATCGCCGCAAGATGCAGATGATATTTCAGGATCCGTACGCCTCGCTCGACCCGCGCATGACCGTGGGCGACATAATCGCCGAACCCATCCGCGCGCATAAGCTGTACTCAAATGACAGCGAGTGCAAGGAGCGCGTGCGCGAGCTGATCGCAACCGTCGGCCTGAAGCCCGACCATATCGCGCGTTATCCGCATGAGTTCTCGGGCGGTCAGCGTCAGCGCATAGGCATAGCGCGCGCCCTCGCGTCCAACCCGGAGTTCATAGTGTGCGACGAGCCAATCTCCGCGCTGGACGTGTCAATACAGGCGCAGGTCGTAAACGAATTGGAGGAGCTGCAGGCCAGCCTTGGTCTGACCTACCTGTTCGTAAGCCACGATCTGTCGATGGTAAGGCACATATCGCACGACGTGGGCGTTATGTACCTCGGCCATATGGTCGAGATGGCGCCGGTCGAGGAGCTGTTTGCGCACATGCAGCATCCCTACACGCGCGCGTTGCTGTCTGCGGTGCCGATAGCCGATCCCGATCTCGCGGCCAAGAGCCAGCGCATAGTAATTCAGGGCGATGTGCCCACCCCGATAGACCCGCCCAGCGGATGCCCGTTCCGCACGCGCTGCCCTTACGCCCAGGATATTTGCGCCAAGCAGCGCCCCGAAATGCGCGACATAGGCGGCGGACACTACTGCGCGTGCTATATGGTCTGACGATAGCACAGTCAAGCGCGGCGATAACTTTCGCCGCGCTTTGTCATGCCTGAAAATATATAATGGAACATATATGGCGAATTTTAAGGCAGTAAGCGAAGCTTTTCCAATTGCGCTCTAGAGTGTGTCTCAAAAATTCCTTAATCCGCAATTTCGGGCGTCGCTCCGCCATTTCTGCGTCACAAGGCTCGACTTAGCGCTGCTAAGCCTTCGGATTTATTCCTTGAACTGACGAAAAATCCACTTGGGTCTGCGGATTGTCCCGCTTGAGACACACTCTAAAGCAAAGAAAGCGGCTTTACCAATGTAGGCTTGCTAATCGTCTGTGACATGCTTATAATAAATGATACAGCGATAAATCCGATTCACAGGAGGTGGCAGCATGACGATAACCATGCCGCCTCAGGCACAGCGCGCGCTTGCGGCTCTGGAAAGCGCGGGCTATGAGGCATACATAGTCGGCGGCTGTGTGCGTGACGAGCTGATGGGCCGCACGCCGGGCGACTACGACATAACCACGTCCGCTCTGCCTGAGCAGGTGGAGCAGTGCTTTGCGGGCGAACGCACAATCCCCACGGGCATAAAGCACGGCACGGTAACGCTGGTGCTGGACGGTATGCCGCTTGAAATAACCACATACCGCGCCGACGGCGAGTATACCGATCACCGCCGCCCCGACAGCGTGTCGTTTTCGACAAAGCTCGGCGACGATCTGTGCCGCCGCGACTTTACGATAAATGCAATGGCGTTCAGCCCCAGGCGCGGCCTGGTCGATATGTACGAAGGCAGACAGGACATAGCCCGCCGCACGGTGCGCTGTGTGGGCGAGCCTGACCGCCGATTCGACGAGGACGCACTGCGTATGCTGCGCGCGGTGAGGTTCGCGGCGGTGCTGGACTTCGACATAGACCGCGACACGCTTAACGCCTTAATAAATCGCACAGGCGATATATCCTACGTGGCGCGCGAACGCGTATTTGCTGAGCTGAACAAGGCCGTGCTCGCCCACCATCCGCAAAAGGCGTTTCGCGCGGGGAAAAGGCTGGTACTTGCGGCGCTCGAAATGCCGGATGGCTTGCCGGAGTATGACGATGCGATTGAGACGATGACACTTCTGCCCGCTGATGCGGCGCTCAGGTGGGCGGCACTGCTCAGCGGCACGGGCGCGGACGGCGCAAAGGCCGCGCTTACTGAATTGCGCGCGCCCAATTCGATCATAGGCCGCACCTGCGCGGCGATTGCAAACCGCACGCGCAATGTTAAGCCCGAACGCGAAAAAGTGCTGGAGGCACTAAGCGAACTGGGCGAGGAATGTCTGACCGACGCGCTGACGCTGGCAGCGGCGCAGGCGACACACGCGGGCGATGCAGCGCGCGCCGATGCGCTGGCACAATCCGTAACCCTCGCGCACAAACTGGTGGGGGAGAACGCGTGCTTTACGGTGAGGCAGCTCGCGATAGGCGGCAACGACCTGCGCGGTCTGGGTTTCTCAGGCCGGTCGATAGGCGAGACACTGAATGCGCTGCTCATAGACGTAATCCATTCGCGTATAAGCAATGAGCGAGAAGCGCTTTTAAGCCGCGCAAGTGCCCTGCTCAAGTAAAGCACAATCGAATATAAAAAAACGGGCTGCTTCACATTCACATGAAGCAGCCCGAACTTTTGCGGTATTAAATTACTTGGCCTCGGCCTGACGCTTGAGCAGCACCTTTTCGGCGTTCTCCAACTCTTCCTGGGTGTTCACGCCCAGAATCTGATCGGCGTCGTTGATAACGGAGGTGCCGACCTTGCCGCCCATGCTCTTGATGATCTTGGGGGTATCGGTCAGGTAGTACTCGCCCTGAGCGTTGTTGTTCTTCAGCTGGGCAAGAGCCTTGAACAGCCACTCGGACTTGAATACGTACACGCCCGGAGTAACCTCGCGGATCTTGGCCTGCTCGGGGGTGCAGTCCTTCTGCTCCACGATGTCGACCATGTTGCCGTTCTCGTCGCGGATGATGCGGCCGTATGCCGGGGGAACCTCGGTCATGGCGGTCAGCAGGGTAACGGCGTTGCCGTCCGCGGCGTGCTTGCGGAACAGCTCCTTGAACGTCTCCTGCTTGAACAGGGGCATGTCGCCGAAGCATACCAGCACGTCGCCGGTGTAGCCCGCCAGCTCGTCCTTGGCCATCGAGGCCGCGTGGCCGGTGCCCAGCTGCTCGGTCTGCATTACAAACTTGTAATCGCCCGGGAACGCGGCCTTTACGGTATCGGCCATGTAGCCGACCACGATAACCGTATCCTCGTGCGGGATAAACGAAATGTTTTCCAGTACGTAGCTCAGAAGAGTGCGGCCTGCCGCCTCGCGCATAACCTTAGGCAGGTGTGCCTTCTCACTGTTAAGACGCTTGCCTTTACCGGCAGCCAATACTATTGCCTTCATGTAAAAATCCCTCCGACTATCTCTATGGATAGGGCATATTGCGGACATATTCCGTACACGTATATTATATCATGTCTTTTATGATTTGAAAATAGGGAAAACAGAATTTCTACCACGATGAAAGTAATTTTAAGCTTCCGATAACATACGCGCCGAAACGTTTGTATATGCGTCAATAGGATGGTTAGGTATAAGTGCGGGGGGGGAGTGCAGCGCGCCAAACACAGTACATTTCACCTTACAGCGACGCCAGCACCGCACCTATATCGCTGTCGAGCAGAATGCTCTGCCGCTGTATTTCGGACGGAACAATTGCTTCGCCCTTGTTTATGCAGCAATATGTCGCATGTGGATTGCGCGCCACCATCTGCCAGAAGGGGTACTTGATTACAATCGGGGTATTATACCCAACCCCCAGCTCCATCATCAAAATCCTCTGCCCCTCGCGCGTGCGCAGGAAGTTCGAATACCGCTCAGCCGCCTCGTGCCAGCCCTCGTCTTCAACAAACTTGTCGTCCGCGCGCAGGTTCATAGTCATGGGTTTCCCGCAGTGCGGGCACTTGGGTAATAGCTCGGTTGGTACCTTCATATTGCGCTGCCGCTCGACCATCTGCCTTACAATCTGCTCGTTGTCGAACGTCTCCTGACAGCACGGCTCCGAGCACTGGAACAGCCCGTAATCGCCCTGCGTGTAGAACAGACGCTTCTTGTCAAACCCGGCCTTCTGAAAGCAGTGGTCCACGTTGGTGGTTATGACAAAGTAGTCCTTGTCCCTGACGAACTGTAAAAGCTGCTGATACACGGGCTTGGGCGCGTCCATGTACCGGTTAATCAGTATGTACCTGCTCCAGTACGCCCAGTGCTCCTCATCCGACCCAAACGGATAGAACCCGCCCGAATACATGTCGCTGAATCCGTACCTGCGCCCAAAGTCCGAAAAATACCTTTCAAACCGTTCGCCCGAGTAGGTAAAACCCGCCGCCGTGGACAGTCCCGCCCCGGCTCCGATTATAACCGCGTCCGCGTCATCCAGCGCCGCGCGTAGCTTCTTAATATCGCCCGCCATATTGTCGCTTTTAGGCATAAACCAGCCGCTCATCATGCGCACCGCCTTTCAGTGCCGCCCATAGCGCCGTTACTTCGACAGCAGCAAATTGTATATGCCCTCGTCCATTTGCTTGAATACATTGAATATCACCCTGATCTTGTCGTTGCCTGTGGCCTTGTGTGCGCGTACCGTGTCTATCGCGATCTGCGCCGCCAGCTTGTTGGGAAAGCAGAACTCGCCGGTCGATATGCAGCAGAATGCCACGCTTTTTAGTCCCGCGTCCGCCGCAGCATCCAGACAGCTCTGATAGCACGATCTGAGCGCCGCTAGGTCAGCATCCTTGACCCGCCCATTTACTATCGGCCCCACTGTATGCAATATATATTTGCAGGGCAGGTTGAAGCCGGGCGTAAGCTTGGCCATGCCGGTGGGCTCGCTGTGCCCCTGCTCCTGCATCATCTGCGCGCAGTACAGCCGCAGTTCCACGCCCGCGAACGTGTGTATCGCGTTGTCTATGCAGCCGTGGTTGGGGCAGAAGCACCCCAGCATTTGCGAGTTGGCGGCGTTGACTATCGCGTCGCAGTGGAGCGTGGTAATATCGCCGCGCCATACCGCTATGCCGTCGGCGGAGTAGTTGAGCGCATCCGCGTCCGTAATGCCCTTGCGCGCAATTTCCTCTTTAAGGTAGTCGTCCTGCACTTTCAGAAATTCGTCCGAAGCCGGCGCGGCGTGGCGCGTGTTGAACAGCGCGCGCAGAAACTGCCGCTGTGCCTCCGCTTCGGCAGGTATGCTCACTGCGGAACCGGCCCCGCACTCGTCCAGTAACGCCCGTATAAGGTACAGCCGCCGCTCGGCCTGATTCATCTGGTTCATAAAGATTCCTCCTATGCATAAAGTATAGCTGATAATAATGCCTTTGAAAAGTACGCACATTTTTGTGGGATAGTTACCTGAAGGATACCATGGAAAGGCAAAAAAAGCAACGGCCCTGATAATCAAAGCCGTTGCTTAAATAATATATATCGCCTTACATCGAAATCCAGCCGAAGGCGTTTGCTATTGCGCTCAGCAGTATAAGTATTATGCAGACGGGCGCGAGGTACTTCATGAAGAAGTGGTACATCTTCTTGCGCTTGAACGCGGACGACTGCTCCATCTCTGCGTCGATTCTGGCAAAACCCACCACACGCACGATCAGGAAGCATGTCGCCAGCGCGGCAATGGGCATCATGATCGAATTGGTGAGGAAGTCGAAGAAGTCGAGCAGCTGCATACCGAATATGCGCACATTCTCCCATACGCCGTAGCCCAGCGAGGAAGCCGTGCCAACGCACAGCATTACGATGGCCATTATTATGCAGCACTTGGAGCGGCTCAGGTGCAATTCGTCCTCAAGCGTAGATACGCTGGTCTCCAACAGCGATATTGCGCTGGTCAGCGCCGCGAAGAAGAACATCAGGAAGAACGCTATGCCTACCGCCGTGCCCGCGCCCATGCTGGCGAATATCTTGGGCAGTGTGATGAACGTAAGCGACGGGCCGGCCTTCAGCGTGGCCATGTCACCGCCCGAGAAAGCAAACACCGCCGGTATAATCATCAGGCCCGACAGCAGCGCAATGCCCGTGTCGAATACCTCGACCTGCTTGGTGCTCTTTTCGATGTCCACGTCCTTGCCCATGTACGAACCGTATGTGTAAAGTATGCCCATCGCTATCGAAAGCGAATAGAACATCTGTCCCATGGCCGTAACGATGGTCATCAGCGAAAAATGCTCAAAGTTGGGCACAAGGAAGTACTTTACACCCTCGAGCGCGCCCGGACGAGTGACAGAATAAATGGCCACGAATATAGCCAGTATGACCAGCATGGGCATCATGACCTTGGACACGCGCTCAACGCCGTTTTTAACGCCCGCAAGTATGATTATAAAGACCAGCGCGCAAAACAGCAAAAACCAGAATTCCACGTTACCGGATGAGGCGATGAATGCAGAAAAATATCCGTCCTCAGCGACGACGCTGACGTTTCCGCGCAGATATTCAAATAAATATTTAAGTACCCAGCCGCCGATAACGCTGTAATACGGCACAATCAGAATGGGCACGACCGCGTTTATCCAGCCGCCGAATTTGAAAGATTTGCCCTTGCCAAACGCGCCGAACGCGCCCACAGGGCTTTTGCGGGTCATGCGGCCCAGCGCGGTTTCAGATACGATGAGCGCATAGCCGAACGTGACGGCCAGTATAATATATATCAGCAGGAATATTCCGCCGCCGTATTTTGCCGCCAGATAGGGGAATCTCCATACATTTCCCAAGCCCACAGCGGAAGCGGCCGCAGCAAGCACATACCCGATGCGGCCCGAAAAACTGCCGCGCGCGTGAACCCTGTGTGCCGGGCGTTCAGAAGATGAGCCTTTACCCATAAAAACTGCCTCCCTGTAAAATTGTATTTCGCTGTACTATAGTATCATGGAACACGAAAACAATCAATGCCATACATGCGCTTATGCACCCAAATTGAGCAAACGCGCCGCGGCGGCGCCGCGCAATCCGCCTGCAAAATACAAACATATGTTTTAACATTAGATAATAAAAAAACGCTTGACTTGAGCGGACACAAGTGCGTATATTATTATTTGTCGGGAACGTATGGATATTCCAGCCACTCCTCAATAAGGACATATTATATATGGAAGAAATCGCAATTGAAAGGCGAATGCGGCGCCGCTTAGGCGCTCCTGCCGCACAGTCGCGCACAATATATCAAACACAAGGAGATGTTCCGCATGAGAAAGAACTTTGGTGCAAAGGCATATACCTATCCTCAGCCGGTATTCATACTTGCCGCGTACGACAAAAACGGCAAGCCCAACGCGATGAACGCGGCGTGGGGCGGCATCAGCGAGGAGCACGAGCTGACCATGTGTATAAGCCCTGAGCATAAGACCACCAAAGACATACTCGCGCGCAAGGCATTTACCGTCAGCATGGCTGATGCCGATCACGTTGTGGCGTGCGACTATGTGGGCGTGGTATCGGGCAACAATGAACCGGATAAGTTCGCTAAGGCGGGCTTCCATGCCACCAGATCCGAATTTGTGGACGCGCCGCTGATCGACGAACTGGCCGTCGCGGTCGAATGCGGGTTGAAGAGCTATGATCCCGAAACCTGCCTGATGGTGGGCGATATAGTCAATGTCAGCGTGGATGAGCGCGTACTTAACGCCGAGGGCAAGGTGGACGTAGCCTCCGCGCGCCCGATAACCTTCGATCCGTTCAATAACACTTATGTTGTGCTGGGCGAAACCGTGGGCAAGGCGTTTCACGACGGTCTGGCGCTCAGGTAATGTCTGATTGACACTAATATATACTCCGCGCGTCCGACATAATATGTCGGGCGCGCGGTATGGTCTGAGTGCCATATCGAAATATATCAATGTGTGACCTGGAATATGCGCCGCACATTCAAAGGAAGGAAATTCAGAAACAACGATGAATAACCGCGTGATTCAACTGTTGATCGACTCGTTCGGCCAGATACTTCTGCCCGGCCTAATGATGACCATACCGCTTACCGTAATTTCGTTTTCGCTGGGCATGGTCATCGCGATAATTACTGCGCTGGTTCAGTTTGCCAATATCCGCGTGCTTAAACAGATTGCGCGCTTTTACATATGGGTGATCCGCGGCACGCCTTTGCTGGTTCAGCTGTTCGTGGTGTTCTATGGTCTGCCGGACGTGGGCATAATGCTGGATCCGTTTCCGGCGGCGGTTATCGTGTTTGCGATTAACGAGGGCGCGTACTGCGCCGAAACAATGCGCGCCGCGCTGGAGTCAGTGCCAGCTGGTCAGATGGAGGCGGGCTACTGCGTGGGTATGAGCTACCTGCAGATCATCCGCCGCATAATACTGCCGCAGGCGCTGCGCACGGCGTTCCCGCCGCTGTCCAACTCGCTAATATCCATGGTCAAGGACACGTCGCTGGCCTCAAACATAACCGTCATGGAGATGTTCATGGTGACTCAGCGCATCGCGGCGCGTACGTATGAGATGCTGCCGCTGTATTGCGAGGTCGCGCTGATATACCTGCTGTTCTCGACTGTGCTGACGTTCATTCAGCGCGCGGGCGAAAGGAGGCTGGCCACATATGGCAAGCGCAAGTAACGAGCTGCTTTTGAAGATTCAGTCCATGCGCAAGGCATTCGGCGACCAGGTGGTACTGAAGGACGTAAGCATGGACGTGCATAAGGGCGACGTGGTTGCGATACTCGGCCCCAGCGGATCGGGCAAGACCACTATGCTGCGCTGCCTTAACTTCCTTGAGCACGCCGACG
>CAOKFD010000047.1:0-22131 GCA_948467645.1 uncultured Eubacteriales bacterium | reverse complement strand
AAGCAATCGCTGCTTCCTATATATAATTCTCCTAAACCGTCCGAACTAAGAAACACTTGCGGGAGAACAGCCAATCGACTTTTCTTTGGTTCTTTCTTTTCTTCTGAAAAGAAAGAACACGTAACCCCTCGTCCCCCCTAAAGCATAACATCCAAAGCCATCATCAGCGCAAAGCCGAGAGCTGCGCCGATTGTGCCTGCGTTGGAGTGGGGTTCGGATTGGGCTTCGGGGATTAGTTCTTCGATTACGACGTAGATCATAGCGCCCGCCGCGAAGGAGAGTATGAACGGGAGGGCGCTGCTTAGGGCGGAGGTTAGAAGGAGCATCAGGACTGCGCCTATCGGCTCTACCGTGCCAGAGGCGAAGCCGCAGAGGAAGGAGCGCGATTTGGTCATGCCTTCCGCTCGCAAAGGCATTGAGATTATTGCACCCTCGGGGAAGTTCTGGATCGCTATGCCCAGGGATAAGGCGAACGCGCCTGCCGCCGGCATCGCCGCACTGCCGGAGAGCGCGCCCGCTAAGGCTGCGCCTACCGCCATGCCCTCCGGAAGGTTGTGCAGAGTTACCGCCAGCGTCAGCATTAGCGTCCTGCGCCAGCGTACCGGCGGGCCTTCCGGATTATCCGCATACATGTGCAGGTGCGGAATGGCCATGTCTAATATGAGCAGGAATCCTATGCCCGTTAAAAAGCCGCCTACCGCGGGCAGCCACTCGCTCTGGCCCAGCTCGCGCGCCATGTCCATTGCCGGAATCAAAAGCGACCATACCGATGCCGCTATCATTATGCCTGACGCAAAGCCCATTAGCGCCTTTTGCGTCCTGTCGCCCAGCTCGCGGCGCATGAAAAATACCACCGCCGCGCCCAACGTCGTGCCCGTCAGCGGCAGGGTCAGCCCAAGTATCACGCTAAGCGTGCTGCCATCCATGTCGCTACCTCCATATGACTATGCGCTCTGCCTTTACATGCCCTGCGTCTGAGCCTTGCGCACAAACGCGCGTATCGCGTCGAACGTCTCCTCGCTCAGGTCATGCTCGATCTTGCATGCGTCCTCCCGCGCCGTCTGCGGATTGACACCTATGTGCATCAGGATAGTCGTAAGCAGCTTATGCCGCTCATACATGCGCGCCGCTATCTCCATCCCCTTATCCGTCAGCGTAATCAACCCGTCCTTACCCATCAGTATATACCCGTTCTCACGCAGCCGCTTGGTCGCATAACTCACGCTCGGCTTCGTTACCCCCAGCTCCGCCGCTATATCGATCGACCGTATATACCCATGACGTTCCTGCATCATCAACATCGCTTCCAAATAGTCTTCCGAAGATTTCAGTATCTGCACAGCGCTTGCCTCGCTTTCATTATCGTTGTCATATAGTAGGTTAACATATTCTAACCCAAAATGCAACCGCTATCTTCAAAAATCTTTCTGCTGCATTTTATGCATCGATATTCAAAATGTTTACTTTGCTTTTTATCCTAAACCTATTGACAGCCCGTTCGGATTCTGGTAATATATTATCAGTTAAAGCGCCTTAACCTCATTCGGGCGCGAATATTTTTGACGTTGAGTTAGACTGTTCTAACCTTTTTAGTCGTTAATGAAAGCATGAAATGGAGGCGTTCGCATGAGCATCGTCATAATCGGCGGAAACGAATGTATGGAGCGCGCGTATACCGAAGCCTGTGGCATGTATGGGTACCAGGCGAAGGTGTTCACGCGGCGGCATAAGGATTTACAGCATGTATTTGGGTCGCCGGACCTATGCATACTGTTTACGAGCACTGTATCGCACAACATGGTGCGGATTGCGTCGCAGGAGGCGCGCAAGCGGAGCGTACCGCTGAGGCGGAGTCACACGAGTTCTTTGGCGGCATTGAACGCTATGCTTGAGGACTTTACTAAGACCCAGAAATACTCTTAAAAAAACCTTATTTGACATCCCTGCGGCCGGGCGGCCGCATGATATAATCATACATTGAAGGAGAATTTTTATGAAGACTGCAGTAGTATATTGGAGCGGCACCGGTCACACTGAGGCAATGGCGCAGGCGATAGCGGGCGCTGCGGGCGCGGACGTATTCACGGCGAGCGAGTTCAGCGCCGACCAGGTAGCCGAGTACGATGCGATAGCGTTTGGCTGCCCCTCGATGGGTTCCGAGCAGTTGGAAGAGGACGAATTCGAGCCTATGTTTGAGAGCGTGAAGCCCGCTCTGGACGGCAAGAAGATCGCTCTGTTCGGCTCCTTTGGCTGGGGCGACGGCGAATGGATGCGCAACTGGGAAGCCGACTGTGCCGCCGCGGGCGCCGTTCTGGTCGCCGACCCGGTAATCTGCCAGGACGAGCCCAACGACGAAGCTATCTCCCAGTGTGAAGCCCTGGGCGCTGCTCTGAAGGGTTAATCCCCCCCTCCTCAGTTCCAATCCCGACAGTCCGCCATGCGCTGTCGGGATTTTATGGTTTTGGGGGTTACGTGTTCTTTCTTTTCGGAAGAACGATAAAATGACGACATTTTAGAGTGTGTCTCAAGCGGAACAATCCGCAGACCCAAGTGGATTTCGCGTCAGTTCAAGGAAGAAACCCGAAGGCTTAGCAGCGCTAAGTCGAGCCTTGTGACGCAGAAATGGCGCAGCGACGCCCGAAATTGCGTACTCAGGAATTTTTGAGACACACTCTAGGGCGTTTTCAGTCAGCTATTTTCCTGTTTTAGTCAGGCGCGTTCGCACTATGGCTGCGCCCTTATAACGCTTTACAGACCAAATCGACCCTGCCGCGCTTTCGCATGGCAAGGCCGATTTTCTGTTTAAGGCTGATTATCCGGCTCAGGCAGACGGCGTGCGTATCGCTGCCGCGCCTTTATATGCCTAAGCAGGCGTTTACATTCCCGCCCTTACGATTTGTCTATACAAAAGCGCAGCTAGCTCTGCCGGGGCGCATCGGCGCTCACAGCAGGGCCGCATTCAGGAATAGGCAGTTTGGTTTACGCGCGTTCGATCTTGCTCACGCCATAGCCCACGCGCGCCACTACCGCGCGCAGTTCGCCGTCGTTGATGGGCTGCTTGGTGTACACGTCGGCGCGCTTCTTATTCAGATTCACGCGCGCCATCGTGTCGGTGCGCGCGTTGAACGCGCTTTCAACGCGCGCGGAGCAGTTGCGGCACGACATGCCCTCGACCGTCAGCACCGCGTGATAGGAATAATGCGCGGGATTGTTATCCGCGGGCGGGGTCACGCTCACCGCATCGCCGCCGCCGCAGCAGCCGCTCTTCATCTTCTTCATGTACGATCTGACGGTAATTATTATTATTGCCAGCAGTATCAGTCCGATTATTACAGTTGAGGGAGACATCGCGCATCAACTCCTTTTTTCGCGGCGCGGGCGCACATGCGCTCCACGCTGTCTTCGCTCAGTTCACTTATCATCAGTATTGCGGCCCGCACGGCCTCTTCGGACTCCAGCCCCAGTTCGCGTGCGAACAGCAGCGCCAGATCGTCGCGCTGCCTTTCCAGTCTGCGCGCCGCGGCCAGACCCTCGTCTGTCAGATGCACGTCGCCATACCGCTCCTTGTCGATAAGGCCGCGCTCCTGAAGCGCGAGGAGCGTATTATGTATCGTGGGCTTGCGCACGCCCAGCAGGTGCGCCACGTCCTTTGACGCGACGCGTTCAAACGTATCGCTGAGCGCCAGCACGGCCAACAGGCACCTTATCAATGATGCGGTCATCGCCAAACAACTCCTTTGGCTTTAATAAAAAGGGCGGGACGCGCTTTTACCTGCGTCCCGCCCCGCTGTCTGTGCATTTATTTGGGTTGGTTGCCGCACGAGCCATGGCAGTGGGCACAATCGCCGCCGCAGCCGCCCGTGCCGTTGCGCTTATCGCGAATCATCTTCCATATTATCGCGCCGACTATCAGCACGACAACGCCGCCCACTATCCAAGTAGCCATTACGCGCCCACCTTAACCTTCTGAGTGAAATGCTCGTCATCGTAGCGGTTCTTGCGCACCAGCATGTAGACGAAGAAGACTACAAGCAGTATCGCAACCGCAGTCCAGAGGGTGAAGCCAGCGCCGCTGAACAGCAGGCCCAGCTGGTACACGATCAGGCCGATAGCGTAGGCGAACAGGCACTGATAAGCGATAGCAAAGGCAGTCCACTTACCGTTGTTCATCTCGCGCTTTATTGCGCCAATGGCCGCAAAGCACGGAGCGCACAGCAGGTTGAAGATCATGAACGCGAAGGCAGCCAGCTGACCATGTCCGCCGCTCGATTCCTCGAAAGCATCGGATATAGGCGACAGTTCTGCAGCCTTCTCCTCGTCGGTCATATCCTCGTCTTCTACTATGCCTGCGGCAGCATCCTCGCCCTCTTCGTCAGTTACGCCGAACAGTACGCCGAATACGCCAACGACTTCTTCCTTAGCAACCAGACCCATGACGGTAGCAACGGTCGCCTGCCAGCTGTCGAAGCCCAGGGGCTTGAATACCGGCGCAACGGCGGAACCAGCCTTGCCCAGCATACTTTCGTCCATATCGTCGACCGCGCCGAACACTACGGGAGCGTCCACAACGGACACGGCCTCGCCGTCTTCGGTGGTCTCGGCGGCCTCGGTATCGGCGGCGTCAGCCTCAGTCTGCACAGGCGCCCAGCCATAGCCGGAGGTGAACCAGATCAGTATGCTCGAAACAACTATAACAGTACCGGCGCGCTTGATGAAGGACCAGCCGCGCTCCCACATGCTGTGGAATACGTTCTTCCACGAGGGCGCGTGGTATGCGGGCAGCTCCATAACGAAGGGCGCGGGGTCGCCGGCGAAGATCTTGGTTTTCTTCAGGATAATACCGCTTACGATAATCGCAGCCACGCCGATAAAGTAGGCCGAGGTAGCGATCCAGGCGGAGTTATGGAACAGAGCAGCCGCGATCATGCCTATGATAGGCATCTTGGCGCCGCAGGGGATGAACGTCGTGGTCATGATGGTCATCTTGCGGTCGCGGTCATTTTCGATGGTACGGGAGGCCATGACACCGGGCACGCCGCAGCCGGAGCCGATCAGCATGGGGATAAAGCTCTTACCGGACAGGCCGAACTTGCGGAATATACGGTCCATGATGAAGGCGATACGGGACATATAGCCGACGTCTTCAAGTATGGCCAGCATGAAGAACAGAACCAGCATCTGGGGAACAAAGCCGAGTACAGCGCCCACACCGCCGATGATACCTTCGCCGATCAGGCCGACCAGCCAGTCCGCGGTGCCTATGCTTGAGAGCCAATCCATTACAGGGGTCTGAATCCACTCGGCGACGAATACGTCGTTGGTGAAGTCAGTTACGATAGCACCGATTGTCGTAACCGAAATGTAGTATACGAACCACATGACGACAACGAATATCGGCAGCGCCGCCCAGCGGTTAGTGATTACGCGGTCGATCTTATCCGACGTGGTAAGCGCGCCCTTGGGCCTGCCCTTCTTAACGCAGGTCGCGATCAGCTTATTTATGTAAGCATAGCGCTGGTTGGTGATGATGGACTCGGAATCGTCGTCCATCTCGTTTTCGCAATCCTTGATGGTGCGCTCGACGGCGTCCTTGATGCCCTGGGGCAGGTTGAGTTCGGCAACGGCCTTTTCGTCGCGCTCGAACAGCTTAATCGCGTACCAGCGCGCCAGGTTGGGGGCCACGATCGAACCGGTGTGGGTGGAACCGTCGGCATGATGATGATGCTCGGCTTCCTCGCCGTCGTTGTGGGTAATCAAATCCTCGATATGTGCGAGGGCGTGCTCTACGCTGCCCTGGAACACATGCGGCTCGTCGGAGCGGGTGCCCTTCTTGGCGGCTTCGGCGGCGAGCTTGGCGGCGTTAACCGAACCTTCGCCCTTGAGCGCCGATGTCTCCACTACCTGGCAGCCCAGCGCCGCGCCCAGCTTCTTCAGATCAATCTTATCGCCGTTTTTGCGGGCAACGTCGATCATGTTGAGCGCTATGACCATCGGTATGCCCAGTTCAGCCAGCTGAGTAGTCAGATAGAGGTTACGCTCGATGTTGGTCGCATCGACTATATTCAGTATCGCGTCCGGCTTTTCGTTTACCAGATAGCCGCGCGCTACGACTTCTTCCAGCGTATACGGCGACAGGCTGTATATACCGGGCAAGTCCTGAATGATTATGTCGTTGGCGCCCTTAAGGCGGCCTTCTTTCTTCTCAACAGTAACGCCCGGCCAGTTACCGACGTACTGATTCGAGCCCGTCAGGTCGTTGAACATTGTGGTTTTACCACAGTTCGGGTTACCTGCCAGGGCAATCTTGATTGCCATGAGCTGTTCCTCCTTCAAAAACTTTGGTCATTAGTAGGCGCTAACATTTGTTAGCCTTTGCTAACTCCTGCTCAATTAAAAAACGGCACCGCCGCTTATGGGTAGCATTATTGCACTTCGATGAGTTCGGCGTCGCCCTTGCGTACGCTGAGTTCATAGCCGCGCACGGTCAGTTCCATGGGGTCGCCCAGCGGGGCTACCTTGCGCACATAGACCTCGGTGCCCTTGGTCAGGCCCATGTCCATTATGCGGCGCTTGAGCGCGCCCTCGCCGTGCAGCTTCTGGATGACTGCGTGCTCACCGACCTTAACGTCCTTCAAAGTTTTCATCGTGACTCTCCCTTCCCTTTTTGAGCTTTATTTTAGACCATTATGCGCATCGCCATGGTTTTGTCGAGCGCGATTCGGCTATCCTTGATGGACAGAATCAGATTGCCGCCGATTTCACTTACGACGCGCACTTCCTCGCCGACCACAAAGCCCAGCTCGGCCAGATGCTGTCTTACATCGTCGCGGCCGGTGATCTTCTTGATGGTATTCACATCGCCGATTGCGGCCATTCCCAAAGGCATCATATGCCATCCCCCTTCGATTAGTCTTTGCTAACGTACAGGTTAAAATCCAAGGTTAGGATTTCCTAACCTTTTTTAACGGCATGTAGTTTACCACCTCTAACCCCATATGTCAAGTAGATAAACTAAAATTGATTCGTTAAGTTTGTCTATACTAACGCGATGGCGAAATTTTGTCATTTCAGCATTGACAAAATGGCGTTCGCATGGTATCATTGATTTTAGTTAGATATGTTTAACCTCGTCCGCTGATGGAGCGGTTTTATTTTAAGGTATGAGTTAGAGCTATCTAATCGTCGTTTCAGAGGCGATTGAGAAAGGGTGGACGGTATGAACAGTCGGTTTGAGGAGATGCTGGTAATGCATTGCGCGCCCACGTTAGCGGGGCACAAGTGCGGCAGTTTATTTTCGTACCGTATGCCGGAGGGAGCGATGAGCGGTCTGGCGGCGTGCGCGAAGGCGCTGAGTGCGCGTGGCGTCAAGGTAGCGCTTTTAGGCAAATGCAATTCCGGCTGGCTGATCTACGTATACCGTCCAGCGATGCTTGCGGCGCGTCTGGCCTCCCCCGATACGCGCGGCTTTCTGCGCTCAATGGGCTACACGAACCAATCGGCGTGGCTGGAAACGCTGCGCGCCCACCTAAAGACCAACCCAACTTTCCCGCACGAAATAGGCGTATTCCTGGATTACCCGCTAAGCGACGTAAAAGCCTTCATAGAGCACGCAGGCGCAGACTACTGCTGCGCAGGCATCTGGAAAGCCTACAGCGACCCCATCTCCGCCCAGCGCACCTTCGCCCTCTACCGCAAATGCCGCGAAGTCTACATGGCCTGCTACCGTCGCGGGTTAAGCATATCGAGGTTAGCAGTCGCGGCTTAGGGGAACGGGGGGTTACGTGTTCTTTCTTTTCAGAAGAAAAGAAAGAACCAAAGAAAAGCCGATTGGGTCTTTCTCCCGCATGGTTACTTAAATTCATACGTTTTAGGGAGCTATATACGGGAAGTTACCATGCGTTCTTGCGCCGCTTGTCTCGCCCAGAGCCAGCGGCGCTTGCTGTTGCCATTGTTTGCAGCTCACGCAAGCTATAATCTTAGCAGTTTCGGGATTCCGCGAATGGACTATTCCTGTTTAGGCAGTAATCCCCCGCGCCATGTTCGCCACCCCTCGGCGGCTCAGATGGAAGCTCGGCGGTGAGGTTCACGCCCGCCGTAAAGTATGGCGGGCGCGAAAACTGACCGTTCGGACGCGAAACCAGATGTATTCGATACCATCCAAGCCGCGCCCACCATAAATTAAAGTGGGCGCGGAAGTTAGGCCGTTGTCCTCGTGCTTCTGTATGAGCATCTCTCACTCTTAGAGAGCGACAAAGATTCAACGCAGTTTGCGCATGATCTAAGCAAGGGAGCAAGGCAACCATATCAACCAAGTATCGTAAAACCGCCCACCAGAAACGGATGGCACAAGAGAAAGCAACCCCCCGCCGTAACCGCCCCCTGGCACAAAGTGCCCGGCGTTACAAAGGGGTAATAGGAGAATCCAAGGAGGGCATAGGGGGAACTCGCAATCCCCCTTGCCCTCCTTGGCCGCCGGAGGCACCAAAAATAAAGGGAAAAATAAAAGACTATCATTTAAGAAACCCAAACGCCAGAAAGAATAGAAAGTTTGACCCAAGGCGAATACAAGATAGCATCGAAAGAATGCTAAAAGAAGCGCCGCGAAAGACAATCAAAGAATGCTTGCCATATTCAACGGCGCAACGAAAGAAAGCGCTTATCAGCGAGCACCGAAAGAAAGTCGCTTAACCGAGCGTTGCGAAAGAACGCCGCCAAAATAACCCAGCGCCCTAACATAGCTAAATGCCGTGTCGGGGCGCTGCCTTATATGCCTTAATTACGCCGCTTCTTCCTCATCGCCGCCGGCGTTCTCCACAGTGAATAGCTCGATGCAGTTGTCGATCATTTCCTCGTCCGCATCGCTCAGTATGCCCGCTGCAAGCCAGTACGCATACTTGCCGTCATAGTAGTTGGACAGCGCCTCAACGTCGTCGCCATAGCGGAACTCGATATGATACGTCTCCGCAGGGCTGTCGTCCGATAGGCATAGGTAGGTGAACTCGCCCGCGTCCGCATCCTCGGTCTTATATACATGGCACGCGATTACGTCCGGGATCTCCTCAACATAGGTATACTCATGCGAGAACACCTCGTTGCCGTCCGCGTCCAGACCCGTCAGCTTGTTGCCTTCAAATACGAAGGTGGTCACGCCGCCCTGGAAGTAGCAGTCGAAGCGCGCGGAATCGGGATCGGCAGTGTACGCCTCAACCGCGTCCGGGCCATATATCGTCGCGGTGCAGGCAGACTTGAGTACCTCGGCCACCATCTCGGCGTTTTCCTCGCCCACGACTGCCTTGCACTTTTCCAGCCACACCTCGTCGTACTCAGGCGCGCAGATTGTAGTGAACAGCTCGGTATACGAACCGGTCAGCGAATTTATGAGCGCTTCGGGATCAAACTCGGTATCGGCCGCGTCCGCGCTTTCGGCCATAGCGGTACCCGCGAACGCCATGCACAGCGCCATTGCCAGCGCCAGCAGGGCGCTCAGATTGAACTTCTTCATATTGGGACACACCTTTCCATCTGCATTTTTGGTTAGTGTTTTCTAACCAAGTGCAATTATAACGCGCCCGGCGCGTTTTGACCGCTCCAAACGGTTTCATTTCGCGCTTGGCGCTCCAAACAGTCACCGCTCTTTCGGTATTCGGCGGGCGGCACACCCATTTCCGCGCGGAATGCGTGCGAAAATTTGCTGGGGTTCAGGTAGCCCACCTGCATCGCCACTTCCGTAACCGACTTATCGGTATCGCGCAGTATACGCGCGGCCTGCTCCATGCGGTACGCGCGCCGGTACGCGGCCGGGCTTATGCCGTATACGCGCTTGAAGTCGCGCTTCAATTGCGTTTCGCACATGCCGTGCGTGCGGCTCAGCTCCTCCAGCGTAATCTCCCTGTCCAGTTCCATGGTCAGGTGGTCGCGCACCAGCCTGAGCTGCTCCATGCGGTCGCGCGCCAGATACGTGCCGCCCACTGCGCCGCCGGGCTGCCACATCGTCAGCAGCATCAGCAGCTCCAGCAGCTTTACGCGGTAATACGCGCCTCTCACGCATTCGGGCGGGTTCATGATCTGGTCGAACAGCTGCCTGAGCGCGCCCTCGGCCCGCGCCACAAAGCACGTACCCGCCGGGCACATCCTACCGGGCAGGTCGGATATGTCTATCATCAATTCGGGATGCGCCGCGTCCATGTACTTCTGCGCGCGCTTGGCGTCGATCACTACGCTCACGCCCTTATAAAATCCCGTCGGGAAGCGCGACAGCGACTTTGCCCTGTCCATACCGCACGCGGCGAATATGCCGCCCGCCACGCGCGCATAGCCGCCCCGCTTAAACTCGCATTCGTACAGTCCGTCGGCGCAGTAGTTAAGCTCCAGCAGCTCGCCCGCCTCGCTTGATTCGTTTATCGTCTGAATATGCACGTCGTTGAATTGCAGCAGCACGCCCGGGTACAGCATGTATTCGGTAAATTCGCACCATCCGTCCGGCCCGTCCACGCGCGTCACCGTGCCGCCGTGACTTGCCGCGCGCGCGTCGATGCCGTCTGACTGTAAGCGGAGTACGTTTTCCATTGCGCACACCTCCCGCGCGCCGTTTATCTGTGCAGGAAGCCGAACAGGCCGCGCTTTTTCTCCTCGCACGGCGCGCTTTCAATCGCGCCCGCGGTGTAGCCGGTCGCGTCGATCGCGCTCTTGAGCGCGTCCTTGTCCAGTTCGCTCTCGGACATTATTACCGTCTCGCCCTTGCCGTGCGAGGACGTGACCTTCTTTATCTGCGGAAACGCCTTGCGCACCGCGTCGTTGACATGGCTTTCGCACATACCGCACATCATGCCGTCTACCTTAACAGTGGTCTTAATCATGATAATCCTCCTCCCCCCGTTGTCCAACAGATGATAGTAAATTTATTTTAAGGCGGTATGCGAAGGCTTCCCTCCACACATTCAGCCTTTATTGCTCGCCGCGCTTTTCCTGCCCCAGATCATGCCCATTTGACCCAGTATCAGCGGCGTATTCAGAAACTTGGGCGCATAGTCGGGTTTGCGCATGTCCTCGAAGTGGATTTCGTCCACATATGGCTTTAATGCCTCGACGAACTTGTCCATATCGCCGTATACGCGCTTGGAGTAGAACACGTCCTCAAACGCGAAGTACCCGCCCGGCTTGACCACGCGCAGCGCTTCCTTGACCAGCGCCAGCTTGTCGGGCTGAGTGCGCACCTCGTGGAACACGAAGTTACTCACTGCCGCGTCGAACACGCCGTCCAGATACGGCAGCTTGGCTGCGTCGCCCTTGCGGAATTCCACACGCGCGCTTACGCCCTCGATCTTTGCGTTGCTTTCGCACAGTGCCTGGCTGTAATCCCACTGGCTGCCCCAGTAATCTATGCCGGTCACGCGCGCGTGGGGATTGTCCTTAGCAATCTTTATCGACAGCGCGCCGCTGCCGCAGCCTATGTCGAGCACCTTGCCGCGGCCGTCCCAGCCCGCCTTTTTGAGCTGATTCTTAACGCCGTCCAGCACCATGCCTTGCACGCCGCCGCGCTCGTACGACAGCGCCGTGCGCGCCCGTGCCATGTAAAACGTCATCGCCAGCGCAATAAACATGCCCACCAGCAGCAGCGCCGCGATAAGATGCGACTGCTTCACCGTAAACCGCGCCGCTAACAGCAGAATCAGCGTAGCCAGCGCACCCGCACCCACTATCTTATACGATACCCAATTGGAATACTGCGGCCCCTTGCGTCCTTCCATGTCGCTCACCCTTTCGGCATTAATTAGTTTAGGCTAACCAAGGACTTCTAAACAGCGCCGCCGCGTTTTGGCGCGATGGCGCGAATGGTTTGTTTTATGATTATAGGTCCGCGCACAGGCTGTGCGTATCCTTGCCGGTCGCGCGCACGTATTCGTCAAAGTCGTTGTAGTCGTGCCCGCCGATGCGCGCCAGCAGTACGCGCTCGCTCAAGCAATACTTGTTATCGTCGATAACCGTCTGCGCGTCCGCCTCCGGGCAGTTGACCGAGTATATCGCCGCGCCCGCGTATGCGTTCATGAACACGTTATCGCGTATTTCGAACTTAGCGCCGGGCGTGGGCTGCTCTATGCGCCACAGGAATATGTGGTGTCCCATCGGCGCGGGCCAGATCTCCGACTTGCGCGGCAGGGTTTCGCCCTTATGCGAAAAGCCGCGTCCCGCGTCTGCGCACACGTTGCCGCTGAACTCGCCGCTCAGCGGGAGCTTGTCGCGCTGTTCATACGCGGCCATGCCACAGCGCAGGAATATGTTATGCTTAAACGCCAGATTGCGCGCGCAGTCGCACTTCTCGCCCGGCCCCTGATGCGTAACCGCCGAGTCGTATATGTCGTAAAACACGCAGCGCTCGACCAGTATGTTTTCGGCAGTCGTCCAGAACTCGACCGCGTTGCCGAAGCGGATTTTGAGTTCCTTGCTCCACACGCTGCCGCCGATGAATTCGAACCGGCAGCCGCGCACGATCATATTCTTATTGTGGACGCCGGTTGCGATGCCGTGCAGGCCGTTGTTCTGGAAGGTCAGGTTTTCGATTATCAGATCGTGGCCGGTCTTGGCCAGTGCGCGGTGCTTGCACTGGGCGCACTCGATATGATCGTATACCTCGCCCGGATTGCCTGCGCTGTACATAAGCACCTCGTGCTCCTGCGCGGACATTTCGGTTTCGATCTTATCGGCGGCAGAGTCGTACCAGTCGCCCTGCTCGCTCAGCTCGTTCTTCTCCCACCTGAATGCGCCGCCCTCCTTCTGATCGAACACGAAGTTGCCCACGCACGCGTCCAGCGCTCCGACGCAGCGCCACACGTTGTCCATGCCCTCGTATTTTTGCCAGCATTCGGGAGCGCTCACGTCCACCGAGCCGCTGAATATCGGGTTTGCACCCTCGCCGTACGCGCCGTAGGTTACGGGTCTGCCTTCTTCGCCGTTTACATTGTGCAGCGCGCCGCGGATAAGGCTGCCGCGCTTAAACAGCACCGTATCGCCCGGCTGTACGTTCAGCCCCACGTTGGTTTTAATGGGCGTGTCCGCGCTCAGGCCGTTGTTTGCGGGACTGCCGTTTAACGGGTCTACATAATATATCGCCATTTCTTACCTCTCAATGTATCTGATTTAATGCCGCTAACTCGGCGTAAGTATTCTATCAAAATGAATGTAGCTCTGTCAACCGCCCCAAGTTATAACTCTGGTGTAAAGCATGTTTAAGTACTGAAAAGCGGCGTTTCATGTCTGCCATTGCCCAAAATCGATTGAGCGCCGCGCTTAATCGCCGCCATGATCGTACTGACTTTTTGATATACCGCTTCAATTTTTTTGAACATTCGCGTTTTGCCATTTTCCTGACATATGCGCGCAGGATGCCGATTTGCCAATTCGTCATGTTAAGGGGCATTAACCGTTTTGTTATATTCAATTCTGTCGATTGTTATATGCGTTTGTGCCAGTTTGGTATTATTTTCATCGTGACAAAAATTTTTATCCGATCAAAACGCCCGGTTAACATGTTGACAACATATGGATGGAGCTATATAATTGTGGTTAGTTGGAAATGTGCATGTTGCGCGTAATAACATGTTATTCATTGTAAAGCCGCAAGTGCATACATATCGGTGTAAATATGGAAAGGCAAAAGCAGAAAGGATGGGTTTGAGTGAGCGACCGACCTGCCGCAATGGCCAAAGGGGGACAAAATCGCGGACTCATGAATTGGTTGCGCGTCCGCAGGATCGACAAGAATTGGCAGTTTTATTTGATGCTGCTGATTCCGCTGGCGTGGTACTTCATATTCTGCTACATGCCGATGTACGGCATAGTGCTGTCGTTTAAGAAGTTCAGCGTCATGAAGGGCATAATTGGCAGTCCATGGGTCAACCCGTGGTACAAGTGGTTCATGAAATTTTTCAATTCGCCCTACTTTGTGCGCACCATAAGCAATACGTTTATACTCAGCTTTTTCTCGCTGCTGCTGGGCTTTCCGCTGCCGGTAATACTGGCGCTGTTGCTTAACGAGGTCAGCAGCAAGCGGTATCAGAAGTTTGTGCAGAACGTGACTTACATACCGCACTTTTTGTCCACTGTCGTTCTGGTTGGTCTGCTCAACAGCTTTACCAACCGCGACTACGGCATAGTCAACAAGATCATCGCCATGTTCGGCGGCCAGCCCGAAAACTGGATGCAGGTACCCGATCTGTTCAGGCCCTTGTACATCGGTTCGGGCATATGGCAGAACATGGGCTGGGACTCGATCATATACATTGCGGCGCTGGCGGGCGTTGACCCGCAGCTGCACGAGTCGGCCTATATCGACGGTGCGAACCGGTATCAGTGCATATGGCACATCAACATACCGTGCATACTGCCCACGATCGTAATCATGCTGATACTTAACTCGGGCCATATGCTGTCGGTCGGCTTCGAGAAGGTATTTTTGATGCAGAACGGCCTTAACATGGCTGTATCGGACGTTATATCGACTTACGTGTACCGCATATCGCTGCTGGACAGCAACCAGTACGAGCTTTCCACCGCGATAGGACTGTTCAACTCGCTGATCAATTGTACCATGCTGATAATCGTTAACCAGATTTCGCGCAAGGTCGGCGACGTCGCATTGTGGTAAAGGAGGATAACATTCATGGTCAGTACAAAGAAAAATTCCCGAAACCACAGGGACGGCGAGCCGCACGCGCTCAAATCCCGCGGCGATATAATCTTTGAGACGGTTGTTGTAATCATACTTGCGATACTGACGCTTATAATACTGTATCCGCTGTACTTTGTAGTAATCGCGTCGTTCTCCGACGCTAAGCTGGTAGTAGCCGGTGAGGTCTGGTGGTATCCCAAGGGTGTCACGCTGGAAAATTACATGCAGTGCTTCACCAACGGCGACCTGATGCTGGGTTATCGCAACGCCTTCATCATATTGATACTGGGCACGGCGACGAACCTGTTCCTGACGATACTGTGCGCGTATCCGCTTTCGCGCCACGACCTATGGGGGCGCAACGGTATCATGATTTACTGCACGATACAGATGTTCTTTGGCGGCGGACTTATCCCCACCTACCTGATGGTTACTCAGACCCTGGGACTTAAAAACAGTTGGTGGGCGGTAATACTGGTTGCGGGCATCGCGACATACAACATGATTATCATGCGCACGTTCTTCATGACGTCGATACCGTTTGAGCTTCAGGAAGCGGCGCAGATAGACGGCTGCACGCCGATAGGCATACTGCTTCGCATAATCCTGCCGCTGTCGATACCGGTAATATGCGTTATAGGGCTGTACTACGGCGTTAACCACTGGAACAGCTACTTCTCCGCACTGGTTTACCTGCCGGACAAGAACAAGTGGCCGCTGCAGCTGTTCCTGAGACAGATACTGGTCAACAACGACATCAGCGCGGTCGACGGCGGCGCGAGCTCCGACGAAATGGCTCGCCGTGCGATGCGTGCCGAGACGATCAAGTATTCGATAGTTATCCTTGCCAGCATACCGATGCTCATCATATACCCGTTTGTACAGCGCTATTTTGTAAAGGGCGTTATGATCGGTTCGGTAAAGGGCTAAAAGGCACCCGAATCCCGCCGGCGGAATGCCGGTACGTATACCAAATATTTATTAACAGGAGGTTGTCACATGAAAAAGTCCGTTATCGCTTTCCTGCTCGCAGCTGCAATGCTATTCACTTGCTGCTCTGCCTTTGCAGTAGAAGGCCCTGCGCTCGATCCGTCGATCTATCCGCTGTCTGAGGAAAAGATCACCGTGACCGTCGAGCACGCGTACACCGACATTATGCCTTCCGACTGGTCGACCGTATGGTTCTGGCAGCAGCTGGAAGAGCTGACCAACGTGCATCTGGAGTTTACCCCCGTTCCCTCCTCCGACCGCGCCACCACGCTGAACCTGCTGTTCGCGTCCGGCGACCTGCCCGACATACTGTTCAAGATGGCGGTTTCCAGCTCCCAGGCCAGCCAGTACGGCCCCGAGGGTATGCTGATCGACCTGAGCCAGTATAAGGACGTAATGCCCAACTTCAACTACTGGCTGGATAATTACCCCACCGCGCGCGACGCCATCACTCAGGCTGACGGCAGCATCTACGGCTGCCCGTACATACTGACCGGTTATGCGATCCGCATGGGCTCCCGCTTCTTCTTCAACAGCCAGGTTCTGGAGCACGCGGGCCTGACGACCCCTCCGAACACGCTGGACGGCTTCTATGATTACCTGAAGGCCATAGACGGTTGGGACTACAACGAAAACGGCGAAGACGACACCATACCGCTGGCCATGAGCGCCTGGGATGCGCTGGAGTACATACTGGCCGGTTCCTTCGACGTCATGAACCGCGGCACCTCCAACTACTGGGTAGACCAGAACGAGGACGGCACTGCGCGCTTCTGGCACACCGCCGATGGCTACAAGGAACTGATGCGCTACTACCACAAGCTGTATGAAGAAGGTCTGGTAGACCCGGACGTGTTCACCGCTACCTTTGCCGACCTTATCGTAAAGTCTGCGACCGGCCGCGCCCTGACCTACATATTCGTCAACAACAGCCCGGTATCCGGCAGCCCGTATGAGCAGTACACCGTGCCCATGACCGAGACGCTGGAAGGCTACAACGGCGAAAAGGTTTGGAACAACTACTCCATGCCTGGTTCCCAGACCACCCACTTCAACATCACCAAGGATTGCCCCGAGGAGTATCGCGAGATAATGGCCAAGTGGGCCGACTACTTCTACTCTGTAGACGGCATCGTCGCCTACTTCATGGGTGAGAAGGACGTTACCTATACCCACGACGAGGCCACCGATACCTACAACCTGACCGACATGATACTGAAGGATCCCGAAGGCCGCAACTTCGAGCAGGTTCAGTCTCAGTGGTGCACCTGGGCGGGCGGCATGAACCCCTCCTGCGCGACCAACGAGCTGTTCAAGGGCGGCGAGACCTGGCCGGTATCCCTGGAATCCGCGGCTGGTCTTATCAAGTTCACCTATGACACCCACGAGGGCGGCGAGATGACCGACGGCGCTATCTGGGCTCCCTTCGTATTCGATCCGGACACCGCTTCCGATATCTCCGCTCTGACCGGCGACTTCACCACCTATCGCGACGAGTGGTCCGCTTCCTTCATCACCGGTAAGAAGGACGTAGACGCTGATTGGGACGAGTACGTAAACGGCTTCAACGCTATCGGCGTTGACGAATACCTCGGCTACATCAATGAAAAGATCGAGGCCATGGGTCTGTAATCTCTCCGGCTTAAATCAGGGGGCTGTTCCGAAAGGAACAGCCCTCATTTGCGTCCGGGCTGCGCTCCCCTGCCCCGCCGCCGCCCGCCGCGTTTTCAGTGCCGCGCCCTTGCGACAAAGCCATGCGCCGCACCGGTTTAAGGCATGTATATGCGCATTATAACTTAATGGAATTACCCACTTTATGCCATACAAGCACACGCTGAAGCGCTTGACAATAAGCGACATTAATGATAAATTTGTGACGTAAGAATCCATTTGGAAGCTGTTATATGCATCCAAAAGTTAGTGCTTGCTAACTTTTTTGAACCAATTCATTTGACGGGAGGGATTCGATGAACAACGCGTGGATTGCAGCTTTGGCGCTGGGCGCGCTTGCCGTCATGCCAAAGGATCCGGGACATAATCTGATGAAGCTGCCCTCCTTCCGCGGCGTGGCCGAGGTGCGCGCGAGCATACCCGGCCGTATGCGGCTGTACATGCCGGCCATAGCGTCCGACCCTGAGCGCGCGGCTAACATGCGCGAGCAGCTAGTGTCGACCGGAGCGGTGCATTCGGTCGAATTGCAGCCCATCACCGGCTCGGTGCTGGTGCGCTATGACGAAACTCAGGTCGAGGCCGCCGTGGTAGAGGGCGCAATGCTAAAGCTGATGGGACTGGACGCGCAGGTAAACGCCGTCCCGATCAGCGGTATGGAGCGCGGACTTAAAACCATATGGGAAGCGGTCAACCGCGGCATATATGAGGGCACTGCGGGCGTGCTGGACGCGCGCACGCTGACGGGCACGGCGCTGGTCGTGACCGCGGCAAAGCAGTTTAAGCAAAGCGGACTGGCCGTGCCGGGCGCGATGACGCTTTTGTGGTGGGCCACAAAGCTGTTTGGAGGGGGGAATCACACGCCGTGAATAAGTTCCAGGAAGCGTTTGCAAGGCTCTGCCTAAAGCCCAAGGCCGAATGCGATCTGCCGGGGCGCCTGCGCATGAAGTTCAGCAAGTACGACATGCTGCCTAAGGAGGCGCTGCCCTACCTGCACTATGTGCGCGACGTGCTGGCGATGCTGCCGGGCGTAAACGACGTTAGCGTCAACGCGCGCATCGGCACGGTGCTGGTGCTGTACGATGCAAATAAAACAAATTCGCGCCAGATAATGCGCTGGGTCGATATAGTGGTCGATACCGGCATTGAAATTGCAAAGGACAAGGAATGGGAAGGCAAGGACGAGGCCGAGATCGAGCAGCTTGTGCGCGAACGGCTGATACTGCGTCTGCCCCAGCAGAGCAGGGCTTCGGAAGCCGAGCCGGTTGAAACCGCTCAGGACGAGTGTCCGACGGCGGAGGATGCTCAGGCGGCAGCCGATGTTCAGCCTGAAACGGATTCGCCAGCCGAGGAAGAAGGAACTTCTGAGCCGGCTGACGAGTATCAGGCAAAGGAAGCTGCTGATGACGAGGCGTGTCCGACGGAAAGTGCTTCTCAGCCCGATGAGGCCGACGAGCCCCAGCCCGACGATATACCTCAGACAAGCGAGGAATCTCCGCTGGACGATGAACTCCAGCAAAAAGAAGGTTAAACTATGTTTAGGAATGAATCTCAGGAAGACATCATGAAAAGCCGCGTAGCGCACAGTCTGCCGGGCCGTCTGCGCCTGGTTTCGCGCGGCCTTACCTATCTGTACGAGCAGCGCAGGGAGATTGCGCAGGAGCTGGGCGCCATACCGGGCGTAGTCAGCGCGCGCGTAACGCCCGTGACCGGCGGCGTGCTCATGACTTACGACAAGTTAATGCTGGAAAGCGGCGAACTGACCGAGCAGGTCGATCTGGTGCTGGCCAAGTACGCTATGCCCGCGCTGCGCGCACAGCACGCGGCGGGCGGCGACGAACCGGCTGAAGCGCCCATGACCACCAAGCGGCTGATTAAGCGTCTGGCCGTAAACGGCGGCGCGCTGCTGCTGGGCAATACTGTACTAAAAAATCCGCTTGTCGGCGGCGCGCTGGCGGGCTTTACCTCGCTTGAGGCATTGGCCAGTCTGGGTCTGAGCGCGCCCATGGCGAGAAGCGCCGTGCGCGGACTGAGGCACGATCTGCGGCCCAACGCGGATTTCCTTACCGTTACTTCCATTATAGCCAGCCTGCTGCTGGGCAACCCGCACTCGGCGCTCATGATTCTGGCGCTGTCCGACATGGCCGAGCTTATGACCTCATACACCATCGAGCGCACGCGCTCCTCGATAAAGAAGATGCTGTCCGCGGACGAGGGCGAGGCGTGGAAGGTAATGTCCGACGGCACGCTCAAGCGCATGTCGATAAACGACATATGCGCGGGCGACGTTGTGGCAGTGCACACCGGCGAAAAGATTTCGGTCGACGGCACGGTTGAATCCGGCACGGCCGTAATCGACCAGAGCGCCATAACCGGCGAGTTTGTGCCGGTCGAAAAGCGCGCGGGCGACGAGGTATTCGCGGGCACAGTGGTCAAGAGCGGCAATATTCACGTAACCGCGAGCAAGGTCGGCGACCAGACGGTCGTATCGCGCATAGTGGGCATGGTCGAGGCCAGCGAGCTGAAGAAGGCGCCTATACAGCGCTATGCGGACAGGTTCTCCAACTACCTTGTGCCGCTCAACTTCCTTTTGTGCCTGTCGGTATGGCTGGTCACGCGCAACCCGCAGAAGGCGCTCAAGATGCTGGTTATCGACTATTCGTGCGGCATAAAGCTGTCCACGGCGACGGCGTTCTCGGCGGCAATCAACACGGCGGTAAAGCGCGGCGTGCTTATAAAGGGCGGCGCGTACATCGAGCAGATGGCCACGGCGAACACGGTGCTGCTGGACAAGACCGGCACCATCACCGAGGGCAAGCCCAAGGTGGTATCGATGTCGCTGCTCACCGACGAGATGGACGAGCGCGAGGCGCTTTCGCTGGCAATGGCGGCGGAGGAGACGAGCACTCACCCGCTGGCGAGCGCGATACTGCGCTATGGCCGCGAGATTGGCGCGCAGATGCCCCTGCACGGCGAGATCATCACCGAGGTATCGCGCGGCAGCCGCACCGATGTGGGCGGCAAGATCGTGCGCGTGGGCAATCTGAAATACATGAACGAAAACGGCGTAAAGACCGATCGGGAGCTGCCCGACCCGGAGGGCACGATACCCAATTACGTCGGCGTGGATGACAAGATTGTGGCCGTGCTGTTTGCTATGGACAGCCCGCGCCAGAACGTGCGCCGCGCGATCAACAGTCTGCGCTATGACGGCGTAGGCGACATTGAGCTGCTTACCGGCGACATGGAGGCGCAGGCGCGCGCGGTTGCGGCGCAGGTAGGCGCGGACGGGTACCGTGCGCAGCTGCTGCCCGAGCAGAAGGCCGAGGCGGTATTGAAGTTACAGACGCAGGGCAACGGCGTTGTAATGGTGGGCGACGGCATAAACGACGCGCCCGCGCTGGCGTATGCGGATGTAGGCATATCGCTGGGCAGCAAGTCCACCGACATTGCCATGGAGACAAGCGATGTAATTATCAACCGCGACGATCCCATGGTGATACCCGAATTGCGCCGGCTGGCGCGCGCGACCATGCGCATTGTGCAGCAGAACTTTGCTATGGTCATCGGCATCAACACTGTTGGTCTGATACTGGGCGCGGCGAGCGGCATATCGGTAATGATGAGTGCGCTGATGCACAATGCGTCCACGATACTGGTTGTTGCGAACTCGCTAAGGCTGATGTTCTTCACCCCCGGCGAGAGGAGGTAAGCCCCCATGCGAAACGAACGTGGTGCGCTGCACATGGAGGTATTATCGGCCATACCGGGCCGCATACGCGTACAATTGGAGCGGCCCATTGAGACTGACGCGCCGTTTGCGCGAATAAACGGCGTTATCAGCTGCAATTACAACCCGCGCATATTTACGCTTACGTGCCTATACGACCAATCGCTCACCGACGAGGACAAGCTGATTGCGCAGATGGGCGCGGTATATGCGGGCATGGTATCGACCCGGCTATTACACATAAAGCGTTCCGAGGAGGAGGGCTTTTCGATGGCGCCGAGCGGGTATCTTGCCCTGGCGTGCATCGGGCTTGACTGGGCGACGGGCTTTACGGCGTCGTCGCTTACCAGCCTTACGCGCTGGCTATCGGTGGGTTCGACTTTAGCGGCGGTTATTGAGCACGGCTATCAGGAGCTGCATGTACGCGGCAGTTTTGATCCCGAGGTGATGTCGGTGGTCTACCTTATCAATTCTATCGGCAAGCCAAACACGCATCAGGCAAGTCTGATTGCGTGGGCGATGACCTTTGGCCGGCATCTTATCCCGCACGAGCCGCGCGAGCAGGTATATCTTGTACGCAGCACGGGCAGTGCAACCACAATCACGCCGGTAAAGGGCAATGAAAGCGAGGCCGCGTATGCAGGCAACATGCTACGTCGCGGAGTAGAGATGCTGGCGCGCAGGTAAAACCGCCGCGCGCATCGAATATTACTTTATGTACACAACAAAAGGAGGATACAATTATGGTCAACATTTTCGCTAACCCCATGGTAAAGGGCGCTCTGATCGGCGTCGGCGTAAGCGCCGTGGCCTTCTATGCCTACAAGCACAACGAGGAAAAGGTCGACAACTTCATGCGTCGTCACGGCGTAAAGGTCAAGTCCCACTCCGCCAGCTACGAAACCATGTCCGTTGAAGACCTCATGCGCACCAAGGAAACCATCGAAGACCTGATCGCCGAAAAGGAAATGCAGGAACAGAGTGTTACTGTTACCGCTACTCCTGCTACGGCGGAGTAACGGAGGGGGACGTGTTCTTTCTTTTCAGAAGAAAAGAAAGAACCAAAGAAAAGTCTGAT
>CAOKFD010000046.1:0-22324 GCA_948467645.1 uncultured Eubacteriales bacterium | reverse complement strand
AGCGCGCCGTGTCAAGGATGCCGAAGGCACGGCGCAGCCGCTTGTCCTTGACTCGGTGCGCTGGCTGTGCTACCTTGCCGCGATACACCAAAACCCTAACTCCTTTCCTGAAAGAACACTTTCCCTCCTCACCATCATCCCACGGAGGTGCACCCACATGCTCAAATTAATCAAATTGGACGAACAATACAAGCCTCAGCTAACCGACATGATGGACGAATGGACGGCCACCGGCGAAACTATCATTCCCTACGCCATCCGCAAATGTGACTATCACGACTTTCCGTCATACCTTGCCAGCCTTGAGGTTACTCAGCCCGCCGACGGGCTTGTGCCCGATTCCACCTACTTCTGTCTGGATACCGAGCGCAGCATATTCGTGGGCGCGGTCAACATACGGCATTATCTAAGCGAAGGACTGCTTCTCAGCGGCGGGCACATCGGCGACGGCATTCGCCCCAGCGAGCGCGGCAAGGGCTTGGGCACGCGCATGATTGCCTTGGCTTTAGACAAGTGCCGCGAGTTAGGCATTGGACGCGTGCTCATGTGCTGCGATCCGGACAATTTTGCCTCGGCGCGCACTATCGAGAAAAACGGCGGCGTATTGGAGAACGTGGTTGTTGGCGGCGGCGCGCCTGTTAAACGGTACTGGATAACGCTTAAATGACCAAATACGCCCTATTGCGGTTTATACCTTAAACATCGACAAACCTTGTCACGAAAAAACGTGGGCGCGCGTTTCTGCACGTCCACGTTTTCACATTTTATTTTACAGCAGCTTACTCAAGAAGTCCTGAGTGCGCTTTTCCTTAGGCGAACCGAATATCTGCGCGGGCGTGCCTTCCTCCAGCACCTTGCCGTCGTCCATGAACAGCACCCTGTCGCCTACTTCCCTTGCAAAGCCCATCTCGTGCGTAACCACGACCATCGTCATGCCGTCGCGCGCCAGCTGCTTCATTACGTCCAGCACCTCTCCCACCATCTCGGGGTCGAGCGCGCTGGTCGGCTCGTCGAACAGCATCACGTCCGGATCCATCGCCAGCGCGCGCACTATGGCTATGCGCTGTCTCTGGCCGCCCGACAGGGCGCGCGGGTACACGTCTGCCTTATCGTAAAGGCCCACGCGCTTTAGCAGCTCGTCGGCGCGCGCGTCGGCTTGCTCCTGCGACATGCGCTTTAGCTGCACCGGCGCAAGAGTAATGTTCTTTCTTACGGTCAGGTGCGGGAACAGGTTGAACTGCTGGAACACCATGCCCATCTTCTGACGAATGGCGTTGATATTGCACTTGCGCGACGTTATGTCCACGCCCTCGAACGTTATCTGGCCGCTGGTCGGGGTCTCAAGCAGGTTAAGGCAGCGCAGGAAAGTGCTCTTGCCCGAACCCGACGGGCCAATCACGACCACCTTTTCGCCCTTTGCGATGTGCTGGTTAACGCCCTTGAGCACATGCAATTCGCCGAAGTCCTTCTTCAAATCCTTAACGTAAATCACTCTTGCGCATCCTCCCCTCGATCTTCTTGAACACGTTGGAGAGTATCGTCACCAACACCAGATAGATAAGCGCCACGGTGTAGTACGGCACGTAAGGCGAGTATGTGCGGCTTCTGATATAGTCGCCCGCCTTGGTCAAATCCATCATGCCTACATAGCCCAGTACGGACGTTTCCTTCAGCAGCGCGATGATTTCGTTAAGCAGCGTCGGCAGCGCGATCTTTATCATCTGAGGCAGTACGATCAGGCGCATGGTCTTGAACGCGCTCAGGCCCAGCGAGCGGCCCGCCTCGGTCTGGCCCTTGTCCACGGCGAGTATGCCGCCGCGGATTATCTCGGACACGTATGCGGCGCTGTTCAAGCCGAATGTGATGAACGCAACAATGTCGGTATTGGTGCAGCTGGCCAGTATTATGTAGTACATTATGACCAGCTGGACAACCACAGGCGTGCCGCGGATTATGTCCACGTACACCGACGCAATCGCGCGCAGCGGATAGAACTTGCCGATATGAAAATTGGACAGCCGCATCAGTGCCAGCACCGTGCCCAGCACGAAGCCGATTAGCGCCGCCACGGCCGATACGCGCAGCGTTACGCCCAGACCGCTGAGCAGCATCTTGTACCTGTCGCCCTGAATAAGGTTAAAATCGATCTGCTGCCACACGCTCTGGAGCCAGCTGGTGCCCGCCTCCGCGGTTTCGGCCGCGCCCATCAGCATCAGCACGACCCAGCCGCCCGCCAGCAGCAAAAGGTATTTGTAAGACAGCGTTTTGTCGCTCCTCATTTAACTCTCCCATCCGGCGGCGGCAATGCCGCTTCGCCCAAATGTCGGTTTGCCTTTGTTTGCTTCATTACGCAAGCAACGCCGTCCAGCGGGAGAGCGCATGTTTTATATGCACTCAAGCCGGGCGGCGTTGCATTTAGCGCGGCTTATCAGTTTTCAGCGGTTTCTGCTTCGGTCTCGGTGGTTTCGCCATCGGTGGCTTCTTCACCCTCGGCGGCGTCGCCCTCGTCCACGTACTTGAGCAGTATCGCGTCGAAGGTGCCGTCCTCCTGCATACGCTTGAGGGAGGCATTGATCTTCTCGATCAGTTCTTCCTGACCCAGCTGAACGGCGATGCCGTAAGGCTCAATCTCAACGTCGGTCAGTATTTCGTCATGCACGACCAGGCCGGCCAGGGAAGCAACAAACTGCTTTGCGGGCAGGGTGTCGATAACAACCGCGTCCAGACGGCCGTTCAGCACGTCCAGCGCAGCGTCCATGCCCTTGTTGTAGCGGGACACTTCAGCGCCCTCGATGTTCTCGGTCACGTAGATGTCGCCGGTGGTGCCCAGCTGCACGCCGATCTTCTTGCCCTTGAGGTCGTCGATAGTGGCTATTTCGGAGCCTTCAGGCAGGATTACCACCTGAGTGGAGGTGAAGTAGGGATCGGAGAACAGTACGCTCTGCTTGCGCTCGTCGGTGATGGACATGCCCGCGATGGTCGCGTCCAGCTTGCCGGAGGCCAGCGAGGGAACCAGCGCGTCGAACTCCATACCCTGCATTTCGATGGTCACGCCCAGATCCTTGCCGATCTCGTTCATGATGTCCACGTCGATACCGGCGATTTCGCCGTTATCATCGACGTACTCGAACGGAGCGAACTCGGGGTTGGTACCTACATGCATAACGGTTTCGCCCTCGGCGAAGCATACGGAGCAGGCCAGCAGCATTGCGGCGGCCAGAATCAGGCTTACAATCTTTTTCATTGCGATAGACTTCCTTTCAATATATGTCCTGTGCGTTGTTATTATTATACGCCCGGTTATCTTATAATTCAAGCCCATCTCGCGCGATTTAGCGAAAAATTGCGTAAACAAGATGAATAAACGGCTGCATATTTTGAATATATGCAGCCGTCCACAGAATTATATTACAAGCGCGCCCAATGCGACCAGTATAAGGCTTGCGACTATATTTCCTATTAATATAATAGGCAATGCATATTTTATCCTTATATCCAGCAGCGTCGCGATGGCCGAGCCCATCCACACGCCCGTCGTGGGTATCGGTATCGCCACGAACAGGAACAAAAATATCAGGCTCTTTTCGGATATGCGCCCCTTTTTCTTCATCGCGCGGTTTTCAAACCAGTCGGCGTATACGTGGCAGGGCTTGTACGGCAGGCTCCTTAGCCAGCGCAGCGCGGGCTTGAGCAGCCACATTATAAACGGCACGGGTATCGACGAACCGATTATCGCCGCAGCAAACGCCTCCCAGCCGCTCATCCCCCACAGCATCCCCATCGGGATAGCGCCCTTGACCTCCACGATCGGCAGCATCGACACCAGCATAACCTTCAAAAAGCGGCCTATCTCCGTTATAAAGCCCATGTTGCCCTCCCCTAAAATGCCTTTGTTTTCCGAAAGGCCGGTCGCGCGTCTGCCAATTCAAATGTGCGTACTTATAAATAAGAAGGAAAGTCGCTCAAAATCAGCGTGCAGAAGCGGCGATGCGCCGCCCGGAGTGCGTCTCAAATTGCAATTAACAGGCATATTTCTTGTGTCAGTTTCAACTTTTTCATTATATCACAGTATGCGGCACTGCGCGCGGGCGTTTTTTGTAAAATAGCATGGTTTATTTATGGCAAGACCCGCGCAAAACGCCCCGCCGCACATCGCGTCGGCGGGGCGTATCATCGTTACTTGTCGCTGTCCTTGCCCATCAGGTGACGGGTGAGCAGTTCCAACTGGCTGCTCATCATTTTCAGCTGGTCTTCCAGACTGCTTATGCGCTGCTTCAGCGCGTCCTCATCCTCTGTTGGAAGCTGGGGGACTGCATCGTCAACGGGTGCTTCCGCCGCATCTGCAGAAACGTCCGGAACTTTAATTGTTTCAGGCTGCTGAGGCAGTTCAGCCTCGGCTTCTGCCTTGGCGGGCTGCTCAGGCATATCGACCGGCGCGGACGCTTCGACATGTACCTCAATCGAATGCGCATCCGCATCGCCCTTCACATCAATATGCTGCTCAGGCACATCGATCGACGGCTCTATCAGATCGGCGGGTTTGCTATCGCCGAATGCCGGTTCAATCAGGTCTGCGGGCTTGCTATCGCCAAACGCAGGCTCTATCAGGTCGGCGGGCTTGGGCACATCGGCCTGTCCCGCCGCCTCGCGCGCGTTCATGCGGGCCTCCACCGCGCGGCGCGCCGCCTGAAGCAGCTGATACGACGCGTTGCCATCCTCGTTCATCGCGTCCTTGCCCACGTCGGGCACGTCGAAGTCTAGCTTAGCGCGGCGCTCGGGGGCTACCTCGGGCGCGGGCGTAGGCTGTGCGTTCGACCACGCGCAGGTCTGTTTGGGGGCGGGCTGTTCGACCGGCTGTTCTGCGGACTGCTCTGCCGGCTGTTCTGCCGGCTGTTCTGCGGTGGCATCGTTCACGGGTTCGGCTTCTGCCTCGACATACTCCTCGAATTCGTCGCGTATCGCCGCGTCGTCCATCTCGTCATCGTCGTCTATATTGATGTGGACATGCGCGGGGCGCTTAGGCTTAGTCGGCCTTTGCCATTCGCCCGGATGGTGTATGTTCTCGGCCCAGCCGCCGGTCGCGCGCGCGCCGCCCGATGTGTCGCGCGTGCGGTCTATGGAATCGCGTATCGCACTAAAGCTGCGTTCCAGCGCCTGCCGCGCGCGTTCGGCGGTGGCGGCTGCCGCGTTGGAGTGCTCCTGCTGTTTGCGGCGCGCATATTCGGCGGCGTCGCGTGCCGCGCTGGCGTGTCTGCGCTGTTCCTCCTTCGCGCGTTCGGCGTTTTCGGCGGACTGCTTTATCGCCGCGTCCACGGCCGCGCCCGCCTGATTGACCGCGCGGTGTATCTGGCGGTACGCATCGCCGATTATCTCGCTGACGCGCTCGCCCACGTCGGAAAAGTCCGCGCTGAAGTACTCGTGAGTGTCGCCATTTTGCTCCGGCTCATGCTCGGTGCCATCCGTATCGGTCCACTTGTTGTAATCCCGGCTCATCCTGCTGCCCTCCCCGGCATTCGCGCCGCCCGCAAGCGCCGCTATTCTGTTTATCTCGCGCGCGATTATATTCGCGCTGCGGTCTAGCTCACCGCCAATATCGCGCTCGGGGCCGATCGGTATGCGCTCGGGCGCGTCGGGCTTCTCCTTGGCCCGGCGCGCGGATATGTACCTTTCCACGTCCTCGCGCGATATGTCCCATGTGTTGACCAGCTGATCGACTGAAATCATGTAGCCCTGGCGGCGGTTGTTGTTGCTTAGTTCCACATCCAGCTTGCGCGCACGTATCATGCGGCGGATGGTCTCCTCGTTGCGCCGCACCAGCGCCGCCACGTCCTTTACCGTAAGGTATTCCGTCTTTTCAGTATTTTCATCCATAGCGCGCCCCCCGGATTAAGTCTCGCCATTGGGGTCCATGTGGAACGCGCTGAACAGCTTGTCGAGCGCGCCGCCCAGCTCGTATGCGCTGTGCTCCATCCAGTTCCACGCGCCCGCGGCGGCCTGCTCCACATGCGGGCGCACGCAGTTGAACGCATTCTGCGCCGCGCCGCACGCATTCCGCCACGCGGCCTCGGCCTGCGGACGCACGCCGCCAAGCGCCGCGCACACGTCCTGCCACGTCTTTTGCGCGGCGGGCGCGATTGTCTCGGACATCCACTTGCCGCAGTCGTCGAACAGCTGCGCGGCCTTCTGCGCGCCCGGCTCCAGCGCGTGCTGCTCCAGCCACACGCCCGCCTTGGCGCACAGCCGTATCATGTCGCGCGTGACCACTATGCCGGTGGGCAGCGCGCACAGTATGCCCACGGCCAGCCCCACGCCGCCCAGCGCGCCGGTGAAGCCGATAAGCATTCCCGCAAGCTGCACAACATTAATCGCGGCATACGCGCCCGCCGAGCAGCTTATAAACAGCGCAAACGCGATAAGCAGCACCTCGGCAATCGCGCGCAGGGCTTCGGCGGCCTGTTCGCCGGTTATTTTGCCCGAGCGCTCGCCCTCAAGCGCGCCTGACTGCTTTTCGCCCGCGCGCACGGTGGTGCCGATTAATCGCAGGCAATTGCCGTCCAGCCTGTTTTCACCCGCGCCGTCGCGCAGTACGCAGTACGCGGCGTAGCAGCGCAGCAGCTCGTCCGCCCTGTCGCCGGTGAGGTTTTGCAGCATCTCGCGGCGCTCCTCGCGCTGACGGCGGCGCGCCGACTGGCATATCTCGTCCATCGCGGCCTGAGTATTGGCCTTGCCCTTTTCGGCGGGCGCGGCCTCGCTCATCTGCACCAGCGCGCGCATCACGTTTTCCTTATGCCCGTCCAGCGCGTCGCGCAGGCTGTCCATGCCCGACTGGCTGGCATAGGTCTGCATGGTTTTAAGGAAGCTGGTGCGCTGCTCGTCCGTCATGCCGCGCTCGTCCATTATGTTTTCAAGCGCGGTGCGCACGTAATCCTCATCCTTCATCGCGCCCGACATACTCTTGTCGAAGTCGTCCAGACCCTCCATAAACGCAATCAGCATATCGTCGAGTCCGTCCTCGCCGTAGCGCGCCCAGTCCAGCCGTATCGCGCCGTAAGCGCCCGACTCTTTGCTCAGCGCGTCCAGTTCCAGATACTTTTCGGCGATGGCCGCCGCAAGCTCCTCGCGATAATCAGTCATAATATATTCCTCCATAAAGGTTAGTCGCATTACAGTGTAGTATTACCGACAATCTAATACTACACTGTAATGCGACTAATGTCAATGATTCGGGGCGCGGGTTAACCCTTATGGAAGTATTTTCTAATCGTTTGCCAATAAAACTATGCGCTGACTAGAGTGTGTCTCAAGCGGAACAATCCGCAAGTTCGAGTGGATTTTGCGTCAGTTCAAGGAAGAAACCCGAAGGCTTAGCAGCGCTAAGTCGAGGGTTGATGACGCAGAAATGGCGCAGCGACGCCCGAAATTGCGGATTAAGGAATTTTTGAGACACACTCTAATCATCCTGTCCGCACTTATCCCACAGGCCGTACTGCGCGGTGTTTTTAAGGGCGTTCAGCATATATTGCCGCGCGGTGGGTATCTGGCGACAGATGGCGTTCAGCATTTCCTTCATCTCCTGCCGCTTGGTTTCGCCGCTAGCGGGACAGGTGGATTGGACTATGGGCAGGCTTAGCTTTCGCGCCGCGCCGATGATTTCCTTTTCGCTGATATACAGCAGCGGGCGTATCACGGTAAGTCCGGTGCGGTCAAGGCGCGTGACCGGCTGAAAGGTATGCAGTCTGCCTTCATAAAACATGCTCAGCAGAAATGTCTCCAGCGCGTCGTCGCGGTGATGCCCCAGCGCGACCTTGTTGCAGCCGCGCTGCACCGCGATGTCGTTGAGTGCGCCGCGCCGCAGCTTGGCGCACAGCGCGCACGGGTTCTTCTCGTGGCGGCGATTAAAGACTATCTCGGATATGTCGCTGGGCTGAAGCGTGCAGGGCACGTTCAGGCGCGCGCACGTTTCGGCCACGGGCGTATAGTCCGCGACGGGTATGCCGGTCATGAGGGTTATCGCCTCCACCTCGAAAGGTATGCCCATGTGGTCGCGGTACATCGCCAGCGCGGTCAAAAGCAGCATACTGTCCTTGCCGCCCGACACGCCCACGGCGATTCTGTCGCCGGGCGCAATCATGTTAAAGTCCTCGCAGCAGCGGCGCATTGCGCCCAGTATCTTCTTCATATCATCCGACCTTTTGCGCGTTTATACCTAGAATGATACTTCACGCGCGCCCGCGTGTCAATCAAAAAAGCGCGGCGCTTACGGCAAAAAAGCCGTATGCGCCGCGCGTGCGGGGAGGCGGTATTTATTTTAGCTCAGCTCCTGCATACCGGTATAGAGCTGATAGTAGCGGCCCTTCTGTTCAAGCAGCTCGTCGTGCTTGCCGCGCTCGATTACCTGGCCGTGCTCCAGCACCAGTATCATGTCGGAGTTGCGCACGGTGGACAGGCGGTGCGCGATGACGAACACCGTGCGGCCCTCCATAAGCTGGTTCATGCCGCGCTCGACCAATTGCTCGGTGCGGGTATCGATGGAGGAGGTCGCCTCGTCCAGTATCAGCACGGGCGGGTTGGCGACGGCGGCGCGCGCTATGGCGAGCAGCTGGCGCTGACCCTGCGACAGGTTCGCGCCATCCTGGGTCAGCATGGTGTTGTATCCGTCGGGCAGGCGGCTGATGAAGCCGTCGGCGTTGGCCAGCTTGGCCGCGGCGCGCACCTCGTCGTCGGTCGCGTCCAGCTTGCCGTAGCGGATGTTCTCCATTATCGTGCCGGTGAAAAGGTGCGTGTCCTGCAGCACCATCGACAGCGAGCGGCGCAGGTCGGTCTTGCGTATCTTGTTTATGTTTATGCCGTCGTAGCGTATCTTGCCGCCCGGCACGTCGTAGAAGCGGTTTATCAGGTTGGTTATAGTGGTCTTGCCCGCGCCGGTGGAGCCGACAAGCGCGATCTTCTGGCCGGGCAGCGCGTGCAGGCTTACGTCCCGAAGCACTACCTTGTCGGGCACATAGCCGAACGTAACGTCCTCGAACACCACGTCGCCGTGCACGGGCTTATAGTCGGTGCCGCTGCCGTCGGTGTGCGGGTGCTTCCACGCCCACTGGCCGGTGACTTTATCGGACTCGGTCACATTGCCCTGCGCGTCGTATTTTACGTTGGCGAGGGTTACATAGCCCTCGTCCTGCTCGCTCGGCTCGTCGATCAGCGCGAACACGCGCTCGGCACCCGCGAGGGCGTTCAGCACGGTGTTGAACTGCTGAGAAATCTGCGATACGGGCATTGAGAACGAGCGGGTGTATTGCAAAAACGCGATCAGCGTGCCCAGCGTCAGGCCGGTGAAGCCGTTTATGACCATAACGCAGCCGATAACCGCCACGATTGCGTACAGCGCGTGGGACAGGTTATTGTTGACCGGGCCCATGATGCCGCCGAAGGTATTGGCCGCGGTGGCCGCCTCGCACATGTTTTCGTTCAGCTCATTGAACTTCTCCTCGGTCTTTGCCTCGCGGCAGAAGACCTTGACTACCTTTGCGCCCTCGATCATCTCCTCGATGTAGCCGTTGAGCGCGCCCAGCGCGGTCTGCTGCTTGCGGAAGTACTTGCCGCTCAGGCCCGCGATCTTGCCCGATACGAAGGTGACAAGCACCATCATCGCGATCACGACCAGCGTCAGTAGCCACGAGTAGTAGACCATCATAATAAATATGCTGACCACGGTTATGCCCGAGGATATGAAGCTGGCTACCGAGTTGGACATCATCTCGCGGATGGTATCGACGTCGTTGGTGTAGCGGCTCATAATATCGCCGTGCGCGTGCGTATCGAAGTAGCGTATGGGCAGGGTTTCCATATGATCGAACAGGTCGGTGCGCAGCTTGAGCAGCGTGCCGGTGGATATTTTCAGCATCAGACGCGCGTATGCGAACGTGGACAGCGCGCCGAACAGGTACACAAACGCCATGCTGGCCAGCGTCTTTACAAAGCCGGAGAGCAGCGCTTCGTCAACCAGACCGGTCGAGGCGAAGTTGCCCGCCAGCGGCGTGAGGTAATCGTCGACTATGCCCTGCAGATAGCTGGTGCCCTTGACCTGCGCCAGCGACGACAGCGCTATAAGCGCCACAACCAGCAACAGATACCATTTATACGCGCCCATGTAGCCCATCAGGCGCTTTATGCTGCCCTTTATGTCCTTGGGCTTTACGCCGGGCATACCGCGGCCGGGGCCGCGCCCGCCGGGGCCGCCCATGGGGCGCTGCTGTACATTCTTGCCCTGTGCCATTTACGCCACCCCCTTCTGCTGGGACTGATATACCTCGCGATATATCTCGGATCTTTTCATCAGTTCGTCATGTGTGCCTACGTCGGATATGTGGCCGTCGTCCATTACGATAATCATATCGCAATCGGCGATTGAGGTTATGCGCTGGGCGATTATTATGGACGTGGTGTCCTTGAGCTCGCGATGGATAGCCTCGCGCAGGCGTGCGTCGGTCGCGGTATCGACCGCGCTGGTGGAGTCGTCCATGATTACGATCTTGGGCTTCTTTATAAGTGCGCGGGCTATGCACAGGCGCTGCTTCTGGCCGCCGGACACGTTAACGCCGCCCTGACCCAGCTCGGTTTCGTATCCGTCCGGGAAGGACTTGATAAAGTCGTCGGCCTGCGCGCTGCGGCACACAGCCTCCAGCTCGGCTTGAGTGGCGTTTTCGTTGCCCCAGCGCAGGTTCTCGGCTATCGTGCCCGAGAACAGCACGTTCTTTTGCAGCACCATGGCCACGTCGTCGCGCAGTACGTGCAGCTTATAATCGCGCACGTCGTGGCCGCCCACTATGACCTCGCCCTTATCTGCGTCATACAGGCGCGGAATGAGCTGAACCAGCGTGGACTTGGCCGAGCCGGTGCCGCCGATTATGCCCACGTGCGTACCCGAGGGTATGTTCAGGTTGATGTTTTCGATAGTAGCGCGCTTCTGCTTCTTATTGTAGGAGAAGGCCACGTCCTTGAATACGATCGAGCCGTCCTCAACGCGCACGTCAGCGCTGGCGTCCTTATCGGAAATGTCGAGAACCTCGTCCAGCACTTCGTTAATACGGGTAATGGACGCGCGGGAGATTATCGTCATCATCAGTATCATGGATACCATCATCAGCGACATAAGCGTCTGGCTGATGTAGCCGATGAAGCTGGACAGCGCGCCTATCTGGAACGTGCCGCCGATAACCATGTTGCCGCCGAACCACAGCGCCGCCACGGTGCAGCCGTACATACATATCTGCATAAGCGGCTGGTTGAGCTGAACCAGCTTTTCGGCGCGGTACTGGGTAGCGCGCACGGCCTCGGCGCTGCTATCGAACTTATCGGATTCGTACTTTTCGCGCACGAACGCCTTTACAACGCGGATGGCGATTAGGTTTTCCTGAACGTCGGAGTTGAGCGCGTCGTACTTTTCAAGCATGGCCTTGAAGCGCGGATGCGCATTGGTCATAATCAGGTAAAGGCCCACGCACAGTATGGGTATCGCGACTAAAAATACCATCGCGAGCTGGGCGTTAAGCTTAATCGCCATGATGAGCGCGCCGATCATCATTATGGGGGCGCGGAACACCATGCGGATCATCATGTTGAATGCGTTCTGGACGTTGTTTACGTCGGTGGTCAGGCGCGTAACCAGCGACGCGGTGGAGAACTTATCCACATTAGAGAACGAGAACGACTGCACCTTTTCAAACAGCGCGCGGCGCACGTTCTTGGCAAAGCCCATGCTGGCCACCGCGCCAAAGCGCGAACCCAGCGAGCCGAAGCACAGCGATACTATCGCCATCAGTATCATGAGCAAACCCATCTTTACGGTATACTGTACGTCGCCGCTGCTTATGCCCTTATCGATCATCGCCGCCATTACCAGCGGTATCAGCAGTTCCATCAGCACTTCGCCGATCATTACGAACGGCGTGGCTATGGCGTACTTTTTGTACTTGCCTACATATGCCATCAACTTTTTCATGGTCAGCCTCCCTTGGCGTCGTCTTTTGCATCGGCCTGATCTTCGGTCAGGTTCGCTATTATGCGGCTCAGGTAGTCGTTCAGTTGCGCGCGCTCCTCGTCCGAAAAGCCGCTGAGCATACGCGCCTCGCTCGTATGTATCAAATTCAGTATTTCACTGTCCAGCTCCCACGCGTGGGGCGTGGGGGTTATCTGGTTAAAGCGCCTGTCGCTTTCCAGCGGCACGCGCTCTATAAAGCCCTTGGCCTCCAGCCGCTTGAGCGTGCCCGTCACGGTGGGGTTTTTGAGCCCCAACCGCTCCTCTATGTCCTTTTGGCACATGGGCGTGCCCTTGTTATGGAACAGCAGTATCAGCATATCCGCCTGCGCGGTGGTAAGGTCGTATCGCGCGACTACGCTATTGAAGTTGTAATCCATTATCATGTGAATGCGTTTGAACTGTCTTCCAACATGTTTAGGCAAAAAAGAACAATCCTCCTTCCCGCGCGCCTTGCTTCCATGCCGCCCTCCCCGGCGGCCGCGCGCCAATCTCGTTTAATACATCGCACGCTATATATTATACGAGCCGATTATTTTAATGTCAAGCGGGTTTTTGTGAGTTCACCAATAATAACATTTCATGCACATTTCGTGCCGCAATTCAGAAAAAAACCGCCCCGCGCCGGGCGATATGCCGCAGTGTGGGGCGGTTGCGTTTCGGATTAAGGCAGGTTATTTCGGGTGAGGCTGGGCGCGGGCTTATGCCTTAAACATCTCAACAAAGCGCGTCATTTCTCGGCCGTCACGCGGCTGGAGTACAGCACGCCCGGCTCCAGCGTGCGGCCCTTCAATTCGAACAGCTCCTGCACGGTAACGAGCTGATAGCCCTGCTTTGTAAGCGCGGGCACTATGCGCTCGATGGCCGAAGCCGAAAAGTCCTTCAGATCGTGGAACAGCACTATGTCGCCGTCCTGAATATTGTTCATCACGTCGTTATATATGCGGTCGGCGTCGCGCGTCTCCCAGTCATTGGAGTTGAGCGACCAGTTAATCAGCGGCAGGTTCAACGCCTCGCGCACGGTCGCGTTGGCCGAGCCATAGGGCGGGCGCGCCACGCTGGGCTGCGCGCCGATTACGCTTAGGTGGATGGCTCTGCACTGATTAAGCTCGTTTTCCACCTCAGCCGCCGTCATGTCGGTAAGCTTGGTGTGGCTGTACATGTGCGTGCCCACGAGGCAGCCCGACGCGTATTCGCGCTGGGCGGTCTCGGCGTACTTTTCCACCCGGTCACCCACTAAGAAGAATGTCGCAAGTCCGCCGTCCTTTTCCAGCGCGTCCAATATGCGGCCGGTCTGATTGCTGGGGCCGTCGTCGAACGTGAGCGCTACGGCGGGCTTGGTCTTATCCAGCGTGCGGCCGGTGTACTGCGACACCATCATGCCGGGCGATATTGTCGGCTCGGCGGTGGGCTGCTGGCTGGGCTGATCGGTGGGCGCGGCGGTCTGCGATTGCAGGCTGATTGCGGCAGCGGGGCGCACGGACTTATCGTCATACAAGTTTACGCGCGTAACGCCGCGCATCATAAGCGGCACCGCCACCAGCAGCACCACAAACAGCGCGCACAGCCCAATAAGCGGCCTTTTGCCGATATTGGGGCGCATGTCGGCGGAGGGTATGTTGTCGTGGTCGCGCCCGCCGTATACGACCGATTCTTCGGCCTCGGGCGCGTCCTTGCGCGGGTCGGTGTAGTATGCTGGCCGGGTATCGTCGCGCGGCGCGGCATGGCGGGCGAGGCGCCCGGCTATGCCGGACAGACGGTCGAGCGCGGCGCGCAGGTTTGCGCGGCGGCGGGGTTTGCGGCTAGGGCGGTTGTTGTAATCCTGTTGTTCGCCGTAATCGCGTTCGTTGTAGTCCTGATTGTCGCAGTCCTGCTCATCGTAATCGCGGTTATCATAGTCCCGGTTTGCGTAATACCGCTCGTCATAAGCAGCTGCACGCGAGTTAGTCCTTCGTTTGGAGTAATCGTCCCGCTCGTCATAAGCGGCTGCACGCGGGTTAGTCCTCCGTGCGGAGTAGTCATCATAATCGCGCGCCGCGCGCCGCGTGCGGGCAGTCCCCCGCTCGTCGGCATAGTCGGGTTCACGTTCGTAATCGTCCAGCACCGGGGCGCGGCGGCGGTATTCGTCGCCGCGCGATTGCGCAGACCTTGCCCGGGTAGAACTACCATCGCGCGGCGCTGTGCGGCCGTCGTAATCGCGCGCGGGTTCGCCATTTGCCTCAGTATCAATATTCCGTCCGCGGGTTTCGTATTCATAATCGTTGGCTTCCGCGTAATTGTCCCGTGAATTAGATTGCCGGGCGCGGAAGCCCTCGCCGTACTTTACATCGTCCAGTTCGCCGCCCGGTTCGCCGCGCCACTCGGGCACGCGCATCGCACCGGCGCTCCGGCGCGCATACCGGCGCGCGTCGTTGTCGTTTGCCGCCATCGGCTGCACCGCCTTTAAGTTAGTATGTACATATAATATCACCTGTGCGCGCGGTACGCAACGCAATTTGAGCAAAATCGGTATGGCGCGGCTGACACAACGCGCGCGCGTCAATTCCGCAAAAACGCGGCGCGAATTTTAGTTGGATAATGCGGCTTGTAAAAATGCGCGCTTATGCTATGATAGAATCAATAAAATATGATGGCCGAGCGCCGCGCTCGGGTCGAAAGGACGACACTCAAAATGCGAAAGCTGCCCAACATCGTATACATACTGGCCGACGACATGGGCTACGGCGACGTATCCTGCCTTAACCCGGATTCCAAGCTGAACACGGTAAACATAGACGCAATGGCGCGCGGCGGTATGCGCTGCACCGACATGCACTCCACCTCGGCGGTGTGCACGCCGTCGCGCTACGGCATACTGACCGGGCGCTACAACTGGCGCTCGCGGCTGAAGAGCGGCGTAATAGGCGGCTACACCGAGCCGCTTATAGAGGCCGACCGCCGCACCGTGGCGGACCTTATGCGCGGCGCGGGCTACGTTACCGGCTGCGTGGGCAAGTGGCACCTGGGTCTGGACTGGGCGAAAACGCCCGGCGTCAGCGAGCCGGCCAACTTTGCCGCGATGGACGGCGTGGACTATTCCAAGCCCGTATACGGCGGCCCGCTGGATCACGGCTTCGACCGATACTTCGGCATATCCGCGTCGCTGGACATGCCGCCCTACGTATACATAGACGGCCGCAACGCGACCGCGCTGCCCGATCACGAAACCGCTTCTGAGGGGCAGCGCTTCTGGCGCAAAGGCCCCACCGCGCCCGACTTTGACCACGAGCAGGTATTGCCCAAGTTGACCGAGCGCGCGCTGGAATGGATAGACGAGTGGGCGGACAGGCCGTTCTTCATCTACTTCCCGCTGCCCGCGCCGCACACGCCCATACTGCCCACGCCCGAATTTCAGGGTAAATCGGGCACGAACAGCTACGGCGACTTCGTGCTGATGGTGGACGACGTGGTGGGTCAGGTATGCGCAAAGCTGCGCGAAAAGGGCATATACGACGACACGCTCGTAATATTCACAAGCGACAACGGCTGCTCGCCCATGGCCGACTATCCGGCGCTGCTGGCGGCGGGTCACAACCCCAGCTACGTATTCCGCGGGCACAAGGCCGACATATACGAGGGCGGGCACCGAATACCCTTCGTCGCGTCGTGGCCCAACGGCATACCGGCGGGCAGCGAGCGCGCCCAGACGCTGTGCCTGAGCGACCTTATGGCGACGGCGGCCGAGCTGATCGGCGAAAAGCTGCCCGACGACATGGGCGAGGACAGCGTATCCGAGCTGGCCGTATGGCAGGGCAGGTCGGACGCGCCCGTGCGCGACTACACCGTGCACCATTCCATAGACGGCTCGTTCTCGATACGGCGCGGCAAGTGGAAGCTGGAACTATGCAAGGGCAGCGGCGGCTGGAGCGATCCCAAGCCCGGCGAGGAGCCCGCCGACGCGCCCGACATGCAGCTGTACGACCTGAGCGCCGACATATCCGAGCGCCGCAACCTGATAAGCGAGCACCCCGACATCGTAAAGGAGCTGACCGATAAGCTGATTGAGTACATCAAGAACGGCCGCTCCACGCCGGGCGCGCCGCAGCCCAACGCCGATCAGGAGTTCTTCGATACCTACGCATGGTACCGCCCCTGACATAAACGCGGCGCTCAAGGCGCGCCTTGCCTTAAAAGCGCCTTTTAGCCAATATACCGCCCTGAACGCGGGCGAGCCGGAGCACATAAAATGCTCCGGCTCGTTCGTTTTGTCAATATCCCAGCTTAATAGCCTTTTTGAATATCTTCGCCGCCAGCGGCGCGGCCACATCGCCGCCGTGCCCGCCGTTTTCCACCACCACCGCTATTGCGAGCGGGTGAGCGTCGTCCGCGCAGTAGCCCACAAACCATGCGTGCGGCTTTACCGACTTTGAGGACGACACCTCGGCGGTGCCGGTCTTGCCCGCGATGGTGTATCCGTCCACCTGCGCCTTGGAGCCGGTGCCGCTTTCGACCGTGGCCTTCATGTAGCTGTCGATTATGCGCGCGACGTTTTGCGACACTATGCGCCGGAACACGCCGCGGCTGGTGCGCACCTGCGGTATGCCGCTGTCGCCCACTATGGATGATATCAACTGCGGTTCGACCATCTGGCCCTCGTTGGCGATTGCGCCCGCGATCATAGCCATGTGCAGCGGCGTGGCGAGCACCTTGCCCTGCCCCACGCCCGCCCATGCGAGTTCATAATCGCTCTCCGGGTCGGGGAAGCTGCTTTCGTATACCACCAGATCGCGGAACAGGAAGTTGGTGTTGAAGCCCATCGCTTCGGCCTTGCTCTTGAGCCGCGCGGCCTTCAGCTCCAGCGCCAGACTGCCGAACGTCAGGTTGCACGAGCGCGTGAATGCGCTTTTGAGCGTCAGATCGCCGTGGCCGTTGCCCTCGTTATCGGTCACTGTGCCGTCGCCCACCACCATCTCGCCCGCGCAATAGAACTCGCGCTGCTGAACGTCGGTGAGGGATTCCAGCGCCGCGGCCAACGTGACTATCTTAAACGTGGAGCCGGGCGGGTACATGCCCTGCGTCACGCGGTTGAGGTAGGGCGCGTCCGCGTCCTCGTCGGAGCGCTTGGCCACGCGCTTGGGATCGTAGGTGGGCAGGGACACCATCGCGTACAATTCGCCGGTCTTGTAATTCATCAGCACGACCGCGCCGCTTTTGTTTTCGGGGAAGCGCTCCATTATGTATTCGCTCAGCTCCGCGTCGATGGTCAGGTATATGTCCGAGCCGCGCCGCTCGGCGCCGCTGAGCGCCTGAGTCACGCGGTCGAGTATGTTGTTGGACAGGCCGAGCAATGTCGAGGCGTGGAACGTTTCAACGCCCGTGCCGCTCATGCCCAGCGTGTCGCCCACGGTCTGCGACACCGCGCGGCGTATGCTGGACGAGGAATTGTATACGCGCGCGCCGTCCTCGTCGCTGGTGGCCAGCGTCACGCCATTGCGATCGAGTATGTCGCCCGCGATTACGTTTTTGCGCGCCGTGACCAGACGGGTATTGCTGGCGCTGTTTGTCCAGCGGTTGCCGTTCAGCATGACTGTATAGTTAAGGTATATCGCCAGCACCAGTATGCCCGAAAGCATTATCGCGCCCAGTATGCGTATGTTGCGGCGCAGTTCTTTCATATATACGTCACCTCTTTCGCGGGGGGATGCGTCCGCTACTTATTCAGCGCCCGCGCGCGCTCCTGCCGGTTGAGCGAGGACACGCCCAGCAGTATGCCTATCATCGCCATGCAGCTTATAAGCGACGAGCCGCCCGCGCTGGCAAACGGCAATGTAACGCCGGTCAGCGGTATCATCTTGGTCACGCCGCCCACAATTACGAACGTCTGCACCGCCAGCATCAGCGTCGCGCCCAGCGCCATCAGGCTATGGAACGCGGTCGAGGCCTCCAGCGCAATGCGCAGTCCGCGCATTATCAAAAAGCAGTACAGCGCCAACATGCCTACCGCGAATATTATGCCGAACTCCTCGCATATGGCCGCGAATATGAAGTCGGTATGATAGTAAGGTATCATGCGCGGCGTGCCGAGGCCAAGTCCCAGTCCGAACAGCCCGCCCGAGCTTATCGCGATAAGCGCCTGCACTATCTGATAGCCCTTGTCCTGAGTATCGCTCCACGGGTTTATCCATATGTCCACGCGCGTTTTTACGTGGTCGAACAGGTGGTACGCGCCCACCGCGCCCACGCAGCCGCCCGCCAGCCCTATGCCGGTAAGCATGAGGTTGCTGGTCGCGGCATAGAACATGCCTATCGTCAGGAAGAAGTATATCAGCAGCGTGCCTAAGTCGCGCTGAACAATGAGCAGTATCAGGCACATCGCCACCGCGAACGCCAGCGCGGGTATCATGCGCTTGAAGCCGCGCTTTTGCGCAAACGCCGCCGAGAGCACCCACAAAAGAAGTATCTTGACAAATTCCGAGGGCTGAAAGCCCACGTCCACGCCCAGCTTCTTGAGCGTGACCCAGTTGCGCGCGCCGTTTGTCCAGCCTCCGATTACCGGCATCATCGGCAGCAGCATTATCACGACGCTTACCGCCATCGCAGGCCACATCAGCTTTTCCCAATTGGTCACGCGGCGCATGATTACGATTGCGATGAGCATCGCGCCGATTGCGGGCGCGAAGAATATCGCCTGTTTAAGCGCGGTCACGGGCTTGGTTATATCCTCCAGCATGACCATGCCGATTGAGCACAGCGCCATTGTAAGCAGGTAAAGTATCCTATCGACATGCCACACGCGGTCGATCAGCATCTTTAGCAGCAGTGTGCCCAGCGGGAACGCCGCCGCCATTATGAGCGCCTGCATATCGACCGGCTGGCTCTTTAGCGCGATAAGCGAAAACGCGCTTATCTGGAACAGCACTATTACGTATGTCAGCAGCCGCTCGGCCGCCGCGCCCGCGCGCCGGTTTGCCCGCGCCGGTGCGGGGCGCGCGCGCTTCATGTCGTTTGCCTGAATGGTATTCTTTTTCATATATCAGCTCCGTGGCCGCGCCGCTTTGTCTTTTTTGTCGCGGCAGGCTCGTAGTCGGCCAGTTCGTCCTCTGCCACATCGGGCGGGTTGAACTCGCGCGCCTTTACATTTACCCGCTTGGGTTTAAGTTTCGCCGGGCGCGCGGGCTGGCCGTATTCGCGGTCGAAGTCGTCGGGTTCGGCCGAGGTGGGCTTATTGCGCTTAGGCTTTGCCGCGCGCGGCGGGTCGTCGTAATCGTCGTCGAGGTCGGCTAGGTCGGGCGCGTCGCTTACTGCCTTAGCCGGCCTTTGCCTGCGCTTGGGCTTGGTCGGCTGGGCCGGTTCGCCTTCTAAGTAGTCCGGCTCGCTTATGTCCGGCTGCTGTGCCTGACCGTATTCGCCGTCGAACTCGTGCTCGAACGGCATGAAGTCGCGGTCGAAGTCGTCGCCGTTTACGCTGGATGCGTCTATCGCGCGGCCCTCGCCATCCACCTCATATTCCACCTCGACATCGTAAAGCGTGAGCTGGAGCGTGATTGCGCCTATGCAGAACAGCGCGCCGTCCTTGACCAGTATTTCCTGCTGAACGGGCTGGCCGCGCAATGACACGGGCGCGCGGCCTATCGCGCCGATCAGCATACCGCCCGAGCGCAGTTCACCGCGCGCGTGGCGCGGGAACACGCTTTTATCGCTAAGAATCACGTCGCACTTTTTGCGGCGGCCGATTACTATATCGCGGTATATCGCGTAGCGTTCGCCGCGCAGCACGTCGCCCGCGCCCTTGACGACCAGGAATTCGCCCACGTATTCCATATTAGGGGCGGTCTGACGCTCGCGGCGCAATTTGCGATGATCGAGCACCGCCAGCCTGAACGCGCACAGCACCGCGGCCAGCATAAGTCCCGTAAACCAGTATCGCATGGCCAGCGAAGTAAGCTCAAACGCCTGTTCGTTCATGCGCATACCTCCCAAACAATCTACATGGCGGGCAGCTTTTAAGTATCCTAAAGCGCCGAAAGCCCGCCTATTATAACTTGCCCTATTATAAATTATACCACATGCGCGCGCCGCGTGGAACGTTTGTGCGGTTTTTTTCACACTATCGCGCCAAGTTCACCAATATCGGGCGGGGTGCATGTTTGTGTTTAATGGCAACATGTGCTATACTATATCCAGTTATGGCGCGGATTAAACCGCGCCCACAGAGTGCAGGAGGTAATCGACATGGAAGAAATTCGCAATCGCGCGCAAATCCCCGACAAATACAAGTGGGACATGACGGCGCTGTACGAGACGAACGAGGCATGGGAGGCCGAGTGCAAGGCGGTAAACGCCGAGCTGCAGGACTTTGCGGCTTTGGCGGGCACGCTGGGCGACGAGGCGGCGCTGCTCAACGCGCTGCGCCGCATGTTCGACCTCAGCCGGCGCATGGAGCGGCTATTCACCTATGCCAGCTGCCGCCGGGACGAGGACAACGCCAACCCGACCTATCAGCGGCTGAGCGACATGGCCATGCACACGTATCAGGAGTTTATGCAGGCGGCGGCGTTTGTGGAGCCGGAGCTGCTGTCTCTGGACGAGAGCTACATAAAGGCGGTAATGGACAAGCCCGCGTTCAAGGACTATCGCGTATATCTGAAGGGCGTAATGCACATGCGTCCGCATACGCTCAGCCGCGAGCTTGAGACTTTGATTGCCTCTACCTCCGAGATGAAGGGCGCGCCCGACGCTATCTATTCCATGATGACGGACGCGGACATGACGTTCCCGACCATCAAGGACGATAACGGCAGCGACATCGAGATCACGCACGGCAACTTCATTCCGCTGCTGGAGAGCGCGAACCGCGATGTACGCAAGGCGGCGTGGGACGGGCTTATGCTGACCCTGGCCAAGTGGGGCAACACAATCGCGACCACCTATTCCTCCAGCGTAAAGGGCGACATATTCTCGGCGCGCGCGCACAAGTATCCGAACACTTTGGAGGCGGCGCTATACTCAAACGAGATACCGCGCTCGGTATGCGACAATCTGATCGAGTCGGTACACGCGCATCTGCCCGCGATGGGGCGCTACATTGCCCTGCGCGGCAAGCTAATGGGGCTTGAGACTGTGCGCCCGTACGACATGTACGTACCGATAGTGGGCGACGTCAAGATGGGCCTGCCCTATGAGGAGGCGTATGCCGAGGTTGTTAAGTCGCTTGAGGTAATGGGCGAAGAATACACGACGCAGTTGCGCGCGGCGATTGACCAGCGCTGGATCGACGTATACGAGAACCGCGGCAAGACCAGCGGCGCGTATTCGACGGGCGCGTACGGCGTACATCCGTATGTACTTCTCAACTACCACGAGACGCTGGACAACAAGATGACGATTGCGCACGAGATGGGCCATGCGATGCACACATGGTATTCGTCGGGCAATCAGCCGTATCCGACGAGCGACTACTCGCTATTTGTAGCTGAGGTTGCGTCCACCTGCAACGAGATGCTGGTTGTGCGCGACATGCTCAAGACGGTAACGGACAAGCGCGAGCGCGCCTACCTACTGAACTCGCTGCTTGAGCAGTTCCGCACCACGCTATTCCGTCAGACGCAGTTTGCGGAATTCGAGATGAAAGCCCACGAACAGGCCGAGTCGGGCGAGCCGCTCAACAAGGAAAACCTCTGCGCGCTCTACGAAAACCTCATCCGCCAGTACTATCCGGGCATGGAAGTAGGCGACACTGTACGTTACGAATGGATGCGCATCCCGCACTTCTACCGTGCGTACTACGTCTACCAGTACGCCACAGGCTTCTCGGCGGCAGTAGCCCTCTCGAGCCAGATTCTGAAGAAAGGCCCCGAAGACTACATCAAGTTCCTGAAGCTGGGCTCCAGCGTCCCCCCCATCGAAGCCCTCAAGGTCGCCGGTGTAGACATGTCCACCCCCGAACCCGTCAACGAGGCACTTGACTTCTTTGAAGAGGTTCTTACGGAGTTTGAAGAATTGATGAAGTGACGTGTGGGGGTTACGTGTTCTTTCTTTTCAGGAGAAAAGAAAGAACCAAAGAAAAGCCGATTGGCTTTTCTCCCGCATGTGCTTCTTAGTTCAGTCGTTTTTTAGGGCTATATACGGGAAGCTACCCTACTTCCTTGCGCCGCTTGGTTCGCCCAGAGCCAGCGGCGCTTCTTATTTTGGATGGTTTTTGGCTCACGCATACTATAATCTGTATTCGTTTCGGGATTCCGCGAATGGAGTTTTCTTGTTTAGGCAGTTTTCCCCCGCGCCATGTTCGCCACCCCTCGGCGGCTCAGATGA
>CAOKFD010000045.1:0-22470 GCA_948467645.1 uncultured Eubacteriales bacterium | reverse complement strand
TATGAGCAGCCATCCATGCCGCGCCCACCATAAATTAAAGTGGGCGCGGAAGGTGGATTTAGGCAATCGGGCTTCTATATGAGCATCTTCCACGCTCAAAAAGCAGCAATGCAACAAGCGCGCACAGCTTCTCCGTCTCCCAAACTTCACAAGGTCAACCCTGTTAGACAGGGGTTGGCAACAACCCCTTGACCATCACAAAGCCCAGCCAGCGCGCCGTGTCAAGGATGCCGAAGGCACGGCGCAGCCGCTTGTCCTTGACACGGCGCGCTGGCTGTGCTACTTCTTCCCTATACCAATTCCTATCTTCCAATCTCAACAGGCGCCCCGCGCCGAGGAGGAACTTTAAGCAGCTAAACAGATTGACCTTAGTGATTAAAAGTATTAAGATGTGTTCATGGAGGAACTACTTATGGAAAGCACCTGGAACGGCTTCAAACGCGAAGACTTCCTGTTCAACGGCTTCAAATGTATACTGGTTTCGCCCGAACATCCCCTGCCCGGCAATCCGTTTGTCTGGCGCGCCGAGTTTTTCGACGCATTCGCGCAATGCGATCTGGAGATGGTTCGGCGCGGCTACTACCTGACCTACATAAACTTGTCCGACAAGTACGGCTGCCCGTGGGCGATCGAACGCATGAAGGAGTATTACGACTACCTGACCGGCGAGCGCGGCCTGGGCCTTACGCCGCTGATATTCGGCTTCAGCCGGGGCGGACTGTACACGACCAACTTCGCGCTTACCTATCCCGACTGCGTGGGCAAGATCTACCTCGACGCGCCGGTGCTCAGCGTGCTGAGCTGGCCGGGCGGCAAAGGCTCGGGCATAGGCGCGCCGCGCGAGTGGCAGGAATGCCTTGAGTGCTTCGGCCGCACCGAGCAGGACATATCGGACTGCAAGGAGGCCTTCCCGGTACGCCGCGGCGCAGAGCTGGCAAAGCTTGATATACCCGTAGCGCTGGTCGCGGGCGGCGCGGATGACGTTGTGCCTTACAACGAGAACGGCTTCATATTCGCGGACGCGTTCACGCGCGCGGGCGGGCGCATCTTCATACGCATAAAGCCGACGTGCGGCCATCACCCGCATTCGCTTGAGGATGTAACCGAGCTGTGCGATTTTCTGTGCAGGTAATTATATGAAACAAAATCCGCCCGCAGTTCAAACTGAGCTGTGGACGGATTTTGTTTAGGCAAATGAATTGGGCAGGCATTTTCTCCCTGCCGTCATGAAAACTGGAAATTGACGCAAGCACCATAATATGCTATAATGCAATCGAAGCTTTTGAAAAAAAGCTTCACTGGCAGGAAGGAATAAGATGGCGCTTGGCTTTTCCACCTCCTATACCCTACAAAAGTGTAAAGGGGGTGGTATCATGTCAGACTATGAGATGCTTTCTCTGGTTTGCGTGATTATCTCTCTTGTATTGATTGCGATCGATCTCGGTCGCAACATCGGTAACTCGAACAAGAAGTAAAAGTAAAGCCGCCATCCATCGCTAATGGTTGGCGGTTTTTACTTCGGTTCATCATTCGACCGGAGGGGAGAAGCCATCCCAAAAGCGTCATCCCTTCCTGCCCTTATTTTATCATATTAAACTGCTCGTGTCAACGCCCTTTGGCATTATTAAATCGTTTCCATATAAAAGCGGCTTCACACCAAAGCCGCTTTAACATATGCCTATTCGATTCAGTCCCCGTCAAATCCTGACCGGCGTGCCCTTACGCCTTGTGAACGTAAGCGTATACTTCGCGCCGCAGCTAAGCGCCATCTGCCGCGCGTAATCGAACTCATACGCCACATACTCGGTATAGTGCGCGTCGCTGCCGAACATCACGAACTCGCCGCCCAGCTCTATGAAGCGCTTTACCATATCCGCGCCCGGTATCGTGGACGTGCCGCCGTTTTTAAGTCCCGACGTGTTTATCTCCAGCGCCTTGCCGTCCTCGGCCAGCTTCTTCAGCACCGCGTCCACTACGTCGGGCGCGTATGCGCGGTCGAACGGGCGCTGGTCGGGGCGATGCGGCGCGAACTTTGAGCAGTACCCAAAGTGCGCCAGGCAGTCGAAGTCGTGGAAGCGGTTGACCGATTCCCACACGCATTCGGCATAGCGACGGTACGCCGCCTCGACCGTGCGGCCCGCGATGAACTTGTTATAGTCCACCGGATCCAGCCCGTCCACCATGTGCTGGGACAAAAGCACGTAATCGAAGTCGTGCGCCTGCACCACCGCCAGCGTCTCCTTTGTGGAGCCGGCGTGCTCGCCCGCCTCTATGCCGCGGCGAATCGAGAGCGTCGGGAACTCGGCACGCAGTGCGTCTATCTCCTTAAAATAGTTCTCGTAATCGATTATCTTGTCATACGCGGGATTGCAATAGTTTATGTCCAAATGGTCGGTCAGGCAGATTTCCTCCAGCCCGGCGGCTTGTGCCGCGGTGAGCTGCTCGCGTATGGTTGCGTGGCCGTCCGGCGAATTGACGGTGTGTACGTGATAATCCCTCATAATTCAAGCCTCCCCGACTTAAAACCCTATGCTCTGATAATTTTCCAGATGCAGTATAAAATGCCGCAATTAAGAAAGCCAGATTGCGCGTGTTAAGAATTTTCATCAAAAAATACGCGTTTTAAGATTAAATGACTTTCCTAAACCTGCTAAAGATGATATAATCATTCCGTTAGAACTGCTTTGGGGCAATGCGATAAGATGGTGAAAGTTATTTTGCGCCGCCTTCCAGGTATGCGAATTTAATCTTTCTTTTTTAGAGTGTGTCTCAAGCGGAACAATCCGCAGACCCAAGTGGATTTTGCGTCAGTTCAAGGAAGAAACCCGAAGGCTTAGCAGCGCTAAGTCGAGGGTTGATGACGCAGAAATGGCGCAGCGACGTCCGAAATTGCGTACTCCGGAATTTTTGAGACACACTCTAGGCCGCCATTGCATTAAGCGAGGTGGAAATATACAGGTGAATTTATACAACATGCCGTGCCGTCCGATCGATATAAAGGACGTGCGCAGGACCGCGTTTGGTCATATGCGGCAAAACGGCAATTACAGGCGCACGGCGCTGATGATCGGGCTTATGCTTGCGCTGATCAACGTGCCGGTTATGCTTATGGACTGCCTGACTACGTGGAACGTGGATTTGGGCGCGCTGGACATGAGCGCGCTGGCTATGATAAACACGCGATTGCTTCTATTTCAGGCGATGATCGCGGTGTTCATATCGCCCGCGCTGGAATTGGGCAAGACGCGCTATATGATAAACGCGATGAAGTCCGATGCGGGCAGTCCCACGGATCTATTCGACGGACTCAGCCGCGGCTCCTACTTCGTGTCGGTGCGCGCGCTGCTGTGGAAGTACCTGCTGATGTACGGCTGGATGGTACTGCCCACGACCATCGCGGCGCAGGGCGTCGCAATGCTGCAATTGGGCGGCGGCGGCGCGGGGCTGGCGACGGCGATAATCGGCGGCGTGCTGGCGCTGATGGCGATGGTATCGCGGCTGCTGGCGTACTCGCTTCAGTTTTACCTCTTGTCAGACAGTCCCCGGATGGGCGCGATGGTGTCGCTCCGGTTCAGCACGGTGGTCATGCACGGCCGTATGAACGAGCTGTTTCGGCTGTCGCTGACTATGCTGCCGTTCATGCTGATACCCATGCTGCCCAACGCCGCGTCGCTGGTGTTCGATGTGGACAGCAACCTTTTCGGTATAGCTATGGCGCTGTGCTCGATACTGCTGGGCGCGGCGTGCTATCCGATGTGGGAGGCGGCTATGGCCGAATACTACCTGCGCGTCAAGGCGCAGATAGTCAAGCCCCGCGCCAAAAAGGCCGATAACTGGCCCTACGGCCCGGACGAGGACGACGATGATTCTCAGGGCGAATCGGACGGCGATTCGGATAACGGCTCAAACGGCGATTCGGATTAAAAGTACACGACACTCACGCCCACTGCGGGCGCAAAAGAAAGGGAAGAAAGGCAATGCTGGACAGAAAGACCATAAAGAAGGACGTCAAGGGCATACTGGGCGGTGAAAGCCGCGGGCCGGTATTCCTGGCCACGCTGATTTCGTTTATAATAGTGCTGGTGTACTTCGGCGCGGTATGGGTGATCGCGCAGTTCTATCCGATAAGCATGAACGAGCTGGAAGCGATAAGCACCTGGTCGCAGTCGCAGGTACTGATTGCGCCCCAGACGGACGCCATGCAGACATATAATGCCGCAATGGCGATAGTCACAAATGCGCTGACCGCATTTGGCCGCACGCTGGGCAGCATCGGCAGCATAAACCTCTGGGCATGGCTGTTGGAGCTGATACTGCTTCTGCCGCTGGGCATAGGCATACAGAAGTTCATGCTGCGCGTCATCCGCCTGAAAAACCCGGGCGCGTCCACGGTGCTGCGCGGTTACACTGCGCCCTACTTCTTCCGTTCGATAATAATGCCGTTCTGGAAGCAGATTTGCTATCTGGGCTGGCGCATAATACTGTTTATAATCCTGTGCGGCCTTATGGCGGGCACGGCGCTGGGCACGGGGCTGAAGGCGCAGGACTTCACGGTGCTCTCCGCGGGCGTGACCGGCGAAGCGGTCAGCGGCATATTCTCGGCCGAGTACCTGACCCAATACGGCTGGATATATCCGATAGTGCTGAGCGCATGGAGTCTGCTGAGCTGCTGGCTGATGCTGTTTAAGCGCATAAGCTACTCGCTGGCCGAGATGGCACTGGCCGAGCGTCCGCAGATCGGCGTGCGCAAGGCGCTCCGGGCCAGCCGCCGCATCGCGCGCCGCAATCACTTCGCGCTGTTCATGGTGTCGCTCAGCTTTATCGGCTGGTACATACTGGCGTACCTGGCGGTGGTGCTGGTCGTGGCCGTGGGCGTGGGGCTTAACATGCTCAACATGGGTCAGCTGGGGCTGATAATCACGCTGGCGGTTGCGCTGATTGCGCTGCTGCTCATCATGTACCTGCTTGCGCCGTACCGCGTGGGCGTACATGCGCAGTGCTATGTCAGGCTCAAGCGCGCGGCGCTGGAGGACGGCGTGGTCGTGCGCGAGGACTTCCGCAGCAAGCGCGAACTGCGCGAGATGGAAGAGCAGCAATAATCCGGGATTTTTAAGGCAGGTCGCCGCTTGATTTGCGGCGGCCTGTTTTTTTGCCTGTCCAGGCAGTAAAATACGCTTTGCCGCGCGGCCAATATCGCAGATTGTATCAAGCATACTCCATCATATAGCCGGGATTTGAGCAGAGTTGAACCTTATGGCTGAAAAAACCTGCTTTTAAGGCCGCATATGGTGCTTTTTATTCATTAAGCCCTTTACATTTTTGCAAATTGCTCATATAATTAATCATATGGAACGCGAGCGATTGAAACCGGTGGGCGCAAGGCCGACCCGGCTGATATGGAGGAGTTTATGAGGAACACCCGACTGGAAGAAATGGAAAAGTACATATTGCAAAATGATTCCGTATCGATGGAGCAGCTCTGCGAGCAATTCAGCGTATCCATGATAACCGTGCGCCGCGACATTGCACAGCTGCAGCGCAAGGGCACCATCGAAAAGATATACGGCGGCGTGACCGCGCGCAAGGGCGAGACGCTGACCCCGTTCGACGTGCGCAACATAAGCAACCGCGAGGCCAAGACCGCAATCGGCAAGCGCGCCGCGGCGCTGGTGCACGACAACGACATAGTTTTCCTCGACAGCGGCACGACTGCGCTGCACGTACTCGACAACCTGTCGGCGCTGCACAACGTGACGATAGTGACGCACTCGCTTCAGGCGATGCTGGCGGCGCTGCCTTACCAGAACCTGAACGTAATCTCCCTGCCGGGTCAGCTCTACCGCAAGACCAGTTCGTTCACAGGACTGGACGCGATTCGCTTTCTAAAGAGCTACAACATAACGATAGCCTTCATGGGCGCGTCGGCGCTCTCGCTGGAGCACGGCGTGTCAAACTCCTCGCCGCTGGAATACGAGATCAAGATGACGGCGATGCAGCGCTCCGCCAAGAGCGTGCTGCTGATCGATTGCGAAAAGTTCGGCCGCACCGCCCTGCTGACCTACGCGCAGATTTCCGACTTCGACGCGATAGTGACCGAGCGCGTCCCCGCACCCGAGTACGCTAAAGCCTGTCAGGACGGCGGCACGGAATTGATAATCGCTAATGAGGACGGCGAATAACGGTTTTTAAGACCGTAAACAATCCAAAAGCCGCCCCGTCTGGCGCTCCCTTCATGGACGCCATTTGCGAACCCGCTCAAACAAAAATTGCCCCGACTTCCCACCAATCAGGGAAGCCGGGGCTTCATCATTCCTGCTTAGTCCGCGAACACCAGTCCGTCGAATACATCGGCCGCATTAACCGCCTCGCCATCAATAAGCACATCCATTATGCCGTTCTCGTCCAGCATCAGATACCCGCCCTCACCATCGTCATTGGGCGCAGTCACAGCCAGATACACATACGAATTGTCGTCGGTCGCCGACAGCACCACCGTGTCGCCCTCCTTGAGCGTCATGGTTGCCGTGCCGTAGAGGGACTTCTTCACAGTCAGGTCACGCTTGAGCACCACCGCGGTATTCATCGCATAGCTGGCGCGCGGCGACTCCACAACGTAGTACTCCTGAGGCAGCATCTCGTAATCGCTGTTGTAGCGCAGCGTGGCCGCGATCACGAAGTCGCTCTCGCGGAACCATGTTTCCAGATGATTGCCGCGCACGGTCGCGGTCAGCACAGTGCCGTTTATCTTTATGTCGGTAGGCAGCGCGCCTATGCCGCCGATCACGCGCAGGCCGTCTTCGTCATAGCGGACTATGTAGGTATAGTCGTCGCTCGACGGGCCATATTCGCCCACCATAAGATAGGTAACGTCATAATCGCCGCCCAGCTTGCCCGCGTACAGCGCGTTTATGCCGCTCATCACGTCGATAGACAGCGACTTGTCGCCCACATTCAGCGTGAACTTGCCATCGCCGTACTCGTCACCGTCCAAGTTGTACGAAATCTCAACCGGATCGCCGTCGGCGCTCAGCGCCATCTTGGTGTTGTTGGGAATCTCCACAACGCCGTCCTCGCCGGTCAGTATAGCGCCGTCCAGCTCGGTAATAGAGACAGCATCCGGTATATCGGTATCGGCCAGCGCAACGGGCGCGGCCAGCAGCGCGGCGGTCAAAAGCGAACAAATCAGCTTCTTCATATTCACACACTCCCTGTCGTAAGTCGGTATTAAAATGCTATAATTAAGCGCGCGCGATTAACTTTACATAGCATTAGACTTGGACAGGATGCTATTCGTTGCATAAATAATGGCTTGGTATAAAAATTTTTCCATAGGGAGGCGGGAAATGGATTTGGGGAAGATACGCGCGCAGGCGTTGACACGCGCGATTCAATATGATAAAATAAGGGCAGGAAGGGATGACGCTTTGGGTATGGCTTCTCCCCTCCGGTTGCATTGTGAACCGAAGTAAAAAACCGCCAACCATTTGCGAGATGGATGGCGGCTTTACTTTTACTTCTTGTTCGAGTTACCGATGTTGCGACCGAGATCGATCGCAATCAATACAAGAGAGATAATCACGCAAACCAGAGAAAGCATCTCATAGTCTGACATGATACCACCCCCTTTACACTTTTGTAGGGTATAGGAGGTGGAAAAGCCAAGCGCCATCTTATTCCTTCCTGCCAGTGAAGCTTTTTTTCAAAAGCTTCGATTGCATTATAGCATATTATGGTGCTTGCGTCAATTTCCAGTTCCATCGGTATATCCAACAAAGTTCATTTTTGAAGTTGCCATTTTTTCAATTTCAACGTATAATATTATAAACAATGCTGTACGATAAAGAAAGCGAGGTCAGCACAATGGACAAGCATCCAGTCAATCCCATCCCCGACGACGATTTAACCAAAGTGACCGGCGGCAACAACAATCTTATCTTCGACACTGACCGCAACCTGATTAACAACAACAATCTGAACTTCAACACTGACCGCAATCTGATTAAAAACAGCAACATCGACATGACGCTAAACACAAATAGCAACCGCATTGACCTGAACATCAGAAACAACTCCGCCGACCTAAGCATAATCACCAACGGCAATAATTTAGTCACTGGCTTAACCGGCAATATAAATAACATCAGCCTCAATATCATCAACAAAAACGGCAACTGATTGCCTGCCTCAACGCACGCGCGCCCGCCCGAAGCATAGTCTGTACTGCTTCGGGCGGGCGCGGTTTATTTACAGTTTCGGTTCCTGTCGATCAAATATTGCGTCGGCCTATTCCTGCGCTTCCTCAAATATCACGATATTACCCTTAGCCATTTCTCGCCGCAGGTCATCCTCGCCTATCACAGTCCACACGGCGCACCTGCCGCCGCGCCTTATCCATGCCTTCAGGCCGCGCGTTTGGGGCTTATCGTACTCATACGCCACGAACGCGGGGCGCGACATCGGGCAAAGCAGTATATTGGAAAATATCCAGCCCGCAGCCATGCCGCACTGCTTGCGTGCCGAGCCGAACGAGGGCACGAGCTGGCCGCGCGGCACGTCGGGCAGGCGGTTTTGGAACTTGCGCAGTGCCCACGGGTTGAATGACTCCACGCAATACGGCCCGCTATACGCGCGCAGTACGGGCGCGAGCACGTCGCAGATGCGTATCGCGCTCATCACGCCAACGTCCTTTATTTCTATTATAAGTCCCACGCGCCCGGCAACTGCCTCAAGCGCCTCGTCAAGCGTTGCGATCTCCGCGCCGCCGGGCAGTTTCAGCTGCTTCAGCTCCGCCACGGTCATATCGCGCACGCGCCGCGTCCCGCCCGAGGGCAGGTCGATACAGCCATCGTGCATTATCACAAGGCCGTCGCGGCACTGCCTTACATCCAGCTCGATATTCAGTCCCGCGTCGGCCGCGCGCCTGAACGCCGCCGCCGTATTCTCGGGCGCGTCCGGCCCTGTCAGCCCGCGGTGCGCCGCCGGTATGCGCGCCCAGCCTTCAAAGTCATTAAACTCATCGCGGGGGCGCGGCAATGCCTCGGGCAGTACGATTATGATTAGCAGTACTACCGCCGCCGCGATGATAAGCCCGGTCATACGCCCAGCGCGCGCGCCGCCATAAGCAGGCCGCTCTGCGTCTTTGCGTCCTCAATCTCGCCGCGCATCACGCGCCCGACCAGCTCCGTTAGAGGTATGCGCTCCACGTTCAGGAATTCGTCGTCGTCCGGGTCGGTCTCGCCCTGGCTGAGGCCCTTGGCCAAAAAGAGCGTTATCCGCTCGGTAAGGTAGCCCGGCGAGGGCACTATGTCGGCAAGGCGCGTCCAGCTACTCGCGGTAAGGCCGGTTTCCTCGCGCAGTTCACGCTGGGCGGCTTCCAGTCTGTCCTCGTCCGCCGAGTCCAGCTTGCCCGCGGGAATTTCCAGCATCACGCGGCCTATCGCGGGGCGGTACTGGTAAACCACGGTAACATATCCGTCCTCGTCCACCGGCACGACAGCCACCGCGCCGATGTGGCGCGCGATTTCGCGCAGCGCCGTGCGGCCGTCGGGCAGGCGCACCTGCCAGTGCTCTATATGCAAAAGCGCGCCGTCGAATACCTTTTCGCCGCTCAGCTTGTGCTCGATCATATCCTGAGTATTCATATTAAGCCTCCCAATGAGTTAAGTTCTACCGGGCATTGTACGCCTTGCCCGCCGTAAAATCCAGCCTGTGCGCGCAAAGCTTGCGTTAGGAGCGCATGGCGATTGTGAAGGCGGGCAGCAAAATCACGCCGGTTTATGCCTATCTAAGCAAAAGCCGCAATTTCGGCGCTCAGATAGCGAACAATAACTTATATGGCAAAAGCCAGTAAGCCAATATTAAATTAGCGTTGATGCCGATTAAGCCAATTCTAAACTTGCATATAAGTGCGTTTTGATAAGCGTTTTGATAGCAGCACGCAATTTTTTTGTCAGTTTATTTCATGCTTTTATTGAACCCACCTTCAAGGTATGGTATAATTCGTACATTCCACCAATTCGGAGGCGAACAATTTTGGCCGTTTATGAGGTAGTAGCACGTACCTGTTTTGCGCTTATGATAGGTACTGTCATCGGGCTGGAGCGCGAACGCAAGCACCGCCCCGCAGGTATGCGAACGCATGTGCTGGTATGTCTGGGAGCATGTATCATCGCAATGATAGAAACCGAAATGGAGGCTCGCATAGTCGCGCTGGGCAACGAACACATCAACCTGAGCATGGGCCGCGTAATCGCGCAGGTGGTATCTGGCATAGGCTTCTTGGGCGCGGGCACGATATTCATGTCGCAGAAGCGCGTGTCGGGCCTTACGACGGCGGCGTCGCTGTGGAACGCGGCGTGCCTGGGACTGGCGGCGGGCATGGGCTATTACTGGATAGCGGGCATAGGCTGCGTGCTGGTAATGGTGGTGCTGATGGCGCTGGCCAAGATAATGCACGTAAACTCGGTCAAGAAGGTCGTGGTGCAGTTCATACACCGAAAAGAGACGATAACATACCTTACCGATTACATGACGCGGCGGGGTATAAAGGTGGAGGATCTGGACTTCCACGTGGATAACCGCCAACCTAATAACATTTACACCAACACGTATGTGCTGCACCTGCCGCGCAACGTATCGTATGCGGACATAGTGCAGGACATATCGGAGCATCCCAATATAATGAGCGTTACTACCACCAATACTTAAAATAGTTTGCGCCGCGAGAGTGTGAAAGTCCTCTCGCGGCGCAATTGTTTTTGCTGCTAAGGCAGTGTATGCCATACTCGCTTCCCCATGCATTTTTACTTTAAGTACTTCGCGGCCTCCCGCTCCAGCTCGCGCCACGTCGGATAGTCCACGCCGTTTTCGTCAAAGAATAGCTTCATGTTTGCCGTGCTTATTGCTTTGTTGCTCTCTGAGCGTGGAAGAAGCTCATACAGAACCTCGAGGACTGATTGCACCTTCCGCGCCCACTTTAATTTATGGTGGGCGCGGACAATGAAGCGATGCTCATACAACCTGATTGCGTCCGGACGGTATCTTCCCGCGCTTAACTCCGATTTATGGTTAAGCGCGGGAAGCGCCCCGACTTTCCCCTGAGCCGCCCCGCTTGCGTGGCGGTGAACCCGCCGCGGGCGAAACCCATCTTAAATAAGTAACCCCGATTCGCGGTATCCCGAAACGCTCCAGATAACAACCTCGCGTGATAAGAATCACCAGCGAAAACAATAACCGCCGCTGGCTCATAGCGGATAAAAAAATCGAGAGACAGCGCAAGCCGCGCCGCCTCTCGTATAAAGAAAACCGTAACCCAGTATCGAACGAAAGCTAATCAACCGGGAGAAAGACCCAATCGGTTTTTCTTTGGTTCTTTCTTTTTTTCTAAAAAGAAAGAACACGTAACCCCCCGTTCCTTACCCAATCCCGTTCTCAAACGGCATCTTTTCGAGTTCTACCCAGCGGTCTTCGACGGAGCTTTGCTGGATGGCCTTTACCAGGTTCAGGGCGGGGAAAGCCTGTACGCCGTCCAGCCAGAAGGACTTGCCTTCGATCAGGTGGTTGTAGAGGTCGGTTATTTCGGCCAGGTGGCCCGTGCCCCAGTATGCCTTGCCGCCTACGTCAAGCTTCTGCGGGGTGAAGAGAACCTCGCACTCGTCGCCTACAAACTTGTAGAGATTGTCGCCGCGCAGCAGCAGCGCGCCCTTTTCAAGTATGTACTCTACCTCGATCGGCGCGTCGATTGTGTTCGTGTTCGTGCAGTTGATTATGCCGCGCGCGCCGCACTCGTATTCCAGCGTCGCATGTACGCTCTCCTCAACGTCAATTACGCCCTGAAGATAGTCGATCGACGTCTTGCCCTTAACGCGAGTGGCCGGGCCTACCGTGTAGAGCATCAGGTCGAGCGTATGTATCGACTGGTTGATCAGCGTGCCGCCGCCCTCGGTGTCCATGTGGCCGCGCCAGCCGCTCTCGGTGTAGTACGGCGCTTCGCGGTGCCAGAGTACGTTCGCACGCACGGTCTTGAGCGCGCCCAGCTCGCCCGACTTAAGTACCTTGCGCAGCGTCTGTACCGAACCATTGTAGCGGTTCTGGAATATGACCGCCAGATGGCCGTTCGCATTCGCGATCATCTCGTGCGCCGCCTCGACCGTCGAAGCCATAGGCTTCTCGGTCAAAACAAACTTGCCCGCCTTAATAGCATCCAAAGCCATCGGCGCGTGCAGATAGTGCGGCGTGCAAAGATGTACCGTGTCGATGTCCTCGCGCGCAATCAGATCGTGATAGTCCGAATATATCGCCGGCTCCCAGCCGCGGGTGTCCTTGCAATAGTCGAACGCCTTCTGCGCACGCTCCGGGCGTATGTCGCATACCGCGGCCACTTGCACGTTGTCCATGCGGCACAGGCAGTTGAGATGCACGGCGCTTATTCCGCCGCAGCCGATTACGCCTACCTTTACAGGCGTGTTCATTGTATTATTCCTCCCTTGATTCAGTCGGAGATATGTGTGTGCGTAAATGCGTACGCGCCTATCGACGCGGCTACGCCCAGATTCAGCGAATCAATCAGATTGTTGTGAGGTATAACCACGCTCTGCCCCATCTGGCTGAATTCGTGCGGCAGACCCGACGCTTCGTTGCCGAATATCAGCGTGTAAGGCTCCCGGCGCGCCGCGCACGCCGCGTCCAGCTCAATCGCCCCGTCCAGCATGAACGGGTACAGCATGTGGTCAGGATAAAGCGCGCGGTATTCCTCAAACGAATCAAAATACCTTATCCTATGGAAAAACAGCGCCCCCATCGACGAACGCAGCGCGTGCGGGTCGAACGCGTCCACCGCAGGACGTATGATCGCAATGTCCCTCAGGCCAAACCCCAGCAGCGTCCGCAGTATCGTCCCCAGATTGCCGCTGTCGGATATGTTGTGCAGCACGACGTGATTGTTTTTTGCGTCCAGCTCGTCGCTGAACTTGTTAAACACCAGCGCCGCGTAACAGTTCTCCTTGCGCGACACGCGCTCAAGCACGCGCGCGGCTTCCTCCTCGCGTATGCCCAGTTCGGCACAGCGCGCCCTGAGCTTTGAAACGCCCTCGTTGCGCTCGCCCTCGGGGCTGAGCAGCAGCCGCGTCGCGCATTCGGGACGCGCCTCAAGCAGCTTCAGCGCCGGGAACACGCCTAAGCAGTACGAATAGTCCAGCGTCTTGCGGTATGGTTCCAGCTTGGGCATATATGCCGCTCCTTTTAATTATTCCCAGCTCTGACCCTTGGACTCGATCAGGTCGATCAAGGCGTGCGCGGCGGCGTTGAACTTGTCCACCGGCGTGCCCGGCACCAGCGCGCAGTTGGTCAGGTGCGGCTCTATGGTCATGAAGCCCTCGTAATTCATGTCGATCAGCTGGTCGATTATCCACGATACGTTGCCGTCGCCCTGGCCCACCGGACGGTGCGCGTCCGATACGCCCTCAAAGCCCATGTCGCGGTGCTCGCGCTCGGCGTTGGACGGGAACTTGGAATCCTTCATGTGCATGTAGGTCAGGTACTTCTTCAGACGGGGGAAACCGGCCTTGGTGTCCTGCTCGCATTGCACAAAGTTGGACGGGTCGAACGCAAAGCCCAGCTCGGGCGCAAAGCGCTCCATCAAGCGCACGCAGCGATCGGTGCTGTCGCCGAATATGGCCTTCTCGTTTTCGTGCACCAGCTTGACGCCCGTGCCGCGCGCGGTCTCAACCATGCGCTCCATGCCTGCAAATACCTGTGTCTCATATTCGTCCTCATGCCCCACGGGTACGAAGAACGAGAACATGCGGATGTACTTTGCGCCCAGTATGTTGGCCACATTGATAGTGTTTTTGAGCTTTTCAATGTGCTTGTCCAGGTCGCCCGCAATATCGATCTTGCCGATGGGCGAGCCGATGGACGACAGGCCTATGCCCGCGTCGTCCAGCTTTTTGCGTACGGCCTTTGCCGCTTCTTCGGTCAGGTCGGATACATTCGTGCCGTCCACGTTGCGCGGCTCTATATGACTTATGCCAAGCGCCTTCAGCGTCGCTATCTGCTCGTCCAGCGAGGCAGACGCTTCATCCGCAAATGCAGAGAGTATAAATTTGGCCATCGCTTAATCCTCCTAAATAATCGCGCCCGCGGTATGCGGCGGCGCATTTTCATAAATGAATTATACACCATCGCGCCCCGAAAAGGAAGTCCCTTTATGCACCGGGAGCGATATACATTTGGCCATATCATGATAAGGTAAAGATCGCGCGCTGACTCGGCCAGACAGCGCTTGCTCCGGCCGCGGAGTGAGCAAGTACGAACTTTTTTGATCTGACTAAAACATATAAAAGTGCATTTTCCGAATGACGCAAAACAATGTATTGCCTTAAATAGGATAATGTTCGTAAAAATCGTGTGAGCGCTGGCGGTTTAATTGACAATTAACTCAATCGGCGACAACATTGCTTGACACAGATTGCGGATTGACGTATAATTCTTCAAATCTATTTTCACCCTTACAGTTTGCAATACTAATATATGAATATCGGAAAGGATGGGATCAAATGCTGGGTTCAGTAATACGCGAGGGTCTGACGTTTGACGACGTGCTGCTGGTACCGCGCAAAAGCGAAGTACTGCCGCGCGACGTGGATACTTCAGTCACGCTTACCAAGGGTATCAAGCTCAACGTGCCGCTGATAAGCGCGGCGATGGATACCGTAACCGATGCGCGTCTTGCCATTGCGATGGCGCGCGAGGGCGGCATCGGCATCATCCATAAGAATATGTCGATCGAGGAACAGGCCAATCAGGTGGACAAGGTTAAGCGCAGCGAGCACGGCGTAATAATCGATCCCTTCTTCCTGTCGCCGGAGCACCGCATATCCGACGCGCTGGCGCTGATGGAGCGCTACCGCATATCGGGCGTGCCGATAACCGAAGGCCCCAAGCTGGTAGGCATATTGACCAACCGCGACCTGCGCTTTGAGACGGACTACACCCGCCGCATCGGTGAGGTCATGACGCGCGAAAATCTGATAACCGCGCCCGTGGGCACCACGCTTCAGGAGGCTCAGAAGATTCTGGCTCGCCACAAAATCGAGAAGCTGCCCATAGTCGACGAAAACTTCAACCTGCGCGGCCTAATCACCATAAAGGACATTGAAAAGGCGGTCAAGTACCCCAACTCGGCCAAGGACGTAAGCGGCCGCTTGCTCTGCGGCGCGGGCGTGGGCGTAACCCACGACACCATGGAGCGCGTGACGGCGCTGGTCAATGCGAAGGTAGATATCATCGCGATCGACACCGCGCACGGCCATTCCAAGGGCGTTATCGACACCGTACGCCGCGTAAAGGAAGTCTATCCGAACCTGCCGGTAATCGCGGGCAACGTAGCCACCGCAAGCGCGACCCACGATCTGATCGAGGCGGGCGCCGATGTAATTAAGGTAGGCATAGGCCCCGGCTCCATCTGCACCACGCGCGTAGTATCGGGCGTGGGCGTACCGCAGCTGACCGCGATAGCGGACTGCGCGCAGGAAGCCGAGCGCATGGGCGCGCGCATAATCGCGGACGGCGGCATCAAGTACACGGGCGACATCCCCAAGGCAATCGCCGCGGGCGCGTCCGCCGTCATGATCGGCAGTCTGTTCGCGGGCACGGAGGAAAGCCCCGGAGCGATGGAAATCTATCAGGGCCGTTCGTTCAAGGTATACCGCGGCATGGGTTCCCTGGGCGCGATGCAGCAGGCGCACGGTTCGTCCGACCGCTACTTCCAGGAGGATCAGAAGAAGCTGGTTCCCGAGGGCGTAGAAGGCCGCGTGCCGTATAAGGGGCCGCTGAGCGACACCGTATACCAGATGATAGGCGGCCTGCGCTCCTCGATGGGCTACTGCGGCACCGCCACCATCGATGACCTCCGCGCCAACGGCGAGTTCATCCGCATAACCAACAACGGTCTGACCGAAAGCCACCCGCACGACATCTCCATCACCAAGGAAGCTCCGAACTATTCGGTACGCGGGTAAGAGAGCGGGGTTACGTGTTCTTTCTTTTCAGAAGAGCGAAAGAACCAAAGAAAAGTCTGATTGGCTGTTCTCCCGCGAGCATTGCTTAGTTCAGGCGTTTTAGGAGAATTATATAATTATATATAGGAAGCAGCGTTTGCTTTCTTTCGTCGCTGATTCACTCTTTGAATCAGCGGCGTTTTTTTATTTCCCGGGTTTGCGGCTCACGCAAGTAAGTATCTTAAAGCAACACCCGCGCGCCGCCTCTCTTATAAAGAAAACCGTAAACCCTCGTCCCCCGTCCCTCCCTCGTGTGTTAAACTGACCCCTCACGATAGTATCACTGCCGCGATTGACAAAAAGCCGTAAATTGTGCTATGATTCTGCAATCACGAAGGGTTGGAAGGGAGCGATGCGCATGGATATCAGGGCGGCTTTTTTCGATCTGGACGGCACATTACTGGATTCGATGGGCATGTGGGCCGAAATCGACCGGCGCTCTTTGGGGCGGCGCGGCATCGCCGTGCCGGAGGACTATCAAAAGGCCGTATCGGTAATGCGCATACACGAGGCCGCGCGCTATACGGTAGAGCGCTTCGGCCTGCCCGAAGACCCGCAGGATCTGGAGCGCGAATGGATGGACATGGCGCGCCGCGAATACGCGCACAACGTGCTGCTCAAGCCGGGCGCGCGGGAATACCTGAACGCGCTGCGCGCGCAGGGCGTGCGGCTGGGCGTTTTGACCTCCACCGCGCCCGGCCTGTTCGAGCCCGCGCTCAAGCGCTGCGGCGTGTACGAGCTGTTCGACGTAGTGATGTCGGCGGCCGAGGTGCCGCGCGGCAAGGCGTTCCCGGACGCGTACATAATGGCGGCGCAGCGCATGGGCGTGGAGCCGCGCGAGTGCGCCATGTACGACGACATGGCCCCGGCGCTCCGGGCCGCGCGCGCGGCGGGCATGTACGCGGTGGGCGTATACGACGCGCACGCGGGCACAGCGCGCGCCGAGCTGGAAGCGGCGGCGGACGAGTTTATCGAAAGCTTCGACGGGCGGCGTCGGGCGGCGGGGAGGCAGACCTGATGGAACTATGGGACGTATACGACATTCACCGGCGTAAGCTGGGCTATAAGATTGCACGATGTACCCCGGACGAGCTGCCCGCGGACTGCGAGTACCGCCCGGCGCTCGCGCCCAGCGGCAAGCTGAACCTGCGCCCGGAGGAGTACCACCTGTCCGTACACGTATGGTTCATCAATTCCAAGGGCGAACTGCTGATTCAAAAGCGCGCCGAAAACAAGCGCCACATGCCGGGCGTATGGGCGGCGTGCGGCGGCGCGGCCATGTCGGGCGAAAGCACGATCGACGCGGCCATACGCGAAAGCTACGAGGAAATGGGCATAATAGTCGATCCCGCGCGGCTTATCCGCATACTGACCTATACCGCGCCCGAACGCCATTCGCACATGGACGTGTACATATACAAGTACGAATGCGACCCTGCGGCGCTGACGCTCCAGACGGAGGAAGTATCGCGCGCGGGCTGGTTCTCGCTGGACGAGCTGACCGGCAAGTGCTTTACGGACGAGCAGTTCCGGCGTTACACCTACATGGACATACTTTACGAATTTGTCAAGTTCAACGTCAAGTGGCAGCGCGCGGGCTTCATCGACCCGGGCGCGACGCGCAAGCTGGACGAAATCGTGGACATATTCGACATCCGCGGCGGGGCGACCGGCCGCACGATGCTGCGCGGTTCAGCACAGCCCTACGGCGACTATTTCCGCGCGGTTCAGGTCTGGTTCATAGGCAGCGACGGCAGCGTTCTCTTACAGCGCCGCTCGATGCGCTGCGCATTCAAGCCGGGCTATTTTGCCGTAACCGGCGGCGTACTGAAGTCGGGCGAAACCGAGCTGGAAGCCGCGCGCCGCGAAGTCCGCGAGGAGCTGGGCCTGACGATAGACGAGCGCAACATGTTCTGTCTATGCGCCTTCATAGGCAAATGCTCCCACTACACGGTCTATGTAGTCAACCAGGACGTACAAAGCGACGAACTGAACCTACAAAAAGAAGAGGTAGCCTCAGTCGAATTCGTAAGCGCCGACATGCTGAACGCCTACTCCGATGCCGACAACTTCCTGCGGCCGCCTTACATGCCTATGGTTATAAGTGCTATGCGGGTTATGGAACGGGCGAGACATGGGTAGGAATGAATGAACGAGGGGACGTGTTCTTTCTTTTATAGAACAAAGAAAGAACACGTCCCCTTTTTCAGACTGTCCAAAAAGCCATGGAGCGCTCGAGAGGGCCGCAGCCCTCTCGAACAACAATCGCGCCCGGCGGCGTGTACGGCGGGCGCGGGAGGATGTTTGCGGCGGAAAATCCCATTTTCCAGAGCAAACATCCTTACATTGCAATTTTTGCGCCCGGAAATCTGAAAGATTTCAGCAAAAACTGGTAGGGGTGGCAGTGGCGGAGGAGCTTGCTCCCTCGTCCACCATTTCCATTTATGTAAACATCCTCTCCAGCTCGTCAAACTTTTCGCGGGTTATGAGCGCGTCGTGATCGGTGCCCTTCAACTGGATTATGTATGTCCAGCGGCCGTAGGGGGTTATGTTGTCTATGTGGTTCAGGTTTACTATGTAGGACTTGTGGCAGCGGAAGAATGTGGCCGGGTTTAAGCGCTCCTCTAAATCCGAGAGCGTGTCCGTGGTCACGAAGCGGCCGCCGTCGCGCGTGTAGATTACTGTGGAACGCTGTTCCCGCTGTATGATCAGGATGTCGTCCGCGTTTATCAGACTTGCGCCCTCGCGGTGCTTTAGCAGTATGCGGCCTGCGCGCGTCGGCGGCGGCTGGATCTGCGCGCCGCCCGCGCGTCGGCCCGCGGTCAGCGTGTCGCGGACGCGGCTCAGCGTCTTTTGCACGCGCTCTACCTTAAACGGCTTTAATAGGTAGTCGTAGGCGTAAAGCGAGAACGCGTCGCCCATGTACTGCTCGTGCGCGGTCGCAAATATCAGTACAGTCATCGGGCGTATGTCCTGTATCTGCCGCGCGCACTCTATGCCGGTCAGCCCCGGCATTTCCACGTCCAGTACGCATACGTCCGGCGCTATATCCTCAAACTCGGCCATCAGCGCCTCGCCGCTCGGATACTCGCCTACCAGCTCGTACCCCTCCTGCCGCTCGATCAGCTTGCGCATCACCAGCCGCATTCCCGCGTCGTCGTCCGCCACTACCGCGCGTATTACATCCTTGCCCAACCGCGGCGACCTCCTCGCTTGTTCATTATCTCGCTCATTATAACAGCGCGCCGCATTTCCTCCGCGTCCAGACGCTTGCCCATCAATTCAGGCATAACGTCGTCGCCGTCCGCAAATAACAGTCCCTCGTCGCTAAGTTCTTCCATGCCGAACAGCCCGCCGTCGTCGCTCGCCTCGGATGCGTGCGCAGCCAGTTCGCCCGGCCTGCCCGCGTAGCGCTTGTCAACAGTCGCGTCCGAATGTACGCCCGGCGCGTGCAGCTCCTCGCCCTCATGACTGGTATGCTTCAGCGAACCGTACCCGTCGTCGCACTCAATGCCCATGTCGCGCAGTGCGCCTGCCGGTTCGGCGGCTGCGGGTGATGTGCCCTGTGCCGGGCTGTCCACGTCGCGCGGCGCGTCGTCGGATTCGGCCGCTTTCTGCACACTGGGCGCAAACGGCTTTGCCTTGGCATTTGCCTTAACCGGCTTAACCTGAGCCGTGGGCGCGGACTGCGGCATGGAATGCTGCTGCCGGGGCGCGAACGGACTGGGCGTCTGCGGGCGCGTCTCCATCGGGCGCACCGTGGGCGTGCGGGGCCGCGCCGTGCCCGGCGCGGCGGCCTCGCGCGGCTCGTCGCGGTTGGACGAAGCCTTGCGCTGCTTATTCAGGTTGGAAAATATTACGCCCACTACTATTATGAATATGATTAGTTCCATTTAGTCAGCCCCCTTCGTTGCACTTGGCCGGACATGCCGGCCGGGGTGCGATTACTTGCGGGGCGCACTGGCGGGCGAGTCCGACTTGCCGCCCTTGGCGATAGCGTCGCGCATCGCGGTGTCGGAGATCATGTTCTGCATGTTGTAGTAATCCATCACGCCCAGCTTGCCCTCGCGCAGCGCGGCGGCCATCGCCTGCGGAACCTCGGCCTCGGCCTCGACGACCTTGGCGCGCATTTCCTGTACGGCGGCCTTCATTTCCTGCTCATGCGCAACGGCCATCGCGCGGCGCTCCTCGGCCTTGGCCTGAGCTATGCGGCGGTCGGCTTCCGCCTGATCCATCTGCAACTGTGCGCCCACGTTGCGGCCCACGTCAACGTCCGCGATGTCTATGGACAGTATCTCAAACGCGGTGCCCGCGTCCAGGCCCTTGCTGAGCACGGTTCGGCTGATAAGGTCGGGGTTTTCAAGTACCTCCTTATGCGTGGCGGCAGAACCGACTGTGGTAACGATACCCTCGCCGACGCGCGCGATGATGGTTTCCTCGCCCGCGCCGCCGACCAGTCGGTCGATGTTGGCGCGCACGGTGACGCGCGCCTTGGCGCGCAGCTCGATGCCGTCCTTGGCTATTGCGGCGACTACCGGGGTTTCGATTACCTTAGGGTTAACGCTCATCTGCACGGCCATCAGCACGTCGCGGCCCGCCAGGTCGATTGCGGTCGCGCTGGAGAACTCCAGCGGTATGCCCGCGCGCTGCGCCGCGATAAGCGCGTTGACCACGCGATCGACGTTACCGCCCGCCAGCAGGTGAGTTTCAAGTCCGTTGATCGATACGTCCAGACCGGCCTTGGTGCCCTTAATCAGCGGCAGCACCACGCGCTCGGGATTGATGCGGCGTATGCGCATACCTACCAAAGTGCCCAGGCCAATCCTCACGCCCGAAGCCATGGCCGAAATCCACAGTCTGAGCGGCACCATTGACAAAAAGATTATCAGTACGATCAGTATGATTACGATTGTTACTATGAGTCCGATTATTCCACTTTCGACGAACGGCATAAACATTTTCTCCTTTCAACAAGAAACATTGCCTTCCGTTTGGATCTGAATGCGCCGCAATGTTCAGGCAGCAAGCGTCACAACATTGTCCCCTATGCGTCCAATCGCCTTACCACAATGCGGTTGCCCTCGACGCGTTCCACGCGCACTGGCATATTATCATCGATAAACTCGCCGTCGGATACCACGTTCAGCTTTACCCCATCAAACTCCGCAATGCCCGACGGTCTGAGCGCGCATGTAGTGCGGCCGTTTTTGCCTATGAAGAACTTCAAGTCACCCTCTGACACTTCTGAGGCATCGCCCTTACTGACATCGCTGAGTATCAGCGACGAGCGCGACAATCGCCCACGCGCGGCGCTTCTGAGCGCAATCGACAATGCTATACACAGCAGCAATATTATCGCCGCCGCGATAATGAGCGCCTCGAGCGGCGAGCGCGCCTTAAGCACCACGCCCACGACAAGCAGTATTATGCCCGATATACCGGGCAGTCCGAAGCCGGGTATGAACATCTCCACCACAACCAGCGCAAAGCCGGCGAGCAGGCAGAGTATCGCAGGCAGGTTTGCCAAAATGAACTGGCTTACATCCATCGCCACCATCCCTTCTACGCGCACCGGTAAGCGTGCGGTAAACTAATGCCCTGCCCGGTGCGGCTATGTCGCAGGGCCTTCAAGCAACTTGATTATACCATGATACGCGCGATATGAAAACCGAATTATGCCAAATCATACGTTTTAGCGACTGAATCGTCGCGGGTGGGGGATGAATGGGGACGAAGGGGGGACGTGTTCTTTCTTTTCAGAAGAAAAGAAAGAACCAAAGAAAAGTCTGATTGGCTGTTCTCCCGCAAATGTTTCTTAGTTCGGACGTTTTGGGGATTGGCTATATACGGGAAGTTGCCCTACATTCTTGCGATACTTGTTTCGCCCAGAGCCAGCGGCGTTTACTGTTTCATTGTTTGCGGCTCACGCTAGCTATAATCTGTATTAGTTTCGGGATTCCGCGAATGGAGTTTTCCTGTTTAGGCAGGTTGCACCCGCGCCATGTTCGCCACCCCTCGGCGGCTCAGATGGAAGCTCGGCGGTGAGGTTCACGCCCGCCGGAAAGTATGGCGGGCGCGAAAACTGGCCATCCAGACGCGATACTGGATGTATGAGCAGCCATCCATGCCGCGCCCACCATAAATTAAAGTGGGCGCGGAAGGGGCAATCAGGCCTTGGGGTTCTGTATGAGCATCTTCCACGCTCAGAGAGCAGCAAAACAATTATCACAGTAAAGAATCGCAGTAAAGCTCCGTTGCCCTCCAGTGCTTCGCCGCCTGCCCAAACTCCAACGGGTCAACCCTGTTTGACAGGGGTTGGCAACAACCCCTTAATTGTCATAAAGCACCACCAGTGTACCGTGTCAAGGATGCCGAAGGCACGGCGAAGCCGCTTGTCCTTGACTCGGTGCGC
>CAOKFD010000044.1:0-23211 GCA_948467645.1 uncultured Eubacteriales bacterium | reverse complement strand
GGACTGATTATTGCTTCCGCGCCCACTTTAATTTATGGTGGGCGCGGCATGGATGTTATCGAATACATCTAGTTTCGCGTCCGGACGGCCAGTTTTCGCGCCCGCCCTACTTTTGGCGGGCGTGAACCTCACCGCCGAGTCTGCAATTGAGCCGCCGAGGGGTGGCGAACATGGCGCGGGCGCAACCTGCCTAAACAAGAAAACTCCATTCGCGGAATCCCGAAACTGCTAAGATTATAGAATGCGTGAGCCGCAGACACGGGCAACAGCAAACGCCGCTGGCTCTGGGCGAGATAAGCGGCGCAAGAATGCGTGGCAGCTTCCCGTATATAGCCCCTTAAAGTGCCTGAACTAAGATAGATTATCGGGCGACAGACATAAACGACTTTTCTTTGGTTCTTTCTTTTCTTCTGAAAAGAAAGAACACGTCCCCCCCATCAAAATTTAACATTTCTAATATTCCCTCCCGAAAAGTAAAATAGTGAACTTGGAAGTTTATTGATAGCCCTTAAAATGAAAAGAGTAAGAGTTGAGAGGGAAGTCGTCAACTTTTGACTTGATTGTGTTAAGACGAAGCCCAAATACGCCTGAATTGGGCACTATTGCAAAGACGAAGTAAAGTGTGATATAATTCAAGCTGTAATAGTTGAACGATTAACTTGTGGGGTAGTGGCTTTAATGATAGTGGATCGGAATGCTTATCCGTTTTTTGCGGCGCTGGCTTCTAAGACCAGACTTATGATGGTGGAACTGCTTAAAGAGCGGGAGATGAATATAAGCGAACTTGCAAATGAACTCGGGTTGTCCAGTACCATTATTGCTAAACATGTGCAGGTGCTTGAGAGCGCGGATATAATCAGATGCCGCAGCGTGCCCGGCGAACGGGGACTTCAGAAAAGATGTCGGCTTATCCAGAACGGATTCATGCTTAACTTTGAACCGCATAGGAATTATCCCGAAATATCCGTGTTCGATATTCCCGTCGGCCAATACGTCGATTGGTCGGTTAAACCTACCTGCGGACTTATGACTACTCAGGGGTCGATCGGGTATAGTGATGACGAAAGATGCTTCGCCGATCCAATGCGGTATAAGGCCGGACTGCTCTACCTCGGGCATGGCTATGTCGAATACGTCGTGCCGAATTATCAGAACGATTCGGGCAGTATAGAGGAAATCCGCATGGTGCTCGAAATCTGCTCCGAAGCGCCCGGCTGGGATAATAACTGGCCGTCCGATATATATTTTCATGTGAACGGAATCTGCCTCGGCTACTGGACCTGCCCCGGCGACTTCGGCGATAAGGAGGGCATGTTCTCGCCTTCGTGGTACTCCAGCGGTAATAACTCGCAGTATGGATTGCTTAAACAAATCGTCGTGAATAGCTGCGGCTCATACGTGGACGGTATCCAGATGAGCGACGTAACTATCGCCGAGTTGAACCTCGCGGGCGGTAAGTCGATAAGACTAAGAATAGAAAGCCCCGAGGACGCGCCTAATCCGGGCGGGTTTAATATATTCGGTAAGGGCTTCGGTAACTATGACCAGAATATCAGCGTCACGATAGTGCGCGAGCGCCGCGCGTAAGGGGCGTAACAATCAAGGAGTAAGCGGCTTAGGCAAGGGCCGTTTGCCAATATATTATGGAAGGGAAGTATCACAATGAAGAAACTGGTTAGCCTGCTCATGGCGATCGCGATGGTTATGGGCTGCGCCGCGGGTTTGGCGGATTCAGCCGCCGGTACGACCAACCGCTTCGGCTGGGAAGTCCCCGCCGAGACGATCAAGTTCACCGCCTACATGGGCAGTGATAATCCCGATACCGAGGCCGAAAAGTGGGCCGCAATGCACGACTACCTCGTCGAGAACTTCAACGTCGATATTAACCTGCTCGTGTACGATAACGATGCGACCGAGCGCCTCAACCTGATGCTGTCCGCCAACGACTACCCCGAGGTAGTGCTGGCCTCCATCAATAACTCTACCCAGTGGATAGAGCAGGGCCGCGCCGTCGACCTCGCGCCCTATATCGAGTCCGATACCTGCAAGGATCTGGTGGAGCGCTACGGCAAATACCTCGACCGCCTGTACGACGACGACGGTCATGTGTACGCGCTGGCCAATAGCTGGGGCATGTCCCAGTGGGCCGACTACGCGCCGCAGGTGCGCTATGACTGGTACGTTGAGGCAGGCAGCCCCGACGTGTCCACCCCCGAAAAGTACTATGAAGCCCTCAAAACCATGATAGCCAACCATCCCACCAACGCAAACGGCGAGCAGACCTACGCAATCGGCGGCTATGTCGATTCCAGCTACTCGGTCGTGCGCACCTGGCTGTCCATGTGGGGCATTAAGAAGTTCTGGAAATACGACGACGAAAATAACCTGACCTATTGGGCGTTCACCGACGAGGGTCTGGAAATGGTTAAGTTCATCAACCAGATCAATCAGGACGGCCTGCTCGATCCGGATATTTTCTCGATGGAAAGCAAGGAGTTCGGCGACCGCGTTACCAACGAGCGCTACGCCGGCTTCATAGGTAACTGGTGGATATGCGGTACCTACGGCCACGAAAAGTGGAACGGCATCTACGGCGATAAGTATAACGAAAACATGCGCTACTATCACGTAAACAGCGCCGCCGAAGGCAAGACCGCGACATATAACGCCAAGAGCACCAACGGCTCCCGCTGCATAGTGACCGATAAGGCCACCGATGTTGAAGGCATAATGAAGTGGTTCAACTTCGAAAACACCGATCTGGGCACCCGTCTGGTCGGTTATGGCCTGCCCAACGAGGCCGGTTCGGTATGGAACGTGGCCGAGGACGGCACATGGGAATACGTGCCCGAAAAAGTTCAGCAGATAACCACCGATACCTCTACCTTTGACTGGGATGCGGTTGAGCATCTGGGCGGCCAGTGCCTGGCGGTCATGTCCTCGGGCGTGGAACCCCTCAAGGACGGCACTTATTTCTGGTTCGACCAGTCCAACGTGGATAAGTGGAAGGTCGAGAAGGACAAGAACCTGCAGGGCACCTTCTACGATTCGGGCGCGTTTGACATCATCCAGCTGCCCACTGATACCGACCTGCCCACCATCAAGACCGAGACTCAGGACATCGCCATGACCGCGCTGGCACGCGCGATCTATGCCGATACCACCGAGGAGGCCGAGGCCATCATCATGCAGGCGCGCGAGGATCTCGAGGACGCCGACATCGATCAGCTGGCCGAGTATTACAGCGAGCAGTACAAGATGTACGCCGAAAAGTGGGGCCTGTAAGTCGATTAGTAAATTGCGGACGGGGGACGGGTTCGTTCCCCGCCGCTTTGTAATGAAGGTAAATTTATCAGTACAGAACCAATCCGCCGGGCGGCGACGTAAGCCGCCGCCCGGTCATTTCGCGCGCGGGCGCAGGGAGTGATTGTATGAATAAGACCGATGCACGGCCGCGCGCCGATATGCCGGCCGCGGCGAAAATAAAGCGCCGCCTTCGCAGGGAGGGCGAGCTGTGGGCGATCACGATAGTGATGCTGATATGGCTGGCCATAATATGCTACTACCCTATGTACGGACTGGTAATCGCGTTTAAGCAGTATAAACCCGGCATGGACATATGGGCGTGCCAGTGGGTGGGGCTTAAATACTTCAATAAGTTCGTTACGTCCAACTGGTTCCCCAAGGTCATGCGAAATACTCTGGCGATAAGCGGACTGCAAATGCTGTTTGGCTTCCCCGCGCCGATACTGCTGGCCGTGCTGCTGAACGAAGTGCAGTCGGCCAAGTTCAAGCGCACAGTGCAGACAATTTCCTACCTGCCGCACTTCATATCGTGGGTGGTCGCGGCTTCGCTTATCTTCTCGATACTTAATTCGGAAGGACTGCTTAATAAGCTGCTGATGCAGCTGGGGCTTATCAAAAAGAATGTAAACTGGCTCAGCGTGGGCGAATACTTCTGGCCCATACTGACGGTATCGAATATATGGAAATCGGTGGGCTTCTCGTCCATCATGTACCTGTCCGCAATCGCGGGCATTGACGGCGAATTGTATCAGGCGGGCGCGGTGGACGGCCTCAACCGAATGGGCATGATATGGCACGTCACGCTGCCCGGCATACGCACGACGATAGTGCTGCTGGGCATACTGCAAATAGGTTCGCTGCTCAACGCGGGCTTCCAACAGCAATTGCTTCTGGGCAACGACATGACGCGCGACTTTTACGAGGTCATAGATACATTCTCGTATAAGTACGGCATACAAAACGGCAACTACTCCTACGGCACGGCTGTGGGACTGATGAAAAGCATAATATCGGTCATACTGGTATTCAGCGCGAACGCCCTGTCCCGCAAGGTCATGGACGTGGCGGTGCTGTAAGGAGGACGCGGTATGCAGACGTATTATAAAAAGACGTGGCGCACGAAGCTGTTCGATGTGGTAAACACGATACTGCTGATACTGTTCTCGCTCACGATACTGTTTCCGTTCTGGAACCAGCTTTGCATATCGTTCAGCGACGTGTCCACATACCCGGTCAGCAATATATCGCTGTGGCCGCTGGGCTTTAATACCGAATCGTATCAGAAATTGCTTACCGACAGCCGGATACTCAAATGCTCGTGGGTGTCGCTGCTGCGCGTAATCGTGGGCACGGTAAGCACATTGTTCTGCACAGGGCTATTGGCGTATGTCAGCTCGATAAGCTGGTTCTCGGGCCATAAGTTTTTGCGGCGCGCATTCGTGCTTACGATATATTTTTCTGCCGGACTTATACCGACTTACCTAACATTCATAAACATCGGGCTGTATAATAACTTCTGGGTGTACATAATACCGGGGCTGTTCAGCACGTATTATATGATGATTATCCAGTCGTACATACAGGGCGTGCCCGACGCGCTGTTCGAGGCCGCGCGCATCGACGGTGCGGGCGAAATCAAAATCTACCTGCGCATAGTCATCCCGGTATGCGTGCCGGTGTTCGCGGCTATCGCCGTGTACTGCGCGGTGGATCAGTGGAACTCCTGGTTCGATACCACGATATACGCGCCCAACGGCGATTGGGACACGCTGCAGATTTACCTGCGCCGCGTGCTGCTGGAGATTGAGGCGCTGAGCATGATAGAGGATTCCTCCAAGGCGCTCAGCAAATTCCGCACGCTGACCCCCGAATCGATACGCGCCGCGACTACGATGATCGTGACGCTGCCCATCGTGCTGGTATACCCGTTCATGCAAAAGTATTTCCTGGGCGGCATTACGATTGGCGCCGTCAAAGAGTAAGGAGAGAAAGCTTATGGCAAACCTGAAAGCCGAATACCCACGCCCGCAATTTGAGCGCGCGGCGTGGCAGTGCCTTAACGGGCAGTGGGAGTTTGAACTGGATCAGGGCGCAAGCGGTCAGGCGCGCAGGGTGTACGAGCAGCCCCACCTGTCGGGCAATATAAACGTGCCCTTCTGCCCTGAAAGCAGCCTGAGCGGAATCGGCCACACCGACTACATACGCGCGTGCTGGTATCGCCGCGATGTTGATATTCCCGAAAAGTGGCTGGAGGGCCGCGTGCTGCTCAACTTCGGCGCGGTCTATTATGAGAGCGCGATCTATGTAAATGGCAAGCTGGCCGCAAAGCATGTGGGCGGCCATGCCTCATTCAGTGTGGACATAACCGACTATGCGCACGCGGGCACTAACTCGGTCGCGGTGTACGCCTATTCCGACGTGCGCGATCCGCGCCAGCCCGTGGGCAAGCAGAGCATCGCATACGCGAGCGCCGGGTGCAGCTACACCCGCACCACCGGCATATGGCAAAGCGTGTGGATGGAGCCGGTTGCCAATCACTATATCGGCGGCGTGCATATTACCCCCGATGCGGAAAACGGCTGCGTGGACATGGACATAGAACTCCCGCGCGGTGCGCAGGGCACGCTGAGTGCGGCTGCATATTTTAAGGGCGCTCAGGTCGGTAAGGCAGAGTGCCGCTGCACCGGCGGTTACGCTCATCTGCATGTGGAGCTGAGCGAAAAGCACCTGTGGGACGTGGACGCGCCCGAGCTGTACGACCTGAAGCTCGCCCTTACCGAAAACGGCCAGACTGTCGATACCGTAAACAGCTACTTCGGTCTGCGCGACATACGCATTCAGGACGGCAAGGTATTGCTCAACGGCAAGCCGCTCTATCAGCGCCTTGTGCTCGATCAGGGCTTCAATCCCGAGGGCATAATCACGTCGCCGTCCGATGAAGAACTGCGCGCCGACATAGAGCGCAGTCAGGCGATGGGCTTTAACGGCGCGCGTATGCACCAGAAGGTGTTCGAGGCACGCTTTTTGTACTGGGCCGACCATATGGGCTACATACTGTGGGGCGAGTACCCCAACTGGGGCATGGACATAAGCAGCGGCAGCGCAATGCCGCGCTTTGTGACCGAGTGGCTGGAGATAATGAAGCGCGACTGGTCCAGCCCGGCGCTGATCGGCTGGTGCCCGTTCAACGAGACGCAGCTGGACGGCGACGCGGAGCTGCTGCGCGCGATATACCGCATGATTAAGCAGGCCGATCCGTCCCGCCTGTGCATAGACACCAGCGGCTGGGCGCATTGCGGCGAGACCGATATGTTCGATTACCATGACTATAATCAGGATCCCAAGGTATTTAGCGAGCATTGCAAGGCATATGGCGCGGTTAAGCCGGGCGAGCCGTTCGCGCTGCTCAGCAGCCAGTACCCGTATATGCACGGCAAGTCGCCCGAGTTCATATCGCATGGCGAGCCGGTGTTCGTGAGCGAGTTCGGCGGCATAGGCTGGCGTATGCCCAAGGAGGGCGAGGCGCTGCCCGAAAACGCGTGGGGCTATGGCAACGGCCCCAAGAGCGAGCAGGAGTTTATGGAGCGGCTGGACGGCCTGATGGCGGCGCTCCAGCAGGCCGAGGGCGTGTGGGGCTTCTGCTATACGCAGCTGACCGACGTGGAGCAGGAGATAAACGGCCTGTATACGTATGACAGAAGGCCAAAGTTCCCGCCGGAAAAGGTGCATGAAATCATTGCGCGCAAGGCTTGGAATGAGTGATAGGGTGTAGGTAAAAGAATCCGCAGCGCTGTCGGCAGGAGCGGCTGGCAGCGCCGCGGTTGGTTTTGGTGAGTGACAAATTGGAAGATTTATGCTAAAATGCAAGTAAAACAGCATGCCGGGAGAGGAGCATTACATGCAGCTTAAAGAATGGGCATATTTGGGCAATTATGAATTTTTTACGGGCAAGCTTAAACTGCTTGCAGCAAACGAATTGCCAGCCGAAAAGTGGAGCTATTCAGGCAAGGATGACTTTGGAATATTGAAGAGCTATCTGAACTTCACTTTTGAAAAGCTTTGTCAAGAGCGTGAGAGCGCAGACGATGACGCGAAACAGCAGCTCGTGTATATGGATGAAGAAGTAGCTTGCTTTAATACGGGGCTTTACGATAAAACGTGGCAGCCAATATACTTTTATTGTGTGAAAAACCCAAGAGAAGGATTTCAGCCGTGGGTGTTTAAGTCGTTTTACAATAGCTATACTATAAGATATACGAATATAGCTCCGATGGCTATTGCGAACTTGCGCCGGGCGAATTATTTCGTGGAGCCGAGCGCATTGATTTTTGACATTAATCTGGATATAGTGCCGCAGTGGGATCATATACTATACGATGAAGAAAACTTTATGAGAATCCCTGAGCAGTTGCGGGCAAATGGCAGAGAATTCTGCCAAAACGTAATCGCAGGGGAAATAAGTTCTGTAAAAAAGAGAATAGAGGCAAACTATAAAACGATAGTGCCACAGATGTATAAGGGTAAAATACAACTGCTGGCGCCGTTGTACCTGACTAATCCAGAAAAGCCTGATATGGCGCTGGTATTGTCAAAGAGTGAGGATAAGACGGTCTATTACGGTCATACCTGCCTTACGATTGAAATGGCGTACAATAACGCGCGGCTGATTGCCCGCCCGGATAGCTATTGGTTGCAACCGTGATATTTTCTGAAAAAAAGTTGACTTTTTTTCAGAAAACGTATATAATAACAGTGTGTTCGGTTTTGAAATTTGATTTTATTTTGCTTGCTTGATTAGGTTTGCTTCTTTGTTTGATTTTTTTCATTGCTGATTAGGGAGCGGCGATTTTTTAATCGTCGCTCTTTTGCTGTATTAACGATAGTTTTCAAAATGAGACTTCCTTCTAAATGTGAAAGACGTTGCTATGTTCACTTGAAGGTAGCCCAGCCAGCGCACCGAGTCAAGGACAAGCGGCTTCGCCGTGCCTTCGGCATCCTTGACACGGCGCGCTGGCTGGGCTTTGTGATGGTTAAGGGGTTGTTGCCAACCCCTGTCGAACAGGGTTGACCTTGCGGAGTTTGAGTAGGCGGCGGAGCGTCGGCGGGCAACGGAGTTTGCCGCGCATATTGCCTTGTTGCTCTCTGAGCGTGGAAAACGCGAATACAGAACCGCGATGACTGATCGCCCCTTCCGCGCCCACTTTAATTTATGGTGGGCGCGGCATGGATGGTATCGAATACATCCAGCTGCGCGTCTGGACGGTCAGTTTTCGCGCCCGCCATACTTTACGGCGGGCGTGAACCTCACCGCCGAGTTTTCATCTGAGCCGCCGAGGGGTGGCGAACATGGCGCGGGCGCAACCTGCCTAAACAAGAAAACGTCCATTCGCGGAATCCCGAAACTGCTCAGATTATAGCTTGCGTGAGCCGCAAACGTAGGCAACAAAAAGCGCCGCTGGCTCTGGGCGAGTCAAGCGGCGCAAGAAAGCATTGTAACTTCCCGTGTATAACTTTCCTAAAAGCGTCTGAACTAAGAATCACATGCGGGAGAACAGCCAATCGGCTTTTCTTTGGTTCTTTCTTTTCTCCTGAAAAGAAAGAACACGTAACCCCCCGTCACTTCAAAATAATCCTCTCGTAAGCCTTGTCCAACCGCGCGGCGAAGACCAGAATCATGGAGCCGACTGCGCCGACGGCCGCCTGAAGGAACTCGAAGGGGAGCTTGATGATTGCGTATTCGGGGGTGGAGTAGATGTAAGCGCGGCCTATCGTGTAGCCTAGGACCATGATAAGCGCGCCTATGGTTACGCCGATTGCCGCCGCAAGGGCGGGCTTGAATTTGGTCAGCTTGTGCGCGCAGAGGCTTACTATTATCGCCTGAAGACCGTGCGTTACCAGCGATACGAACATCGGCGCGGGGTAGAAGATCGCATCGCCCAGGAACGCGCCTACGCCGCCCACTATGAACGCCGCCAGCGGGTCGAGAAGCAGCGCCGCCGTGTCGATTATAACGTCGTTCAGGTAGAAGTGTCCGCCCGGCACCGGGATAGAAAATATGCTCATGCTGAGCACGATGTTGGCCGCAGTAAGCATCGCGGTAACGGTCATCCAAAGTACGGGTTTGCGCTTGCGCAGGTCGGTCATCATTGTAATTATCCCCTTTGTTTTTGTATTTGCATTGAGTCGGCGCAAAATCGTCGCCGCTCATTACAACCATGTATTAGAGTGTGTCTCAAAAATTCCTTAATCTGCAATTTCGGCATCTTTTGTGCCATTTCTGCGTCATCAACCCTCGACTTAGCGCTGCTAAGCCTTCGGGTCTCTTCCTTGAACTGACGCAAAATCTGCTCGAACTTGCGGATTTCCCTTTTTGAGACACACTCTAACGCGCCATCTTCTCCTTGAAATGCTCAAGTCGGTTGAGCGCCTCGTTCAGCGTCTCGTCCTGCTTGGCAAAGTGTAGGCGAATCAGGTGGTTCACCGGCTCGTGGAAGAAGCTCGACCCCGGCACAGCGCCTACCCCTACGTCGCGCGCCATGGCCTCGCAGAACGCAACGTCGTCATCCCAGCCTAAACTGGATATATCCAGCATCACGTAATACGCACCCTCGGGCGTGGTGTGCTCAAGGCCGATGCGGTCAAGTCCGCCTATAAATAGGTCGCGCATGTGCGTGTACTTGGCCTGAAGCCAGCGGTAATAGTCGTCGCCAAAGTTAAGCCCGACAATCGCCGCTTCCTGAAGCGGCGCGGCCGCGCCTACCGTCAGGAAGTCGTGTACCTTGCGCGCCGAATCGATTATCTCGGGCGACGCGATTATGTAGCCTAAGCGCCAGCCGGTTATCGAATACGTCTTGGATAGCGAGCTGCACGTAATAGTGCGCTCAAACATGCCCGGCAGAGTGGAAAAATATACATGCTCATGCGGTGCGTATACAATGTGTTCGTATACCTCATCGGTGATTACGTATACATCGTACTTGTCCGCCAGATACGCAATGTACTCCAGCTCCTTGCGCGTGAATACCTTGCCGCACGGATTGGACGGGTTGCATAGGATAAGCGCCTTGGGCTGGCGCTTGAACGCGGCCTCCAATTCGGCCTCGTTAAAGTTGAATTCAGGCGGGTATAGCGGCACGTAAATCGGCTGCGCGCCCGACAGTATCGCGTCCGCGCCGTAATTCTCGTAAAACGGCGAAAATACGATAACCTCGTCGCCCGGATCGGTTACGGTCATCATCGCGGCCATCATTGCCTCGGTGCTGCCGCAGGTCACGACGATCTGACTGTTCGGGTCGATTTTAAGGCCGGTGAAGTGCTCGTGCTTGCGCGCCAGCGCGTCGCGGAAATTCTGCGCGCCCCAAGTGATAGCGTACTGATGCGGGCCGTGCGCCGCAATCTCGGCCAGCCGGTCGGTAATCTCGTGCGGCGGGTCAAAGTCCGGGAAGCCCTGCGACAGGTTGACCGCACCGTACTGGTTGGACACGCGCGTCATGCGGCGTATTACGGAATCGGTGAATGTGGCCGTGCGGCCCGAAAGTTTGCGCATGATGCACTACCTCACTTCAGATAAGATATATGGTCGTTCAGTATATGTTTCGCGTCCAGCGCGTCCTTTATAGCGCGCATGACCTCAAGATTGTTTTCGTTAGTATTAGCCAGGAAGTAGGGCCGCTTGGCAAGTCCAATGCCGTGCTCGCCCGAAGTAAGCCCGCCCAGCTCGTATGCCTTGTTGTACAGCCGCGTCATGTTGGCCTTCAGTTCGTGCTCCCATTCCTCGTCGGAACGCTTGCCGCGCACCACGCACAGATGGACGTTGCCGTCGCCCGCATGGCCGAACGCGATCATCTGCATACCCGACTCGGCTTCCAGCTTGTGCACAAATTCGATGAACTCGGCGGTGCGGTTGATCGGTACTACCAGATCGACCGGCTCCTGCTCGGAGAACGCCTCGACCGCCTTTACAAGGCAGCCGCGCACGCGCCATATCGCGGCGGCCTGCGCCGGATCGGTAAGCTCGATAAAGTCGATAGCGCCACTCGCCCTGGTGACTGCCTTAACGCGCTCAATGCCCGCGTCCACCTGCTCGCTCGTGCCGTCGAAGGTGAGCAGTATGTATGCCTTGGCCTCGGGGCAGGGGAATTTCTGGCCGGTGAAGCTCTCACCCAGCTCGACCACGCTGCGCTCGATAAACTCAATCGCGGTAGGGTTGGCGTTGGCCTTTATTATCTTGAGCACCGACGATATGCCGGTCTGCAGATCGCCAAACGGCACCAGCGCCGAGCGCGATACCTCGGGCTTGGGCACCAGACGCAGTATGCACTTGGTGATTACGCCCAGCGTGCCCTCCGAGCCCACGATCAGGTGCTTCAGGCTCAGGCCGCTCGCGTCCTTTACGTTCTTGGTGCCCGCGGTAATCACGCGCCCGTCGGCGGTCACTACCTCAAGCCCGCGCACATAGTCGCGCGTCACGCCGTACTTGACCGCGCGCATACCGCCCGCGTTGGTCGCGATGTTGCCCGCGATTGTCGCGGTCTTTTCGCCCGGATCCGGCGGGTAGAATAGGCCCTTCGCCTCGACCATGGCCTGAAAATCCTCAAGCACCACGCCCGGCTCGACCGTCGCGGTGAATGTCTCCTCGTCTATCTCAAGCACATGGTTCATGCGGCTCAGGTCGAGCACTATGCCCTCGCCATGGGGCACGGTCGATCCCACCAGATTGGTGCCCGCGCCGCGCGGCGTTACCGGGATGGAATGCTCCCACGCATAGCGCATCACGCCCGCCACTTCGTCGGTGGATACCGGGAATACCAGCGCCGCCGCCGTGCCGTGCCTGCGGCCCAGCGTGTCGCTCAAGTACTTGTCAGGGATGTCGCCCGCGATTATGCGGCTTTCGTCGCCGATTATGCTTTTAAGAGCTTCTATCATTGTAATCTCTCCTTATTAACGCCGCGCGTGCGGCTTGACAAAGTATGGTTAAATAAATATTGGTCAAAGGAGAAGCGGCTTTGCGCTGCTTCTCCTTTACGGTTATCGTTTTTTTATTTTAGCCCTCGGTGGTCTCGGAAGTGACTTCGGTTTCGGTATCAGCCGCATCCTCGGCGGTATCTTCCTCCCATACCAGCTTGAAGAAGCCGTTGAACTTTTCCTCGACGACCTTGCTGGTCACTTCGGAGCAGAATACCTCGGCCACGCGCTTGTAGGTCTCGTTGTCCAGATCAGCGGTGCGGCAGGCGATCAGGCAGGTGAACTTGTCGTCGCTGAGGTCTATGTTCTCATAGAAAATGCCGCTGTCGGGATCCACGCCGTAGCTGGCGGCATAGTTGCCGTTGATGACCGCCGCGTCAACGTCGCTCAGGTACTGATAGGTCATGGAGGCGTTTACCGGGTACAGCTCAACCTTGGAGGAGGTGATGTTTTCCTCAAGCGGAGTGCCCTCATACTCGCCCAGCTCCAGCAGCCCCGCGTCGCGCAGTACCAGCAGCGCGCGGCCATAGTTGGTGGCGTCGTTAGGTACAGCCACGGTGGGCTTGCCACTCTCGGTGGCGGCAACCAGATCTTCGATGGTATCGTACTTTTCGGAGTACAGGTTCATCGTGATTACGAAGGTGTCGGCCAGTACGCTCAGGTCGTAGCCGTTGGTGGTGGTGTCATTGTTGAAGTAGGCGTGATGCTGGAACGCGTTCAGCTCGATGTCGCCGCTGTTCAGGGCGTTGTTGGGCAGGGCAAAGTCGGAGAACTGAACCGTCTCGACCGTGATGCCTTCCTTAGCCAGCTCCTCGATAGCGGGCTGCCACAGATCGTCGTAAAACGCGCCGGTAACGCCCACGCGCACGACGGTGTTTTCGGAATCGGCCAAAGCGTAAACGGGGAGAAGCAGAGCAGCCAGCAAAACAGCAAGTATACGTTTCATTGTGAGTTTCCTCCTCAAAATTATTTGTTAAGTTATTCGCCGTCCGGCGAAGGGGAATCAGTGAGTATTCCGGTGGGCGATGAACGAGCCGATCATCTGTATAATCGATACGATCAGCACGATCACTATCACCGCCGCCCAAACGATGTCCATGCGGTTGTAGTTGTAGCCGTACACTATCGAATAGTCGCCCAGACCGCCCGCGCCGACGTAGCCGGCCATCGCGGTAAGTCCGATAAGGCTAATCAGCGTTATGGTAGCGCCGCGCGCGATTGCGGGCGCACCCTCTTTCAGGTATACGCGGAAGATAACGCCCCAGGTGCCGCTGCCCATGGCCTTGGCGGCCTCGACCAGCCCCGAGGGTACGCCCACCAGCGCGGTCTCAACCTGCCTTGCAAAAAAGGGGGCAGAGCCGACCACCAGCGGCACTATCACGCCGCGCACGCCAATCTTGGTGCCCATTATGAACTTGGTCACGTTCATCAGCAGCGCGATAAGTATCACAAACGGTATCGAGCGCAAAAGGTTTATCGCCTTATCCAGTATGCCGTAAACCCAGCGGTTCTCCAGCACGCCGTGCGGCCGGGTGATTACGAGCACCACGCCCAGCGCAAGGCCGATTACAAGCATCAGACTGCCCGCCCAGCCGGTCATCAGCAGCGTTTCGCCTATGCTCTTAAAGAATCTGTCCGGGCTGGCCATTACGTCCGGGAACCAGCTTTCAAGCCACGCCTGCATCGCTTATTACCTCCACATCCACCCGATTGGCGCTGAAGAAGTCAACCGCCTGCCTGACCGCATCCGCGCCGCCCGAAAGCTTTACTATCAGGCAGCCAAGCGGCTCGTCGCCGATCAGTTCGATATTGCCGAAGATTATGTTGACCGCCACGCCGAACTGCTGTGACGCGCGCGATACCAGCGCTTCGCCCGCGCTGTCGCGGCGGTATTGCAGCCGGATTATCTGCTCGCCAGGCACTAGGCGCGTCAGCGGGTGGTTCTGCTCCATCAGCGTGTATATGCCGCCCAGATTGCTGGCCGAGTCGATAAAGCTGCGCGTGATTGGTGCCTGCGGGTGGGTGAATACGTCCAGCACGTCGCCGGTTTCGACCACGCGGCCCTTTTCCATCACGGCCACCCGGTCGCAAATCTCCTTGACCACCTGCATCTGGTGGGTAATCATGACTATCGTAATGCCGGTTTCGCGGTTGAGGCGCTTGAGCAGCCGGAGAATCGATTTGGTGGTCTGCGGGTCGAGCGCGCTCGTGGCCTCGTCGCACAGCAGCACCTTGGGGTCGCACGCCAGCGCGCGGGCAATCGCCACGCGCTGCTTCTGGCCGCCGCTCAGCTGCGACGGATAGGCGTTGCGCTTGTCGCCCAGCTCCACAAAGTCCAGCAGCGATTCCACGCGCTTTTTTAGTTCAGCCTTGCTCAGCCCCGAATACCTTATCGGGTAGGCCACGTTGTCGAATACCGTGCGCGTGGAGAACAGGTTGAATTGCTGAAATATCATGCCGATCTTGCGGCGCGCCTCGCTCAGTGCCCGGCCCCGGAGTTTGGTTAAGTCCTGACCGTCCACGGTGACGCTGCCCGACGTAGGCCGCTCCAGGAGGTTTATGCACCTGACCAGCGTGGATTTGCCCGCGCCCGAGTAGCCGACTATGCCGAATACCTCGCCCTCGCGTATGCTTAGCGTCACGTCGCTTACCGCGGCGAAACTGCTCTTGCCCTCGCTGAACACCTTGCTTACGTCGTTTAGCTCGATCATGCTTTTATGTCTCCCAATTTTGAGCAAAATAAATGAGCGGATGCGCCGCTCGCCGCGTTTAAGCCCATGACCTGATCAGGTCATGCACATGGCGCAGGAATTTGCGGGCGCAATCAGGTAAGCCTTTTCGCACATGCACATTCGCATAATCTTCATTCCCGGTTGCCTCCTTCCGTGCGCCGCGCGTTCCCGCGGTCGATGTATGTATTATATCGCACAGATACCCACTTGTCTAATCGGTAAATGCAATCGGCAGATATAGATTGAAACTATACCTGGCTCTAAGTTTATTGACGTTTACGATAAGGTAAAGGAATGTAAAGGCGGGCTTATGATATACTTTGGGCAAAGCAGCGTGCGTGTTAATGCTGTCAAAATGAAACCGAACGCGCATTAACATTGTCGGAGTTTCTTCCTATTACATAAGGCTACATTTCAATGCAAAAATTATTATGGCAAAGCATATTGACAAGTAAGAGGCGTTTAACTATAATTATTTCAAAGACAGTTTTGTTTTAGTGACGGCTTTATTGGAGGAGGTGCGATGCGTGATTGTGAATGGCGCGCCGGGTGGCTGACGCTTTGCCCGGCGGGTGCAGCAGACGGCGGTGAATTACGTATTACATATAAAGATGGCGAGGTTTGATAAGCTATGCTTTTGATGAACAAGACGCTCATTAAGCTGGCGCGCGGGCTGTGGGGCTGGATACTGGCCATAGCCGCGGTCAGCTTCCTGACGCTGATAGGCACTACCGCGCTGGCGGAGATAGTCGGCGGGTTCTTAGGCGATTTGTTTGACCCGGAGACGATACTGGGCAACGAGTGGAGCGCGGTGAGCGCCGCGCTGCTGGTATCGGTATTCACGTTTGCGGCGCAGTTGGTCAAGGGCCTGCTGGAATACAAGACGGCGGCCAAGGCGCGCGGCAGTATGCGCGCTCAGATTTTTTCTAAAGTACTTGAGCTGGACGCGGGCGGAATCGAAAAGATAGGCCCGGTCTCGGCGATAACCGCGTCGGTGGACGCGGTGGAGCAGATGCAGGGCTACTTCAGCACCTACCTGCCCAGCCTGATTATAAGCGTCGTATCGCCGGTGTACCTGTTTTTCCACCTAAAGGACATATCCACGCCGATTGCGGTACTGCTGCTGATAGTGTCGCTGGTGCTTTTGCCGCTCAACAACGTGTTCCGCAAGAAGATCGAGCAATTGCGCAAAGGCTATTGGCGCTCGCTGGACGACATGACCGGCTACTACATGGACAGCCTGCGCGGACTGACCACGCTTAAACTGTTCGACCGCGATCAGGAGCATTCGCGCGTGCTGGGCGAAAAGGCGGACGTGCTGAATAAGAACATAAACAAGTTCATGAAGATCAACTTCACGTCCTTCCTCGTGACCGAGCTGCTTATATACGCAACCGTGGTCGTGGCGGTCATCGACTGCGCGATGCGGCTGGGGCAGGGCAGTATCAGCATTTCGCAGGCATTGGTCGTGCTGATGCTGTCGTACAGCTACTTCTCCTCGGCCAAACAGCTCATGAGCGCCTCCCACGGCGCGCTGACAGCAATATCGGCGGCGGACAAGGTGGAGGAAATTCTGAACACCGACACCGCGCGTCCGTATAATCCGTCGCTGCCCGCCGACCCGCAGAAATTCGACGGCATACGCATGGAACATGTGTCCTATGGCTATGAGGGCCGCAGCCGCGCGCTCAGCGATGTGTCGCTCGAGATTCCGAAAGGCTCGGTTGTGGCGCTGGTGGGCATGTCGGGCTGCGGAAAGTCGACCACCGCGTCGCTGCTGATGCGCTTTTGCGACCCCAAGTCCGGGCATATATTCATGGATGGCAAGGACTACCTGAGCATGAAGCCCGAGGAACTGCGCAAACATATCGCAATGGTGCCGCAGCAGGTGAACCTGTTCTCAGGCACTATCCGCGACAATCTCCTGATGGCCGCGCCGAACGCGAGCGACGCGCAGCTTATGGAGGCGCTTAAAGAGGCAGGTCTGGGCAAGTTCATGGCGGCAATCGAGAACGGCCTCGATTATGACGTGGGCAACGCGGGCGCGTCGCTGTCGGGCGGCCAGCGCCAGAAGATGGGCATTGCGCGCGCGCTGCTGTCCAACGCCGAGTACATGATATTCGACGAGGCCACGTCCAGCGTCGACCCGGAGAGCGAGCAGGAAATCTGGGACACGATAGGCAATCTCGCGCACACCCGCACGCTTATAATAATATCGCACCGCATGTCCACCGTGCGCGGCGCGGACTGCATATATGTACTGGAGAAAGGCGCGGTTGCGCAGAGCGGCGCGCACGACGAATTGCTTAGACGCGGCGGACTGTACCGCGAACTGGTAGTGCGTCAGCAGGCAATGGAGGCGACGGCGTGATGAAAAGAAAATTCAGCTATTCAATAGGCGAGATGAACCGGCGGCTGCTGGCATTCGGCCGCCCGATAAGGAGGCACATCGTCGTTTCCACAATAGCCAGCATAGTGGGCGCGCTGTCGCATATGGGTCTGATGGGCTTTGGCGCACTGTGGCTGCTGTCGGCGGCGGGCATGTGCTCCGGGCTGGGCGTATATGCCGCGCTGACGGTGCTGTGCGGCGTGCTTATCGCATTGTGCCGCTATCTGGAGGGCGTGTTTTCGCACCTGGGCGCGTATGGCATACTGGCTAAAATGCGCGTGCACCTTTTCGACGCGATCGACCGCATCGCCCCGGCGTACATGATAGGCCGCGAAACCGGCGACGTGATGAACGTGGCCGTGTCGGATATAGAGACGCTGGAATTCTTCTTCGCGCACACCATCGGGCCGATGTTCACGGTGATACTTCTGCCGGTAACGACCGTGGTGATGGCGTATTGCGTAAACCCCTTGTATGCGTGGGTGCTGATACCGATCTACTTCTTAATCAGCGTAGTGCTGCCGTTCGCGGCGCTCAAGGCCGGGCGCGGCATAGGTATGCGCTATCGCGAACGGCTGGGCACCCTTAAATCCAAGATACTGGAAAGCGTGTACAGCATCCGCGACATTCAGATATTCGGCGCGGGCAATCGCCGTATGCAGGAGGTAATGGACGCGAACGAGCAGGTGAACAAGGCCGCGCTGGGCCTGACGCTGCACAGGCAGACCATCGCGTCTCTGCCCAACTTCTTTGTATACCTCGCCCGCATACTTATACTTGTGTGCGCGGGCACACTGGCGGCGCGCGGCGAGAATAACCCGGTTGGCACCATCGCGGTATCGTTCGCGGCGACCGCGTCGCTGTCGTCCACATTCAACCTGACGTTTGTAGTCACCAGCCTGCTCGAAACCTACGCCGCGGCCGAGCGCATATTCAAAATCGAGGACACCGTGCCGGAGACGCATGAACCGGAGCACCCGGTAAAGTGCGGCGATATACAGTCGATCGAGTTTAAGGACGTAACCTTCGCGTACCCGAATACCGACAAGAACATACTCGAACACTTCAGCTACACCATCAACCGCGGCGATCGCGTGGGCATAGTGGGTGAGTCGGGCGCAGGCAAATCGACCATACTCAGACTGCTATTGCGCTTCTATGCGCCCACAAGCGGGCAGATTCTGATAAACGGCATACCGCTGGAGAATATCAGCTTTGAAGAACTGCATAAGCGCATAGCCTTCCTGGAGCAGGACACCTACCTGTTCGACGCGACCATCGCCGAAAATATATCCATCGCCAGGCCCGACGCCACGCTGGACGAGATACGCAGCGCCGCGCGCCGCGCCGGTATAGCCGACTTCATCGACACGCTGCCCGATGGATACAATACCGACATGGGCCAGATGAGCGCGCGGCTTTCGGGCGGCGAGCGTCAGCGCATAGGCATCGCGCGAGTGCTGCTGCGCGACCCGGACGTGTGCCTGATGGACGAGCCGTCCAGCGCATTGGACGCGCTGCACGAAAAGGAGCTGCTGCATACGCTCAATACCGAATACGTGGGCAAGACGCTGATGCTGATTTCGCACCGCGCCAGCACGCTGACCGGCTGCGACAGAACCCTGCGCATGGAGGATGTCGCCAAGCGCTCCGCTGCGTAATCTGCCTTAAATACAAAAGCAGCCTCCCGATCGAGAAGTCGGGAGGCTGCTTTTTCATGCGATTGCGGCGCAGCGGCGTAAATGCCTTGACGAACCGCATCCATATAATGTATAATAATGTCGGATCGCGCGACGCGCGGTTCTATCTGGCAGAGAGTACACGGTGGGTTTGCCGCCTCGCTTGACATAACGAAAGCGAGGTGATGAATATGCTTGGAAAGATAGTTAAGTTTATCTTCGAAAACGAGTTCATGATTGAACTGGTTTACCTGAGCATGTTCGGTTTCGTTTATGCGGTAATCTGCATAATCGACTCCTTCAAGCGCAAAAAGTAATCACCGTGCAGCCGATCCCTGCGCGGTGATCTGAATGAAGATTGCCAAGTGAGGCTTAGCCCACCATTACGAGTGGCTCTCTGCCGATATTATATCGCAAAAAACCGAAATCGTCAACGCTGTTGGCGATTTTTTCTATGTGGGCAAAAAGTAATCACCGTGCAGCCGATCCCTGCGCGGTGATCTGAATGAAGATTGCCAAGTGAGGCTTAGCCCACCATTACGAGTGGCTCTCTGCCGATATTATATCGCAAAAAACCGAAATCGTCAACGCTGTTGGCGATTTTTTCTATGCAGGCAAAAAAAGTGATCACCGTGCAGCTAGCCCCTGCGCGGTGATCTGATGAAGATTGCCAAGCGAGGTACGTCTATTATAGCGTAAATTGCAAAAACCGTCAAATCGGAAGAAAACTTTTTCTACCTGAAAACGCGCAGCCCTAATCAAACTACTCCGTCCGCTCCGCGTGCGCGTGCAGATAGCGCTGAATCTCCTCGACGTACCTTTGCCCCGGCTCGGTCAGCAGCGCGTTTTTGCGCGTTATGTATCCGATTTCCATCACGCTGTTCTGGTTTTCGTCGTCGCTCAGGAAGGGCACAGCCACATACTCCGGGCCGTTCAGTTCCTCGCTTATCACGCCTGAACACAGCGTGTACGCGTTCAGCGCGATCATTAGGTTGAGGTTGGTCGCGCGGTCGGTCGTGTGTATCGTGCGCGGATACTCGCGCGTGGTCAGTATCTCCTCGGCAAAGTAAAACGACGCGCCCGCACCCTGCTCAAACGACAGGCACGGATAGTCGGCCAGCTGCGCCATCGAAATCGCGCTTTCGCCCGCCAGCGGGTGCGACCGGCTTATATACACATACGCCCGGCAGCGCGCCAGCGGATGAAATGTAAGCCCGTTGGACGAAAACAGCTTACTCAGCACCGGCCGGTTGAAGTCGGACAGGTACAGTATGCCGACCTCGCTGACCAGCCCGGCCACGTCGCGAATCACGTCCTGCGTTCGCGTTTCGCGTATCGCGAAGTCGTATGTGGCGGTGTCGTATGCGCGCACCATGTTCACGAACGCCTTGACCGCGAACGAATAGTGCTGAGTCGATACGCCGAAGCGCTTCTTGCGCCCGCCCGGCTTCAGAAAGCGCTCGCTCAGCGTCTCGTACTGAATCAGCACCTGCCGCGCGTACACGATCAGCTCCTGCCCGTCGGCGGTGGGCGTAACGCCGCGCCCGCCGCGGTGGAACACCGCGAAGCCCACCTCGCGTTCGACCTCCTGTATCGCGGCGGTAAGGCTAGGCTGGGATACGTAGAGCAGCTCGGACGCCTTGTTTATGCTGCCGGTGTCGGCGATGGTGGCGATGTAGCGCATCTGCTGAAGCGTCATTTACATACCTCCGTGTAAGCGTATATGCTGATTATACTATTAAGCGCGCGCGCGTTCAAGCGCTGCGGCGCGTAAAATGACGCGCGCAGGCCGAAAGCCTTTGGCCGATAACGCCTTTACATGGCCAAACCGCAGGCGCGCCCGAAATCCCATAAACAAGCGCGATGTTCGTATAAAGCGCCCGCATAAGGCGCTATTCGATATCAAATGACCGAAAAAGGCTGAAAAAAACGAATATTTAAACACTAAAAGCCTAAAAAGAGCGGAAAACGTATTGCCTTAATGGAATAAAGGCGTATAATATAGGGGCAGTACTTTTTGGGGAGAGTGAATACCTGTGGACTTTTGGATGAACATTGGCCCCTTCCTGCTGGCGGTGATCGCGGTTATAATCAACGGCGTGCCGCAGCTGCTTTACGCACAGGCGCGCGGATTTGCGCTTAAACCCGCGGGCTTTGCGTATCTGGTGGGCGCGTTCGGCAACATCTTGACCGGCTCGGTCACGCCCATATCCAGCCAGGCGGAGACCATAACCGTGGCCAGCGTGGATAAGGACCTGCGCAACAACGTGAGCGCCGTACTGCTCGCGGCCGTATTCATGGTGATACTGGGCCTGTGCGGCGGCGTAACCAGGATCGCCGACTTTGCGGGCACGGCGGTCGTGTCCGGCATGATGAGCGGCGTGGGCCTCATGCTCGCGGGCGTGTCGTGGGACATGCTCAAGCAGGAGCGCCGCGTGACTCTGGTTTCCATGATATCGGCGATAATCGCATACGCGCTGTTCATTAACGACGGCAACAAGGTCGTATGGACGATATTCATATCGGTCGCGGTATCTACGGCGGACTTCCTGTTCCTGCAAAAGCGCCGCGTCGATCTGAGCACTGTGGTCGAGGAAGGCCGCAAGCCCGTCGAAATGAGCGGCGAATGGCGCTTCTGGAAAAAGGAATACTGGAGCGACTTTAAATTTATAAAGCCCACCATAAATGCGACCGTGATACTGAGCGCGCTGAGCATAATGATGCTCAACGTGGGCGCGAACATATCCTTCGGCGGCATAACCGCCAGCATCGCGGGCACTCAGCAGAACTTCGACCACCTGTCCATAATCAACTCGCTGGCCGACGTGCCCAGCGCCATATTCGGCGGCCCGCCCATAGAGGCGATAATATCGGGCACTGCGGGCGCGCCGTGGCCGGTAGCGTGCGGCATAGCGTTCATGATCGCCATGGCCGTGCTGATACTGACGGGTCTGGTGGGTCGGCTGGGCCGCTACCTGCCCGCGCAGAGCATATCGGGCTTCCTGCTGGTGATCGGCTTTGCGCTGACCTTCGCGCCCAACCTCGCCACCGTCGCCGCGTCCGACAATTCCATGAGCGGCTACATCGCTCTGGGCGTTACCGCGTGGTCTAAAAACCCATTCCTGGGTATGGTGGTGGGCGTGCTGGTGCGCTATCTGGGCGTTTACGTGGGTCTTGTGTAAAGGGGGAAGCGCTAAATGAAGTGGGAGAGCACCTATCGCATACACCTTGCGCCCGATTACCCGGTGGATTTGCCGCTTATGGACATAGGCGACGGCTTTAAGATATATTCGTTCGACATGACCGGCGAGGCCGAGTGGAACAGCGTGGCGGCGCGCGAACTGAAAAAGAAGCTCGCGCCCTACGAATTCGACGGCTTCATGACGGTGCAGACCAAGTCCTGCGGCCTGACCCAGGCCATAACGAGCGAATACGGCTTCAAGCGCTATCTGGAACTGCGCAAGAGCCGCAAGAGCTTCATGCTCGACCCGGTGGGCGTAAAGGCGCAGTCGATAACCACCCACGGCCAGCAGGAGCTGTGGATCGGCCGCGAAAAGTACACCCAGTTTCAGGGCAAGCGCCTGTGCTTCCTCGACGACGTGGTGTCCACCGGCGGCACTATAAGCGCCGCGATGGAGCTGGCCGAAAAGATAGGAGTCGAGATCTGCGTGGTCGCGTGCGCGCTTATCGAGGGCGACGAGCGCACAGAGTACCGCGGGCTGCCGGTCGTAAGTCTGGACCGCATACCGCTGCCGGGCAAGGACGACTGACGCGCGCAATGGGCGTATAATATATAGGAAGAGATAAATCGGGCGGCAGGCGTCAGGCTTGCCGCCCGATTTGTACTCGACCTGCGGCGCAATATGCAAAAACCGCAGGTATGCCGCGCGGCGATGCCACTGTAAGCCCCGAAAAGGCGCTGAGAGGGGCTGGAGGGAAGAAAACCGGGAAAAAGTTCAAAAAAAGCAGAAAAAATGCTCAAAAAGGTATTGACAAACCACGGCGAAGTATGGTATTATATATGAGCTGTCAGCGAGCGCCGCACACTGAACCGCAGAGCGGAACAGAGTGAGGAACTTGAAAGACGCACGATCCTTGAAAACGATACAGAAGAGAGCGTTCAATCAGAGAACACCTGATT
>CAOKFD010000043.1:0-23801 GCA_948467645.1 uncultured Eubacteriales bacterium | reverse complement strand
TTGCAGACTCGGCGGTGAGGTTCACGCCCGCCGGAAAGTAGGGCGGGCGCGAAAACAGGCCGTCCTGCCGCGAAACGAGATGTATGAGCGGCCATCCATGCCGCGCCCACCATAAATTAAAGTGGGCGCGGAAGATACAATCAGTCCTCGCGGTTCTGTATCAGAATCTTCCACGCTCAGAAAGCAACATAACGATAGTTGCGGCAAAGTTTCGCCGCATACCCAAACTCCGCAAGGTCAACCCTGTTAGACAGGGGTTGGCAACAACCCCTTAGCTGTCATAAAGCCAGCCAGCACGCCGTGTCAAGGATGCCGCAGGCACGGCGAAGCCGCTTGTCCTTGACTCGGTGCGCTGACTGGGCTACCTTGCCGCCACACATGTCTGTAACTTCAGCATTCAAAGAGCAACAAAGCAATAATCGTGCAATGCCGCGCCGTTTTCCAAAACTTCAACGGGTCAGCCCTTTATGACAGGGATTGGGCTACCTTCTAATCGCAGTACCGCCAACAAAAAAAGCCGTGCGGCAGTTCCCTGCCGCACGGTACCCAATCATATTTCATGTTTAACCCTGTCACGTTCCTCCGCGCGTTTCGCGTCGTTGAACCTGTCCAGCGTACCCACCAAATACCCGGTTATGCGCCTTATGCGCTCGAAAGGCTGCGTCGTGAAATGATACGTAAGCCCTACATACTCGCCGTCCACATTCACGTCTATGCTTTTCAGGCCGCCCGCATACTTCTCGCGCCCGCGCGCTACATACTGTCTTAGCTCCTCCTCGGGCAGCTCGCCGCCGACCACGTTCACATTGCAATTATCTATCATGACAGTCATATTGTCTACCTCCCTGTCAATTGACTTACCGTGTTTATTATTATATACCCGCCGCGCGCACAGTCAAACGCTGTTTGCCGCCGCTATCCGCGATTTTCGCCGTTTAGACCGCATTGCTGTGCGCGAATACTGTCGCACGCTTTGACTTGCCAGCGGCGGCGGTTATGGGTATAATAGATGCAGGGTTGCCATTTGTTGAAAGGCGTTGACTTATATGGAAAACTTTCTCGCGCTGATTTCTCGCCCCGATGTGATAATGCTGGGCGCGGCGCTTTTGATAATACTTATGATGCTTATCGCGATTATGAGCCGCATGTCCCGGCGCGACGCCGAGCGCGACCAGCGCATCGACGACATGCGCGACGCGATGGACAGGCGCTTAGGCGACGCATACGCGCGCACCGAAAGCCGCCTGACCGAAACCGATCAGTTCATGCGCGCGTCGGTCGAGCACCTTAACGACGGCGTGGCGCGCGCTCTGGCCGATGCGGGGCACACTCAGGCCGGGCGCATGGACGACTACGCCGCGCGCACCAGATGCGCCGCTCAGGCAGAGAGCGAGCGCAGCCGCGCCTTCGACGAGGCAATGCGCCGCCGCATGGACGAGATGGAACGGCGCGCCGACGAGCGCATGGCGCGCCTGCGCAGCGACATAGCCAGCGACACCGAAAGCGCGATAGGCGCGCGGTTGGACGCGGCACTGGGCGGGCTGGACGAGCGGCTGGAGCGTTTGGGCGGCGAGCTGGAGCGTTTCAGCCGCACATCGGGCGAACTGAACGGCCTGAAGGATGCGCTCAACTGGCGGCCGCGCGGTGCGGACGGAGACGCACGACTGGACGCGCTGCTGATGCAATGGCTGTCGCCTGGGCGGTATGTGCGCCATTTTGAGGTGGGTACCGGTTCGGGGCGGTATGCCGATTTTGCGATAATGCTGCCGGACGAGAACGGTCAGACGCTCTACCTGCCTGTGGATTCGTCGTTCCCTGCGGACGAGTTCGCGGGCGATTGGAACGATGACGTGCGCCACCGCCTCAGCGAAAGCGTGAACGCATACGCGCGCCGCATCGCGTCGGAACTGATAAAGCCCGGCCTAACCGCCGACTTTGCGATAATGCTGATACAAAACGAACTGGTCTGCGCGCGCGTGAACGAGCTGGACGATTCCATGCGCGACGCACAGTTGGCGCGGCGCGTGATACCCGCGGGGCCGTCGGCGTTCTGGGCGATGGTGCGCGCACTGGAGGGCGGCATGAACGCGCTGGCGATGCAGCGCCGCTCGGAAGAGCTGGAACGGCTGCTGGGTGAGGTAAGGCAGGAGCTGGGGCGCTTCTCGCGAATGCTGGGCACGCCCGAGCGCGCAAAGGCCGCGGCTGAACAGGCGGAACATGATTTGCCTAAGGCAGAACTTAAAGACGAATACGAACCGCTGGACTACGACGATGATGTGGAAGACGAGCCAAAAGCCTACGCAGGCAGGCACAGCGTCCCCGCGCGCGACAGTGTGGCGCATGTCGGCGGCGAAAACGACATAGATATATGGAACTAGAGTGAGCTTTTTGCAATCAAATATAATAGGGCTTATGCCTTAAATTGTATTTTCAGGTGTGACGAATCGCCGACTTTGAAATTTGCAAATTGCACTCATGATATTCGGGAGGCGGATTGAAGGCGTGATAAACGCGATGATATACGCGCGCGACGGGCGCAGGATACCCGCGCGCGTCGAAATATGCGGCGGCACGCGCACGGACGCGGGCGCTGAATTCGTGTTCTGCGAGGCGACTATGGCAAGCGCGCTGGGCGAGGTATACACCGGATGCGCGCGTCAGCCGGAGCGCGCCGCGCATCTGTACGGCACGGACGAGGTGCGGCCCTGCGGCACGGACGCGGCAGGCCTTGGCATCAAGCCCGCGGATTCGCCCGCGCTTATCCGCGGCATATACGCGCTGGCCTGCCAGACGCGTCCCAGTTTCGCGCGCGAAACCCGCGCCATATGGCAGGGGCTTATGGCGCGCTGGACTGCGGCGGGGCTGGAGGCATACTTCATAATGCGCGGCGAGCGGGCGCAGGGCTACATGCTGCTGGGCGAGCGCGACGGGCAGGGCGAATTTACAGAACTGCGCGAGTTTGCCGCCCTGCCCGACAGCGGCGTGACGCTGGATGCGGCGCTGTCTGCGGCGCGTGCGGCGGGGCTGTGCGGCGATGAGGTCGCGGTGCATGGCTCGATAATGGAAGTGGATGAATAGGCGCATGGCGCGGCGGGACTGACTGAAAATGCGTTCTGCGTTCAGGCAGTCGCGCCGCGTTTCTGTTTACCACTGGAAATAGAACGTACTCCTTAACCGATCAAAAGCGCATATCGATTGCCTTAAACATATTTAAGTCATTCAGCCAGAACAGTCGTGTTCGTGAAAACAGCAGACATGCAAAGATTGTATCGGATGGCTAATCATCGCAAGCGCATCGGCTCAACATGGCAAAGTCATTTTGTCGTTTATCATTTTAGAGTGTGTCTCAAAAATTCCTTAATCCGCAATTTCGGCGTATTTTGCGCCATTTCTGCGTCACAAGGCTCGACTTAGCGCTGCTAAGCCTTCGGGTTTCTTCCTTGAACTGACGCAAAATCCACTCGAACTTGCGAATTGTTCCGCTTGAGACACACTCTAGCCTTCACATAAAATCTTGAAAAATTGTTCTTCATGCTGATACGCTTTTACTTGACAGCATGAACACTGCGTGCTATCTTATCGTTAAACGACCGTAAACATGCGGAGGACTTAAATATGAAACTCGATATGAATTACAGCGTAAGCGCGCGCGACGTGCTTACCAATCCCGAAATGGGCGCGCGCTTTGATATGATGCGGCGCGCCGGCGTTAACCGCGTCTGGCTGGAAGGCTACTTCTATGGCCATCACGAAACCGCGCCCGAGGACATAGCCCGCGCTCGCGCGCGCATACTCGACGCGGGCTTTGAAAGCGGCATAATTAGCCTGCCCGTGGGTCATCCCGGCAATTCGCTAAACCCGGACGACCCGACGCTGGAACTGCGCATACCTGACTCGTGGCGCTACCGCATCGACAAAAACGGCAATCCCGTGTACTTCTGCGCCGACATCGACGGCGCCATGATTCGCGACAACACCGAGGCCGCACGCGTGTATGCGCAGATGGGCTTCGACATGTCGTTCTTCGACGACGATCTGCGCATGGGCAACTGGGGTAAGGAGACGCAGGGCTGCTTTTGCGACGACTGCATAGCGCGCTTTAACGAGCGATTCTCGCTTAAAGAGACGCGCGATACGCTGCGCGCATACGTCGAAGGCGCGCCCGACCCGGACGGCATACTGAATATGTGGCGCAAATTCAACTGCGATAAAGTGACTGACCTGATGGTAAAGACCCACATCGACGGCCAGCGCAGCGGCATCATGGTCATGCACGACGGCGACGAGCGCCACGGCATATCCATACCTGACATACGCCGCGCACTGCCCGACTGCATGTTCCGCGTGGGCGAGGCGCACTTCAGCGACGCGGATTACGCCGTGCCCGGCGGCCGCGCGTCTGTCGCCAAGAGCATCAGCCATCATTTGAAGCTGATAGGCGATTGCGACGCATACAGCGAATCCACCGTGTTCCCGGCGCGCGCGCTGTCGCCCGAAAACCTGCTGGACAAGATCAGACTGGAGATTTCGCTGGGGCTGAGGCATATATTCCTGATGGCGGGCACATGGTTCCTGTCCGAGCCGTACTGGAAGGCGATTGCCGATAACCGCGAGGCGTTCAGCGAATTCGCCGCCGCGCTGGATGAAGCAAAGGAAAAGTAATTATAGACAAAACACAAGCCGCTCGGCGCAATGCCGGGCGGCTAAAATATTGGTTGAGGTCTGGAATGCTTATCAAAATCCTGTGCTTTGCGTTTTTAGGCGCTATCGCGTACAAAGCTAAATTGCGCCTTGCCATAAGCATTTTAACTGATTGTGTGCACCTCGCACTCGGGCGTAATGCCTTCCGGCCAGCCTTCGGATACGTTCAGCTTGCTGTCGGTGATTAGCCTGAAATCCGCCTCCGCCTGACTAAACGGCGCAATCGCGTTATCGATCGAAACGTCTGCGCTGTCCAGCAATACGTTAATCCCGCTGTCGTCAGGTATGGAAGCAGTGTCATACCACACGAGCGCCGATCTCACCGGGCGCAGGGAGTAGTTCTTAATCGCAAAGTCGGCGCGCAGCACGCGGTACTCGTCCGGGTTGTCGAGCGCAGTCCTGAGCGTTTCGCGCCAGCCTTCGCCCAATTGCCAGACCAGATCTTCGCTTTCATTTTCCAGCAAGTCCTGATAATACGCGATGTTCTCGTCCGTGTTCAGGCTTTCCACGCGGCTGTCCTCGAGTACCGGCACGGCCTGCCCGCCCCAGTCATGCGTCCACAGTCCGATAATCACGGCAGCAAGCAGCACATATATTATGGGCTTCAGCGCTGCAGCCCTGAACCCGCGCGGCGGGTATTCGTCGTCATACGGACGACGCAGCGCGCCCGGTATTTCGCCGATAAGCAGCGCCAGCGCAACGTCAATATCCATAACGGTGCTTGCGCCAAATGCAAAGCGGATAAGCCCCAGCGTCACAGGCATGACCGCATACGCCGCAATCAGCGAAACCCTGCGCACGCACCTTTGCCGCATGGACCAGCCGAACACAAACCCGGCGATAAGCGCGGATACAATTTCTATGATAAGCGCCGTACACTCTGAGCCAGTGTACCGCCTCAAATTCGCCAGCATGAAGCCGGGCAGGTTCGAGTGCGTGCCCGCGTCCAGCGCCGCATATATCATCAGGAACGCGCTCATGAGGTTCAATCCTAAATCGCGCCGCTGTTTAACCGCTTCGTATTCGCCGCGCTTTCGGCTGATGTACATCGTGTATATCAGCAGGCAGACAATGAAGATAAACCCGATATTGCCCATCCGCCCGTCAATGGGCATTCCGTCGCGCCAGTTAAGCAGTCTGCGCCACTCAAGCTTTACCGCGCCGGTCACGTCGTTGCCATTCGTATCGATGTCATGCCACACGTCGTCGTAAGAGTACATCGCCTGAACGGTGCCGCCCGAGAAGCCAAAACGCCGTACCATCCAGAACTGCGGCGGTATTGTAAACGCGCCGCTTTCGTCGATGAAGCCGTAGCGCTCGCCGCCCGTCGGCACCGCCGCCGCCAGCCCTTCGCTGAACTCATACGCGGTTTTGAACTGCGGCGCTATCACTATGTCCATGTTCTTGTCAAAGTAGCCCCACAGCCCGCTGTCAATGTCGAGGTAGGGCAGGGGCGAATTAATGTTGCCGTACAGCCCGCCTATTTCGCTTGCCGTGAACAGCGTATTGCCGTCCATATCCAGTATGTACACCGGGCCGGGTTCGCTGTCTATCGTGCTGCGTTCGGGATGGTATTCGTATTTCAGGTAGCTGCTGAGCACATAGTACGCCGTGATCGAACCCAGCTCGTCGTCGTCCACGTACAGCTCACTCAGTTGCCCCAGTACCGGCTCAGTGACCCATGCGCCGCTTGCGTCGATCGCACCCCAGCGCGCCATTGTGGGATCGCCGTCGGTGTAGGGCAGAGACGCAATTGCGCGCCCGTTGACGGTAAAGCTGAACAGGTCTGAATAGGTATAATCCGTAATAAGCCCGTCCATGCCGCCCAGTGCCCAGCAATCGTCGCCGCTTTCAAAATAATTTTTGAGCACCGTGCCTATGCCCAGCTCAATGTAGTACCTCTGCCAACTGCCGCTTTCTATTTCGGGCAGGTAAGTCACACACTCGGGTTTGGGCCAGAGTGTGTACAGGAACTTGCTCCGTATGGCGTTTGCGTCCGAGTCGCCGTAGTATTGCTGACCCGCGTCGGTTGCGGCTACTTCCTCGCAGGTGTAGAAGTTGGCCATATCGTACTCGGGATATGAGTCGTATATAACGGTTTCGTTTACGTAATACGCGCACCCTGAGTAGTCATAATACACGTCGCGCGCGTCCGTGCGGTCGGTAAGACGAATGCGTTCGTCCAGCGTCGCATTCATGTAGTCGTAATCGGTCTGCGCGCCGCCCGAAGTCATGCCGTCTGCGGCTGTGCCCGCAGCCGCGCCCGCGTCGCTGGCGGTTTCGTTAGGCGACGCGCCGTTTGCTGTCTGCAAGGGCATATCGATTTGCGCAGGCCCGCCGGGATTGCTGCTGCTATCCGTACCCGCGTTCTGGCCGGGCAAGTTCAGCATGAACACCATCATCAGGCACGCCGCCATCGCCGCCGCCCAGCCGATGGACGTAAGCGGCGAGCGCCGCCGCTTTATCGGTTTTACCAGCCTTGCGCGCCCCGCAGGGCTCATCTCCATATCGTCCACATGCCGCCCGGCGGCGCGGCGAAAGTCCTTGAGCGAATATTTCACAGTTCCACCTCCTCGCCCAGCGCCGCGCGCAGCTTGTCCCGCGCCCGCATGAGCCGCGCGCGCAGCGCGTTGTCGCTTATCGACATTATGCGCGCCGTCTCGCGCTGAGTGTAGTCAAAATAGTAGTGCAGTATTATCGGTTCGCGATACTTTATCGGTAAATTCATGACCGCCTTATACAGCGCCTCGTCGCGTTCGCGGGTAAGCGCCTCGCCATCGGGCGGCGGCGTGCTCGCGGGACGCGAGTTCAGTTCGTCATCGCTTGCGCCGCGCACGCGCTTCATCCACGGCGTGCGCAGGCAGTCGCGGCACGCGTTTATCGTCACGCGCATCAGCCACGCGCGCACGCCCCGCTCATCCTCCGCGCGCGGCGGGCGCTGCCACAGCCGCAGAAATACCTCCTGACATATATCCTCGGCCAGCCGCTCGTCGCGCAGGCACAAATACGCACAGCGCTTTACCGCGCCCGCGTGCGCGTCGATCATGGCCTCTATGTCCAGCGCGGCCGCGTCCGGCATCTGGATAAGCGTCATTAGAAATAACATGGAACTAGCTCCTTTTGCGGCGGCGCGCCGCTTGTCTTGACCGGTTCACCTGATAAACGAGCGTTAAGGCAGATTTGTTGCAGATCAAAGGCGCTTATGCGGGAAAAATTTTTTCTGCCTGAAGGTACTTTGTCAACTAAAAATACTTGACAAGGCCGCGCGCGGCTGGTATCATATAGCCATATTAAGAAAGGATGGGCTTAGCGGAGTAGTGTTAAACAGCTAATTTTCAGCAGAGACAATGGCCGCGCATAACGCGCGGAAGTTCGCGATTTGGTCGCGAGGGCGTGCTTGATAAGGCACGTTTAATTGTCCTGCCGGGAAGCTGCTGTGCGCTCTCCGTCAGCCCATTTGTGCATTTTTGGCGGTATATTTGCGCGCGCTTTTCCGGCAGGTGAGGAAAAGAGGCGCATTTTTTATGATGCTTTTAAGGGCAAATGGCATAATTCAGGACTACGCCGACCGGCGCGTGCTGGATTCGGTGGACATAAATATATACGATGGCGACAGGATAGGCCTGGTGGGCGAAAATGGCGCGGGCAAGTCCACGCTTATGAAGATACTCGCGGGCAGGCTGAATCCCGACGAGGGAAGCGTAAAGTGCGACTGCCCGGTCGCGCTGGTTGAACAGTTCGGCGCGGGCGGCGACGATGCCATCACAGGCGAAATGTCGTCGCGCTTCAATGCGCAGGAGAACCGAAGCGGGCTGTCTGGCGGCGAATGCACGCGTCGGCGCATCGCTCAGGCGTTGGGCGCGTCGCCGCGGCTGCTGATGCTGGACGAACCCACGACCGATCTGGACGCGCAGGGCATAGAGGAGCTTATGCGCGAACTGGGCGGCTTCGACGGCGCGATACTGCTCATCAGCCACGACCGCGCGTTTCTGGACGCGCTGTGCACCAGCATCGCCGAGCTGGAGGATGGGCGCGTCACGCTGTATCCGGGCAATTACTCCGACTACGCCGCCGAAAAGCAGCGTCGGCGCGATTTTCAGCAGTTCGAATTCGACGAATACCGCCGCGAGCGTGCCCGCCTGACCGCCGCGATAGACGCGCGCCAGCGCCGCGCCTCCAAGAGCAAGCTGCCCAGCCGCATGGGCAACTCCGAAGCGCGCCTTCACAAGCGCAGCGCCACCGAAACCGAGGAAAAGCTGCACGACGCGGCCAACGCGCTTAAATCCCGACTGGACAGGCTGGAGAAGAAGGAGCGCCCGCGCGACATGCCTGCAATCAGCATGAAGCTGGGCGCGTCGGGCGGCGTGGTCAGCCGGCGCGCGCTGGAGGTAAAGCATTTGAAGCTGAGCGTGCCGGGGCGAGTGCTTATAAAAGACGTAAACTTCGCCCTGCCTACCGGCAGCCGCACCGCGTTGATGGGTGCAAACGGCTGCGGCAAGACCACGCTGATTACGCGGCTGATCGAGGGCGCGCCGGGCGTGCGCTTCAGTCCGGGCGTTAAGGTGGGCTATTTCAGCCAGTCGAGCGAGCGCACGCTGGACATGGACGCAACCGCGCTGGAAAACGCTATGGCCGAAAGCAGCCTGCCTCAGAACGTGGCGCGCACGGTGCTGAACAACCTGACGCTGGGCGCGGACGATGTGTTCAAGCCGGTGCATGTGCTGTCGGGCGGCGAGCGTGTCAAGGTTGCGCTGGCGCGGCTGCTGCTGGGCGACAGCAACATGCTTATACTCGACGAGCCGACCAACCACCTCGACATATACGCGCTGGAGGCGCTTGAGAAGGTACTTAGCGACTATGCGGGCACGCTGCTGCTGGTCAGCCACGACCGGCGCTTCCTGAACGGAGCGGCGAAGCGGTTGCTGATAATTGAAAACGGCGCGCTGACCGAGTTCGAGGGCACGCCCGACGAATACGATAAGAAGCGCGCGGTGCGCGACGAGGACGCGGAGCGGCAGCGGCGCGAACGCGAACTGGGCGTGGACGCGCTAAGGATGCGCATGGCGGCAATCGACGCGCGCTTAAACGGCAAGGGCATTTCGGGCGACGAGCGCGAGCAGCTGGAAGGGGAGTACTTCGCGATTGCAAAACAGCTCAGGGAGATGCAGAAGTAAACCGAAAATACCGCGCCCCGGCCATTCATATGCGAACGGCCGGGGCGCGGCGTTTATATTATTGCTTAGTCGCGTGCGTACTTGCTCATCCACGCATTTGCGTCGTCCAACGCCGCCTGCACCGCATCGGGCGAAGGCCCGCCCACGGTCGAGCGCATGTCCACGCAGGTGTGCAGCGATATCGCGTCGTATACGTCCGCGTCGAACAGCGGCGAATACTCCTTCAGCTCGTCCAGTTTAAGATCCAGCAGCGCCTTATCGTGCCGTATGCAGTCCAGCACCAGTCGGCCCACGACCTCGTGCGCCTGACGGAAGGGCAGGCCCTTCTTTACCAGATAGTCGGCCGCGTCGGTGGCGTTGGTAAAGCCGCCCGCCGCGCCGCGCTCCATGCGCGCCTTGTTGAACTTCACACAGTCCAGCATCGCGGTGAACACCATCAGGCACTTGTAAACCGTGTCGTGCGCGTCGAACAGCGCCTCCTTGTCCTCCTGCATATCCTTGTTGTACGCCAGCGGCAGGCTCTTCATCATCGCAAGCAGGCCGGTCAGGTCGCCATACACGCGCCCGGTTTTGCCCCTTATCAGCTCGCACACGTCCGGGTTCTTCTTCTGAGGCATGATTGAGGAGCCGGTCGAAAACGCGTCATCCATCTCCACAAAGCCGAACTCGTTGCTCGACCAGAGTATCAGCTCCTCGCAGAAGCGGCTCAGGTGCATCATTATCAGCGACGCATCCGACACGTACTCGATCACGAAATCGCGGTCGCTCACGCCGTCCAGCGAGTTCATGCTTATTTCGGCAAAGCCCAGCAGGTCGGCCACGCGGCGGCGATTAAGCGGGTAGGTGGTGCCCGCCAGCGCGCCCGAGCCCAGCGGCATTACGTCCGCGCGCGTATAAGCGTCCTCAAGCCGCTGCCAGTCTCGGCGCAGCATCTGGAAGTACGCCATCATGTGATGCGCCAGCGTGATCGGCTGCGCCTTCTGCAGGTGGGTATAGCCCGGCATTATCGTGTGCAGGTTCTCGCCCGCGATGCGGGTCAGCACCTTCATCAGCGCGACCAGTTCGCCCTGAACCTGACGAATGCAGTCCTTCACAAACATGTGTGCGTCCAGCGCAACCTGATCGTTGCGGCTGCGCCCGGTGTGCAGTCGGCCGCCCGCCGCGCCTATGCGCTCGGTCAGCAGCTTTTCCACGTTCATGTGTATGTCCTCGGCGTCCACCTCAAATTGAACATGGCCTGCGTTGATGTCGGCGAGTATACCTTTCAGCCCCTCGACGATCTTGTCCGCGTCCTCCTTGGGAATTATGCCCTGTTCGCCCAGCATGGTTGCGTGGGCAATGGATCCGCGTATGTCCTGCTTATACAGCCGCTTGTCAAACGATATTGACGAGTGGAAGTCGTCCACCATGCCGTCGGTGGCTTTTTCAAACCGTCCGCCCCAGAGTTTCATATGTATGCAGCGCTCCTCGCTCTTTTATTTATAAAGCAAATGGTGAATGGCCGCGGACAGGCGCTCGCTTGCCCATTAGTCATTCACCATTTACGTTCAGGCGGCTGAATCAGCCCGCCGTATGATTCGTATTAGTCCTCGATGCCCTCGCGCTCTTTCATCATCGCGTTTACCTTGAGCGGCAGGCCGAACAGGTTGATGAATCCGCCCGCATCCTTGTGATCGTACATCTCCTTGGAATCGCCGAAGGTAGCGATCTGCTCCATGTACAGGGTGTAGGGGGACTTTACGCCCGCGGGTATGATGTTGCCCTTGTACAGCTTCAGCTTCACGGTGCCGGTTACGTACTTCTGGGTCGCGGTCGCGAACGCGCTCATCGACTCGCGCAGGGTGGTGTACCACCAGCCGTCGTATACCAGCTCGGCAAAGCGAACGGCCATCTGATCCTTATAGTGCGCGGTCTGGCGATCCAGCGTGATGGACTCCAGTATGCTGTGCGCCTTGTAAAGGATGGTTCCGCCGGGGGTCTCGTACACGCCGCGGCTCTTCATGCCGACCAGACGGTTCTCAACCAGGTCAGCCACGCCCACGCCGTTGCGCGCGCCGATCTCATTCAGCTTTTCGATGATCTCGACCGGGCCGTACTCAACGCCGTTGACCTTCTTGGGCACGCCCTGCTCGAAGTCGATCTCGATGTACTCGGGCTCGTCGGGCGCTTCTTCGGGGGTCTTGCATATCAGGCACAGATCCTTGGGCGGCTCGTTCCACGGATCTTCCAGATCGGCGCCCTCGTGCGAGATGTGCCACAGGTTGCGATCCATGGAGTAGGGGCGCTTCTTGCTTACCGGTACGTCCAGACCGCGCGCCTCGGCGTAATCGATCTCTTCTTCGCGGGTCTTGATGTCCCATATGCGCCACGGGGCGATTATCTTCATGTTGGGAGCCAGCGCCTTGATGGTCAGCTCGAAACGAACCTGGTCGTTGCCCTTGCCGGTAGCGCCGTGGCAGATGGCAGTCGCGCCTTCCTTCTTGGCGATCTCAACCAGACGCTTGGCGATTACCGGGCGTGCAAAGCTGGTGCCCAGCAGGTATTCGCCCTCGTACACCGCGCCCATCTGCAGCGTGGGCCATATACACTCGGTAACGAACTCTTCGCGTACATCCTCAATGTAGATCTTGCTCGCGCCCGATTTGATGGCCTTTTCGTTGAGCGGCTCCAGTTCTTCGCCCTGACCCACGTCAACGGCGACGGCGATTACTTCACAGTCATAGTTTTCCTTCAGCCACGGTATGATAATGGTAGTGTCCAGTCCGCCGGAGTAGGCGAGAACGACCTTTTCCTTAGCCATTGTATTTACCTCCATATATTACGCCCGCGCCGATATATGCGGCGCTTGGTGGTATTTTCCGTTTGCATGAACAGTATAAACCCGTGTGCATAAAAATACAATATCTCTTGCGTAAACTGCATGTTATTTATTTCAAGTCACATGCGCAGTCTGGCGTGCGCGATTGATTTTACCGCAAGACAACGTGGCGTTTGGATTTATGCCCGCGGCATTGCTTGACATTAGGGGCTTTTGAGCGGTATCATTATAGGTAGTATATTTTGCGGCGAAGGTGCTAAATGATAATACTTGGCATAGACCCCGGTCTGGCGCTGATGGGCTACGGCATAATCGAGTTCGAGCGCCAGAAGATAAAGCTGATTCAGTACGGCTGCATAGAGACGCAGGCCAAATCGCCCACGCCTCAGCGGCTGCGTTCTATTTTTTTGGGAGTCAATCAATTGATCGACACCTATAAACCCGACGAGATCGCGTTTGAGGAGCTGTTCTTCGCGCGCAACGTGACCACCGCGATGAACGTGGGCGCGGCGCGCGGCGTGGCGCTGGTCGCGGCGGCGCAGCGCACCGAGGAGCTGTATGAATACACGCCCATGCAGATCAAGCAGGCCGTGACCGGCTACGGCAAGGCCGACAAAGCGCAGGTGCAGCAGATGGTCAAAATGATTACCGGCATGGACAGTATAATCCGCCCCGACGACGCGGCGGACGCGGTTGCGGCGGCGATATGCCACGCGCATTCGCGTAACGCGCGCCAGATGTTCAAAATTACCTAAAATAAAATGCCTGATACAACTTTGGAGGTGATTGCGCCGTGTACGCGCATATAGACGGCAAGGTGGCCGAAAAGGGCACAGACACGCTGGTGATAGACTGCGGCGGCGTGGGGTATGAGCTGATATGCTCGCGCGCAACGCTCAGCGCCGCGCCGCGCGTGGGCGAGCGCATGAAGTGCTATACCATACTCAGCGTGCGCGAGGACGCGATGGAGCTGTTCGGCTTTGCCACGCGCGAGGAAAAGAAGCTGTACGAAAAGCTGCGCTCCGTATCGGGCATAGGCCCGCGCACCGCGCTCAACATGCTGTCCAGCATGACCGTGCGCGACCTGAGCATAGCCATAGTAACCGGCGACGTGAACGCGATTTCGCGCGCGCAGGGCGTTGGCAAAAAGACCGCACAGCGCGTGATTATGGAACTAAAGGAAAAGATAGATAACGACGCGCTGGTCGGCAGCGCCGTGCCGATAAGCGGCCCGATGGAAAAGGGCGCGGTGGCCGAGGCGATAGAGGCGCTGATGGCGCTGGGCTACAACGCGCCCGACGCACAGCGCGCAATCGCCGCCGTATCGGATAGCGCCGACACGGTAGACAAGCTGGTATTCATGGCGCTGCGCGGCATGGACAACGGCTGAATATGCACAAATATGCGTAAAATGGTTATAATACGCCTGAACTCTGCGTTAAAATGCAGCCGGGCGATGCGGAGGCAATATGCAGCAGGATGACGAAAGACTGATAACCACATCGATGCGCGAGCAGGATGACGAAACCGAGGTCACTCTGCGCCCGCGCACGCTGGCCGAATATTACGGCCAGACGCAGGTGAAGGAAATGCTGAGCGTGTTTATACAGGCGGCGGTCAAGCGGCACGAGCCGCTGGATCACCTGCTGCTGTACGGCCCGCCCGGCTTGGGCAAGACCACGCTGGCGTGCATAATCGCGTCCGAGATGGGCCAGAACATACGCACCACGTCCGGCCCGGCGATAGAGCGCCCCGGCGATCTGGCCAGCATACTTACCAACCTCAATCAGGGCGACATACTCTTTATCGACGAGATTCACCGCCTGTCCCATTCGGTCGAGGAGGTGCTCTATCCCGCAATGGAGGATTTCGCGCTGGACATAATGATAGGCAAAGGCCCCTCGGCACGCTCACTTAGGCTCGACCTGCCCAAGTTCACATTGATAGGCGCGACTACGCGTGCGGGTATGCTGTCCTCGCCTCTGCGCGACAGATTTGGCATATCGTTCCGACTGGAGCTGTATAAGCCGGAGGAACTGGCTACGATAGTCATGCGCTCGGCAAAGATACTTAAAATCGAATGCGAACCCGAGGGCGCGCTGGAGATCGCGCGCCGTTCGCGCGGCACGCCCCGAATATCCAACCGCCTTATAAAGCGCGTGCGCGACTTTGCACAGGTGCGCGGCGACGGCGTGATTACCCGCGAGGCCGCAGCCGACGCGCTGAACATACTGGAGATTGACGAGCTGGGTCTGGACAAGACCGACCGCGCTATGCTGAGCACCATGATAAAGAAGTTCGGCGGCGGGCCGGTGGGTCTGGACACGCTGGCTGCGTCCACGGGCGAGGACGCGGGCACGATCGAGGACGTATACGAGCCGTATCTGATGCAATTGGGCTTTGTAATGCGCACGCCGCGCGGCCGCATACTCACGCCCGCCGCGTATGAGCACATGAAGCTGCCCATGCCGCAGGAGGACGGCGACGACCGCCAATTGCGGTTTGATTTTGACGATGAGGAGTAATTCGCTTTGAATACATCTGACTTTATGTACGATCTGCCCGAGCGGCTTATCGCGCAGACCCCCGTGGAGCCGCGTGATTCCAGCCGGCTGATGGTGTGCCATCGCGAGGGCGGCGATATCGAGCATCGCATATTCCACGACATTATCGACTACCTGAATCCCGGCGACGCGCTGGTCATAAACGAAACGCGCGTAATCCCGGCGCGGCTGTACGGCGTGAAGGAAGAAACCGGCGGCGCAATAGAGTTTTTGCTGCTAAAGCGCATCGACATAAATACGTGGCAGGTCATACTGAAGCCCGGCCGCAGAGCCAAGCCCGGCGCGCGCTTCACGTTCGGCGATGGCCAGCTGCGCGCCGAAATACTCTCGGTGGACGAGGGCGGTATGCGCACAGTCAGGTTCGAGTATGAGGGCGTGTTTGAGGAAATCCTCGACAGGCTGGGCGAAATGCCGCTGCCGCCTTACATACACGAGCGGCTGGAGAATCGTGAGCGCTATCAGACTGTCTACGCTAAGGAAGAAGGCTCGGCCGCCGCGCCCACTGCGGGGCTGCACTTTACGCCTGAACTGCTGGACCGCATACGCGCAAAGGGCATCGACGTCGTGCCGGTGCTGCTGCACGTGGGTCTGGGCACGTTCCGTCCGGTCAAGGAGGAGCATATCGAAGATCACGAGATGCACACCGAGCACTGGGAGATTACGCCCGAGGCCGCAGACCGCATAAACGCCGCGCGCGCAAACGGCCACCGCATAGTGTGCGTGGGCACGACCAGCGTGCGCACGCTGGAGAGCGCCTCGACCGACGACGGCATAGTCCACGCCGGCAGCGGCGATACCAGCATATTCATATACCCCGGTTATAAGTACAAGGCGGTGGACGCGCTAATAACCAATTTCCACCTGCCCGGCTCCACGCTGGTGATGCTGGTGTCGGCGTTCATGGGGCGCGAAAACGCGCTGAGCGCCTATAAAGAGGCCGTGGAGAAGGAGTATCGCTTCTTCTCGTTCGGCGACGCGATGTTCATCAGGTAAAGGCGGTAAGCGGGGCGATGCCTGCCTGCCGAAAAATCCTTAGCCGAAATACCTACTCCCAAAGCTTCCCGCGCGGGAAGCGCAACTTAAATACAGCCAAAGGAGCAACCGATGTTTGAATTTGAACTGCTGCACATAGACGCGCAGACCGGCGCGCGCCGCGGTCGGCTGCACACGCCCCACGGCGTTATCGAAACGCCCATATTCATGCCCGTGGGCACTCAGGCCACGGTCAAAACTATCGAGCCGCGCGAACTGTTGGAGATAAACGCGCAGATAATACTGTCCAACACCTATCACCTGCACCTGCGTCCGGGCGAAGATCTGGTCGAGCGCGCGGGCGGGCTGCACAAGTTCATGAACTGGCCGCGTCCGATACTGACCGACTCGGGCGGATTTCAGGTGTTCTCGCTGGCGGGTCTGCGCAAGATTAAGGAGGACGGCGTGGACTTCCGCAGCCACATCGACGGCTCCAGACAGCGCCTGACCCCCGAAAGCTCCATGATGATTCAGCAGAAGCTGGGCAGCGACATAGCGATGGCGTTTGACGTATGCTCGCCCTGGCCGTGCGACGAAAAGACCGCGCGCGAAAACATGGAGCGCACCCACCGCTGGGCGGCGCGCTGCCAGAAGGCGCACACCCGTGAGGATCAGGCACTGTTTGGCATTGTACAGGGCTCGCTGTACCGCGACCTGCGCATCGAAAGCGCGCGCCATCTGGCAGACATGGACTTCATCGGGTACGGCATAGGCGGTCTGAGCGTGGGCGAACCCAAGCCCATGATGTATGAAATGCTGGAGGCTATCGAACCCGAAATGCCGCGCAACAAGCCGCGTTATCTGATGGGCGTTGGCTCGCCCGACTGCTTGATGGAGGGCGTAATGCGCGGCGTGGATATGTTCGACTGCGTGCTGGCCACGCGTGTGGGGCGCAACGGTACCTGCTTTGGCCATGACGGCCGCGTGGTGGTGCGCGACGCGCGCTATGCCGAGGACTTTTTGCCTATCGACCCGGATTGCGATTGCTATGTCTGCCGCAACTACTCGCGCGCGTACATACGGCATTTGTTCAAGGCGGGCGAGGTGCTGGGGCCGCGCCTTGCGTCCTATCACAATCTGTACTTCCTCCTAAAGCTTATGGAGGGCGCGCGCAAGGCGATTGAGGAGGACAGGTTCGGCGACTACCGCCGCGAGTTCCTCGACCGTCAGGGCTATGAGAAGTGGTAAGCCGCTTATCCTGACTTAAACCGAAATGCGCCTTAAAATCAAACGGTTTTAATGTGAAGGCGGATTTTGAGGGCTTTTTAGCAATCCGCAAGTCCAATGCGGCTTGCGATCTCTGTGCCTGCAAGCCTGAAAAAGCGCGATGAACCATCGCAAAAACAGCACCGGCAAAGCGGCTTCGCACGCCGTTCTTACCAATAAATAAGCGCCTTAATACACGGCATAAACGCAATCTTTTCCCCGGCCGAAATTCGGATTAATCCGCACTAGGCCGGGCTTTTTTGATAGTTTACGCGAATTTACGCTATCTTTGTAAGAATCTCTTGAAATGCGGGGAAGGATAGTATACAATAACTATAAGTATGTGCGCCGACTGCCGCATAATGCGGGGCGGCGACGCATGATGCCCTGAAAACGCAGCTGAGTATATTGCATTTCATACATTACGGATGGGAGAGTATGATTGTTATGAATAATCTGCCCGATATTCTCAGGTTCCTGCGGTCTACCGAGGCCGCGAACAAGTTCACCGAATTGTACGGCAAGCGCGAGGGCGTACTGCTGTACCAGATGGAACGCTACTGTCGCATAGCCAAGCGCTTTTTCGAGGAGTTCGGTACGGTTGAGGGCGTGCGCTTCTTCTCCGCGCCCGGACGCACCGAAATCGGCGGCAACCATACCGACCATCAGGCGGGCCGCGTGCTGGCCGCGGGCGTAAATCTGGACACCGTGGCGATTGCCGCGCCCACCGACAACGGCGTAATCACCGTGTACTCCGAGGGCTATGACGGCGCGCTGGTAGTGGATACCGCGGCGCTGGACAAGGTGGAGAGCGAAAAGGAAACCTCCATGGCGCTTATCCGCGGCGTGGCGGCGCGCTTTACCCAGCTGGGCCACAAGGTGGGCGGCTTTAACGCCATAGTCACCTCCAGCGTGTTCAAAGGCTCGGGTCTGTCCTCTTCGGCGGCGTTCGAGGTGCTTATGGCCGATATACTCAGCGGCCTGTACAACGACGGCAAGCTCACCGGCCTTGAAATGGCGCAGATCTCGCAGTATGCCGAGAACGTGTACTTTGGCAAGCCCTCCGGCCTTATGGATCAGGCGGCCAGCGCGCTGGGCGGACTCGTTACCATCGACTTCCGCAAGGCCGATCCTAAGGTGGAGAACGTGGACTTCGACTTCGCATCCAAGGGCTATGCGCTGGTAGTAGTGGGCGCGGGCGGCAACCATGCCGACCTGACCGCCGAATACGCGGCCATACCCACCGAGATGAAGCAGGTTGCGGCCGAGTTTGGCGGCAAGGTGCTGCGCGAAGTGCTGCCCGAGCAGGTTGAGGAAGGCATCGCCGAACTGCGCGGCAAGGTAAGCGACCGCGCCATACTGCGCGCGCTGCACTTTTTCGACGAGAACCAGCGCGTGGGCGAGCAGGTCGATGCACTCAAGAAGGGCGACATAGACGAGTTCTTCCGCCTGATAATTGCTTCGGGCGAGAGCAGCTGGAAGCTGCTGCAGAACGTGTACGTGGCCGGTTCCACCGAGGAGCCGCTCGCGCTGGCGCTGGAGATGAGCCGCCGTATGCTGGAGGGCAAGGGCGCATGGCGTATCCACGGCGGCGGATTCGCGGGCACCATACTCACGTTCGTGCCTAACGATATGCTCAAAACCTTCACCCGCAAGATGGAGGCCGTGTTCGGCGCGCATAGCTGCACCGTGCTGGATATTCGCCATGCGGGCGCTATCGAGTGGAAGATCTGATCGGATAAGTGAATCGCGCGAGTCGGACGAGTGTTCGGCTCGCGTTTTTGCATGGGGCGGGTGAACACAATGGAGCAATCGGACGCTGTATTTCTGGCAGGGGATGGCGTGCCTGAGCGTGGTGCTGATACACTGTATGCTGCCCACGGGCCTGTGCGTAATCGCGTGCGCGCTGGCGAGGTTCGCGGTGCCGCTGTTTTTCATGGTGTCGGGCTATTACCTGCGCCGCGACGATATGACCAACGCGCAGGTGCATGAGCGCATGTGCCTGAAAGTGAAGCGGTTCGGCGGGCTGCTGCTGAATGACTTTACGGCCATAGGCGGGCATCTGTGGTTCATCGCGGCGCTGTTATGCTGCTATGGGCTGTTCCGATACGCGGGCTGTAAGTGGCTGGATAATAGTCTGACCCGCTCCCAATGCGGCGCGCTTTAGCGCCCTGAGAGCGGGGCAGTGAGTTAATAATCTATATATGAAGAAGGGGGGAGGCGTATCCCTTCGATGAGTATATGATACGCGCCGGACGTGAACTGGGTATGAACGAACTAAAAACAACTGAAGGAGCAAAATGGATATTTCAGGGGCGCAATTGTGAAGTGCCCGGATGAGGGGGAGCATGTATGGAAAAGATATGGCAGGATATGTATCAGGCGGCGCTGAACGTGCTGAATCCGCGCGAGGTGTCGAGTAAGATCGAGGCGGGCGGCGTGGCTGCGGCGGTGGAGTCGGCCTCGGGCAATATATACGTGGGCGTGTGCGTGGATACCGCGTGTACGCTGGGCATATGCGCCGAGCGCAGCGCGATGTTTAATATGCTTACCTGCGGCGAAAATGCGATAAGGCGCGTGATAGCCGTGTCGTCCAAGGGCAAGGCAATGCCGCCGTGCGGCGCGTGCCGGGAGTTCATGGCGCAGCTGATGCCCGATAAATACCGCGCTGTTCAGATAATGATGGACTACGAGAATGACCGCGTGGTGACGCTGGGCGACTTAACGCCTGAATGGTGGCTGTAATAAATACATTGCTAAATCTCCGCGCATGTTGTATAATGATTCCATAAAGCGCGCGTAAGGAGGCGTTTACATGCTTTACTGCGAAAAGTGTATGCTGCTGACCCATGGGCCGCGCTGCGTGCGCTGTGATGGAAAGAAACTTCGTGAAGTTCGTACCGGAGACTTTTGTTTCTTAGATGAACAGCCGCTTATGTGGGCCCAAATGCTGTGCGACGTACTGACGCAAAACGGCGTGGAATGCTTTTTGCGCAGCGTGCTGGGCGCGGGCATGGGCACTGTCCTGGGCGCCAATCTGGACAGACAGCGCGTGTTCGTGCCGTATGAAAAGCTGGACGCCGCTAAGGAGATAGACCGGGAACTGTTTGCAAATCAGGACGCCTGCGCGCCGCGCGACGGGGACGCATAGACGCGCCCCTGAAACGCGCGGCCGCGCACGGCGCTTGACGCGCAAACGGTAATATTATACAGGAGATGACTCAATTGCTACTGATCAAAAACGCAAAGGTTATGACCATGGCGGGCAGGTACCTGCCGCAGGGCGACGTGCTCATCGAAGGCACGCGCATCAAGGCCGTAGATTCCGACATAAGCGCCCCCGGCGCGCGCGTCATAGACGCTGCGGGCATGTACGCGCTGCCCGGACTGGTGGACGCGCACTGCCATATCGGCATGTGGGACGATTCGCTCACGACCGAAGGCTCGGACGGTAACGAAATAACCGATCCCGTAACGCCGCAGGTGCGCGCGCTGGACAGCATATACGCGCGCGACAGGTGCTTTGGCGAGGCACTGGAGGGCGGCGTGGTCACCGTAGCCACCGGCCCCGGCTCGGCCAACCCCATCGGCGGCCAGTTCCTTGCGATGAAGACCGCGGGCAGCTACCTCGAGGACATGATAGTCCGCGAGCCGCTGGCGCTCAAGATAGCGTTTGGCGAAAACCCCAAGCGCTGCTATGGCAGCAAGAACAAGATGCCCCAGACCCGTATGGCCACCGCCGCCGTGATACGCGATGCGTTCGTAAAGGCGCAGAACTACATGCGCAAGATGGACAATCCCGACCCCGAAAAGCGCCCCGACCGCGATCTTAAAATGGAGACGCTTGTAAAGGCGCTCAAGCGCGAGATAATCGTAAAGGCGCACGCGCACCGCAGCGACGACATACTTACCGCCGTGCGCATAGCGCGCGAGTTCAACCTCAACATGACGCTGGAGCACTGCACCGAGGGCTATCTGATAATCGACCGCCTGGCTCAGGCGGGGCTTCCGATAACGCTGGGCCCGCTGCTGTCCGACCGCTCCAAGCCCGAACTGAGCAACATGACGTTTGCCGCGCCCGCGTGCTTCGAGCGCGCCGGCATAGACGTCGCGCTGATGACCGACTCGCCCGTGATACCCGAGCAGTATCTGGCGGTCGAGGCCGCCATATGCGTGCGCAACGGCCTGAGCGAGGAGGGCGCGCTGAAGGCCATAACCATAAACGCCGCAAAGGCGATAGGTCTTGCCGACCGCGTGGGCTCGCTGGAAGTGGGCAAGGACGCGGACGTATGCCTGTACGACATGCACCCGCTGGACGCGCGCGCCCATGTAAAGTGCGCGGTCGTAAACGGCAGCGTTCAGTTCGAAAAGTAATCGGCATATGCGCCCGCAGTCACGCAAATTTACGCATACCTAACGCATATGTATTGCACGGCGCGGCTGTATGGAATATAATATAGGCAGAATCCATAAGGGTTCAAATGCGATCTTCAGGGCGGGGTGCAAAGCCCCACCGGCGGTATAGCCCGCGAGCGCGTGCGCGCAGATTCGGTGAACATTTTTCAGGCGGTTTAATGTCGGTTTGTCAGATAAAGTGACAGAACATGACGCGCCGCCTAAAGTGCAATTCCGAAGCCGACAGTAAGCCGAACAGGGCGTTCGGTGAGTCTGGATGAGAGAAGAGCAGCGGTTTGTTTGCCGTCTTTTCACGCCTCTGAGAAGCATCAGGGGCGTTTTTTGTATGCCCCTGGGGGGACGTGCCCGCCGCGCGCGGGCGATGTGCGAAAGGGGGCTGCTTATTATGCAGCGAACTGAAACCAAGGTGCGCTTTATGGTGCGCATAGCAATGCTGTCGGCCGTGTCGGTGCTTTTGTGTATGCCGATGTTTGAAATCCCGATGTTCCTGCCGTGGATGAAGCTGGACTTTTCCACCATGCCTGCGCTGCTGGCGGGCTTTGCGATGGGCCCGATACAGGGCATGGCCGTGGTGCTGATAAAGTGCCTGATACATATTCCGATGGGCACCACCGGCGGCATCGGCGAGCTGGCCGACTTCATGTGCTCGGCGGCGCTTGTCATACCGGCGGCGGTGATATACCACCGCGCCCGCGCAAAGAACGCCGCGCGCGAGGATAAGGCCAGGCGCAACCGCAAGGCCGCATTGATAGGTATGCTGGTGGGCGTGGTGCTGCTGGTCGTTACGTCGGTAGTGACCAATCGCTTCATACTGTTGCCCATGTACGCCAAGTTCGCGGGCATGGAGGGCATAATCGCGATGGCCGATAACCCCTCGATAACCAGCCTGACCACGCTGTTCATATACGGCGTAATACCGTTTAACGTGGTAAAGGGTCTGGTGCTGTCGCTGGTCACGTTCCTGCTGTACAAACCCCTGTCGCCGCTGCTGCACGATAGGTAATGTTCGGGCTTTAGGCGCGCAATGCTGGGAAGGCGTTGCGCGCCGGTTGCTTTTTGGGGCAAGGCACAATTGACAAATGCAGCGTTCAGCCTTATATTAGTCTAATCCGGAGGAGGCGAAAACCATGTGGAAGTACGAATGCGACGATACGCGCCCGATAATCACCGCAAAAGCTAACACGCAAAGCCTGCACGCAGCGGGCGGCGAAATAAGACTGCCCGAAACGGCTATGCTGTTTTTCATGAGCGGCGGCGTGGAATACCTTAACCAAAACTTTGACTGCAAAGTGATAACGCAGAGTCTGCCGCGCTTTTTGCAAAAGTGCCCGGTGTACGCAATGGGCAATGTGTGCTTCCTGCACGGCGGGCGGGGCGCGCCTCAGGCGGTGGATACGCTGGAAACGATTCATGCGCTGGGCGTAAAGCGCGTAATATCGATTGGCCTGTGCGGCGCGTTTATGCTGGATATTAATGCGGGCGACGTGGTCGTGCCCGATATGGCGCTGGTCGAGGAGGGCACGTCGCTGCACTATTATTCGCATATAGAGCGCGCGTATCCGGACGCGGAGCTGGCTGCCCGGCTGCGTACGGCGCTTAATGCAAAGCGCGCGGGCGTGGTTTCGTCCGACGCAGTGTATCGCCAGACGTTTTATAAGGAAAAACTCTGGCGCGAGCGCGGCGCGGCGTGCGTAGAGATGGAAACGTCGGCGGTATTCAGCGTGAGCGCGTACCTGGGCATAAAGGCCGCGGCGGCGCTGGTGGTGTCGGATGTGCACCCGACGGATGAGGGCGCGCCCGACTGGCACTGGCACATGGACGGAGAAATGCGCAGGGCGGCGCTTGAAAGAGTCGTCAGTGCGGTGGTTGATGAGGTGGTTTAACCTGCGG
>CAOKFD010000042.1:0-23818 GCA_948467645.1 uncultured Eubacteriales bacterium | reverse complement strand
TGCGGTTCAGTGTGCGGCGCTCGCTGACAGCTCAATTAGTATAGCACAGACTCCCTGCCCTTGTCAATACCCTTTTTAGCTTTTTTTCGGATTTTTTTGAACTTTTCGCCGTTCATGGCTGTTTGGGGCCGTTTTGAGGCTCACATGGGCTGTTTTCAGGCCGGTTTGAGCCTGTTTTGCGTATTGCAGCATAAGTATTTCGAATGGAAAACCGCCCGAACGCCCGCCTTAACGCGCGTTTCGCCTCAACTCATCCGGCGCAATCAGGCCGCGATTGCCGCCTTAACGCTCTGACGACTAATATCCCAAGCGATGACTTCTGCCTTAACGACTAATAGGATAACTGCCTGAGCAATAGCTCCTGCCTGAGCATTCAAACGATAACAGCCCGAGCACTGACTTCAGCCTCACCATAAAGCCAGCCGCCCATCCCCGACCGAACGCCTAAAAATACTCCTCCAGCGCCCATCACCCCCGCACCGCGCAAAGCCGCTCTCCGAGCGTGGAAGATGCTCATACAGAAGCCCGATTACCGCAATCCACCTTCCTCGCCCACTTTAATTTATGGTGGGCGAGGCAAGGATGGCGGCTCATACATCTAGTTCCGCGTCGGGAGGGCCAGTTTTCGCGGCCGCCCTGCTTTCCGGCGGCCGTGAACCTCACCGCCGACATTCCATCTGAGCCGCCGAGGGGTGGCGAACGCGGCGCGGGCGCAAACCAGCTAAATAGAAAAACCCCATTCGCGGAATCCCGAAACTACTAAGATTAAAGTAAGCGTGAGCCAACAATAAGCGAAAAAAGAAAACGCCGCTGGCTCTGGGCGAGCCAAGCAGCGCAAGAAATCCGGGCAGCTTCCCGTATATAGCCCCTAAAAAGCGTAAGAATCTAAGCAGCCATGCGGGAGAAAGACCCAATCGGCTTTTCTTTGGTTCTTTCTTTTCTCCTGAAAAGAAAGAACACGTACCCCATTAAGCGTTTTCAGCAATAAACTTGTTGAGATCCGCAACGAGTTCGTCAACGTCGATGCCGTGAACGGCGCCGGCTTCTTCGAGGGACTCGGCGGTGGCGTGGGGGCAGCTGAGGCAGTGCATACCGTACTGCATGAAGATGGGGGCGGTCATGCGGTTGATGCGTAGGACCTCGGCTATGCTCATTTCTTTGGTTATCTTTGCTTCCATGTTGAACCTCCATATTTTTAGCGCCGTTTGGTGGCGCGTTTTTCGCTTCGGTTGTATTATAGCCCATAATCGGGCAATAGTAACGTATGCGCGGTTATTTTCCTACGCAAAAGTCCGTGAATATTCGGTTAATTACGTCGGCGTCCGTTGTCTGGCCCGTGATTTCGCCTAAGGCGCTTAACGCGCCGCTTAAATCCAGCGCCGCTAACTCGCATGACGCGCCCGCCTCCAAAGTCGCCGCCGCCGCGTCCATTAACCCGCACGCGCGCCTGACACAGCTTATGTGCCGCTCGTGTAGGAATATCGCGCCCGGTTCCGCATACGCCGCCGCTTTCTCGCTCATGAGCCGGCGTAGATCAGCTATGCCTTCCCCGCTCCGCGCAGACACGCATATGGTTCGCCCGTCAAATCGCCGGGTTAAGTCGCTCGCATCCCACGCCCGCGGTAAATCGGCCTTGTTCAGTATAAGTATCTGCCGCTCGTCGCGCTCGTCCAATAGCTCCAAATCCTCGCCCGTAAGCGGCTCCGACCGGTCGAGCACCATCAACGCAATGTCACACGCCTTCAAAGCCGCCCGCGCCCGCTCCACACCCATCCGCTCCGCTTCGTTGTCCGCGTCGCGCTGGCCCGCCGTGTCCGATAGCCTGACCCGGTACCCGCTTAGCTCTAGTTCTTCAGTCAGAACGTCGCGCGTGGTCCCCGCCGCACGCGTAACAATCGCCCGCTCGCAGCCCAGCAGCGCATTCATCAGCGATGACTTGCCCACATTGGGCCGCCCCGCCAGTACCGCGCTCAGCCCGCGCGAAAGCATGTCCCCCGCGCGCCGCCCGCATTCTTCGTTCAGCTTTTTAGACAAGGCCCGTATCTTGGGTATAAGTCCGGCCTCAATCTCGGTTTCGTCGATTTCCTCCGGAAAGTCAAGCGCCGCGCCGATCTCGGCTAACATGCCCGTCAGCTCGCCGCACGCCCGGCCTACCTCGCGCGCAATCCCGCCGTCCATCTCGCGCAGGCCCGCGCGCAAAGCCGCGTCGCCCTTGGCGCGCAATACGCTCATCACGGCCTCGGCGCGGCTTAAATCAATGCGCCCGTTCATGAACGCGCGCCGCGTGAACTCGCCCGGCTCGGCCGGCCGCACGCCCGCGTTATACAGCGCGCGCAAAAGCCGCGCCACCGTCTCGCCGCCGCCGTGTATGTTAAATTCGCATACGTCCTCGCGCGTGTAGGAACGCGGCGCGCGCATCAGCACGCACAGCGCTTCCTCGCGCGCACCCGCGCCCACGATATGCCCGTAGTACATGCGGTGCGACTCGATTCTCTCGGGCAGTTTCTTAAAGAACCTGCGCATCATGCCCTCCGCGTCCGGGCCGGACACGCGCACAATGGCCACTCCGCCCTCGCCCGGCGCGGTTGCGCACGCGGCTATGGTGTCGCCCTCGATGTATTTTACATTCATTTTACTTTAGGCATTGCGTACCGGCAGAACCAGGTACGTGTACGCGTCTCCCTCGGTGGGGCAGATTACGCAGGGGCTTACCGCGGAGTTGAAGCGCATTACGATTTCGTCATCCTCGACCACCTTCATTATGTCGCTCATGAAGCGGATGTTGAAGGATATGGTCAGTTCGTCGCCGGTGTGCGCGGCCTCGAGTTCCTCATAAGCGTCGCCCATTTCGGAATTGGAGGTTATGACCAGTTTATTGTCGCCCACGCTGAATTTCATCAGGTTATTCTTGCCGTCGCGGGCCATCAGCGAGGCGCGGTCTATGCACGCGGCCAGTTCCTGTCTGTTAACCCTTATCAGGCTGCTCCACGTCGCGGGTATGATCGAGCGGTACTTGATGAATTCGCCCTCCAGCAGGCGCGCGACTACGCGGGTGGAGCCAATTTCAAAGCTCACATGGGTCTTATCCAGCTTAAGTTCGACGTCGCCGTCGTCGCCGAGTATGCGTGCGACTTCGTTGAGCGATCTGCCGGGGATAAGCGCGTTAAACGTGCCCACGGAGGATTCCAGCTCGGTATGCCTGAGCGCAAGTCTGAATCCGTCCAGCGCGACCAGGTTAACGCCGGTTTCCTCTACCTCCATAAGGCACCCGGTGAATATGGGTCTGGACTCCTCGGTTGCGACCGAGAAACTTGTCTGCCTTATCATATCCTTGAGGGCGCTCTGAGGCAGCGTAACGCTGCGCGCGGCCTCGGGCGAGGGCAGCGGCGGGTACTCCTCGGCGGGAAACCCTGCGATATTCATGCGTGAGCCCATGCACCTGATCGTAGCGGCGTTATTGCCCTTAACATTAACATCCACGTCGCCCAGCGGCAATCGCCTTACGATTTCGCCCAGCAGCTTACCGGGCAGCACGACGCGCCCTTCCTCGCTGACGTCGGCCTCCAACTGGGTAACGATCCCCATATTAAGGTCAGTGCAGGTAATCCGCAGCATCCCATCGAACGCCTCCAGCAGCGCCCCTTCCAATATAGGCTGAGTAACCTTACCCGATATAGCCTTTATAGCCGTCTGCAGCGACGCCATCAGCAATTCCTGTCTACACCTGAATCTCATAAAAAAGCTTCAACCTCTTTTCAGCTCAAAGCCCGAATTTTTTCATACTCCCATCCTACCACCCGCCCCCCGCTCACGTCAATCAATCTTACGTGGAGTTTACGCGCGAGTTTCGGCTGGGGTGGGAACGAGGGAGGTACGAGGGGTTACGTGTTCTTTCTTTTCAGGAGAAAAGAAAGAACCAAAGAAAAGCCGATTGGCTGTTCGCCCGCAAGTATTCCTTTGTTCGGGCGTTTTTAGGAAAATTTATATTGAAAGCTACTTGGGATTTCTTTCGCCGCTGATTCGCTCTAAGAGTCAGCGGCGTTTCTTGTTTTAGCTATTCAGCGCCAGCCGCGTTTCTCAATCTGAATTGTTTCGGGATTCCGCGAATGGGGTTTGCCTGTTTAGGCATTTTCCCCCGCGCCCTGTTCGCCGCCCCTCGGCGGCTCAGGTGCAGGTTCGGCGGTGAGGTTCACGGCCGCCGTAAAGTATGGCGGCCGCGAAAACAAGCCGTCCAGACGCGAAACTGGATGTATGAGCCGCCATCCATGCCGCGCCCACCATAAATTAAAGTGGGCGCGGAAGATGGTTCGTCGTGCTCATGCTTCTGTATGAGCGTCTCTCACGCTCAGAAAGCAGCAAAGCAATAAGCACGCAAAGCCCCGCTGCCCACCCAAACTCCGCAAGGTCAACCCTGCCTGACAGGGGTTGGCAACAACCCCTTAACTGTCACGAAGCACGGCCAGCGTGCCGCGTCAAGGATGCCGAAGGCACGGCGCAGCCGCTTGCCCTTGACGCGGCGCGCTGGCTGTGCTACATTGCTAAGCCACAAGCAACGCCTCGTCGCATCCAAGCCCAAACGCCTCGCCCGAAATGAGAGTGGAACCGCGTGAGCGGTAGAATGATTTCCGTCCTCAGCCAGCCAAGTGTTCAACGCAAAGCCATCATTCACTTCAAGACAGTAAAAACCCTAGAGTGTGTCTCAAGCGTGACAATCCGCAGGTTCGAGTGGATTTTTCGTCAGTTCAAGGAAGAAATCCGAAGGCTTAGCAGCGCTAAGTCGAGCCTTGTGACGCAGAAATGGCGGAGCGACGCCCGAAATTGCGTACTCCGGAATTTTTGAGACACACTCTAAGTCATCTGCGGCGCAAGCCCTCATTTTCCGCGCAGCAGCAATCCGGCGTTCCAACGTTCAGGTGCAGCATATCATCAAACAAATGAACGCCCCGCCGCCTACCCAAACTCCGCAAGTTCAACCCTGTTTGACAGTGGTTGGCAACAACCCCTTAACTGTCACGCAGCACAGCCAGACCACAAGCAGTACCCGTCGCGGCCAAGTCCAAACGCCTCCCTGAAAGAATGGTGCTGCCATCTCAGCATATGAGCAGACGTTCACGTTCAGAAATCAGCACAGCAATGCTCGCATCAAATCCGCGCCTCAATCCATCCAATGCCCCTGCTGAAGCTTTTCTTATTCAGCCCCTTCTGTAGGCACACAGTCCTCCGCCCAACAGCGGCACATTCTCAGGCCAGACACCGGCAGTAACGTCAGCGCCCGCTATAAATTACGCGGCGCACTCATTAAGTCAGCCCAACAAAGGCCATTAGTTTTCAATCCATGTTCCTAAATCAGGCGGACGGCCGCAAAAGTCCTTTCCCCAAACCATGGGGCACAGGCAAGCGGCCAAATCACCACAATCAACGCAGGTTCAACCGTCGGCAATCAATTCCCGCGCTTCTCTCCTGCCCGACCGCGCGCCATATTGTACGCACTGCGGTTTCGGTTCGCCCCAATCGAACATTGTTGTCGGCGCAACAACCATCTCGTCATACTTGCGGTAAGTTACGCGAGAGCCGATAATTTTATTAGCTCTTTCCTAATTGCGTCGCGCCTCTCAAGCCTATGCCGAAACCAATGCCATTCTGCACAAGTCAGAATCGACAACTAATCTTTCGGCAAAATGCCTCAGCCGAAATTTCCCGGGCGATGTTGCCCGCTCACCAGCAAACGCAATTGCCTTGCGCAACAGGTTGCAAACCAACTGTTGCAATCACTTTACATCATTGCGTGCAACTGCTTGCGTGCAACCACTTGCACTTGCTTCAATGGGCACAACCTGCATCCAATCCGTCATTTTGCGCTCGCGCGCATACAGGAATCAGGAAGTAATTTGACCGTGCCTCACCTTGTCTGAACGGCCGCGCCGCCTCCTCCTATAAGTATAAGATATATACGATTAGTAGTAGCAGTAGTAGTACGGTGGAAACTGTGGAAAACCGGTGTAAACGCCCGCCATACGCACTTTTTGCGTGTTGACGGGCGTGTGGAAATTTCGCCTGAAACTGGCCGATATGGACGTGTTATCCACACGGCCCTTCGGCGTTTACTTTTCGCGTATGATTTTGCGCAGTTCAATCAGCGAGTTTTTCAGATTCTGATCGTCCTTTGATAGCTGGCCGATTTTATCGCAGGCGTGCATTACGGTCGTATGGTCTCTGCCGCCGAACGCGTCGCCGATTCTGGGCAGCGAAAGGTCGGTCATATCGCGCGTCAGGTACATTGCGATCTGCCTGGGCAGTGCGATTTCGCGGTTTCGCTTGGACGAGCGCACATCTGCGGGGGTTACTCCGTAAAAATCCGACACCGCCTGGGTAATCAGGTCGGGCGTTATGCGCTTGGGGTCCTTTATTGAAAGTATATTGCGCAGCGCTTCCTCGGCGACTTCCATTGTAATGGGTTTGCCGGACAGCGATGCGTACGCTATTATTCTGGTCAGCGAACCTTCGAGCTCGCGGATATTCGACTCGATTTTTTCGGCTATGAAGGCGATGATCTCGTCCGACACGTCGATATGCTCTGCCTGAGCCTTTTTGCGCAGTATTGCGATTCGCGTTTCGTAATCCGGCTTTTGAATGTCGGCGATCAGGCCCCATTCGAATCGGCTGCGCAGTCTTTCTTCTAATGTAGGTATATCGCGCGGCGGCTTATCGGAGGAAATTATTATCTGTTTGCCGCTGGCGTGCAGCTGGTTAAACGTATGGAAAAACTCCTCCTGTGTCGAGTCGCGCCCCGCGATGAACTGAATATCGTCCACCATCAGCACGTCGACATTGCGGAATCTTTCGCGAAATTCCGTATTCCTATTATTTTGGATAGCCGATATAAGCTCGTTAGTGAAATTTTCACTCGTTATATACACCAGCTTTATCGACGGGTTGGCGTTCAGCATATAATGACCGATTGCGTGCATCAGGTGAGTTTTGCCCAGCCCCACTCCGCCGTACAGAAACAGCGGGTTATACGCGTCGGCGGGCGATTCGGCCACAGCCAGCGACGCGGCGTGCGCGAACCGATTGGAATTGCCGATCACGAACGTATCGAAGGTATACTTGGGGTTTAGCATATTTGTAGGCAGACTGGTGCTCACGCGTTCGGCAGCGGGAGCGGTTTCGCCCGCATTTTCGCCGGGCAGATAGATTTCCAGCTCAAAATCGCGCTTCGTTGCCGAACGGAGCGCGTTGCGGATCAGCTCGCTATACCGCGAAGTGACCATATTCTTATGGAACGGAGTACTTGCCTCAAACAAAAACCGGTTATCGATTATATCCAGCGGTTTAAGTGCGGCGATCCATGTTTCATAGCTGACCTCAGCCAGCGCGTCGCGCAGCAGCGCGCATGTTTTTTTCCAGATCTCGTCGATTTCGTCCTGCTTCATCGATTCCTCCAAATCGACCGCGTATGAGCCGGGCAAGCATCAATCCCGGACTTATCAACAGGCATTCGTCTTACGCGGCCGGTAATACCGTAATCAGTGGACACAAAAATGCGATTTATCCACATGCTTGTCCACAACATGTGGATACTTTCTTCACTGCGGTGGATAATGTACGTCAATAATATCAAAAAAGCGCCGCAAGTTCAACCCTAAATCCGACGTTTTCCGTCAAATGTTTCGGCTCTTTTTGTGGACGGTCTGTTGACAAGCTGGTAAAACCCACATCCAGCTCCAAAATCACGCGGAAATTACTACCTATTATATAGGCGCGCATTAAAATCCACAATAAGACCTCGGCCTGAAAAGTTTTAAGCGATTTATCCACACACTTTTTGGGAACATCCACACAGAATCCGAAATCAATCAACATCATACGCACACGATATGAACAGCCACAATAGCGGCATTCCGGTGCTTAAAAAACCAACGGATTTTATAAGTCAATACAATTACAATCCAGACTGTAATCAAGAATGTGACCACGATAAAAGGCACATGTATAGAACGGTATAATTATGCCAACACAGAATACGTCAGAATCAAGTGCACAACGGCGTCAAATTGAAATGTTCGTGTTTAATAGCTGCGAGGGGTTACGGTTCTTTCTTTTTAGAGAAAAAAGAAAGAACCCAAGAAAAATCGATTGAACCTTTCTTTCGCGGTATTGCGGATATTCGGTACATCTGCCGATTTAATCAGAGCATCCGCTATGAATCAGCGTCTTTCCCTATTATATATGCTCTGCCGCTCCAGCGCGTCGCTGTCTGGAGCGCGCAATAAAGAGCGCCAGCGGCAAAGCAAATGCCGCTGGCGCTGCACAAGAAAGCGGATTAAATCGGTAATCGTACGCCGCATCTCTTATAAAGAAAACCATAATCCTAGAGTGTGTCTCAAAAATTCCGGAGTACGCAATTTCGGGCGTCGCTGTGCCATTTCTGCGTCACAAGGCTCGACTTAGCGCTGCTAAGCCTTCGGATTTATTCCTTGAACTGACAAAAAATCCGCTTGGGTCTGCGGATTGTCCCGCTTGAGACACACTCTAAAGCGAATAACAGTTAACCAGACGGGAGAAAGACCCAAGTGATTTTTCTTTGGTTCTTTCGCTTCTCTAAAAAGAAAGAACCGTTCCCCATACGTCTACTCCTCCGCATACTCCCCGCGCTCAATCCGCTCACTTAGATCGTTCAGGTATACCCACCTGTCCATCTTTTCGTTTAGCTGTGCTTCCGCTTCGTCCTTTTGCCGGGTTAGCTTCTCCAGCTCAACATAATCCGCCGCCGACTTCTCCATTGCGGCTTCTATGTCCGCGATCTTCTGCTCTAACGCGGCTATGTCGCCGTCTATCGTGTCGAACTCGCGCTGCTCCTTGAACGTGAATTTCAGCTTGCGGCGACCTTGGCTGCGCTGTTTAGCAGGCTCAGCCGCGTGCGATTCGGGCTTGCTTTCTGCCTTGCCCATGCGCTCTATGTCGCGCTTTAGCTCGCGCCAGTCGCTGTAACCGCCTACACTGTCTACTACCTTGCCCGTGCCGTCCAGCGCGAATACGCGCCTTGCGAACTTGTCCAGGAAGTATCGGTCGTGCGATACCGCGATTACCGGGCCGGGGAACGCCGCTAAGTAGTCCTCCAGTATGGTCAGCGTGTCTACGTCGATGTCATTGGTGGGTTCGTCTAGCAGCAGTACGTTGGGCGCGCTCATCAGTACCTGCATCAGGTATAGCCGCCGCTTCTCGCCGCCCGATAGCCGCGCCGCCTGGGTGTACTGCATGGTGGAGTTGATAAGGAACTTCTCGCATAGCTGGCTCGCGGTCAGTACGCCGTCGTCGGTGTGGATGGACGTGGCGATGTCGCGCACCGCGTCGATCACGCGCTTGTCCGGAGGATAGACGGGCACCTCCTGTTTAAGGTAGCCCACGCGCACAGTCTCGCCGCGCGTGACCGTGCCCGAATCGGGCGCTTCCTCACCCGCGATCATCTTGAGCAGCGTGCTCTTGCCGCAGCCGTTTTCGCCCAGCACGCCGATGCGGTCGTCGCGCATCAGCATGTACGAAAAGTCCTTTATAAGCGTGTGCCCGCCAAAGCCCTTACTGATGCCGTCTATCTCGATCAGCTTTTTGCCCAGGCGCGTGCTGCCGGTGGTTATCTCCACGCGGCGGGTTTCCTCCTGCGGCTTCAGGCTGTCCTTGATGTCGTCGAACCGCTCCACACGGAAGCGCTGCTTGGTGGTGCGCGCCGCCGCGCCGCGGCGGATCCACTTCAGCTCGCTGCGGTATAGCGCCTCCAGCTTGCGCCGCGAGGCCTCCTCCATCATCTCGCGCTCGGCCTTTTGCTCAAGGTATTTGGAGTAGTTGGCCTCGTACTGGTATAGCTTGCCGCCGTCCACCTCGATGATCTCGTCGCATACGCGCTCCAAGAAGTAGCGGTCGTGCGTAACCATCATCAGCGCCCCGCGCCGCGCGCGCAGCTGGTCCTCAAGATAGGCGATCGTCTCGGTGTCGATGTGGTTGGTCGGCTCGTCCAGCATGAGCAGGTCGCTCTTGCGCATCAGCGCCGCCGCGATCGCGATGCGCTTGCGCTGGCCGCCCGACATCTTGCTTACGTCCGCATTTAGATCGTCAATGCCCAGCCTGCTGAGCATCGCGCGCGCCTCGTATTCCTGCTCGTCGGTGCGGTTGGTAATGTGATAGAATACCGTGTCGATTACCGATAACCCCTCGGGAAAGTCGGGCGATTGGGGCAGGTAGCTTATCTGCGCGCCGCTTGCGGTCGATACCGTGCCGGAGTCGGGCTTGAGCGCGCCCGCCGCGATTTTGAGCAGCGTGCTCTTGCCCGCGCCGTTCGCGCCGATAACGCCGATGCGCCGGCCTTCGCCGATGTAAAGCGATACGTCGTTAAGTACCGGCGCGTCTATGAACGATTTGGTTATGTGTTCAAGAGATACTATGTTCAATGCCGTTACCTCGTAAATAGTATTGTAAGGGCGCGTGCGCCCGAATGGTTTATGGGTGCTAAGGCAGGGTGAAGGGCCTTAGTCTGTTCTTATTTCTTTGCGGCGGGCGGGTTTTCCTTCTATGATTAAATTAAGAATCGGTGCAGGGGGATTTGGCGAGCTGGATGGCGGCGGGTGGGCGTTTGCGAAAGGCTTATCTGGAAGGAGTGATGGTACAATAGGCGAGCAAGGGGTTTCGTTGCCATGCAACTAAATACGAACATGCCCTTGCAAACAAACGCAATTCCGGCATTGCCACCAGTAAACACGTCGTATGTTCCTGCGATAAATCCCGATAATCCTGTAAATGCGTATGCCCTGTGACCGCCAAACTGGAAATTGACGCAAATACCACAATATGCTATAATGTGAGCGGAGCTTTTGAAAAAGAGCTTCTATTGGCAGGTAAGGAATAAGATGGCGCTTGGCTTTTAACCTCTGACGCTATGCAAAAGCGGAGGAGGTGGTATCATGTCCGCGTTTGAAGTAATTTCAACGGTCGTCATGATTGCCACTTTGGTGCTGGCCGCAGTCCAGTTCGGACGCGACCTTAACCGGAAAAAGTAGCAAAAAGTAAAGCCGCCATCCATCTAGCGCATGGTTGACGGCCTGTACCCCTTTGGTAACTCTTTATGCAGAGGGGAGAAGCCAAACCAAAAGCGTCGTCCCTTCCTGCCATTATTTTATCATATCCAGCGGCAAATGTCAACGCCTTGCAAACGCTCAAACCTATGGCCGGTAAATCCGCAAATTGTACCGATAGCATAGCTCCGCAGAAAATGCTCCTGCCAATTGAACCGTCGCAAACTGAACGTGTATTTAGAGTGTGTCTCAAAAATTCCTGAGTACGCAATTCCGGCATTGCCACCAGTAAATACGTCGTATGTTCCTGCGATGAATCCCAATAATCCTGTAAATGCGTATGCCCTGTGACCGCCAAACTGGAAATTGACGCAAATACCACAATATGCTATAATGTGAGCGGAGCTTTTGAAAAAGAGCTTCTATTGGCAGGTAAGGAATAAGATGGCGCTTGGCTTTTAACCTCTGACGCTATGCAAAAGCGGAGGAGGTGGTATCATGTCCGCGTTTGAAGTAATTTCAACGGTCGTCATGATTGCCACTTTGGTGCTGGCCGCAGTCCAGTTCGGACGCGACCTTAACCGGAAAAAGTAGCAAAAAGTAAAGCCGCCATCCATTTAGCGCATGGTTGACGGCTTGGACCCTTTTACCAACAGGTTATGCAGAGGGGAGAAGCCCACCAAAAAGCGTCGTCCCTTCCTGCCTTTATTTTATCATATTCAGTGGCAAATGTCAACGTCTTGCAAACGCTCAACCTATGGCCGGTAAATCCGCAAATTGTAGCAATAATATAGCTCCGCAGAAAATGCTCCTGCCAATTGAACCGTCGCAAATTGAACATGTATCTATCGAATAAAGGCCCCAGATAACAGTCACGCCCGCTTCCGCGCCCACTCTAATTTATGGTGGGCGCGGCATGGATGGCCGCTCATATATCTAGTTTCGCGTCTGGATGGACTGTTTTCGCGCCCGCCATACTTTACGGCGGGCGTGAACCTCACCGCCGAACAATCATCTGAGCCGCCGAGGGGCGGCGAACATGGCGCGGGCGCAGACTGCCTAAACAAGAAAAGAACATTCGCGGAATCCCGAAACTGCTAAGATTATAGCTTGCGTGAGCCACAAACTTTGGCAATAAAAAACGCCGCTGGCTCTGGGCGAGTCAAGCGGCGCAAGAAAGCAATGTAGCTTCCCGTATATAGCTCCCTAAAAGCGTCTGAATTAAGATACACATGCGGGAGAACAGCCAATCGGCTTTTCTTTGGTTCTTTCTTTTCTTCTGAAAAGAAAGAACACGTAACCCATCGTCCCCCTCGTCACTTAGCAAACGACCTCGCCGCGGGCCTGTTCCGTTTAAGGACATTGGCTAGTTGAGCCAAGCCGTGCTGCCACGCGGGTTTGCGGGAGCGGTCGCGGAGGGCTTCGGCGCTGCGGAGGGCGGCGCGGTACTGCGGGCAGTCGGGGGACATGCGGGTGGAGACGCCGAAGTAGACGGCGGCCTTTTCGTATTCGCCGCGGCGCATCAGGATTGCGCCGAAGAGATAGTTCCATTCTGCGCCCCGGCCCTGCGCGCGCATAAGCGCGCGGCGCGCGTGGTCGAGCTGGCCCATCGCCATCAGCGAGCGAACGTCGCGGAGCAGATCGTCGCCCGCGTCGGGAGTGGGTGTGGCTGACGCGGGGGCGGATTGGGCCGCGCGGCTCGGTGCGCGGCCCATCGCCTCCTCGTAGGCACGGTTAAGGCGTATCATGCGCGCCTCCGCTTCGGCGCGCTCGGGGCCTTCAGGGAATTTATCGGGATGCCATTTGCGTGCTTGAGCGCGGTACGCGGCCCTGATCTCGCATGGCGCGGCGCCCGGTAGCACGTCCAGTTCGCTGAACGGATCGGTCATGGCGCTCCCTCCTTCTGCTTATATACATATGACGGGTAAGTGCCTGCCTAAACCAGCCGAAACCCGCCAGTCATATATCCTAAAATGCGCATGGCTGAAACGGCCATACGCATTTATTGTATCATGCCTGAACGCTTCTGTCACGCATAATCTTCATATTCAACCGCATAAGCTCAAAGTTTTAACAGGTTAAGTCACTTTTTAGGAGCTTCATCAGTGTATTTTTCTATAAAGTAGCGCGGCCGACGCTTCACTTCGGAGTAAATCTTGCCGATGTACTCGCCTAAAACGCCCGTGCAGAGCAGCTGTATGCCGCCCATCAGCCAGATCGAACACGCAACCAGCGACAGCCCGCCGCCCGCTATCGCGTTGATTATCATCGTGAGCGCGCTTATCGCCATTATCAGTATGCCCAGCCACGTAATGAACGTCAGCGGCTTTACGCTAAACGACGTTATGCCCTCGATAGCAAACGAAAGCATCTTCTTCAGCGGATACTTCGTCTCGCCCGCAAACCGCTCGGCGCGTTCGTAGGGCACTATAGCCGCCGGATAGCCTAGCAGTGGCACTATGCCGCGCAGAAACAGATTCCGCTCGTCGTACTTGCTCAGCGCCTCCAGCGCGCGCCGGCTCATCAGGCGGTACTCGGCGTGGTTGTTGACTATCTCAACGCCCAGCTTGCGCATCACCTTGTAAAAGCCTTCGCCGGTCAGACGCTTGAACGCAGTGTCGGTCGCGCGCGAGGAACGCACGCCGTATACTATGTCGTGACCCGCGTAATACTCCTCCACAAACTTGTCCATCGCGTTTATGTCGTCCTGTAAGTCCGCGTCCATCGATATTACCATGTCCGCGCAGTCCTTGGCCGTCATCAGCCCCGCCAGCAGCGCGTTCTGGTGCCCGCGGTTGCGGCTGAGCTTTGCGCCCGTGAACAGCTCGTCCTGGGCGTGCGCCTGCTCGATCAGCTCCCAAGTCCGGTCGCGCGAGCCGTCGTCCACAAACAGCACGCGGCTGTCCGCGCTTATCGACCCCGCCGCCATCATCGCGTGCAGCTTCTCGCCCAACCGCCGCGTCGTCTCGGGCAGCACGGCTTCCTCGTTGTAGCACGGCACTACTACATATAACTTATCAGCTTTCAAAGGCATGGTTCCTGCCTCCACATTTCCATATATTGTTCGGGTAAAGTGTAGCACCTTACCCCCGCCGCGTCAAGGGCGGCGCAGGCACAATTGTGTGGCGATATGGCGCTTACGCGTCGTACATCGCGTATATGCGCCTTACGTCCGAAAATACCTCGGCGTGTTCAAAGTCCTCGCGGTACACTATCTGTATGCTGCGCGGCATCTGCACGCCGTCGATGGGCACGCTGACCAGCCGCCCCGCCGCCTCGTCCTCGCGATAGGCTGAATGCGCCATTATGCTTACGCCCATGTTCTTCATCACCAGGTCGCGTATAACCGCGATGTTGTCCGTCTCCAGCACCACCGAAAAGTCGCGCAGGTTCATGCCACGGCGCGTCAGAACCGACTCAAACATGCGCCGCGTGCCCGCGGTTTCGCTGCGCAGTATCATGCGCTCGCTCTTTAGCATGTCCAGCGACACGCTGCGCCGATGCACAAATTCGTGCTCGGGCGCGACTATAAGCGACAGATAGTCGGTGTCCAGCAGTATCGTCCTCAACCGCCTTTCGGGTATCGCGCCGTCCACTATCGCCCAGTCCAGCTCATAGTTGAGCAGTTTATCATAAATCTTTTCTATATCATCTGCAACAATACTTATATAAGCGTGCGAGTGCTCAGAGCAGTATTGCGCGAATACGCGCGAAACCAGCGATTCGCCCACGGTGGGCGTTATGCCTACATTGAAATGCCGTATCGAGCGGTGGCATTCGTCCAAGGCGCGCAGTGCGTTTTCGGATATGTTCATCAGGCGGCGGGCGTACTTGACCAGCACCTCGCCCTCGGGCGTAAGCACCGGTGCGCGCTTGTAGCCATAGAATATGGTGATGCCCAGCTCCTCCTCCAGCTGTTTTATGTGATAGCTGACGGCGGGCTGGGTCAGATTGAGCGCGGCGGCGGCACGGCTGTATCCGCCGTACTGCACCACCGCGAGCAGGGTCTTGAGCTTATTGTCTATCATAATCGGGCTTCTCCTTGCGTTTTATGCGGTATTATAAAATTGGTTTATCGGCTCAAAAGAGAATTTATATTGATTTTACTCCGAAACTGCGCTAAAATCAAGCACGCTATTATGCTTTCGGATATGGAGGCAGTACCATGTTGGAATCCATTTATCAAACTAACGCCGTTGCGGCGATACTTATTACGCTTAGTCTTATCTGGTTGGCCGCGTTTGCGCTTACGCGCATAACCAAGCTGCTGAGGCTGCCTAACGTGACCGGGTATATAATATCCGGCGTGCTCATCGGGCCGAGCGTGCTCAGGCTAATACCCGCGGATATAATCGGCGGCATGGACTTTGTTACCGACGCGGCGCTCACGTTTATCGCGTTCAGCGTGGGCAAGTACCTTAAACTGTCGTCGCTGAAAAAGCAGGGCATTGGCGTTATAGTGCTCACGCTGTGCGAGGCGCTGCTGGGCGGCGCGTTTGCGTGCGCGGCGATGATGCTTATGGGACTGCCGTTCCAGTTCTGCCTGCTGCTGGGCGCAATCGGTTCGGCGACCGCGCCCGCGTCGAGCATAATGACTATCAGGCAGTATAAGGCCAAGGGCGTGTTCGTGGATACGCTGATGCAGGTGGCGGCGCTGGACGACGCGGTGGCGCTGATTGCGTTTTCGATATGCGCGGCGGTCGTCAGCGGCAGCAGCGAGGGCGTAAGCGTGATGGATACGGTGCTGCCGGTCGTGTATAACGTCGGTATGTTGGCGTTCGGCGCGCTGCTGGGCTTTGTTATGGTCAAGCTGCTCACGCCTGCGCGCTCCAAGGAGCATCGGCTGGCGTTGGCATGTGCGTTTCTGTTCCTGGAGGCAGGCGTTAGTGCGGCGCTGGACGTATCGCCCATGCTGGGCGCTATGGCTATGGGCGCGTGCTATATGAACATGGGCGGCGAGAAGTCGCTGTTTAAGCAGTTGGGCAAGTTTACCCCGCCTATCACGATACTGTTCTTTGTGCTTTCGGGCATGAGGCTGGATCTGAGCGCGCTCAAGACGGCGGGACTTGCGGGCGTGGTGTACTTCGCGGCGCGCATACTGGGCAAGTACACGGGCGCATACACGGGCGCGTCGCTGGCGCGCATGGAGCGGCCGGTGCGCAAGTATCTGGGGCTGGCGCTGATACCGCAGGCGGGCGTGTCGATCGGACTGGCGGTGCTGGGCAGCCGACTGCTGCCGGCGGAATACGGCGATATGCTGACTGTGATAATACTGTCCTCGTCCGTGCTGTACGAGATGATAGGCCCGGCGTGCGCCAAGCTGGCGCTGCACCTGTCGGGCGCGATACCGGCCGCCAAGCCCGCGCGCGTGGGGGAGGCGTCCACGAATGTGCAGGGCTGATGTGTGAAGCCCGGCTAATTGTATATAAAGCGGCGCGCGGTTCGGCTGAACTGCGCGCCGTGCTTTGCATTGCGTTGACATTTGGGGTAAAGCATGATATACTAATAACAAGAAGGGATGACGCTTTTGAGCTGGCTTCGCCCCTCCGCTTGGGAAAAGGGTACCTGCCGCCAACCACTAGCGATGGATGGCGGCTTTACTTTTACTTCTTGTGGTTGTTCATGATAAGTTGACATGTTTGAGACTCTATGATATACTAATAGCAGGAAGGGATGACGCTTATGCTACGGCTTCGCCCCTCCGCAAAGGTATGAGGTACCTGCCGCCAGCCACTTGCGATGGATGGCGGCTTTACTTTTACTTCTTGTGGTTGTTCATGTTGTGACCGAGATCGATCGCAACCAGCACAATCGAGATGATCATGCAGAACAATGAAATCATTTCAAAGTCTGACACGACACCACCCCCTACGCTTTTGTAGAGCCTCGGAGGTTAAAAGCCAAGCGCCATCTTATTCCTTCCTGCCATTAGGAGCCTTGAAAGGTGTTTTCAAGGGCTCAAGTCGTATTATAACATATATTGGTAGGTGCGTCAATTTCCAGTTTTATAATAAGCGTTGATAAGTTGACATGTTTGAGACTGTATGATATACTAATAGCAGGAAGGGATGACGCTTTGGTACGGCTTCGCCCCTCCGGAACAGAATACCGGAATAATGGGACATGCCGCCAGCCACTTGCGATGGATGGCGGCTTTACTTTTACTTCTTGTGGTTATTCATGTTGTGACCGAGATCGATCGCAACCAGCACAATCGAGATGATCATGCAGAACAATGAAATCATTTCAAAGTCTGACACGACACCACCCCCTACGCTTTTGTAGAGCCTCGGAGGTTAAAAGCCAAGCGCCATCTTATTCCTTCCTGCTATCGGGAGCCTTGAAAGGTGTTTTCAAAGGCTCAGGTCGTATTATAGCATATGTTTTGGGTATGCGTCAATTTCCAGTTTGAAAGCTATAATTGAAACGTTTTATAATGCGTTGACATAAGCAATGCACACCGAAAAGGAATAGATTAGCCTGAACAAAAAACTATAAATGTAATCGAGAAAAAGCTCGTATATACAAACCCGGCCGCCCCCTGACGGGGGCGGCCAAATCATTAACTCATAATCCGCGCCACATGGCGCGAACAAAATCCTTTTAAGCATATTCCGGCTGAAGCAGACCGTAATTTCCATCGTGGCGCACATACACCACGCACACGCTGTCCGTGTCTAGGTTCTTGAACACGAAGAAGCTGTGACCCAGCAGCTGCATCTGCGCAATCGCGTCCTCGACCGCCATCGGGCGCACCGGGAACGTCTTGGTGCGCACCAGCTCCTTTTCGTCGATTTCCTCGTCGCCCTCGGTCTCGGTGAAGTACTCGGGCGCGGCCGCGAACGCGCCGTCCTTCAGGCGCTTTTCCAGCTTTGTGCGGTACTTGCGAATCTGGCGCTCCAGTTTTTCCAGGCACCTGTCTATTGCCTTAAACATATCCTCGGCGGATTCCTCGGCGCGGACTATGCCGCCCTCTATCGGTATCGTTACCTCGCATATGTTGCGGTTGTTTTTTTCCAGCGACAGTCGGGCCTGCGCCTCAACCTCGCTGCCGAAGTACCTGTCCATCTTATTGAGCTTACGGGTTAGTCTTTCTTCTACCTTTTCACTGATATTGAAGTTTTTTCCGCTTATTGTAATACGCATAATTTGCATCTCCTGACCCGGCCCGCGCGCGGCGGGCGCGCATTTTTTGTTGAGTCAAGGCGCGTCCTTACGCGATCATCGCACGCTGCGACGCGCCGTCCCCGGGGTAAGCTTGGACACTTTTAATAAATCCGGCGTTTCCATTTGGGCAACCCCTCCTCGCCTTTGCTTATGTTATTTACATTCGACCTCGACGGGCGTTTTTCCTGCCTGTTCACTGCTTTGACGGAAATTGTTCACAAGTTCAGGTACGTTTATGGCCGGGCGGGTCGCGGCCGTCCCGCTTACAGGCGATTTTCGATGGCTTCAATCACAGTCCTCAGCACTTTAAGGCGGGCATAGCGCTTATCGTTGGATTCGACGATGACCCAGGGCGCGTGCTTTGTGTTGGTCAGCCACAGCATTTCGTTTACGGCGGTTTCGTACTGCGGCCACTTATCGCGGTTGCGCCAGTCCTCGTCGGTGATTTTCCATTGCTTTTCGGGGGTGTTCTGGCGGTCGGTGAAGCGGGCGAGCTGTTCATCGGAATCTATCTGGAGCCAGAACTTAATCACGATCGCGCCCCAGTCGGTCAGGCTGCGCTCGAACTGGTTGATTTCGGCATAGGCGCGCCGCCACTGCTCGTCGGTTGCGAAGCCCTCTATTCTTTCGACCATCACGCGGCCGTACCATGTGCGATCGAATATGGCGATATGGCCGTCCTTAGGCATATCGCGCCAGAAGCGCCACAGGTACTGGTGGTGCAGTTCGTCGGGAGTGGGCGCGGCGGTAGGCACGACCTCGAAGCCGCGCGGGTCGAGCGCGCGGGTCAGGCGTTTAATCGCGCCGCCCTTGCCCGCGGCGTCCCAGCCCTCGAAGCCCAGTACGAGCGGCACGCGGCGCTGGTACAGCTCGCCGTGGAGTTCGGACAGGCGCTTTTGCAGCTCCTTCAGTTCCGCGCGGTACTGTTTTTCATCGACTGAGCAATTGAGGTCGATTTCGTTAAGGCGGGGAGTGGGCAGCGTCTCGAACTCGCCGGGGCTGAGCGGGGCGGGCGAGGCGGCCTGTGCGGGCTGCTGCTTAGCGGCGAGCGCGGACTCAAGCGCGCTTATCACCTCAGCATAGACCTGACTTGCGGCCTGTTTACGGTCGCCGGAGCGTATTACGTGCCAGCGCGCGCCGGGTTTATCGGTGATTTTGAGCATTTCATCGTAAGATTCGAGCCACTCATCATAGTCGCGGTTTTGTTTAAGGTCATCGCGGGTAACGCGCCAGCGCGTATCGGCGCGCTCCTCCAGATCGTCGAAGCGATGCTTTTGTCCCTTCTTACCGATATGCAGGAAGAATTTAAGCAGCACATATCCATCGTCGGCGAGCTGCTTTTCAAAGTCGAGTATCTGCGTAAACCGCCGTTTAAGCGCGCCGCCGCGGGGCTTAGTCTGCGGGTCGGCGACGCCGCGGTACCATCCGCCGTCGAGCACGGCGATATTCCCGTAAAGCGGCACGGTTTTCCAATACCGATGCATATAAGGAAAGCGTTCCTCGGCAGAGTCATCGCAATCGAGCGTAAACACCTTGAACCCGCGCGGGTCGAGCGAGCGAATTAGCTCGCTGATCATAACGCCCTTACCGGCGGCATTCCAGCCCTCAAACATAACGACGACGGGTATCTTAGCCTGCCTTAACTGCTGCTGCAGCATCGCCAGCCGGGCATTCTGCGTCTCCCGCAGCGACTTCAATTCCTTACTATCAATTTCCGGCATCTTTTGCGTATCTTTCAGCATACTGACCTCCGATTAGAGTGTTTAGGGGGACGTGGGGGAACGTGTTCTTTCTTTTTAGAAAAGCGAAAGAACCAAAGAAAAATCAATTTTGTCTTTCTCACGAATGGTTATATATAATATTCGACATTTGGGGCGCGGTTTCCTTTATGCGCGAGGCGACTTGCGGTTACTGTTTTAAGTTTTTTTATCGGCTGACTCTTAGAGCGAGCCGGCGGCGAAAGAAAGTAATCGCTGCTTCCCATATATAATTTCCTAAAGCGCCTGAACTCAAGCAACATATCGGGAGAACAGGCCGAAGGCAACCGGCTTTTCTTTGGTCCTTTCGTTTCTCTGAAAAGAAAGCACACGCCCCCTCCAATCGCCCAACTCTCGCCCGTTATAAATAACGCCCCCCGCACTACTCAAACCCCGAACCGATGTGGTATAATATATAAGCAAGGAAATGGAGACTGAGGAGGGATGGATTTGGATCTTAAGAAGCTCATTGGCGAGATGACGCAGGCGCGCGGTTTGCCCGGGTATGAGGGCGACGTGGCTGCCATATTCTGCCGCGAGATGGAGAAGATCGGGCTTAAGACCGATACCGATGCTATCGGGAACGCCACTGCTTATATGGGCAAGGCGGGCGGGCCGCGCATTATGGCTACCGCGCATCTGGACGAAATCGGACTTATCGTGACCGAGATTTTGGATGACGGCGCGCTGCGATTTACCCGTATGGGCGGCGTTGACCCCCGCATACTGCCCGGGTCTAAGGTGCGCGTTTATACTAAAGAGGGCAAGCTTACCGGCGTAATCGGCGCTAAACCGCCGCATCTGCTCACCGCCGCCGAGCGCAAGAAGAACCTCGAAATGAAGGATATGTATATCGATATGGGCATGAGCGCCGAGCGCGTTAAGCAAACCGTGCGCGTCGGCGATCTCGTGGCCCTCGACGGCCCGCTGACCGAGCTCGCGGGCGGCCGCCTCGCGTCCAAGACGATGGACGACCGCGCGTGCGTCGCCGCGATGTGCCTGGCTGCCGAGCAGCTTAAGGACGTAGATTTGAAGGGTGAGGTATGCTTCGTGGCCGCAGGCCAGGAGGAGGTAGGTTCCCGCGGCGCAACGACTGCGACTTACCGCCTGAACCCCGACCTGGCGATAGCCTTTGACGTGACTCATGGCCAGATGCCCGACTGTAAGCCGCAGGAGGTTTTCCCGCTGGATAAGGTCGTAATGTCAATCGGCCCCAATATCCACCCCGCCATGCACGCGCGCATAATGGAGACCGCGCGCAAGAACGGCATCGCGGTTCAGGAATGCGTGTGCGGCGGCCTGACATCCACCGACGCGGAGGTCACTCAGGTATCGCGTATGGGCGTGCCCACCGTGCTGATAGAGCTGCCGCTCAAGTACATGCATACAACCGTTGAAACGCTGTCGCTGGATACCACCCGCGAGTGCGCACGCCTGCTCAGCTGCTTCGTGCGCGAAATTCTGGCCGACTGGGGGAATATACAATGGCAGTAAATACCGAAAGACTCTTTAAGCTACTGAATAGCCGCGGCGTGTCCGGCGACGAATCCGAGATTCGCGCGGCTATCACCGAGATAGTCCGCCCCCTGTGCGACGACATCACCGTGGACACGATGGGCAACCTGTTCGCCCATAAAAAGGGCAGCGGCAAGTCGAATGTGCGCGCGATGGTCTGCGCCCATATGGATGAGGTAGGCCTTATCGTAAGCTGGTTCCGCGACGACGGCCTGTTGGAATACGACACCGTGGGCGGCATCGACCCGCGCGTGCTGGTCAGCAAGCGCGTCAAAATCGGCAAGAACAATGTGCCGGGCGTGATCGGCGCAAAGGCGATTCACCTCCAGTCTGAGGCAGAATATCATTCTGTGCTGGGACACGACCGCCTGCACATAGACATTGGCGCGTCCTCTGCCGAGGAAGCTAAGAAGCTGGTCAAACTGGGCGATTACGTGGTATTCGACACCGAGCCGGAGGCGTTCGGCGACGACTGCGTATGCTCCAAGGCATTGGACGACCGCGTGGGCTGTCTGGCGCTGATAAGCGCGCTGGAGGGCACTTACGACTGCGACTTCACCGCGGTATTCACCGTGCAGGAGGAAGTCGGCACGCGCGGCGCGGCGATTGCGGCCTCGCGCGTAAAGCCGGATGTATGCGTCGTGCTGGAGGGCACGACATCAAACGACTTGGGCGACGTGCCGGAGCATATGCGCGTATGCGAGCCGGGCAAGGGCGTTGCGGTATCGTTTATGGATCGCTCGTCGATTGCGAGCGTGGACGTATACAAGACCATGCTGCGGTTGGGTGATGAGCAGAACATACCCCATCAGATAAAGAGCTTTGTCGCGGGCGGCAACGATGCGGGCGCGGTACAGCGCCGCGAGTGCGCGGTGGCGACGTGCGTATTGTCGGTGCCCTGCCGCAATATACATTCGCCGGTATCGGTTGCGTCACTGAAAGACATGCAGGCGCAGGCGGACCTGGTTAAGGCATACCTCACTCAGCTGTGATGAAAATTATAAGGAGTGCAAGCAAATGGACATGAAGAATACTCTGCGCGCGCTGTGCGAGGCTTTTGGCCCGACCGGCCGCGAGACCCGTGTGGCGGGCATAATCGAGGACATGGTTAAGGACTATGCGGACGAGATCCGGCATGACGCGCTGGGCAATCTGATTGCTATACGCCACGGCAAGGGCAAGCGCATAATGCTGGCGGCGCACATGGACCAGATCGGATTTATTGTGACCGGCGTTGACGAAAACGGCTTTTTGCGCATACATCCGCTGGGCGGCATTGCGCGCAACGTGACTTTAGGCCGCAAGGTAGTATTTGAAAACGGCGTTGAGGGCGTAATTTATTTTGAGCAGATGAGCGAGGGCGGCAGCTTTGACGTAGACATGAAGCGCATGTTCATCGACATCGGCGCGGCGACGCGCGCAGAAGCGCTTTCGAAGGTACAGATCGGCGACGCGGCGACGTATGCGCCGGGCGTCATCGACATGGGCACGCGCATGTCCTCGCCCGCGATGGACAACCGTGCGGGCTGTGCGGTATTGGTAGAGCTGCTGCGCGACATGCAGACGGACAACGAAGTGGCGTGCGTATTCTCCACTCAGGAGGAGGTAGGCCTGCGCGGCGCGAAAGCGGCGGCGTTTGCGCTTGACCCTGACATGGGCATAGCCCTTGACGTAACCCCGACGCGCGACACGCCCAAGGGCTTCCCGCACAGCGTAGTCCTGGGCGAAGGCCCCACCATCAAGATAATGGACACCTCCCTCATCTGCAACCCGCAGGTAGTCGCCGATATGCGCGCCGCGGCCGACCGCGCGGGCGTAAAATACCAGGATGAAGTCCTGACCGGCGGCGGCACCGACGGCGCGGCCATGCAGCTGACCCGCGGCGGCGTCCCCTCCGGCGTAATCTCTATCCCTTGCCGCTACGTCCACACCCCCGTCGAAATGGTCGAAATCTCTGACGTGGAGGGTGCGGTTAAGATTCTGAAGGAGTTGGCTAAGTAAGGACGGGGGGTTACGTGTTCTTTCTTTTCAGGAGAAAAGAAAGAACCAAAGAAAAGCCGATTGGCTGTTCTCCCGCAAGGCTTACTTAGTTCAGGCGCTTTAGGATAGGCTATATACGGGAAGCTGCCCTGCGTTCTTGCGATGCCTATCCCGCCCAGAGCCAGCGGCGTTTGCTGTTACCCTTGTCTGCGGCTCACGCAAGCTATAATCTTAGCAGTTTCGGGATTCCGCGAATGAACGCTTCTTGTTTAGGCAGTATACCCCCGCGCCATGTTCGCCACCCCTCGGCGGCTCAGATGGAAGCTCGGCGGTGAG
>CAOKFD010000041.1:0-24358 GCA_948467645.1 uncultured Eubacteriales bacterium | reverse complement strand
GGCTTTTCTTTGGTTCTTTCTTTTCTCCTGAAAAGAAAGAACACGTAACCCCCCCCGTCACTTCCCAACCTGAACGTCAATGTATTGTGACATAAGATTGTGCGCGCGTTTTAGTTCTACCTCGTCTACCGTTACGCCCTCAAGAGCCGCGAATTTCAGTGTGGAGAAGCCGCGTAGGACTTCCAGAGTGCGTGGGGGGAGTTCGGGGCCGCTGTGGGAGCAGTGCGCGTGGCATACGCCGCCGCCGGAGAGGTCCAGACGCATGGGCGGTTCGATCGGTTCGCCGCAGACTGTGCAGCGGTGGAGTTCCGGGGCGAAACCGCATACTCGCGTGAAGTGCATGTAGAAGGTTAACGCTATGCGGCGCACGTCCTGCTTGGAGTAGTTGAGGTACGTTAGGCCGCGGAGAAGCAGCGCGAATAGCAGCCGCTGCTCCTGATCCGGCGTGGCGACGGCCTCGACTATGCCGAGCCAGCGCGCGCCCTCGACAAGGCGGTCGTAGTCGCAGCGCAGGTCGTAAAACGCGTCCTTTATTGTGCAGCCGCGCAGCGTGTACTTGTCCTGCTTCTGATATAGTATGTATTCGCCCGCGCAGAATACCTCCGTTGCGTTGGTCAGCCGTGCGCCGCGCTTGCGGCAGCCGCGCGCGCCTACCGATAGCTTGCCCAGCGTGGGCGAAAGCAGCGTGAGCATACGGTGGCTTTCGCCAAAGTCCACATGGCGCAGGACTATCGCGTCGGTTTTTATCTCGCCCATCGCATGTCACCTCGAATAATGGGCAGGGTCAGGTCAATAACGCCGCGCGGCAGATTGCCCCCAATTAAATGGGAGTAGCCGCGCGGCGTTTGTTGACTTACTGCTCCTCGGTAGAATCGTAGCCCAGCGTGCGCAGATCGCCCATCTTGTTGCGCCAGTCCTCGCGTACCTTGACCCACAATTGCAGCATGATCTTACTGCCCAGCAGGTTTTCCATATCGATGCGCGCCTCAGTGCCGATCTTTTTCAGCATAGCGCCCTGCTTGCCGATTATGATCGACTTATGCGACTGCTTTTCACAATAAATATTGGCATGGATTTCGCACAGGTTTTTACCGACCTGCTTCATTGACAGCATTTCCACGCCCACGCCGTGCGGGATTTCCTCGCGCAGGTTAAGCAGCGCCTTTTCGCGGATAATTTCCGCCGCAATGAAGCGCTCGGGCTGATCGGTATACATATCGTCAGGGAAGTACTTAGGGCCTTCAGGCAGGGCGTTAACGAGCAATTTAAGCAATGCGCCCATACCCTCGCCGGTCTTAGCGGAGATCGGCACGACCTCATCAAACCCCAGCTCACACACCTGAGCAATATCGGTCAGCAGCCTTTCACGATTAATCAGATCAATCTTATTAATAGCAAGAATCTTATACCCCTTATGCTGCCCCCACTCGCGCAGCAGCGCAAGGTCAGTCTGACCAATATACTGTCCATCGACAACGCACAGCAGCGCATCAGTACCGATCATAGCCTGCTCAGCGGTCTTCATCATATACTCGCCGAGCCGTGTCCGCGGCCGATGTATACCGGGCGTATCGACAAACACCAACTGCCACTCGGGCTGAGTAACCACGCCCATTATCCGATTACGTGTAGTCTGCGGTCTATCGGACACAATAGCGACCTTCTCACCCACGAGCGCGTTCATAATACTACTCTTACCAACGTTAGGGCGGCCCATTATAGCCACAAAACCCGAGTGAAACTGCTTAACTTCTGCCATGATGAAAAATTCCTTTCAAAACAAAGATAGTCAATGCCCGGCTCGCAGGCAAACGATAAAAGAGCCTTTATCAAAGGTAATCAATGCCCGACGCGGGGCAAAGGGAACGGGGGGACGATGGGGAAGGGGGACGGTTCTTTCTTTTTAGGAAAAAAGAAAGAACCAAAGAAAAACCGATTGGGTCTTTCTGCCGATACGATTACTTATATTCGTTTTAGGGGTTACGGATTCTTTATACGAGAGGCGGCGCGCATTTGCTGATTTAACCCGCTTACTCGCTATGAGTCAGCGGCGGGGGCTTACTCGATCCTTTTTATTATCCCACGGTTCGTTATCTGGAGCGTTTCGGGATACCGCGAATCGGGTTCGCTGGTTTAGGCAGGTTGCGCCCGCGGCGGGTTCACCGCCACGCAAGCGGGGCGGCTCATTCTTATTTCGGGGCGCTTTCCGCGCTTAACCATAAATCGGAGTTAAGCGCGGAAAGATACCGTCCCGCCGCTATCAGGTTATATGAGCGGCTTTGCTTTGCCCGCGCCAACCATATATTTGAGTTGGCGCGGGAGGGGCGTTACGGGCGGCGCGCTTCTGTATTCGTGGGTTACACGCTCGGAGAGCGGCACAGCAATAATCACGCAAAGATTATCCGCCGCCAAGCCCCCGTTTGCTCACCTGAAAGGGAAGCTGGCGCGAAGTGACGGAGGGGTTTTTGATTGATTGAAGCGAGCGCGACTTGGAGAACGAAATTACTCCACCGCTGAGGCGGTGGCCCCGCCATTTCAGGAGAGGCTTTTGGGCTTGGTTACGGCAGCGCCTTGCGGCTCTCTGAGCGTGAGAAAAACTCATACAGAACCCCGAGAACTGATTGCTCCTTCCGCACCCACTCCAATTTATGGTGGGCGCGGCATGGATGGCCGCTCATACAACCGGCTGCGCGTCCGGATAGCCGGTTTTCGCGCCCGCCATACTTTACGGCGGGCGTGAACCTCACCGCCGAGCTTCCATCTGAGCCGCCGAGGGGTGGCGAACATGGCGCGGGTGAAAACTGCCTAAACAGGAAGCGTCCATTCGCGGAATCCCGAAACGAATACAGACTATAGTAAGCGTGAGCCACAAACAATGAAAAAGCGAACGCCGCTGGCTCTGGGCGAAACAAGCATCGCAAGAATGCAGGGCAGCTTCCCGTATATAGCCTATCCTAAAACGCCTGAACTAAGTAACATTATCGGGAGAACAGCCAATAGACTTTTCTTTGGTTCTTTCTTTTCTTCCGAAAAGAAAGAACACGTCCCCCTCACAAACTCTGCGGCCCAAAACTGTTAGGTAGTAATTCGTTTAACTTCGCGCGTTCGGTGTGACCGTCGCCGCCCTGGACTATTACTTCCATGGCGGGGGAGAATTCATTTAGGAATTGGCGGCACGCGCCGCACGGCCACGGCATGGAGGCGTTGGAGACTATGGCTATTTTTTCGAAGGTTAGGGCGCCGCTGGCTACTGCGGTGGTGGCCGCGTTGCGCTCCGCGCAGATCGTTAGACCGTAGGAGGCGTTTTCTACGTTGCAGCCCGTGAATATGCGGCCGTCCGTTGATAGGATGCACGCGCCCACGCCGTAGTGCGAGTAGGGGATGTAGGCGTGCTTTAGAGCTTCTCTTGCATGTTGAATCAGTTCTTCGTCCGTGTACGCCATTGATGCTTGTCCTCCTTATTCCCGCTTTAAGTCAACCAAAGCCATCGCCGCTTCTTCTCGCGCGCGCATTATGGCCTTGTCGCTGTCAACCATGTGATCGTAACCCATCAGGTGAAAGAGCGAGTGCGCGGTTAAATACCCGATCTCCCGCTCCGCGCTGTGCCCAAACTCTAGCGCCTGCGCGCGCGCGTGCTCCAGCGAAATTACTATGTCGCCTAAATATAATCCGCCCGCATCCGGGTCGTATTCCCGCCTCAGCAGTCGTATGTTGTCGTGCGCCGTCGTGCCCGCCGGGTATTGGATGCTCGGAAAGCTCAGTACGTCCGTCGCCCGGTCAACGCCCCGCTGCTCGCGGTTGATTTCGTGTATCGTCGCATCGTCGGTTATCAGCATGTTCGCCGCACAGTTCTCGGGCACGCCCTCTACCTTCAGACACGCCGCCATTACGCGGTTAAGCAAGTCCTCAAGCCCGATAGGCATTTCGCCAATCTCGCAATCGATGTTCAGCCTCACTTTATCGCCTCCCCAATGTCCTCGCCCGAGGACGTGGCGGGCGGCGCGCCCGCAATCGGCCCCGCCGACGGCGCAGGTATGTCCACCGGCCCGCGGTTGGGTATGTCTATCTTGGGATAGGCTATGCGCTGATGGAATACGCCCGAAAGCACCTGCTCAAATACGCGGCAGATTGTATCCACCTGCCTGAACGTAAGCGTGCATTCGTCCAGCTGCCGGTCGTCCGTTTTGCCCTTGACCAGCGAGCGGATAAGCTCGTCTATGCGCTCGGGCGTGGGGTTGGGCAGTGCGCGCGCGGCCGCCTCCACCGTGTCGGCCAGCATGACTATGGCCGCCTCGCACGTCTGCGGCTTGGGGCCGTCGTAGCGGAAGTCGGCAATGTCCACCGGCTCCTCGGGCGACGCTTTCATCGCTTTGTTGTAAAAGTACACGACCGGAGTGTCGCCGTGGTGCTGGGCGATTATGTCCAACACCTGCTGCGGCATACGGTACTTCTGCGCCATCATCACGCCGTCGCGCGGGTGCGCCGTCAGTATCGCCGTGCTTATGCGCGGGTCGGTGCGGTCGTGCGGATTGTCGCCCATCTGGTTTTCCTTGAAGTACAGCGGGCGCTTGAGCTTGCCTACATCGTGATAATATGCGCCCACGCGCGCCAGCAGCCCGTTCGCGCCGATTGCGTCTGCTGCCGCCTCCGCAAGGTTGGCCACGATTATCGAGTGATGGTAAGTGCCGGGCGCTTCCAGAAGCAGCCGGCGCAGAAGCGGCTGCTGCGGGTTGGACAGTTCCATAAGCTTGGAGGGAGTCATAAGCTTGAACGCCGCCTCAAGTACCGGCTGGAATCCCAGACACAGTATAGCCGTCAGCGCGCCGCCCGCCAGCGCCCATGTCGCGCGGCTGGCCACGCCCGTAACGTCGGTGTTGTTGATAAAGCCGGTCGCCAGCATCGAGATCATCGACGCAACGCCCGACGCAACGCCCGCGCTGATTACGCCCAAGCGGTTGGTGCGCCAGCGCGACATGTATATGCACAGCGTGCCGCTGATGAACGTGGATACGATCACGTTTATCATCATATAACTGGACAGATCGTTCTGAGTGCCCGCCGATATAAGTCCCAGCAGTATCGCCATGACCGTGTTGACCGTCATCGCCAGCCGGGGTTTCAGCAAAAGCGTCATCATAAGCGCGCACAGCCCCAGCGGCATCATGTTAACGTTGATCTCGCGCACAACCAGCGACGCCGTCAGCGATACCACCATGATTATGCACATAAGCAAAAGACTCTTGAAATCGCGCAGCATCGCGCTTTCAAAGCAGTATATGTACATCACAATTACGCACAGCAGCACCGCCAGCAGTATCGCTATGCCCAGATACATCATCATGTCGATTGAGTCGTCCGCCAGCAGCCCCAGGTTTTGCAGCATACTTATCTGCGGCAGGGTTACGGCTTCGCCCGCGACTACGATGTTCTGGCCTTTTTTGAATACCACGGGCTCCACCGCCTCGCGCGCGGCCTGCCGGTTGGCGGCGGTGGTCTCCTCGTCGATTATCTGGCTGGGGTCGAGATACGGCTCGGCCGCATTGCGCGCGATGGAGGCCTCGGTCGCGTCAAAGTCGTACATGCGCGTGAGCGTGTCCTCGAGCGAATTGAGCGTGGTCGTCTCGCTGCCCTGCTGTATGCCGGTGGCGTACGATACGCGCAGCGCGCGCGCCGTGCTTACGCGCAGGTCGTTTAGCCTGTCCGCATCCATAAGCTGAAGCGTGCGCAATTGGGTATCGCTCAATTCGACCGGACTCAGCGCCCGGCGCGCGTCGCCCAGCAATTGCGCGTCGCTCAGCGTTTCGGTTATCTGCGCGTCCGAGGGCGTCTTGCCGTCGCCCAGCGACGCGGTAAGCAGCGCAATCGCGTTCGCGGCCGATACGCGCACCTCGTCCAGCCGGTCGAACGCGTTGTCGATTTTCTCCAGCGAGCGCGCGGCGGCCTCGTTGTCGTTGGCGTAGCTGACCGTGGCGTTCTGCTCGGCCAGTCGTATCATCTTGTTGGTGGTGATTTCGTCCACAACGTCCTTGGTGGCGGTTATCGTGCGCGGCGCAATGTCGCCCGCGCTCAGATTCAGCCGCTCGGGCGTGACGGCGATTATCATAATCACCATCATCGCGCACAGCGTGCCCGCCATCAGCGCAAGCAGCCGCATCGCGTCGCGCCGGGGCAGCTTTTCGCGCGCGGCGAACAGTGGGGCCGCCGCCGCGCCGGACTTTACTTTGCGTGCCATGTATGGCTCACCTCCGCTTGTCGAACTTTTCATAGGCCTTGACTATGGCCTGGACAAGCTCGTGACGTACCACGTCGCGATGGGTAAGGTAGGTTATGCCGATGCCCTCGACGCTCTTCAAAACCTCGAGCGCCTCGACAAGGCCGCTCTTGCGCCCGGCGGGCAAGTCGATCTGGGTTATGTCGCCGGTTATGATTACGCGCGAGCCCATGCCCATGCGGGTCAAAAACATCTTCATCTGCTCGCCGGTGGTGTTCTGCGCCTCGTCCAGTATTATGAACGCGTCGTTGAGCGTGCGGCCGCGCATGTATGCCAGCGGCGCGACCTCGATAACGCCGCGCTCTACTAGCCGCGCGTACGCCTCCACGCCCATCATGTCGTGCAGCGCGTCGTACAGCGGCCTCAGGTACGGGTCGACCTTCTGCGCCAGATCGCCCGGCAAAAAGCCCAGCTTTTCGCCCGCCTCAACCGCGGGACGGGTCAGGATTATGCGCTCGACCTCCTTGTTCTTCAGCGCGACAAACGCCATCGCTATCGCAAGGTAGGTCTTGCCGGTGCCCGCCGGGCCGACCGCGAATGTCATGAGGTTATCCTTGACCGACTTTACATACTGGCGCTGGCCCAGCGTCTTGCACTTGACCTGCTTGCCGCGGTACGTGATGGCGATCACGTCCTGCATGATTTCCTCGATGCGGTCGATGTTGCCCTCGCGCGCCAATGATATGGCGTAGCGTATGCGGCTTCTGTCGATCGGCTCGCCGCGCGTCAGCATTCCGAGCAGCTTCTGCACCACGCTCACGGCGGTGTCAACGGCCTGCTCGTCGCCGCTCACGGTCAGCTCGGTGCCGCGCGCGAATATGTTCACGCCCAGCTCCTGCTTGAGTATATCCACGTTTTCGTCGAGATTGCCGAATAGCGAAACAAACTGCTCCATCGACTCAATCTCAATCTGCCTTTGGCATTCGGACACTTGTTTAACTGCCTCCTCCAAAAAGGTTCGGTAGGGCTGCGCAGTTGGGGCACAGGCGCGTTAAGGCGGTAAGCCTTTAGGCTTAAATCGCCTTGGCCGGAGAAGCGCCGTATGCCTTAAAAAAACACACGGCCGATTCAGCCCGCCTCACCCGAAAAAATCCCCGCGCAGAGTTACCCGCCGCACTGTATGGTTTCTTCCGCTTCTATAACATACCGTGCTTCAATGGTATCACCCTCTATGATACTATACTCTGTCCATTTGTCAATGACAAACGCGTTATCGGGGCATTTCTTTACCGCGTTTTGGCGCGCATTTTCGCCCGTAAGCGCCTTTGCTTCGGCTATATCGCGCTGTATGTTTGTCTCAGTCACTTCATACGTGCGCACGCTTTCCACGCACAGCGGCAGAAAAAGCCCGCCAATCATCTGCCGCGTGATTTCGCGGTCGCACAGCGAAAATTCCTCACCCTTGCTTATCTCAAATTCATAGTCCCACAGCCGCATCACGCGCCTGACGCTTTCCCGGCCCGTGCGCTTTAATTCGATGTCGCTCAGGTTGATTTCGGCGCGCCCCTCGTACCACACGCGCCCCGTGACCACGCCAATCGCGCGCACGGGCACGCTGCTATCGTCATTCGACACACGCTCCTCGCCCGCGATCAGCAGATCGCCCGCGCGCACCGTGTCGCCGCGCTTGACCACCGCCCGCCCGGAAAGCACCTGCACCCGCTCGACAACCGCGTCGCAGCGCGCGTACAGCCCGCCCGCCGGGGTAAGGCTGAGCACGTCCGGCGCGGGCGAAACCTGCTGCGCCGTGAGCGTAAATACCACGCCGCGCACGCGCGCCTGACAGAACTTAACGCCCTCCACGCCGGAGGTTATCGCGCTTTCGATGGACTTCAGGTCGAGCGCCGATTTCATAGCGCCCGGCCTTGCGCCTAACTCGCCTAAGGCATATTCGACCTGCGCGCGCAGTTCAGCCGTGGGCGCGTCTACCTCGACCCGCCACACCCGCGCGCCGATAAGCCCGATTATCAGCACGCACACCGTCGCGCTGACTGGCAGCGCCATGCGCCTTTTCAAAAACGCCAGCGCTCCGTCCGCGCCCAGCGGCGTAAGGCTTTCGACAGTCACGTCCAACGCGCCGCACGCCGCGCGCAATGCCTTTACATCCCGCCGCCTTATGCAAAAGTCGAGCGCGCGCAGACTGCCGCGCCGCATGTCGCATATGCGCACGCCGCGCCGGTTAAGCTCCGCGATCAGCCGCTCCAGCCGCCGCCCGCGCACCTGCGCCCGCACGCCGAAAAGCCGCCTATTCATGCGCGCCACCCCGGCTTTCCCACTCGACGCGCGCGATATGCCCGCGTATCACAATCGAGCGCGCCTCGCACGCGTCTATAATCAGCCCTTCGCCCGATACGGTCAGCGCCATGCGCCGCGCCGCCACGCGCACATGCGCGTCGTCGAATTCTATTATGCCGGAATGATTTTCTATAAATACGCGCGCGTTTGCAAACGCGGTCAGGCGCACGTCGCCCGGCTGCGCGCCGGCACTTAACTCCAGCGGGCGCGGGGCAGGGCGACGGGGTCGGGCGCGGGATTTCTTCATGGCAATCGCCTCCGCAGCCATAGTATGCGGCAGAGGCATAAATGATTACGGAATGCGCTTAGTCGGGCGAAAGAGCGTATCCGCACCCCCAAAAACGCGGCTGAGTATCGCCGAAAGTAAGGTTTCAGCGCCCAAAGATGCGTAAGTCTCAAAAAAAGTTCAAAAAAGTCCGAAAAAGGTATTGACAACGCGCGCTGACTATGGTAATATATATCTCGTCGCCCGGATGAACGGTCCCGGACGCCGGACGGAAGCAAAACACCGAACGGAACGGCGGGGTGTAGCGCAGTCTGGTAGCGCACGTGCTTTGGGAGCATGGGGCCGCAGGTTCGAATCCTGTCACCCCGATTACGTTGTGTGACCCCTTGGTCAAGAGGCCTAAGACATCGCCCTTTCACGGCGGTAACGGGGGTTCGAATCCCCCAGGGGTCGCTTCTCTTAAATCCGCGATCACACGGCGTATGATTTAGAGACTCATTCTTTGGGCTTTTAGCTCAGTTGGTCAGAGCAGTCGGCTCATAACCGATCGGTCCGGGGTTCGAGTCCCTGAAAGCCCACTATGGCCGAGTAGTTCAGTTGGTTAGAATGCCAGCCTGTCACGCTGGAGGTCGAGGGTTCGAGCCCCTTCTCGGTCGCTTATCATTGTATTCGACCGCAAGGGAGAACACAGTGTGCTGGCGTAGCTCAATTGGCAGAGCAGCTGATTTGTAATCAGCAGGTTGAAGGTTCAAGTCCCTTCGCCAGCTCCATAGCAAATCATCGCGAGCCGCGAGCGAGCGATTACCGGTCTAAATACAATCGAATATGGGTAGGTTCCCGAGTGGCCAAAGGGAGCAGACTGTAAATCTGCCGTCACAGACTTCGGTGGTTCGAATCCACCCCTGCCCACCATCTTATTATGCGGGAATGGCGGAATTGGCAGACGCGCTAGATTCAGGTTCTAGTGAGGGCTAACTTCATGCAGGTTCAAGTCCTGTTTCCCGCACTGAAGCTCCAACGGAAGTTGGAGCTTTTTTCATTACTTTGCTGATTCCCTATATCCCTGTGAGGGGACGAAAATTGAATAAAGCGAATGTCGCTCGTGACATAGTTGGCGCTAAGGCAATTTTGCTTATCCCCGTGAGGAGACGAAAACTTTTTTATATAATCCCCGCACGCTTCATTCTCTGTCGTATGTTGATTCTGTTTATCCCCGTAATGGGACGAAAACCTGAGGTGTATCGGTATCCGGTTTTCAATGTGCAGATTTTGCTTATTCCCGTAAGGGGACGGTAACAATGCTCACCGTAAATCGCGCGTCATATAGTTTGAATTTCATTTATTCCCGCAAGGGGACGGTAACAAGAAACACACAAGAGAAATTATCACACATACCAATAATGATTTTATTTATCCCCGCAAGGGGACAAAGCGTCTCAGTATGCCATTGACTGCTGTGCTAAAATTAGCGGCAATGGCGCAATCCTGATTCGAAATTAGCCACAACAAATGGATTTGCGAAAAATTAACTTGTCCCGACTACATCAATACGGAGGAAAAGCGATGTCCACACCCGAAAGAGTGCTCCTGTCCTGCGTAGGCACATCCGATCCCGTGCGTGGGTACCATGACGGCGGTATGCTGCACATAATGCGCTATTACAGGCCGCAAAAGGTTTATATATTCCTGTCGCAGGAAATAGAGGATTTCGAAAATCGCGACAGCCGGTTTGAAAAGACGGTTCGCTACGCCAATGAGCATTGGCAGGATTATAATGCCGAGGCGGTCTACATAAAAAGCGGCATTGTGGATGTTTCTGACATGGATCTGGTTGCCGGGCCGCTGACTGAGCTGTTTGAAAATATAATCCGCGAAAACCCGAACAGCCAGCTGCTGATTAACCTCAGCTCGGGCACGCCGCAGATGCAGATTGTGCTTGCCCAACTGGCTATGAGCAGCCGGTATAACGACATAAAAGGCGTGCAGGTGAGCACTCCCGAAAACAGCTCCGGCAAAAACGAACGCACAAATTCGCCCAACTATTCCGTCGAGACGGAACTGGAGCTGAATGAAGATGAATTGCCGGGCGCGCCAAATCGATGCAGCGAGCCGCAAATGATTGCCATACAGCGCGACCGCGTGCGCGCGCAAATGCGCGGACTGCTCGAGCGCCGGGACTATCGCGCGCTGGAGTCAATCGGCGAGCAGCTGCCTTTGGGCGTATTGCCCATTGTCAGGCATTTGGCGCGGCGCAATGACTTGCAAATCGCAGAAGCGTATAACATCGCGCAAAAGCTGGAACTTCCGTTCAAACTGTATCCGGCCAGGCAGACGGCTAGCGCGGAATATCGCGAGGTAAGCGAGTATTACCTGCTGCTGCGCAATCTGCAGCTGACCGGGCGGTATTCGGAATTTGTGCTAAGGCTTAACCCATTCCTGACCCGTCTGATGGTGCAGCAGCTTTTGCTGGAATTGCCCGATGAAGCCAAGGCGGTTATCGAAAGGCGCAAAAACGGCCGAATAATTTTTAATGCAGACATTATGCGCAGGGTAATGCCGGACGAGATGAAAAAACTGGAACAGAGCTGCGGCAGAACGCTGGAAAGCAGCGACATCAGCCTGTTCGTGGGCGCGCGCCTGCTGCGCATACTCAATAAATTGCCGGAACACGTATTGCGCGTGTTCGAAGCCTGCGAGCATCTTAACAGCGAACAGCGCAACCTCGCGGCGCATCAGCTTCACGCCGTAACAGATGCGGACATAAAGCGCGATTGCGTCGATGACAGTAAAAAGGCGTACAGCGCCGCTGAACTGGTGCGCATATTTGGCGGAATGCTGGCCAACGCATATCCTGATATGTGCGATAAGGAGCTGTTCACAGTATACGACCGGTGCGCGGATTATATCATGCGCCGGCTGTAATGTGCGAAAGACAAAAAAATGCAGCTTAAAACAGGCTCAAAAAAGCGGATTCGCACCATATTTGAGTCTGTTTTAAGCCGAACAAACGCAACAAATTCCATAAAGTGCATATATTGGCCTATGCAAAAAAGGATTGGTATGTTATACTGCATAGGTAAGTGAAATGCAATTGGAGTGCTTTTGCAGATTTTCTTTATCCCCGTGAGGGGACGGAAACTTTACACCCCTGTGATAGATATTCGGTTTCCCGGATTTTCTTTATCCCCGTGAGGGGACGGAAACCATTAGTGCGGATACTTTTTGGTTAGTAAGTGACTGATTTTCTTTATCCCCGTGAGGGGACGGAAACACAGCCATATTGAATGATGCACTTGCGGTTTTGATTTTCTTTATCCCCGCGAGGGGACGGAAACCTCGATGTAAATTCGCATGTCGTTATTCATGCTGATTTTCTTTATCCCCGCGAGGGGACGGAAACCCGCGCACGGCTTTTTGATATACAAGGGGATAGGATTTTCTTTATCCCCGCGAGGGGACGGAAACGCGTCGCGCTGGCTTAGGTCGTCCTTTGCGCTTATGATTCTCTTTATCCCCGCGAGGGGACGGAAACACCAATCACCACCACCACAACCAACAATAGGAAGGATTTTCTTTATCCCCGCGAGGGGACGGAAACCTCAGCCTTGATGAGCGCCTGAATTTCGTCTTCGATTTTCTTTATCCCCGCGAGGGGACGGAAACTATTACTGAGGTACCCCTATGATATTGTGGTTAGGATTTTCTTTATCCCCGCAAGGGGCCGCCATTCCCAACAAAAATCGACATTTTTGCCATCCATCTATTTACAAACAGTGCGTAATGTGTTAAACTAGGATAAACGGGAAGGCGCATTGTTAAGTGCATGATGCACGCCGCTTTGCGCCTTGATTTTTATGTCGGAGGTGATTATTTGCACGCTGGAACATTAAGCTGCGCATTCGGCGGCATGTTTCATGATGTGGGCAAGCTTTGTTATCGTTCGGGCGATAATCGCGATCACGCATCGGCGGGCTATGAGTATCTGCGTTCGCGGCTGCAATCCGATGAATGGCGCGGCGTGCTTAACTGCGTAAGGTTTCATCACGCCTCAGCACTCAGGCAGGCCCGAATTGCGGACGACGATCCGGCCTATATAGTCTGCGTGGCCGACAACGTGGCTGCGGCGGCAGACAGGCGCGCAATCGAGGGCGAGGCCGGAAGCGTGCGCTTCGATCGTACGCTGCCGCTTAATTCGGTGTTTTCGCATCTTAACGGGGAACATAAGGGACTTGCGCTTGCGACATGTGCGCATGATGGAAAGCTGCATCTGCCGGGCGAACGGCTGCCGGCTGCAGCGGCACAGTATGGCGCGCTGCTGAATATCTTTAGCCAGGGGTTGCAGGGCATAGAGTTTTCAGAAAGTTACATTGATTCGCTGCTTGCGCTTATCGAAGCCTGCACGGCAAACGTGCCGTCCAGCACCTTTACCGGCGAAAGCCCGGATATATCGCTTTACGACCATATGAAGATTACGGCGGCGGTCGCCGCGTGTATCAGCGAGTATTTAATCGACAACGGCATTACGAATTTCAAGGAACATGTCTTTAAGAATGAAAAGGTATTTCGAACGGAACCTGCGTTTTTGATGTACACGGCGGATATGTCCGGCATACAAAAGTTTATATACACTGTTGCAACGGATGGCGCGCAAAAGTCGCTCAGAAGCCGTTCATTTTTCCTTGAATTGATGATGGAACATTACGTCGATACTGTGCTGGGCGCGTGCGGGCTGAGCCGTGTAAACCTGATTTACAGCGGCGGCGGGCATTGCTATCTGCTCCTGCCAAATACCGAAGCCGCAAAGCAGGCAGTGCAGGATGTAAACGATTGCACGAACGACTGGCTGATCGATCAGTTTGGCACGGCACTGTTCGTGGCGCACGGCTGGGCTGAATGTTCAGCCGACGATTTAACCAATACGCCCGCAGAAAATGCGCCGTATAAGGCGATTTTTCAGCAGGTTTCTTCATCAGTCGGACGGCACAAGATGAAGCGTTACAGCGCGCGGCAGATCAGGCGGCTCAACCGTCCGCAGTCGGGTCTGGACGGGCGCGAGTGCAAGGTCTGTGGCAATACGGACGCGATAAAAGACGATCGCTGTCGTTGGTGCGCGCGGTTTGAACAGCTGTCCATAAAAATTCAGGATGAGGCGCGCGTGGCATACGTGGTGTCGCGCGGCGCGGATAAGTACGATCTGCCGCTGCCCGGCGGCGCGTATCTGAGCCTTGCCGACGAACAAACGGCGCGCGATATGCTGAAAACAGGCAGCGTAATGCGCGTGTATACAAAAAATCGCGCGTATACCGGCATAGCGTACAGCGCGCGGCTGGACATATGCGACTATTACGCCAGCAACCAAAATGCCGAATTGGCACAGCGTTCGGAAGGCATAAGGCGGCTTGCAGTGTGCCGGTTGGACGTGGACAACCTCGGCCATGCGTTCGTTGCGGGCTTTGAAGATGATGCGGCTGCGGAGGTGACGGACAGGTACCGCTTCGTTACGCTGTCGCGCACGGCGGCGCTTTCGCGGCAATTGTCGCTGTTCTTTAAGCGATATATGCGCGAGGTGCTTACTCAGGGCGAGGCGCTTGACGTATCGGTCGTATACTCGGGCGGCGACGACGTATTCATCATCGGCGCATGGAATCATGTGATTAAGGCGGCGCAGCGAATCCATGAACAGTTCGCCGCGTTCACCGGCGGCGCGCTTACGATAAGCGGCGGCATAGGCATGTATGGCGAGAAGTATCCGATCAGACTGGCGGCCGACGAGACGGCGGCGCTGGAACAGCGCGCCAAGGAGGAGCCGGGCAAAAATTCGGTTTCGCTGTTTGATCCCAATCAGGCGCATACGTATTCGTGGCCGGTGTTTTCACAAAAGGTCATGCGGGAAAAGTACGATCTGGTCAACCGATTCTTCACGGGTCAGGACGAACGCGGCATGGCATTTTTGTATCGCATGACCGAACTTCTGCGCATGGCGGAGAGCGACAGGCTGAATCTGGCGCGTTACGCGTATCTGCTTGCGCGGCTTCAGCCGGGCCGGGACAGCGGCTATCGCGCGCTGTATAATGACTTTTCAAAAAAGATGTATGCGTGGGCGTGCAATCAGCAGGATCGTATGCAGCTGATCACGGCGATTTACCTGTACGTATATATGAACAGAAAGGCGGATGAATGACATGCCATATAATAGCTTTGGCGGGAACAATCGCAGCAATCCTGTTCAGGGCGCAGGCCGCGGCAATCAGCAGGGCGGCGGTCAATATAGCAATCAAAGCCGGCTGCCTGCCGAGATAAGGCCGATGCCCATACCCGAGGATTATGTGGATGCGGCGGAAAATGTCATGCGTAAGATTCACTCAAATCGCAGTCGCATAACCACGACCAAAATGCGCGGATTTTTGACGCTGGTAAACGATATTTATAATGTAGAAAGTCTGCGATTCGATGAAAAAATTTCGCCCGAAAGCAAGCTCAAAATCATGCGCCTGCGCGTGCGCATGGTCTACGATGCAGGCCGTGAGCCGGATGTAAAAACGTTTATCGAACAGGCCAGACTATTGGAATATCTAAAGGGCGTAGGCGATAACCGCGAGAAGATGATAAGGTATGCACATTATATGGAAGCGCTGGTGGCATATCACCGCTATTTGGGAGGCAGTGACAAATAATGTACGGAAAGATTATCATACACTGTGATCTTAAGGTTCTGACTGGTATGCACATTGGCGCATCCGGCGCGTTTTCCGCGATAGGCGCGGTTGACAGCCCGGTGGTGCGCGATCCTATGACGCAAAAGCCCATTGTGCCCGGCAGCAGTTTGAAGGGCAAACTGCGCACAATGCTTGCGCGCAGCATTTGCCGCGATGTTAAACTGCCCAAATTTGACGACGATAACGAAGTGATTTTGCGAATGTTTGGTTCCGCCGAACCTGTGCGCCGGTCGCGGCTCCAATTTTCGGATTGCTTCGTAATCAACGGCGATGAATTTAAGGAGATAGCACTCACCGAGGTAAAAACCGAAAACGCAATCAACCGCGCGACATCAATAGCAAATCCGCGCCAGATAGAGCGCGTGGTCGCGGGCGTCAAGTTCGGCGTGCGCATAGTATACGACGTGATGACCCCGGATGAGACCAATGAGGATATGGAACAGCTGGCTCATGCGATGAAGCTGCTTCAGCTGGATTATCTGGGCGGCCATGGTTCGCGCGGCAGCGGGCGCGTAGGGTTTGAACATTTCGAGTTTGCGTGCGTGGAGTCGGACTTCCCGATTGAAAAGCTGAATGAAATATTCGGCAAGGTGGAAAATTATGGATTACTTCCTGTATAAGCTGAAATTCGATGGCGCGGTGCATTTCGGCCAGTCGGAATCCGCACTCTCACTGTATACCACGGCGGATCATTTTCGGGCGGATACTTTCTTTTCGGCGCTGTGCCATACGGCGCTGTCGCTGTGGGGCGAACGGGGAGCGCAAGATCTGATTGAATCGGCGCAGCGCGGCGAACTGCTGCTCAGCGACAGTATGCCGTGGCGGGACGACCAATATTACCTGCCTAAGCCGTGCGCGGTATCCGATCATAAGGCCGATGTGCCCGCTCAATTGCGCAAGGCGATAAAAAAGCTCGCCTGGATACCGATTGCCGATATGGGCGCGTTCGAAAGCTCCATCCGCGGCGATTCGCTGTATACGCCCGGCGATGCGCGCTTCGGAATATCGGATGAGCGTACGTCCGCTGCGATAGTCGAAGGTGAAGATGCGCGGCCGTATCAGGTCGGCGCATTCAGATTTTATCCCAATTGCGGCCTGTATACAATTGTCGGCGTTAGCAGTGTGGCGCAGGCCGAGCGGATTCGCAAACTGATGACGGCGCTGGGCATGAGCGGAATAGGCGGCAAGATAAGCTCCGGCTACGGCTCGTTTACGGTGGTGGAAGAGCTTCCTATTATAAACTCGCCGGATGCGCAGATTAACTGGCTGAACCAGGCGCTTAACTGCGAAAGCGCAAAGCATTGGCTGCTGCTTACGACCAGTCTGCCGAATGACGACGAACTGGACGGCGTGCTGGAGGATGCTCAGTACCAGCTCGTGCGGCGCGCGGGCTTTGTGCAGTCGGATACGTTTGCAAAGTCGCCGGTCAGAAAGCGTACGCAGGTATTCATGGCGGCCGGGGCAATGCTGACGCGGCGGTTCAATGGCGCGCTGTACAGCGCTGCGGACGCGGGTACGCATCCGGTGCTTCGCTATGCCATGCCGATTATGCTGGGGGTGGCGTTTTGATTGAACGGGATCATTTGCAGGTATATGAACTGACGCTGACCACAAAAGGACTGGTGCACATTGGCAGCGGCCGCAAATTGCCGCGCAAGGAGTATATATTTACCGGCAGCAGGCAAAGGCCGATGGTGGCGTTTCTGGATGAACAGGCATTTTTCGATATGCTGATTCAAAACGAACTCGTGGACGCGTTTGAAATGTATTGTATGCAGCCGGGCGGCGATTTGAGCACATTCCTGTTCAAGGACTGCCGACTGACGCGCGAACAGGTGAAGCCCGCGATACTGTACGAGGTAAACGCCAGCGACGCGATGGACGAGGAGCATTCATTGAAGGACATCGAATGCTTCATGCGCGATGCCTATCAGCGGGCGTACATACCCGGCAGCAGTGTGAAGGGCGCGATCCGCACGGCGATGCTGTTCAGCCTGTTGTCCAAAGAACCAGTTCATAAGGACTTTCCACGCAAAAGAGGCTTTGACATAAAAACGTCTTACCTGCCTGAAGAGGGATATTTTAATACTCTGGGATTAACCGATCCCAGGCGCGCGGGCGATGCGGTGAACAGCATAATGCGCGGCATTCAGATTTCGGACAGCCAGCCGATTGACAATCACAATATGGCGCTGGCTCTAAAGATGGACGTAATGGCCGACGGCAGAATAAATGTAATCAACCTTTGCCGGGAATGCGTTGCGCCGGGCACACGCATTAAGTTCCAAATGACGCTGGATCAGTCCATACTTAAAGGCGAGTGGACTGTTCAAAAGATTTTGCAGGCGATAGAAGCGTTTGCGAAATACCAAAGCAGCAAGTACGTAGGGTGCTTCGATATACCGCTGAAGTGCGAACAGCCTACCGGCAGAAACATACTGATGCTGGGCGGGGGCGCGGGCTTTTTCTCAAAGAGTCTGGCGTATCCGTATCTGGGCATTAATGATGGCCTCAAGTGGACGAGCAAATATCTGGATGCGGCATTCAATAAGCACAAACACTGGGAGGATGAAGAACTGGGCATTTCGCCGCATACGCTGAAATACGGCAAGTATATGCAGCAGCTGAGCGCGTTCGGCGCATGTGAGGTAATGGTCAGATGATTGTACAGCACAGGATCGCGCTGGACACGGCGGGCATTTTTGTCGGGCCTGCGCTGGCGTACCCGCTTTATGCGTGGCTGCTTTCCAACGTGCCGAGCGAGTACGGCGATGCGCTGCATGAGCAGGGCACGCGCCCGATCAGCCAGTATGTGTATCATGACGGCAAAAACGCGCAATGGGTGGTCAATCTGCTTACGGACGAGACGGCCGAGGCGTTTAGTCCCATACTTGAGCGCGCACCTGGCGCCCAGCTTCATCAGGGCACGATTGCATTTGGCGAGCGCGATGTAAGCCTGATCGAATCGGCGCAATGCCTGATAGACCGCGCCAGAACCATGCCTGACCTTAACCGCTTTTCATTTGAGCTGCTTACCCCGACTGCGTTTAAGCAGGGCGGCAGATACACGATATTCCCGCAGGAATCGCTGATGCTTCAGTCGCTTGTGAACAGGTGGGGAATGTGTTTTCCCGAATTGCCGCTGGACGATCCGGACGCAATGCAATATATTTTGCAGGGCATAAATATTGTCGATTACCGGCTGCATACGCTGCGCCATTCGCTTAAACAGACAAAGATTCCTTCGTTTCAGGGGCGTGTAATTATCGAGACGCGTCTGCCGGCTCCGCTGCTGGAAATATGGAAGACGCTTTATGCCTTTGCTCCGTATGCGGGGATTGGTATAAAAACCGCCCTAGGCATGGGAGCGGTAAAGACAGAATAGTTTAATTATAAGGCCGCGCCGATAAAAGATGGCGCGGCCCTAAATCGTCAGCCGAAACATATGGCTATTTTCCACCCTTCTGGGTAACGCCTCTATAAAATACCACATACAACAACATGCAGCCAAAGTTAACAAACTTTCACTTCGCCAGCCCAACAACCACCCGCCCGCCGCCACTCCCGCGCCACAAAACCATGATACCATATATCAGCCAAAGCGCCCTCCAACATGCCCCCAAGCAGCCATCGGAATCAGTTACCCCAAAGTGTAATTCCCAGCGCTGCCCACCGGGTATCACCTCGCCAATCTCATGCGCAAATCCCAACATCTTGCGCGTCAGCCCTCCGCGTGCGCTTGACACGCGCTCCGGCAAATTGTAAAATAATAAAAAATGCCGAAAGAAGGGCTATAAATTGAAGAGGCTTTTTGCGCTGGCGCTGGCACTTATGCTGCTCGTTTTCTGCGCGCCCGCTTTGCCCGCGCAGGCGGACGGCACTGCTACCACCGTCATGATGTACATGTGCGGCACCGACCTGCAGTCCGATTGCGTGATGGACATGTACGAGATGTGCGAGGCCAGCTTCTCCGACGACATCAATATAATCGTTCAGGCGGGCGGCGCCTCCCAGTGGGACGACGGCGACTTAACGCCCAACACGATCAACCGCTTCCGCATAAAGGACGGCGGCTTCTACGATCTGGAGGACATCGGCTGGAGCAGCATGGGCGACCAGCAGACGCTTTACGACTACATATCGTGGGCGTACGAATCGTTCCCGGCGGACAGGTACGTGCTGATACTCTGGGACCACGGCGGCGGGTCGGCTACCGGCGTATGCTTTGACGAAACGGCAAACGACGACTACCTCAGCATACACGAAATAAACGACGCGCTGTACGAGTACGCCGAGTACAACCCCAATTTCCGTCTGGACATAATCGGCTTCGACGCGTGCCTTATGGCCACGTATGAGGCGGCGGCGCACATGCGCTACTATGCCGACTATATGGTCGCCAGCGAGGAACTGGAGCCGGGCAACGGCTGGTATTACAGCGGCTGGCTGGAAGCGCTCAGCGACAACCCCGGTATGGATAATCAGGCATTGGGCGTGGCGATGGCCGACGCTTACATGGAGGACTGCCTCAACACCGATCCTAACCAGTACCTCAGCATGAGCGTGATCTACCTGCCCGCGATGGAAGGCGTGGTCAACGCGATGGAGAGCTACGCTGCGTATCTGGCGCAGGCGCTCGACGCGGGCGAGCTGTCCACGTTCAGCCGCGCGCGCAGCCGCATGTACTCATTCGGCGAATACTACGACGCGTCGTCCGACATGGTGGACATGATGGCGCTGATCGACTCCACGCGCCAGTTCGCGCCGCAGACCGCGGACGTGCTGGAAAGCGCGTATAAGAAGGCCGTGCGCTACAACGTGGGCACCGACATGTTCGATTACCTGACCGGCCTGAGCATACTTTTCCCGGCCGAGGGCATCGACGACGAATATTACGACTGCCAGGAAACGTATCCTAATTATACTACGTTGGTTCAGGGCTATACCACACTCCGGCTGGGCGGCAATTACGTGTTCAACATGGACGCACCGCAGCAGCTCACCGTATCCACCGCCAACGACGTATTCACCGGCGACATGACCAGCACCGTGTTCCTGCCCTCCGGCTCGTTCGTCGCGTATGAGGAAGATGTGGAGGAGCCGGACGACGTGACCGCCGGCTTGCCCGACGTCGAATCCTCGCTGGACGCCTCATATGTAGGCACGATCGTGCCCGCCGCGTCCGATACCGTGCTCAGCGGCGATTGGGGGCAGAGCGCCGATTCCGACGCGGTATACGCCTGCTCAATGACGCTGGATCAGGACGCGCTCGCCAACCTAAGCATGGTCGAGGGCCTTTTGTACATGGACCTCAGCGACGACGAGGACACCTACTTTGTCGAGCTGGGCTCCATGCAGAACGCCGGTATCAACTGGCAGACAGGCGAAATCGTGAGCCAGTTTGACGGCACATGGCCTATGCTGGACGAGCAGCTGGTGGTGCTGTACGACCAGCTGGTCAACGGCGGCATTCGCCGCAGCATAATCCCGGTGCGCCGCAACGGCGAGGAGGGCTACCTGCTGGTATCGCGCAACGAGGCTCAGGGCGAATGGGTGGTCGTGGGCTTCAGCATAGGCTATGACGAAAACGGCCTGCCCGCGCGCGGCAGCCAGCGCCTTGAGCCGGGCGACGAAATCATACCTACCTATCCCATGCTGTATCTGGATACGGACGGCGAGATGCAGGACGCGAGCTTCGACGGCGACCCCATAATCGTGGACGAGGATGGCAATATTCCGTTTGAGTTCATATCGCTGGACGGCGGCGACGCGGATTACCTGTACTGCTTCCAGCTGACCGACATATTCGGCGAGACGCAGCTTTCCGACTTCATAACGTTCCACATGTAACGCACTATAAAACAGGAGGAAATCTTGATGTTCAAAACTAAAAAGGTATTTGCGCTTATAACGGCGCTGACCATGGCATCCGCGCTGGGCGCGGGCGCGGCGGCGGACGCGGCGGTTATCGCGCCCGAGGACGCGAATGTTATATCGGCGGCGGACGCGGGCATGGCGTTTGCGGCACAGTACAATCTGGGCGACAGCGTAGAGGACTTCGATATAACGCTGAGCGACGGCACCGAGACATCGCTTTACAAGCTGCTTGCAGAGAAAAAGGCGGTAATGCTAAACTTCTGGGCGAGCTGGTGCGGCCCGTGCATGAGCGAGTTCCCGCACATGAACGAGGCCGCCGCAGCCGCGCCCGACATGGCCGTGGTCGCCCTTAGCATAGAGGAGAGCGACACCGACGAATCGATCGCGGCCATAAAGGCTGACAACCAGCTGGACGCGATAATGATGGGTCGCGACGCGGCCGACATGTACTCGCGCTTCGACCGTGAGGGCGCTATACCGCTCAGCGTGATAATAGACAAAAACGGCGTGCTGTGCTATATGGAGCTGGGCGCGCAGCCCAGCGCGGAGGCTTTCAGCGGCCTGTTCAGCGTGTTCACGGCGGCTGACTACGATGCGCCCGTGCTGATAGGCGGCGAGAACGTGGATACATCGCGCGAAGTGGATGTAGAGCGCCCTGCGGCGGCCGACGCGGAAAAGGCGCTGGGCATCGCCGACGAGCGCATAAGCGTGACCCAGGACGCGGCCGACGATACGTGGCCATTCGTGGTGGGCGAGGACGGGCTGGCCGCGTCTAACGGCGACGTCACCGGCAGCATCGCGCACATAGGGCTGACTGTGAACGTACAGGCGGGCGAGGCGCTAAAGTACGAGTACCGCGTTGCGTCCGAGGCGAGCGATCTGGACGTGCTGAGCGTGCACGCGGACGGCACGGCCCGGCGCGCGTATGTGGACGCGGCCCAGTGGCGTACCGACTGCGTGGTGTTTGACGAGGCGGGCGAGCACAGCGTGGACTTCGTAATGGCGCGCGGATACGACGCGCAGTCCGAGGCGGGCATACGCGGCGTAAGCATAATAAGCGCCGAGGAGGCCGCCGCGCTGGAGGCCGAAAAGCCGGAGCGCCCCGCCGCGCTGGAGGACGCGCAGGGCATGGCGGTGGAGCTCGCGGCGGCGGATCAGGGCCGCATGGCGGAGTACGTGCTAAAGCAGGCGGACGGCGCCGAGTACGCAGAGGAAGCCATAATAGCGGGCGCGGATAAGATAACGCTGCGCATACGCATAGGCGCGGACATAAACCCCAATCTGGCCGTGCTGATGATAAACGGCGGCAAGCCGCAAAACGTAGTGCTGGCCGACCTGCCCACGGACGGCGAGGGCTATCTGTACGAATGCAACGTCACGGAAGCCATGGACGAGCTGGGCGCGGTGTATGTGAACGTGTGCGATGACGCGACTAACGCCATCAATTATGTGAGTGCGCAGGTGTACAAGGACGCCGACGCGCTGGACGCGCTGGTAAAGGGCATGATGGAGACAATAAAGTCGCAGGGCGGCGAGGATGAAATAAGCTGGCGCTACGCCGACGACGCCGAATAATCGTATATATGCGCGGGAAACGCATATAGCAAACGAATAAAATGGAGATGGACTAACATGATACGCAAGCTGCTTTCGATTCTGTGCGCGCTGTGCATACTGTGCGCCTGCCCGCTCGCGCTGGCCGAGTCCGATCAGGAGTACGGCGCGGCGCTCAACCCGTATACCGTTGAAAGTATGGGCATTACAATAGACCTGCCCGAGGGCGTGAGCGTGACGGCCGAGGACGAGACCGACGATTACGTGAACGTGTCGCTGACCATGGACGGCCGCACCGACGTGTCGCTGGCCATAAACTTCACGTATGTGGAGGCCTACGCGGACTACGCGACCATTTCCGAGCTGCCGGAGGAACTGCTCCAGCAGATGACCGATTACTATAACTCGATCTACACCGGCGGCCAGCCGGGTCTGCTGCAGATCGACGACGACGAGGAAATGGCGATGCTCGCGCCGTTCATAGCGGGCGGCCAGTCCGAGGACGGCAATACCTACGCCGTGTTCGTGAACCAGTTTAACGGCATGCAGCTGACCGTATCGGGCGGCATAGCGGGCGAGGAGTTCGACGCGGACGCGTATAACGCCGTGTACAGCGTGTACTGGCAGTCGCTGTTCGGAATGATCGACGCGATGAACGCGGAATAATTTAGCTGGTTAAGGCATAAAACCCGGCGCGCTCTGTGTGGAGTGCGCCGGGTTTTTTCCCTTTATCTTTGGTGCCTCCGGCGGCCAAGGAGGGCAAGGGGGATTGCGAGTTCCCCCTATGCCCTCCTTGGATTCTCCTATTACCCCTTTGTAACGCCGGGCACTGCGTGCCAAGGGGCGGTTACGGCATTGGTTTACTTTCTCTTATGACGTCCATTACTGGTGGGCGGTTTTACGATACTTGGTTGATATGGGAGCGGTACTCCCTCGCTTAGACCATGCTATTGCTTTGTCGGGGCGCGGACGCTCAATTGTTGCTTTTTAACACGGATGAGCGTTCTTTCTTGGCGGCTTACTTCCATGATTTTGTTCTTTCACGTGGGCGTTGGGGTTGTGAGCGCGGCGATGTTGTGTCCGCGAACCCGGTTCTTGACCCGTTGCCTATGCAACTACTTTAGCGGACGCGATACTGGCTTGGGTTTGGCTGTCGGCCTGCATAGCTGTGATAATGTATGGCCGCTCTCTGAGCGTGGAACATACTCATACAGACCCCCCAAGGACTGATTGCATCTTCCGCGCCCACTTTAATTTATGGTGGGCGCGGCATGGATGGCCGCTCATACATCCAGTTGCACGTCCGGACGGCCAGTTTTCGCGCCCGCCATACTTTACGGCGGGCGTGAACCTCACCGCCGAACAACCATCTGAGCCGCCGAGGGGTGGCGAACATGGCGCGGGTGCAAAGTAGCTATA
>CAOKFD010000040.1:0-24716 GCA_948467645.1 uncultured Eubacteriales bacterium | reverse complement strand
TGACGCAGAAATGGCACAGCGACGCCCGAAATTGCGGATTAGGGAATTTTTGAGACACACTCTAATACATAGACTATCAATATGACGGAACAAATTCCATGTTGAAACATAAAAAGAAGCCGTCGGAATAATCCGAACGACTTCCTTTAAGCTCATGGCATCACGCAAGCCAAACATGCGTGCAGAACCACATGAACAGCAGCATAGCGCCCCCGATAACCACAAATACGGTAAGTCCCGCCAGCGCTACCGAAAATGCATTGCGCATACGCTCGCGAAGCGACAATGGCTGCCCGCCTTCGTCATGTACGTACTGCGGTGCGGATAGCTGGGCATTGCGCCGCTGTGCGCGTCGTTCGTCTCGGCGTGCGCGCTTCTGATCTCGCTCGTACCACGGCATACCAGGCACGTTCATGTCGCATATCGTGCGCCCGTCATCATCGTCGTATTGTCTGGGATTGCGCTTGCTCAAATTGACTGACCTCCTGAAATCACTTTACATTGTCGTACAGATGGCAGGCAACCAAATGCCCGTCGCCCATGTCGCGCATTTCGGGAGCCTTGTTCTTGCATATCTCCATGCAGTTGCGGCAACGCGTGTGGAACTTGCAGCCCTTGGGCGGGTTGGCAGGGGAGGGAATCGAGCCTTCCAGTATTATGCGATCCATCTTCAGCGTAGGATCGGGCATGGGTATCGCACTGAACAGCGCCTGCGTATAGGGATGCATGGGCTTATTGAATATGACCTTCTTGGGCGCATATTCGATTATCGAGCCCAGATACATAACGCCCACCGTGTCGGATATATGCTCAACGACCGACAGATCGTGCGATATGAACAGGTAGGTAAGCCCGTACTGTTTCTGCAGGTCGCCCAGCAGGTTGATTATCTGCGCCTGTATAGACACGTCCAGTGCGGAAACTGGCTCGTCACAGACGATAAATTCCGGATTAAGCGCCAGTGCGCGCGCTATGCAGATTCTCTGGCGCTGGCCGCCCGAAAACTCATGCGGATAGCGATCCTTGTGATACTCCTGCAGGCCGCAGTTTTTCATTATGCGGCTTACATAGTCTTCGTACTCGCTGTCGGGCACGATGTGGTGCTCCTTAACAGCTTCGCCGATTATAGTGCCTACCGGCAGTCGCGGCGACAGGCTGGAGTAGGGATCCTGGAATATCAGCTGCATACGCGGGCGGAACTTGCGCATCTGCTTGGAGTCCAGCTTGGTTATATCCGTGCCGTCGAATACGACGGAGCCGTCGGTTATCTCATGCAGCCGCAGTATGGTCTTGCCAACCGTGGTCTTGCCGCAGCCGGACTCGCCAACCAGACCCATCGTAGTGCCGCGCTTTATCGAAAAGCTCACGTCATCAACGGCCTTTACATTGCCCACGACGCGACCGAACATGCCGCCCTTTATCGGGTAATACTTTTTGAGGTGACTTACCTCAAGTATGTTTTCATTGTTTGCCATTGTGTACCTCCGCGGCTACGCTGTCCCAATAGCAGGAGACAAAGTGGGTGGCCGATATCTGCTTCATAGGCGGATACGCGCCGTCACACTGCTTTACGCAGCGGTCGCACCTGTCTCGGAAATAGCAGTAGTTGGGCATGTTGATCGGATTAGGCACCGAACCGGGTATGCTGTACAGCCGCTCAACGTCGCGATTGACCACAGGCTTGGACGCCATCAGGCCAATCGTATACGGATGCGCCGGGTGCAGGAATATATCCTCGGCCGTGCCCTTCTCAACCACGCGGCCGGCGTACATGACTACCACATAGTCGGCCATTTCCGCGATTACACCCAGATCATGTGTTATCAGCATTATCGAGGAATTGATCTGATCCTTCAGATTGCGCAGCAGGTCGAGTATCTGCGCCTGAATGGTAACGTCCAAAGCCGTTGTAGGCTCGTCTGCGATTATCAGCTTGGGGTCGCACGCCAGTGCCATTGCAATCATTACGCGCTGACGCATACCGCCCGACAGCTCATGGGGGTACATGCTGTATACGCCCACGCTGTTGGCTATGCCGACTTTTTCCAGCATTTCGATGGTGCGCGCCTTTACATCGGCCTCGCTCATCTGCGGATTGTGCAGCGTTATTACCTCATCCAACTGCGCGCCAATGCGGAATACGGGGTTCAGGCTGGTCATGGGTTCCTGGAATATCATCGATACGGCCTTGCCGCGAATCTTCTGCATGGCCTCTGTGGGCATCTTGGCAATGTCCACGGCCTTGTCGCCCAGATTGAGACGTATCGCGCCCTCGACGATCTGGCCCTGCGGACGCTGTACCAGCTGCATAAGCGACAGACTGGTAACGGACTTGCCGCAGCCGGACTCGCCAACCACGCCCACGGTCTTGCCCTGCGGTATCTCGAACGATACGCCGTCAACCGCCTTCACCGTACCTATGTCGGTGAAGAAGTAGGTATGCAGGTTGTCGAACTCGACCACGTTGGCCGGATCGCGCATCGTGGTCAAGTACTCGGACTCGGACACGTTCTTGCGATTGCGCTTTTTCTCTATCTCGTTGGTGATGCGGCGATTCTGGCGGCTTATTGCGCGCATCTCTTTGGCTGAGATGTAGTTTGCACTCTTTTTCTTGGAGCCGAATATGCTCATTTTACCGCACCTCCTTATCTCTTCATCTTGGGATCAAACGCGTCGCGCAGGCCGTCGCCCACGAAGTTGAATCCCAGAACGGTAAGCAGTATCAGGAAACCGGCCGGTATCCATATGAACCAGTAGTTGGTCATAACGTACAAGTTGGTAGCTGCATTGATTATGCTGCCCCAAGAAGCCAGCGGATACTTGATGCCCAGGCCAAGGTAGGAAAGCGTAGCCTCGGTAATGATTATCGAGCCAAGGCCCATCGTGGCCTGTACTATCAACAGCGGCATTACGTTAGGTACAAGGTGACGGAATATGCGCTTGCTTATGCGTATGCCGGTCGCCTCGGTGGCCACCATGAAGTCCTGCTCGCGCAGCGCCAGTATCTGGCCGCGCACAACGCGCGCGATGCCGGGCCAGCTAAGCACGCCCAGTATAACCATCAGCAGGAACACACGCGCATACGGATCGATCTCCATCGTATCCATTATGGAGCCCGCGATTATAACCATGGGCCAGAAGGGGATACAGTTAAACAGATCAAGGAAGCGCATCAGCAGCGTGTCCACCCAGCCGCCGAAGTAGCCGGATATACCACCGATGATGATACCGATTACCATCTCGATTAGTATTACGACGAAGCCGACCATCAGCGATATGCGGCCGCCGTACATAAGGCGCGTCATAACGTCCATGCCGTTAGAATCAGTGCCCAACGGGTGCTCCCACGACGGCTGAGCGTACATGTCGATCAGCTGAGTCAGCACAGGAGCCTGCACGGTATAGGTTGTGCCGCTGCCGCTGAGCGTATACTGGGTTTCAGTGCCGTCCTCGGCAGTAAGCGTAAATGACGTTTCACCGGCGGCAATGGCTTCGCTGACCGCGGTCCTGAACTCAGGGGTAATAAAGGTATCGGCCTGCGACGGGTTGATTATAAGGTCGCTCATCGTGGCAAAATGGGTAGCGTTGCCGCCCTCCATCAGGTCGATGATTATGCTGTCATCTTCAGCACCGTCAACTTCCAGCACATAATTAGCACCGTTTAGTTCAAACGCGCGCGTACCGTTAAGGAAGGCTTCTTCAGCCGCCACGCGGAACTCATAGCTGGAAACCAGCGCGGAGTTGTCGGACGAAGCCGCGTCAAAAATCATCTTGGAAGCCAGCGCCGCGGGCACTGCCTTACCAAACGCCTTCTCCTTGCCCTCTTCAACTATATAGTAGGTATCGCCGCCGAATTCAAACTCGGTCTGCTTGGCGATATTCGCTGCTTCAAAAGCAGCCTGCAGTTCGGGATTCAGCGCAGAACCATCAACCGTCTTATAGACAAATATGTTCTTGCGGCCCGTGGCAGTAGCAGTCTTTTCAAACACGCTGATCTTTATGAAGTCCGGCGACGGTTCGCTGAATGTATAAGTGTTGCCGTCGGCAGTGAAAGAATTCAGATCGTTGTTGCGTGCCAGTACCAACTGTGCGTAAGCAGCGGTCGAGAACGTTTGACCCTCAGCGGCCGCATAGCGCAGTTCATTGTTCTTGGCGATGGTGGCGTAGTCCTTGTTAGTGTACTCGTACTTGCGGAACACCTGCGCCTGAGAGTAGGGGGATAGCACACCGCCCAGGAACGAGAACAGGAACATCGCGATAAGTATTATCAGACCGGTTATGGCCAGACGGTTGCGGATAAAGCGCTTGAATACCAGCATCGAGGGGCTGAGCACCTTTACGCGCTGTTCGTCATCCAGCTTCTGTTTGGACTTGTTATCCGCGGTATTCTTGGAGGAATCCGCAGTGCCAGCAAACTTCTTATTATCGTCGCTCATTGTGAATACCTCCTTAATTTATTCTTACGCGCGGATCGACCACAGCGTACATTATGTCCGCAATGATCAGGCTCACCTGCGTAAGTACGATGATGAACACCAGATAGAACATGGTAAAGGGAATATCACCGGCTATCATCGCGTTGTAGGATATGTATCCGATACCCGGAATTTGGAACAGAGTTTCGGTTATCATTGAACCCGCAAACATACTGGGCAGCAGGTACGACATATACGATACCAGCGGAATCAGCGTGTTGCGGAATGCGTGCTTGTTTATTACGGTGCGCTCGCTCAGACCCTTTGCGCGCGCGGTGCGGATGTAGTCGGCGTTAAGCACTTCCAGCATATTGGTACGCGTGTAACGCATCAGTCCGCCCAGCGACAGCATGGTCAGCGTGATTATCGGCAGCACCATGTGGTTGGCTATGTCTCCGATCTGGCCCCAGTAGCTCAACTGATCGTGATAACGGCCTACCAGACCGTACAGATCGAACCAGCCCAGCTTTATCGAGAACGCGTACTTGAGCAGCGTGGCCAGGAAGAAGGAGGGCAGCGATATGCCCATAAGAGCAAGAACCGTGACCGTATAGTCAGTCTTGGAGTACTGCTTGCGCGCGGCAAGTATGCCCAGCGGTATGCAGATTACGATCTCAAGGAAGAAGGTGATGATGTTGATTATGACGGAGTAGCCGATAACGCTCTTGAACTTTTCGACAACGGGGATATTGTAGAACCAGGAGTCACCAAAGTTGCCCTGTATTGCGTCTTTCAGCCAGTACGCAAAGCCGGAGAATATGTCGGTGTCCAGATGGTATACCTCGTTAAGTTCGGCAAGCCACTGGGCGTAGGATTTGCCGCCGGGCAGAGACGAGCGCTGACGCGCTATGGATTCCACATATGACGTAGGCAGACAGCGCAGCACCGCGTAAACGATGAACGATCCGAAGAATATTATCATCAGACCCAGCAGCAGTCTGCGTATTACAAATTTCGTCATTGTGTTTCCCCCTTTCGCATATTATAGTCGTTCAGTGCCGTGTTGAGAGTTATTATGCGCATTACATGCATAATTATCGATGCAAAAAATGGATATATGAATCGCGTAAAGCATGTCGACGGTATTGAGTCTTCGACCAAATCACGTCTGCATTGCCCGAGCGAGTATTTTCACTTGCGTAAAGCCGATTGCACCTGCAAATCTGTGGTCTGCAATGGCAACATATAAATCCACAAAAAACGTGCCAAGGCGGCACGCTTTTTGTGGAAACCGATTGCGTTAATCAGTTCTGCAACCAACTCCGTGAGGAATTATGCATGACTATAACGCATGGAAACCTTGTGGAAAAGAAGCCGCCTCATTATGCGTGAGGCGGCGCATTTCTTAGACAGATTACTTAACCATTTCGAGCTTCTCGATCTCGGCCCTCCAGCCCCAGAACGTGGTGATGTCGGGGGTGATGGTGGTGGTATCGATGCGCTGAGTGGAGAAGATCTGGCAATTCTGCCTCTGGTAGCAGGGGATTTCAACCGCAGCGTCTACGATGAAGTCCAGAGCCTGCTTATAGATGGCCTTGCGATAGCTCTGGTCGTCAGACTTACGGGCGTCCAGAATCAGATTATCCAGCTCGTCGCTGGCAATGTGATAGTGGTTGGAATCGGAGCCGCCCTTACCTATGATATTGCCGGAATAGTAAACCTGATACATATCAGGATCAATGGTGGACTGCCATGCCGCGCACCACAGTTCCTGCTCGCCGGCGTCCAGCATATCCCACATTATGGCGGTATCGGACAGGTCGTTGATCTTCAGATCGATACCTATGGTGGCCAGAGCCGCCTGAGCGTCGGTCAGAACAGCGAAGGTGGGGTGATCGCCAACGCCGTCGGCGCCGATGGTCACTTCGTAGGACAGCTTAGCGCCTTCGGGAGCGGCGGTGAACTTGCCGGAAGCCTCGTCGAAGGTGTAGCCCGCAGCAACCAGGAAGCCCTTTGCGGCCTCGAGAGCGGCGGCGTACTTGTCGTCCTGGGTCATGTCGGAGGTGTAGATGTCGTTGCCCTCGGCGTCAACGGAGAAGGCAACCTTATAGCCCTCATCGGACGGCTGGGGAGCGGCCCAGGAGGTGTTGGAGATCGGGTAGTTGATAACGGAAGCAGCGTCACCGTAGTAGGAGTCGAACGCTACATCACGGTATACGGCCAGCACGGTAGCCAGAGCCTTGCGCAGGTTCTTGGACTCGGTGGACAGCGGATCCTCGCCAACCTTTACGTTGTCAGCGTTCATGCCGATGTAGCCGTAACCCATGTTGTCAACCAGGTCAGTGGTTATCACGTCGCCGGTCAGCTCGCCGTTGGAGTTGTAGCCGCGTACTTCGTCAAAGCGCGCCTTAGAACCGTCCATATCGCCCTGGTCAACGGTGCCGGCGGCAACGCCCGCAGCGTACTCAGAGGAGTTGGATTCCTTGAACTGAACGTACTTAATCTTGGGAGCGCCAGCGTAGTAGTTCTCGTTAGCCTCGAAGTAAACTACACGGTTCTCGTACTTAACGAACTTGTAGGGACCAGCGCCCATGGGCTCGGTGGTCTTGGACTCAACGATGCTCAGATCGCCGAAGTCGTGACCGAACATGTTGTTGTCATAGTCGTACTTGCTCGCGTCGCCGTAGTAGTGCAGCGGAGCTACGCCAATGCCGAATATCTGATATACCGCGGGAGCCTCGTAACCGTCGGTAACGACCTGAACGGTGTAGTCATCCAGCTTGGTAATACCGGAGATGTTAGGCACGCCCGCAGACTCGCCGTCGCCGCCTTCAGCGTTGCACTCAGTCAGGAACTCGTTGACTGCCTCGCTGAATACGTCGGTGCCGTTAGCGCTCTCATCGGCACCGATGTAATCCGAAACGCTGCCGGAGTACTTGGCATAAGCATCATCATAGGCGTCTTCAATGGTGGGATAGGTTTCAGCACCCAGGTCGAAGGTGGCGCCGCTGTCGGGAGCGGTCAGCACTTTGGTATCCGCATCATAAGTACCGAAGCCCCACATTACCATGCCGAAAGCGACCTGCAGACCTTCGTTGGCCGTGATCGCGTCGGGAGTAGCGCCTATCATCTCGGCGTATTCCGCTTCGCCCGCGTAGTTGGTGACAACGTAATCCACGGTGTCCTGTACGTCGGCTACCCAATGCTCCTTCATGATGGACCAGTAGCTCTCCTGCTGTTCCTTGGTGAAGGAATCGCTCTCGCTCCACTCATGATCGGGACCGGCTTCCTGAATAGCATCGGCGACGGCCTGATACTTTTCAAGAGCGTCCTCAGCTATCTGAGTGCGATAGGCCTTCAGGCCCTGAATGGGGTAAGAATTCAGCGTGGTGGAACCCACATACGCAGGATCCAGATATACATAGTAAGTAAAGATAATATCATCGGCGGTCATATGCTCGCCATCGGAGAAGTATATGTCGTCGCGAATCTTTACGGTATAGGTGGTGGTGTCGCTGGTCTCGTCGTACTTAACGGATACATCGGCAGGGCCCTTATAGAGGTAATCGGTGCCGTTGTAATTAACGGTTTCGCCCTCTATGGCGTTGTAGATGATACCGCCCGTGCGATCGGTGGTCAGCAGGCTGTTCAGCGCAAACATGTTGACTACGTTAACGTCGTACGCGCTGTCAGCGTAGAACTGGCTGAACTTCTGGCTGAATTCGCCGTCGGCGATAACCAGGGGAGTGGAACCGTCTTCCGTGGCGGTTGCCGCAGTGGTATCCGCCAGGGCCATGCTTCCGGGCGCAGCGGCCAACATCGCGCTGAGCGTCAAAGCAAGGAACTTGGAAATCTTGCGCATTGGGGAGTCCTCCTTCGCATAATGTATACAGGCCAATAAAGCCCGCCGCATTCGCCTTTGGGTATAAAGGTGACGCATACACAAATTATAAATGCAAACAGGCTCGTTGTCAATGCAATTTGCCGGTCTTTAGCACATATTGCGTCTGAATATTCGTTATTTTATCGTATAAATTTTGTCGGTCTTGTGACGAAACCAGCTCTGCTTGTATGTGGTATTGAATAATGATTGTACAATCAAAATGACGTTTTCACATGATTTGACTTTTGTATATACAGCGCGATTATACTGTGCAGCACGGGCATAACGAGCAAGTTGTTTATATTAGTCGTCAGGCGCAACTACATCAATATAATATAGAAAGCTTTTTTATATCAACAATTCGAGAACATGAAAACGCTAAGTGCAAAGCAGCGTACGCGAGCAATTTGACCATCGATCAGTATAAAGTAAATCGAATTATAGATCGATAGTCAATAAATGTTCAGGTGTCTGTCAGTGCAAAGCATTGGGATAGTAAGTGCTTTTGCCACCTCAAAACTCCATTCCCACCACGATTCTGCGCTGCATGATCGACATTTTAAGCCGCCACACGCAGGCTAAAGCTTTTGACCGTAAACGACTGCATGAAAGACGCATGTTGCACTTATTTCCTGCATAATCTGATGCAGTGCAACGACATATATGCATGAATTCCGTTCATAATCAACCGGCGCTATAAAACCCATATCTTTCGACGCAACTGTCTTAAAGCTGATTGTGTCGAAAAATATGTTCAATCATTAGTCACACGCGCATATACAGGTATTTGCCCTTAATAAACCGGGCCATGTTACACACCATCCGGAATAAAAGCGACAGCGTATTTGCCCAGAACACGCCCACCGCGCCCATATTCCACACATAGCATAGCAGATAGGTGAGCGGCAGTCGTATAGCCCATACCGCGATTATAGTTACGTACATTACATACTTCACATCGCCGCCCACGCGCAATTGCGGGTCGAGCGTGTTCAGCGATATAGCTGGTACGCACATAACCACAACCGCCCACAGTGCGGAGGCGGCGTTTGCCTGTATCTGAACGTCCGATGAGTATATCGGCGTAAGGCTGCTGCCGAATATAGCAGTTCCCATGCTCAGTATGAACGACGCGCCCATGCCAATCATCCATATGTGCCAGCCGGTGCGCTTGGCGCGTTTGAACTCGTGCGCGCCTATAAGCTGGCCTATCATAGTGGTGGCGATTGTGGAACATATGCCCTGCGGCAATGCTGCAAAAGAGTACAGCGTGTTCGCAACATTATATACCGCCGCTTCAAACGCACCTAAACCGATAACCATCGAACTGGCCACAAGGTAGCCCGTCTGTACGAATATCGATTCGACCGAAGTGGGCACGCCGATCTTGAGTATCCGCTTAAACGTGGGCACATGAGGCTTAAACATTTCGCGTATTTTAAGCACATACTGGTGGCTGTGCATAAGCATAATGAATGCCACGGTAGAACCTATCGCACGGCTAAGCAGGTACGACAACCCAGCACCCACTACGTCCAGCGGAATCACGCGCAGGAACAGCCACGCGAACAGTAGCTGCAATCCACATAGCAGCGTCGATATGATTAGCGGCGAACGCCCGTCGCCCGATGCACGCATCACGCTGGTGAACGCGTTGTTCAGCATGGCAAACGGCAGTGACAGTATCAGCATACGGAAAAACGCAATGCCTTCGCTCAGAACCTCTGCATCTGCGCGCGGCATCAGCAATTCCATCAGCGGCGCGGCGAATATCAGGCACAGCACAGTTATAGTCAGCGACGCAGCCGCGCTAAGCAAAATCGCCTGCTCAACCACGCGCGACGCATCCAGCCTCTCGCCTGCGCCCAGAAGCCGCGCACACAATATGCCCGAGCCGGTCACAAGCATGGTTGCCGCCGCACAAATAAGCGTTATCACCTGATTGCCCTGCGCTATCGTGGTAAGCGAACTGGCACTTATGCCGCCGATCAGGTAGGAGAATACCAGTCCCACGACGGTATTGAGTATGCTTTCGCTCATTACAGGTATAACAAAGCGAAGCGTTGGGTTTGCGTGAAGGTCGTGTTTCATGCGGATTACGCCGCCTCTCGAGTATGCTGAGAACGGCTTATATTTTAACCCCGACGCTTTTACATGTCAATGTACTAAAACGCATTAATCACATCCGTGCGAAAATATTTTTAAGAGACATATGCCAATTTTATAAATTGAATATCGGTCAATAAGAAGCACATTGTCCTAAAGTAAGATGTGGTCAATCCAAGCCATACGTCGAAAAGGAATTGACCAAAAGTCCATATTTGCTTAAAAAAGTCCCTCCTTAACTTAGTCATACCAAGTCAAGAAGGGGGGATACGATGAATCACAAACGCTCAAAACATATTATATATCACGAACATTATTGGCACTTCACAAGTTTCACGTTAGCGTCTCCAAGCGCGCCTATCAGCGCCGTAATATCCGGGTTAAGCCTTGCCCAGTATTCCTTTGGTGCAAGCAGTGTCGCGTTTTCGGATACAATATGCACATATACCGGAATGGCTGCGCCCTTTGGCACCAGCTGCACGGCTTCCTCCATGCGCGAACGATCAGGTATGCGCAGGTACAGCTTGGCCGTCGGCTGGGCAGCCGTGCGCTTTGCCGCCTTATCACGTACACGCTGTGTGGCCATTTCAATTCTGCGGCGGATGATAACCTCATCCTCCGCAAGCCGTTCAGCGCTTGCGACAACGTTATCCGATACAGTCATAACGCGCCCCGAATACTTGCGCATAGGCCGTTCCGCCGCATTTTGTACGGTCGGTTGAGGCACAGCGACTGCGCCATTCTGTGCATAAGCACCGCCTGCATCGCGCGCGCTGAATCCGCGCCCGCCCGCATATGGCGGCGGCAATTGCTGGCTCAAATCTTCGCCTATATCGCTCAGTGCCTCAACCAGCACCTTCGGTTCTTCATCCTCGCGCAGGGAAAGCTTGCCATACAGCCGCACAAGTTTGTCCGTCGAAATCAGATCGTTATACTGTTCCAACACTTTGGGGAACACAAGGCACTCGATTGATGAAGTCATATCCTCCAGCGTGATAAACGCCATGACGCCGCCTGAGCGAGTTACCTTTGTATTGCTCGATATGATTATGCCGCCCAGCGTCACGCGCATCTGATCGTAGCGCGCTTCGGCCTCATTCTCGCTTTTCAGTTCCTTCAATTCGCCTATCGTAAGCGGCAGTTTATCCAGCGTATCGCGATACTCGTCCAGCGGATGGCCGCTTATGTATACGCCAGTGGTTTCCTTTTCCATGCTCAGCATCAGTCGATGCGGCGGCGTGGGCAGGTCGGGGATAGTGGGCAGTGGTACCTCGATTTCAGGCATAGCGTCGAACAGCGACATCTGCCCCGATACCTGATTCTTGCGCTTCGACGAGGCCGCATCCATTGTGCTTTCGTATATTTCCAGCAGTTGGGCCCGATTTATCTCCTTGCCGCCGGTAGTCATATGGTCGAACGCACCCGACTTAATCATCGACTCAACTGCGCGCTTGTTTACCGGCGACGGGCCTTCATACTTGCCCGCGGCGCTGAAGCGCGGCGAACTCATCCTGTCGCAAAAATCGAACAAGTCGCGGAATTCGCCCCGCGCTTCACGGTTGGCAACTATTGCATCCACGCAGGGGCGTCCGACCGCCTTTATCGCGCTCAGGCTAAATCGTATTGCCGGTTTTCCATTCACCAGCTCGACCGAAAAGCCAGTGCGCGACTTATTGACGCTGGGCGGGAGCACGCTTATATCGTGCTTGCGGCAATACTGTATGTACTGCGAAATCTTATCTTCATTGCCGATTACCGAGTTCATAAGCGCGGCCATGAACGGCGCGGTGTAGTGGCACTTCAAATAGGCCGTCTCGACAGCGACCACGCCATACGCGGCGGCGTGCGACTTATTGAACGCATACGACGCAAACGCGCTCATTTCGTCGAACAGCTGCTCTGCAATCTTTTCAGGCACACCCATACGCACCGCCCCCGGTACGATTATCTGGCCGTCCTTTTCCAGACCGTGTATGAAGTATTCCTTCTCCTCGGCCATGACCGACTTTTTCTTCTTGGCCATGGCGCGGCGCACCAGGTCGCTGCGTCCCATGGAATAACCGGCCAGGTCGCGCACGATTTGCATGACCTGCTCCTGATACACCATGCAGCCGTTTGTCTCCTGAAGTATGGGGCGCAACTTTTCATGCAGGTATGTTACCGACGACGGATCCTGTTTACCTGCGATATAGCGCGGTATGGATTCCATCGGGCCGGGGCGGTAGAGTGAAATCGCCGCGATTATGTCGCTGAAGCTCTCGGGCTTCATATTGGTAAGGAACGACCTCATGCCGCTTCCTTCAAGCTGGAATATTCCGTCGGTATCGCCGCGCGATATTATGTCGTATACGGCCGGGTCGTCCAGCGGTATATCCTCGGGTTTCATATCAGGCCCGCCCATGTCGCGCACCATGTGCAGGGCATCGCTTATAACCGTCAGAGTGCGCAGTCCCAGGAAGTCCATCTTGAGCAGTCCCAGCGCCTCCAGCGTACCCATAGGGAACTGCGTGGTTATAACAGAATCGTTTGTCTGAAGCGGTACATAGTCCGATACAGGCTTTGACGTTATCAGCACGCCTGCCGCATGAGTGGACGAATGACGCGGCAAACCTTCCAACTGCCGTGCAATCTGCATAAGCTTGCCGATATTGCTGTCGCTGGCGACCAGCGCTTTTAGATCGGAGCTTAGCTCCATCGCCTTCTCCAGCGTCATATCCGGCGCAGCAGGCACAAGCTTTGCCACACGGTCAACATCGCCATACGGCAAACCCAATACGCGTCCTACGTCGCGTATTACGCCGCGTGCGGCCATAGTACCGAATGTGATTATCTGGGACACATGGTCTTCGCCATACTTCGACGCTACGTAATCTATCACGCGCTGACGCTTTTCATAGCAGAAGTCAACGTCTATATCAGGCATGGTAACGCGCTCGGGGTTAAGGAAGCGCTCAAACAGCAGATCGTACTTGAGCGGGTCAAGCATGGTTATATTGAGCGTATATGCAACGATAGAGCCTGCACCGCTTCCGCGTCCAGGACCGACCGGTATGTCATGCTCCTTTGCATACTTAATGAAGTCCCATACTATCAGGAAGTAATCCACAAAGCCCATCGAGCTTATTACACCCAGCTCGTATTCCAGCCGTTCGCGTGCGGCGGTGTTATCCTCACTGTATCTGGTTTTGAAGCCCTCTTCACAGCGTGCGCGCAGGAACTGATACGGGTCTGTGCCTTCGGGCAGGGGATACTTAGGCAGATGCCTTGACTTAAAATCAAATTCCACATTGCATGAGTGTGCGATCTTGTACGTATTTTCCAGCGCTTCGGGATAGTTGGGCGCAAGCGCGGCCATCTCAGATTCGCTCTTCATGTATAGCTGATCTGTCTCCATGCGCATACGCGACGTATCGTCCAGCGTCTTGCCGGTCTGTATGCACATCAGCACTTCCTGCGCGGCGGCATCCTCCGGGCCGATGTAATGCACGTCGTTCGTCAGCACAAGCGGGATATTCATTTCTTTTGCAAGCTTTACCAGACGCGGGAATACGATCTTTTCATCGGTAAGGCGGTGATCCTGCAATTCTATATAGAAATTATCGGGATATATTTCCATGAACCGCTGTGCGGCGGCGCGGGCATCGTCATACCGTCCGTCGCGCAAAAACGAAGGTATCTCGCCCGACAAACATGCAGAAAGGCATATAAGCCCTTCCGAATACTTTCTCAGCAATTCATGATCGACTCGCGGTTTATAGTAAAATCCCTCGGTAAAGCCCAGACTCACCAGCTTTATAAGGTTCTGATAGCCGATTTGATTTTTGCACAGCAGTATCAGGTGATTGTATTCGCGCGATGCAGCAGTCTTATCCAGATGATTAGGGCACGTATAGACTTCACAGCCGATAACCGGGTGAATGCCGCGCTTTTGCGCCTCGCGGTAAAAATCAACAACGCCGTACATTACGCCGTGATCGGTTATGGCACAGCTGTCCATGCCTAATTCCTTTACCCGGTCAAGCAGCTTGGTTATGCGCGACGCGCCATCCAGCAGACTGTACTCAGTATGTACGTGCAGGTGAGTAAACAATGTCCGGCCTCCTAATTATAAGCACAATTTTCTATCTTGATTATAGCACAAAGCCCGACCAACGTCCACGTAGTTTTTGAAGTGCAAACGTAGTGCTATTGACTAATCCTTCCACCGCGTCTATAATTTACCCAGAGGGACTTATACATTTTTTCGGTTGCGAAAGGGAGGAAATCGCAAATGTTTTATGCTGATGCGCACTGCGATACGCTGTATGCGATTGCTGTGGATCATAAACCAGCGCACACTCTGGATATAACTGTTGACGGACTTAAAAAGATGGGCGCTTATCTTCAGACGTTCGCCATGTTTGCAGGCTCGGGCGGCCCGGCGGGCGAACCTTATCAGCATGTAATGGACGCGCTGCAAAAGAGCTACACGCTGGGTCTGCCGATATATCGCGGTGCAATGCCTGAAATGCCACCGACCGACGCGCGCGGCATACTCGCAATCGAGGGCGGTGAAGCGCTTCAGGGCAGTCTGGAGCGGCTTGACGAATTTGCAAACGAAGGCGTGCGCATGATAACGCTTACTTGGAACTTTGAAAACGAGATCGGCACCGCGGCCGCGGTATCGCCCGAGGGCGGTATAAAGGACTTCGGCAAGCGTCTGATAGGCCGTATGAACGAGCGCGGCGTGCTGTGCGACGTGTCACACCTTAATGAAGCGGGGTTCTGGGACGTGATGGAACTGACCGCGCTGCCGCCCGTCGCATCGCATTCCTGCGTACGCGAACTGTGCAATCATCGCCGCAATCTGTGGCGAGATCAGGTGCGCGCCATAATCGATCGTCAGGGCTTTATCGGCGTTAACTTCTATCCGCACTTCCTGTTCGAGGGCAATCCGGCCAACGTAAGCACGCAGACTGTCATTGAACATATTGACGAGCTTGTACAGATGGGCGCGATAGATTCGGTGGGTCTCGGCTCCGACTTCGACGGAATAGAGGTACATCCGATAGACCTGCATTCTCCGGCAGACATTCCGGCCATATTTGAGGGGCTTAAAAAGCGCGGTTATGATGATGAGGCGCTGGCCAAGATAGCCGGTCTTAACTACTATCGCGTGCTCAGCGGCACTCTTGAAGAATAAGCAGCATTCAGGCATTTGCGCTGTCATTTAAGGCATAAACAAGGCTCCGCACAAAATCGATGTGCGGAGCCTTTTAGCTGTTAATCTCAGATCGAAAGCATCACTATGCCTGCGATGCCCGCAATCAGCGATATTATTCCGGGCACAGTAACCTTGTCATGGTATACAAATAGCGACAGTACCCAGATTGCCAGTACGACGCTGCCCTGAACCAGCGGGAACGCGACTATCGCGGGCAGCATTGTAAGTGACAATAGATGGAACGTATTGCCGCCCGCAGTGCCCAGACCCACGCCTGCCGCGCACAGCGTAAACTCACCTTTGCGCGAAAGCCACGGCTTAAAGTCAGCACCGCGCAGCTTGAATACAAGCGTCATTACCCAGCATATTACCGCCGCTATCGAAAACGCGGTGAAGCTAAACGCCGTAGCGCTGTCGCTCGGGAACCAGAACGAGAACAGCTTTTGCTGTATGCTGAGCACGCCGTTGCTTATCATCGTAATTATCGTGATTATCAGCCACTTTGCGCCGCCGTGCTTCGATTTGCCGTCATTGTCGCCGCCGCTTCCGATTGACGAAAGCACCAGCACAAGCACCATGCAGCCAATACCGACAAGCTTTAGCGTGGTGGGAGACTCGCCCCATGCCACAATGCCCGCCACGACCGGCAGCATCATCGACATGTTGACTATCAGCACCGATGCGCCCATAGGTCCCATTGACATCGACACTACAATCATCATTATGGTAAATACAAACAGCACCGCAAAACATGCCGCCAATCCATACGCGCCCGCCGACAATGGGGCGACGCCGCCCGCAATCGCGACAGCCGCGGCACAGAACGTAAACGCAATGGCGTTGAACAGCGCAAGGCCAAACAGCTTGCAGTCGAACCTGCGGCTGAATTCCTTGTTGGACATGTTTTGGAGTATAAAGCAGAGTATACCGGCGATAGCATAATACATTTCTTTATCACCTCTGAAATTGCTTATTATATTCTACCAGCGTTGCGCGACTTTTACAATACCGATATTAAATTTTGAGGCATATTCTTATCTTCATACGGGTAAAAATGTGTCAATGGCATATTTTTCTTGACAAGTCCATCGGATAATGATATGCTATAATTGTATTATAGTACAATACTGGAGGTGTCTACCTAAGATGGATAATGACCCCGGACCCGAATGTCGCACATACGCTATTATTGAGCTGAATATGGGTATCGCTTCCATGAAGGTTGTGCAGACGGACAATGACCGCATAGTCGTAATTGACCGGCTATGGCGCAGAACGCCGTTTACCTTGCAATCCTATATGCGAATCGCCGATGCTGAAACGCTTGATTCCGTGCGTAGCCTTCTAAATGGCTTTTGCAATGCTGCGCGCGACTATGCGGCGTGCGCCGTATATATGATTATATCAGGCGTGGATTCGTGGCGCGATGATATTGCGCATATTGGCTCTGAAATGGGTATGATCGTTCTTACGCCCGATTTGCGCAGGTATGCCGATATGGTTCTTGCGGCGGCTAAGAACGTACTGGGCGGCGACAATGGGCGAAGGCTCTTCATAATACCGGGCGGCGCGGAAACGTATATCGTATCTGGCGACGGCAAATATTCTTACAGACTGCCCATCGGCGTTGACAGGGGGCAGTTTGCCAATCTGCTTAAAATTGCACGCATTGATGAGCGTCGGCATCTTAAACGCAGCGCACGTCATGATATGCAGCTCATGCTTCTGCGCGACGAAGCCGATGCGTGCGTAAGGTTTTTGTCTGCCTCTGAGATGGGCAATTATAAACTGTTCATATGCGCTGATTTTCCAAACGGAAGAATTGCACAGGGTAATCACACTGCTAAACAGTTTGTACATATGGTTGACGAGACGGCGCACCGCCTGCATAAGACTGGCGCGCAGCTTTGCTATGCGCTTGAAGAATCCGATTCATGTCATGAATCGTTCGACACAAACTGCCTGAGGCGTGCGCATAATGCATTGCAAATAGCAAATGCCGTCTGTACACGTTTGGGCGCGCTGGAAGTCGGCGTGGTTGCAATATCGGCAGCGGATGCAATTGCACATGCGCTTACCCAGGCTGGAGCAAAAATTGAGGATGCGGGTCACAACGCAGAGCTTGCGCGGCGAGGGGCCAATAGTTATGCCGCTTCTCATAATGGCAATTCCTTGCAAAGCGACCGCGTAGTCGAATTGTCGCGGCTAATGCTGAACAACATGAAATTTGCATTTTCAGAAAGCGAATTGCCGTTAGCGAATGAGCTGATTGAACTGGCTTCCATACTAAAAGAGTGCGTGGTGCAGGATGAAGCACAGCTCGCACGCGACATAGATACGCTGCCCGGCTTAGGTATGCAGACGCGCGATATGCTGCGGAAAATATGTTCCGTGAGCAATTATGCGTCAAACGAAGATATATCAGGCGCGCTTATGTACGTTCCATCGGCAGAATATCAGGACGACGATGCACTGTTTGCAGGAGATGCGGAATTCAGCGATGAGTTTACCGCAAACGACGATGATGATACTGATGACGCAGACATTGACGTTTCAAATGAAGAAATCGTCGGATTCGAAAAAGAGTCGGCCGAAGCTGTAAAGGATTATTCCGAAACCGCGCTTAGTGTTCCGCTCGAAATGCGCATAACTGCTATCCTATGCATAGCAAGAGCACTAAATGCGAGCGGCCGCTCCCGGTACAATAGCTTTTCGGCAAAGATAGGCAAACGCGGGATGCTAATTCGAACATCGGTAGAGGAGATTGCCACGCTTGAGACTTTTGAGTTTAAGTATCGCGCCAGAATGTTCAGGCGCGTTTTCGGCATAAAAATCAGGCTCAAGCCTGACAAGCGCCGCAATCGATAGTGGTTTGATAGAAACTAATATATTGATATATTAACGAATAAACTGCGAGGAGCGTTAAACTGACTATGGAAGGTTCACAGGCAAAGCACCACAACGAACACGCGTGGCCCAAGGAGGACTTTTTCAATCGCGAATTGTCGTGGCTGGAATTCAACCAGCGCGTGCTGGATCAGGCCAAGGCCGAGAGTGAGGACGCGGCTAAAAGACATCCGGTATTTGAACGAATGAAGTTCCTGTCAATAGCAGGAAGCAATCTGGATGAGTTTTTCATGATACGCGTAGCGTCGATAAACGATCAATATCAGGCCGGCTATAACAAACCTGACCCATCGGGCCGCACGCCCAAGATGCAGCTTGAGCAGATTTCAGACCGTGTGGGCGATATGGTGCACGAAATGTACCATGTACTGCGCCAGCAGATACTGCCCGAACTGCGCAAAAACGGAATACGTTTGCTTGCGGACGGGCAACTGACGGAAAGCCAGCGCAACTATCTGGATGATTATTTTGAACAGCAGGTATACCCCGTACTCACGCCGATGGCGGTCGATTCGTCGCGGCCTTTCCCGCTCATACTGTCAAAATCGCTGAATCTGGGCGTATTGCTTGCCAGCGACGATCCGGACGAGCCGAGCTTTGCAACCGTTCAGGTGCCGTCGGTACTTGATCGCGTAGTCTACCTTCCAAATGGTGAAGGCGATGAGGGCGTACAGGCGATGCTGCTGGAGCAGGTCATTTCGCGCAGAGTATCCGAGCTTTTCCCCGGACGCAAGGTCATATGCTGCTATCCGTATCGCGTCACGCGCAATGCCGACATGACGATAGATGAGGAGGGTGCAGAGGACTTACTGCGAGAAATCGAAAAGTCGCTTAAACAGCGCAAGTGGGGCGCGGTAATACGCCTTGAAATAGATCATCGCGCCGACAAACGCCTACTCAGCATACTGGAGGATGCGCTTGAAGTCGATCCGGGATTCGTATACAGCGTACACGGGCCGCTTAACCTCGATTTCCTGATGAAGAATCTGTATAAGCTGGATTACCCGGAGCTAAAGTACGACAAATATACTCCGCGTAAACTTAGCATCGTTCACGAACATACAAACGCACTTGAGTTTACTCCGATCGAAGCGGGCGTTCATCATAATTCCGAATCTGTCAGTATGTTTGAGCGAATTGCAGCGGGCGACATACTGATGTATCATCCGTATGACAGCTTTGAGCCGGTAATCGATTTCATCCGCGAGGCCGCGCGCGATCCCGATGTGCTTGCGATAAAGCAGACGCTTTACCGTGTAAGCGGCGACAGCCCCATTGTAGCCGCTCTGATGGAAGCCGCCGAGAACGGCAAGCAGGTTACAGCACTGCTGGAGGTAAAGGCACGCTTCGATGAAGAAAACAACATTCATTGGGGCAAGCGGCTTGAACAGGCGGGTGCGCACGTAATATACGGGCTTGTGGGATTAAAGACGCATTCCAAGATAACGCTGATCGTGCGGCGCGAAAATGGCCGCATACGGCGATATGTGCATCTTAGCACAGGCAACTACAACGACGTAACCGCAAATATATATACCGATCACGGCATGATGACGTGCCGCGAGGATATAGGCGAAGATGCGTCTGCGTTTTTCAACATGCTGACTGGTTATAGCGAACAGACTGAGCTGCATAAGCTGATAGCCGCGCCTCACATGCTGCGCGAACGCATGATGTCGCTGATACGCCGCGAAACGGAAGCGGCTCGCAGCGGCCAGCGTGCGGGCATATTTATGAAGATGAATTCGCTGCTGGACGAGCGTATAATATCTGAATTGTATGAGGCTAGCTGCGCGGGCGTGCGCGTAAAGCTCATTGTGCGCGGCATATGCTGCCTTGTGCCCGGCGTGCCGGGAGTAAGCGAAAACATATGCGTGCGCTCGATAGTAGGGCGATACCTTGAACACAGCCGTGCGTTCATATTCCGCAATTCTGGCAATGAAGAGGTATATCTGGCCAGTGCAGATATGATGCCCCGCAATCTAGATCGCCGGGTAGAGCTTATGTTCCCGGTTGAGGACCCTGAGCTTAGCCTGAGAATAAAAAAACTGCTGCGCGCACAGTGGCGCGACAATATTCAGGCTCGCGAGCTTAGGCCCGACGGCAGGTATTATCCAGTAGAGAATGGCAAGGCCCCGTTCTCGTCGCAGGATTTCTGCATGGAAAACAGCGACGTATAAATAAGCGGCGCAAACGGCCAGATGATATTTAAGGACTATATATACGAGGGGGTATTCTCTTGTCCGGCGACCCAATAGTTGGTCAATTATTGCTTCAAATAGTACTTATACTGGTCAACGCTTTTTTTGCGGCTACGGAAATAGCCTTGCTTTCGGTAAACGAAGCGCGCTTGGAGAAAAGCAACGAGGACGGTGACAAAAAGGCAGCTCTGCTGCTTGATATAATAAAGTCGCCCGACAATTTTCTGTCGGCGATACAGGTTGGTATAACGCTTGCCGGCTTCCTGGGATCGGCATTTGCGGCGGAGAACTTTGCAGGCCGAATGGTGGACTGGGCGACCGACACGCTGCATATGTCAATTAATCCCAGTGTACTGAATGCAATCAGCACTATACTGATTACTATCGTACTGAGCTACTTTACGCTGGTACTGGGAGAACTTGTGCCTAAGCGTATAGCAATGTACGCTCCGGAGAAAGTGGCGCGCTTTTCAATAGGCATTATATCTGTGCTTGAAAAGGCATTGCGCCCCATAATATGGCTGATGAGCAAATCCACCAGTGCCATGCTCAAGCTTCTGCACATCGAGTCCAAAAAAGAGGATGACGATGTGACTGAAGAAGAAATTCGCATGATGGTGGATATAGGCGAGGAAAAGGGCGCAATAGAATCCACCGAAAAGGAAATGATTGAAAATGTATTCGAGTTCAACAATACCACGGCTGGCGACGTAATGACGCACCGTATAGACGTGCAGTCAATACAGGTGGACGCCGACGGCGACGAAATACTCGATATGATCGAAGAAACAGGCCTGAGCCGATTCCCGGTATATAACGACGACATCGACGATATAATCGGCGTTTTGAACGCGCGGGATTATTTGTTAAACCTGCGCCTGCCGCGCCCCAAGTCGATGCGCGAACTGCTGCGCGAGGCAAATTTCGTGCCGGAAAGTGTGCGTGCGGACGTGCTTTTCCGCGATATGCAAAAGCGCAAGATTCACCTGTGCATAGTCGTGGATGAATACGGCGGCACCAGTGGCGTCGTAAGCATGGAGGATTTGCTGGAGGAAATCGTAGGCAACATATACGATGAATTCGACCCGCAGGAGGAAGAAGAAATACGTAAGCTGGATGATAATCTCTGGCGTGCTGACGGCGGTGTGTCATTGGAGACACTGGAGGAAACGCTGGATATATCGCTTCCGCTGGAACTGGATGAGGAGTACGACACGCTGGGAGGACTTATATTTTCGCAGCTTACCGTAATACCGCATGACGGAGAACAGCCCGAGGTAGACGTGTGCGACATGCATATAAAGGTAGAACGCATTGAGGACAGGCGAGTAGAGTCGGCGTTAATATCGTTGAAACCAAAGGTAGAATCTGACGAAAGCGGCGATGAAGATAAGGCACGTCTGCGCAAATAATATCCGCAAATAATATCTATGTATATTACAAGGCGGCTTCCACACATTCGCGAGTGGAAACCGCCTTGTATTTTACGATCGGTTACAGCTCAGAAACCATTTTTGCGGCATTGCGCTTCAGCACTATCAATATAATCAAAGCCAGCGCCGCTGTTATAGTCGTGGCCAGCATCATGTAAATTGCCGGGCTAATAACTTTGCTGACAGCAAAATATATACCGCCAAGTGCGGCCGCATATATCCAGTCGCCAAACAATGCGATAGCCACGCTGCCGCCTTGCTTTATCGGCACAATCTCGTTCGTCCAGTTCAGGTTAGGCAGCTTAATTCCGGCAAAAAGCGCCATGCACGCCGAGAATATATTAAAAGCAATCGGCATGACTATGACCAGTGCGTGCTCAAACGCCGTGCACTCGAGCATGACCGACGCACATATTGAGCAAAGCAGCGTAGGAATGGCGGTAAGCAACAGCTGCATTCGCAGCTTCGCCCTAAGTATCTGCCATGCGCTTATGGGGAGCGACTTTGCAATCCACAGACTTTTGCCCTCCAGCGATACCGACGGCGCGGCCATATTGTTCATGCTGGAAATCAGGCATATACCCGCACATATCAGTACCGGGAGACAGCCCCGCATATCGCCGAGTACCTGTACAATAGTACCTAAAAATTCGCCGCCCTTTATAAGAATCAGCACGCCGCATACCGGCAATATAAATATACCCATACCACAATTCAGCATGTAAGCTGAGCTGGACGAGAAGCGCTTTAACTCTTTAATAAGCAGTGCTTGAGAGACGCTTAGCTTCTGCGCGCGTGCTTCCCGGTATACCGCCTTGCGCGTATTGCAGCTGGATGTCGCAATTTTTAGGAAGCTTTTCGACATAGCAAAAGCCGTCAGCGCAAATACCGCAATGACTACTGCGCTCGCTATGCCCATAGCCGCCGCGTCGCCTTCACCGACGCGGCCAAAGACGTATAGGGGATAGGCTGAGCCAAGAATGCTTTGCCCGTACAGTGCGGCGTTAGCAATAAGGTCGCTTATCATCTGCTGCGCCCTGAAGTAGAAGAAATAGTACGCGCCTATAAACACAAGCGATATTATAGCCGTTATAAAGCTGCGATTTTTAAGTTTAAGACTTATCTTAGCGACAAGCCAGCCCAGAGCGCACGACAATATCAGCACGATAAGCGATATAAGCAGCATTAAAAGTATACCGCCCAATACGGTTACTGCGCTTACAGGCACATTTACCCAGTAAACTATAAGCGCAGGTACCATGACTATGGCTGAATACATGAGGCCCATCAGGTATACGCTCAACAGCCGCGCCGTCATTATATGTCTGACCGGTATTGGCATCGACAGCAGCAGATCATTATCCTTGGCCAAGTACAAACTTGAGTAGGTATTGAACACGCTTCCAAACGCGCCCAGCAGTATCGATATAAGCCCCATCAGCGTAAAGTACAGCCAGTTCATGCCGACGCTTACGAGCGGGCCGCATATGGTAAAAGCCAGAAATGAAAATATCCCGCCCAGTACGCCCAGCATAAGCACGGCGTAAAGGCATATATATACTATTGTGGTAATCCGTGGACGCTTGCGGTTTTTCTTTGAATCGTAAAAATAACTGCGGAATATCTCCATCATCTGCTTTTTAAGCAGCGTCTTCAGCATCATTCTCCCTCCAGTTCGAGGAAAACGTCCTCAAGACTGTCGTCGCCCTTGACCTCGTCCATTGTGCCGGAACGGATCAGTTGACCGCCCTTTATTATAGCCACCTTGTCGCATAGCTTTTCGGCAACCTCCAGCACATGTGTTGAGAAGAATATAGCGCCGCCCATATCGCATTTCTCGCGCATCATGCCTTTTAGTAAATATGATGCCTTCGGGTCAAGCCCCACGAAAGGTTCGTCCATTATGACCAGCCTGGGTTCGTGTATCCATGCCGAAATGATGGCAAGCTTCTGCTTCATGCCATGCGAATAGGCGGCTATCGACTGTGCCAGATCGTCCGTCAGCTCGAACAAGTCGGCATATTTGCGTATGCGGCGCTGTCTATCATTCGCACTCACGCCAAATATATCGGCAATGAAGTTCAGGTATTGTATTCCGGTCATAAATTCGTACAGATCGGGATTGTCGGGGATGTAGGCAATCTTGCGCTTGCAAGCCAGCGGATCGACCTTTATGGAAATGTCGTCTATCGTGATTTCACCTGAATCAAATTGCAATATGCCAACGATTGACTTGAGCGTAGTGGTTTTACCTGCGCCGTTGTGACCGATAAAGCCGTATATTTCGCCGGGCGCAATGTGCAGCGACAAATCGTCAACGGCTTTTTTATCACCATACGCTTTTGTAAGGTGTTGGATATTAAGCATATTTCTGTCCTCCTGAATTACAATGCGGCAGGCACGTAAAACGCACGATGCGCAACAGTAGTAACTATACTTGTTTCGAAACTGATTATACCTTTTTGACAAGTATATGTCAAGCAATTTTAAAGTTGCGTTGCATTAGAATATGGCTAGAAACGCTTAAGCAAACGGATACTCAAAATCATCGAAAAAAATTGTGTGCAG
>CAOKFD010000039.1:0-24870 GCA_948467645.1 uncultured Eubacteriales bacterium | reverse complement strand
ACTGACGAAAAATCCACTCGAACTTGCGGATTTTCCTTTTTGAGACACACTCTAGAGCCAGATTAAAGCTCCGCACCGTCCACCGCCTCACCCAAATCCTTCCAAACCGCCCCGCCCATGACCGCACGCCAGCCCGCCAGCGTCCTGAGCGCAGGCAATGCCCGCTCAAACCACTCCATAACACAGTCCGCATCCGGCACTCCCGCCGTCCCGCCCTGCGCACGATAAGCGTCCGCATACATGTCGCACAGCATATACCGAAACGCATTCAGATTCAGACTGCGCGCCATGCCCGGCACAAGCAGCCGGTCGCACACATTGCGCACATTCACATACTCCGCGCGGTCGCGCGCCGCAATCGCATACAGCGCATCGCGCAAAACGCCCGTTTCGCCCATCATATGTTCCCATACGTAAATCTCCGCGCCCTGCATACCATCATGATTGGTAAAAGCAGCGCTCCTCAGTACGTCCTTTGCCGCCTGCATAACGTCCTCAAGCGCGCACGCCTGCGCAATCGCCCGCCGCGCCTGCATTTCGGCCATGCAGCCCGCCAGCGCGCGCTCCGGCCCCAGTATCAGCCGCGCCAGCGCCCGTATCGCCTGCACCTCGCAGTAGTCATACGCCAGCTCCCCCCAGTCAACGTCCATCGGAGAAGCCAGCGCCAGATGCAAGTCCCGCGCCAACTGCGCGCTGATTCCACGCGGACGCGCGCCGCTCAATGCCTTAGCAATATCGCCGCCATTCATGCCGAATGTGCGCTCGCTTTCGACTATTGGCAGGGGCGAGGCATACGCGCCGCCCGGCACCAGCAATTGCGCGCTGTCGTCGGCAGACGTGACGTCGGCGCGCGCAGTGCGCATGTCGCTAAGTACATTGTCAGGCAGATCGGGCAGGTCGTCGCCTGAAGCCGCGGCTTTGCGTCCCTTTGCGGCGGGCCTGGGGCGGGACGGCTCGGCGGTGGAGGCTTTTGAGGCAGACTTCGCACGGGGCGGTTCCTTATCGGCAGGGAGCGGGGCGGGCTTGCCCGTACTAAGGCGGCTCTGAGCGGGCTTACTGCCTGAACGCACAGCCTTGCCATTTACGGACGGCTGTTCCGCTTCGGGCAGCGGCGCGAACCTGTCGGCGGGGACGGGTATACGGCTTTGGGCACTGCCGCCCTTCGTGCGAGCGCCTTTGCCGTGCGCGTTGGCCGGCTCGTCCGCCGCGCCCTCGTCGCGCGCATGGCGAATGCGGCTGACCATGTACTCTGGCAGTTCCGGCATCTCGTCGCGCGACGCGGCGCGTACCTCGGCCGGGTCGCGAGTGCGCGCACGCAGATTGTACATGTAGACCGGCTCGTCGTACGATTCCCCCAGGCGCAGCGCGTGCGCGCCCGGCCGGTGCGTCTCGCTCAAAGTCATGCCCGTTCTGCGCCGTGCGCGCGGCCTGTCCGTGCGTTTCATGCGTATGCGCCTCGCTTTCGATGGTTGCTTCTCTATCGCAGATTATGTGACTGTTTCGACGATTGTTATAAATGAATTATACCACGCGCCGCGCCGGGCGGCAATATGTCCGCATTGCCGCATGAGCTTTCGCGCATTTTTCATTTCATGGATAAATTGCCAATAATATGCCGCGGATTTCTTTCAAATAAGGGTTTCGCGAGCGGCAAAAGTATATTATAATATTGTCAGGGTCGGCGCGCGGCGCGCGTGGGCACGCATAAAGGCGGCAAGAGGGTGAGCGATTGGAGTGGTTATGGGCGCAGCTGACCGCGCTGTACTGGAATGTATTTTACCGCCCCGACTGGCGGGATGTACTTGATATACTCATTGTTGCATTTTTAATATATCAGATACTCAGGTTCACACGGCAGACGCGCGGTTCGTCGGTATTCAAGGGACTGGTCATAATAATGCTGGTCACATGGGTGTCGGCGGCGGCAAAGCTGAGGGCGCTCAACTGGGTGCTGGTGCAGCTTATAAATACGGGCGCGGTATTATTAGTGGTAATATTTCAGCCCGAACTCAGGCGCGCGCTGGAGCAGATCGGGCGCGGCCGCATAATGGGCAAATCCCGTTCAAAGGCAAACGACATCGAAATCGAACGCATAGTGAACGCGTTCGTGGACGCAATGACGCGGCTGGCGCGGCGGCGCGTGGGCGCGCTGATAGTAATCGAGGGGCAGACCGGACTAAAGGACGTAATCGAAAGCGGCACATTAGTGGACGCGCGCATATCCGCGCCGCTGCTTGAAAACATATTCGAGCCGAACACCCCGCTGCACGACGGCGCGGTCGTGATTCGCGGCGAGAGCGTGTATGCCGCGGCGTGCATACTGCCCCTGACCGACGACCAGTCGATCAGCCGCGACCTGGGCACGCGCCATCGCGCCGCGATAGGCGTTACCGAAACCACCGACGCAGTGGCGCTGATAGTGTCAGAGGAGACGGGCGTAATATCCATGGCGCGCGGCGGCAAACTCAGCCGGTATCTGGACGCAAAGTCGCTGGCCGAGGTGCTGCATAAGATTTACGGCCAGCCGCAGCCGGGTATGCTGAAGCAATTGCTGAAATGGAGGCGCGGCTGATGAAGGCGATACTTGATGTGCTTAAAAAGCTGCTGGGCTTCCTGAAGCGCTGGATACTGGACAATTTCTGGCTAAAGGTATTTTCACTTTTGATTGCGATGGGCCTGTGGAGCTATGTGCTCACCAACGACGCGACGATTACGCGCGAACGCACGCTGACCAACCTGTACGTATCCACCACCAATCAGTCCACGTTCGACGGGCGCTCGCTGGCGCTTACCCAGTCGCTGTCCGACATACTGCCGCAGGTGCGCGTGTCGGTCGAGGTGACTCAGAGCGACTATTACAAGATCACCAGCAACAACGTGCGCGTGGAGCTTGACCTGTCGCGCGTGCGCGAAACCGGCGAGCAGACCGTGCCGCTGACCGCCAGCACGGTATACGGCGAAGTGACCGGCATATATCCCGAATCGGTGACGCTGGACGTTGACACGCTGGAAAAGCGCGACGTTCAGGTCGAGGTTCAGTTGAAGGGCGCTTCCGACGATCACTGGTATTCCACGCCCACCAGCAACCCCGCGATAATCATGGTGAGCGGCCCCGCCTCGCAGGTGGAGCAGGTCACAAACGCCCGCGCGGTGATGGATCTGACCGACGTTGACACAACCGGCACGATAACGCGCGCGGTGTCGTTTACGCTGCTGGATGAAAGCCAGAACGAGATAAGCTATCCCACGCTTACGCTGTCCAGCAATTCGGTTATAACCAGCGTGGACGCGTATCCGCTAAAGAGCGTGCCGGTCGAGACAGATCAGGCCAAGATAATCACGGGCAGCGTGCCCAACGGCTATCAGATAGACTCGGTCGAGGTACAGCCCGCGGAAATCTTCGTAGCCGGTTCGCAGCGCTTCCTTGACACGCTCAGCACCGTGCAGATATACTCGATCAACGTGAACAACATGCACGCGACCACCACCAAGACCACGCGCGTCAACCGCCAGAGCGACATGCGCGACCTGTCCACCGAAGAGGTGCTGGTCACGATCCACATAAGCGAGAAAGAGCGCGTGCGCACGTTCGACGGCATATCGGCCGCGCTCAAGGGCGAGGCCGAATTGGGACTGACGGCGCGGCTTAGCGGTAAAACCGAGTTCAAGGTAACAGTCACCGGCCCGCATTCGCAGGTCACAGCGCTGGAGAGCGACAGCATCACGCTCTATGCCGACATAAGCGGCCTGGGCGCCGGCCAGTACGAACTGCCCGTGCAATGCTCGGTCGACGGCGGCGGCGACATAACCGCGTCGGTCGAACCGGCTACCGTGAGCGTGACTATCGAAGCGGCGGCTCAGTAGGTTTTTTTAAGGTTTTAAGCGGCGGGCGCGGCTGGAATGCTGCGCCCGCTGTTTGGCGGATTATGGGAACAAACATGCCCTTATGAACGCCTTAAAATAGATGGACATGCGCCCATGAGAGGAGATGCTGTATGGGACTTAACGGCTTTACCGAATGGCTGTTTTCGGCATTGCTCAGCTGGATGCAGATCATATATAACTGGTTCTGGTCAATGCTGGCCAGCGGCGGCCAGAACGAATTCATGCCGTGGTTTTCGGACAACTGGATAAAGATAGTGCTGATACTGCTGGCGGCGGGACTTATTATCGACTACACGATATATCTGATGCGCTGGCAGCCGTATCACATATGGCTTACCGCGCTCAGGCGCGCGCGCGGCTACGTATCGCGCCCCTTCGCCAAGGAGACGGCCAAGCCCCACTATGCGGGCTATCGCCGCGTGCTGGAGGATGTTGAGGGCGCACAGCCCGCGCCCGGATCGGCGCGTGCCCCCGAGCGCACGGCGCACGAAAGGGTGCGCGTATACGAGGCCGAACCCGTTAAGCAGCCGCCCGCCGCGGCGCGCGACGATTCCGCATTCAAGCGTCCGCTGGTGCGCCCGCCGCAGGACGCGCGCCCCGCGTCGGACAGGCAGTACATGCGCCCCGAGTCCGCACCCGCGCCGGTCGCGACCGATTCAGCGTTTGCGTACGAGGACGACTTTGCGGACGATTATGCGCCCGACACCGCGCTGGACGCGGAGGGCTATGTGCCCGAGAGCGTAATTGCGCCGCCCGCGCCCGATGCGGACAAATATGACGAGCCGATGTTCAGCGCGCCGCCCACGTTTGCACGCAGTGCGCGCGAGACTGCGCCTGTGTACGGCCGCGTGTACCAAAGCCCCGGCCAGCCGATACTGCCGCTGGGCATGGATGAGGACGAGCGCCGCCCGCAGGTGGAGCTGCCCGGCATGGACGTGCCCGGCGCGGTTCAGGACGCGGCGGCAGGTGCGCCGGTTCAGGCAGAGCGCGTCGCGCCTGCGGCAGTCGAGCCAGCACCCCAGCCGGTACAGGTTGAGCCTGTTCAGGCAGTAAAGCCCGCGCCGGTGGTACGGCCTGCGGCAGCCGAACCAGCGCCCCAGCCGGTACAGGTTGAGCCTGTTCAGGCAGTAAAGCCCGCGCCGGTGGTACGGCCTGTGGCAGTCGAGCCAGCGCCCCAGCCGGTACAGGCTGAGCCTGTTCAGGCAGTAAAGCCCGCGCCGGTTCAGCCTGTCAGACCCACTCAAAAGCCTGTCGCGAGCAAACCCGCGCCAGCGCGCCGCCCCACGCCCGACGGCTACAAGTCGCGCCGCGCGCGTGCGCAGAGTGCCGCCGCTGCACAGCCGGTTGAGGCAGAGCTGCAAGCACAGCCTGCACAGCCTAAACCCATACAGCCCGCGCGCCCGGCACAGCCGGTTAACCCCGCACAGCCGCCGCGCCCGGCACAGTCCGCGCCGCGTTCGATCAGTGTGCGAGAGACGGGCGCCACGCGCGACATGGACTTTGACGATGATATGTAACCAATCCAAGCGCGCCGCCGCGACAGACGGCGCGCGATTTGATTTATTATACAGCAAAGGGGTTTTTTCAAGTGATTAAACGCAACGGGCGCATAACAGCGCTGGTAGGCAACTATGGCAGCGGCAAGACGGAGATCGCGCTGAACATGGCGCTGGCCCTGAAGCAATCGAGCGCCTCTAAAGTAATGCTGGTTGATCTGGACATAGTGAATCCGTACTTCCGCAGTGCGGCGCAGCGAGAGCTATTAACCGCGCACGGCATAGAACTTGAGCAGCCGTCGTTTGCCTTAACGACGGTAGACATTCCGGCGCTCCCGGCGAGCATACTGCGCATATTCGAGCGCAAAGACCTGGAGGTAATCATAGACCTGGGCGGCAACGACACAGGCGCGGCGGCGCTGGGTCAATACAAGCCGCACTTAGACCGCGAAGGCTGCGATCTGCTCTACGTAATCAACGCGCGCCGTCCGCTCTCAACGAACGCGGACGACATAATAGAAATGATGGCCGAAATCCAGGGCCGCGCACGAGTACCGATAACTGGCCTAATCAACAACACGAACCTGCAAAACGAAACGACAGAGCAAGACGTAATCGACGGTCAGAAAGTAATCGAAGAAGTATCAGCAAGAACGGGAATACCGATTCGCGCGGTGGTATCGACCGCGGATGTGATTGAAAAGCTGCCGGACGAGCTAAAAGCCAGGGCATTCCCGATTGAACGGAAAATGGAGATTGAATGGTTATAACAGGGAAGAGGACGAGGGGGAATGCGTTCCCCCTCGTCCTCATTAAGTAAGTATCCCCGTAGACTGTAAGAAAAGAACCAGCATCACTGGTTGACCGACTTGCTTAAGTTTACATCCGGCTTCACATACGAGCCGTAAGTTATCATTATGCCCATCGATACGCTCAGCGAGAAAAATAACTGGCTCATCGCGTCAAGCAATATCTGAAGGAACCGCTGTACGGTAAGGCCTTCTACATGCGGCGTCAGATTGAAAAGGCGGGCTTACTGCCTTAACCTTAAACCCTTAACCTTGCTCCAACCCGCCCGCCGTTGACAAATTTATTATAGAGGTGATACACTTTATACGCCGCGCAGGGGCGCGGATATAACTTCCGGGAGATGTGCTGTATTATGAAAATCGCTATTGGCAACGATCACGCCGCAGTGGCGCTTAAAAACGAAATCGCACAGCATCTGCGCGATCTGGGACACGAGGTCGTCAATTTCGGCACCGATACCAACGACTCGGTCGATTACCCGGTATATGGATTTAAGGTGGCAAACGCGGTCGCCAGCGGCGAATGCGAGCTGGGCGTGGCCATATGCGGCACCGGCATAGGCATATCCATGGCCGCCAACAAGGTGAAGGGCATCCGCTGTGCGTGCTGCTCCGACCCGTACTCGGCGCGCATGGCCCGCGAGCACAATAACGCCAACATACTCGCCTTCGGCGCGCGCGTGGTCGGCCCCGAACTGGCCAAGATGATGGTGGACGAATGGCTGGGCGCGACGTACAATCACCGCCACGACCGCCGCGTGGCCATGATCGGCGAAATCGAATCCACCGGCACAGTAAAGCAATAAGCAATAAAATACAATGCCGCCGCGCCCGCGCATCACGCGCCCGGCGCGGCCGCTGCATATGCAGGTAAAAAATATCTGCCCTGTCCGCAAACAAAATTTACATTACCGCCCATTGTTAGGAAACATAATCAGTATCAATTTCGTCTTAATCATAGGACGCGCATAGGTCTTTTATTCGCGCGCACATTTCGAAATTTTTCAAGGAGTATCGCCGTGGCCGCTAACTCAAAAAGCACACAAAAACCCGCCGGGCCGGTAATCCGCGTGGTGGACGTGGGCAAGACGTTCCGCGAGGGCACAAGCCGCACCGACGCGCTGAAGGACGTGTCGTTCGACATAATGCCGGGCGAGTTCTGCACGATAATCGGCCGCTCGGGTTCGGGCAAAAGTACGCTGCTTAACATGCTGGCGGGACTTGACCACCCCACGCGCGGCCAGATAATAATACTCGGCCGCCATATCGAGCGCATGAGCGAGGACGAACTGGTCAATTTCCGATTGCGTCACGTCGGATTCGTGTTCCAGTCGTACAACCTGTTCCCGTCGTATGACGCGCTGGAGAACGTCGCAATGCCGCTGACATACCGCGGCGTGCCCAAACAGGTCAGGAACCGCCGCGCCCGCAAGATGATTCAGGCGGTGGGCCTGGTTCACCGAATGCACCACACGCCCAACAAGATGTCGGGCGGCGAACAGCAGCGCATAGGCATCGCGCGCGCGCTGGTCAGCAACCCGCAGATAATCTTTGCCGACGAACCCACCGGCAACCTGGACGTAAAGACCAGCGCAAGGGCGCTCAAGCTCATGACCGACTGCGTGCGCGAGCGCGGCACTACGCTTATCGTCGTCACGCACGACCCGGAGATGTCGCGCTATGCCGACCGGGTGATAAGGCTGCTGGACGGGCGGGTGCTGGAAAACTCGGTCAACCCCAATCCCGATCCGATAGTCCCGCCCGAGGATTCGGGTCAGGACTGGGCCAACGAGGATAAGCCCGCCAAGCCCAAGCCGCAGAAGAAACAGCATCATTCGCTGTTTGGCAGGCATAAACACGCAGAGACGGAAGCGGCTGTTCAGGCAGTAAGCGAAACGCCGCCTGAAACCGAACCGCCTAAAGAAGAACCGGCTGTTCAGGCAGAGGCCGAAACACAGCCTAAGCCCGAACCGCCTAAAGAAGAAGCGGCTGTTCAGGTCGAGGCCGGAACACAGCCTAAGCCCGAACCGCCTAAAGAAGAAGCATCTGTTCAGGTCGAGGTCGGCACTTCGCCTGAACAACAGCCTGAACCCGAAGTGCCGCATGGTGAGGCGGCGGTTCAGGCAGAACCACAAACGCAAACGGACAATCAAACCCAGCCGTCCGAGGATGCGGCGGCAGAGCCTGAAACGTCGGATAAGTCCGACGCAGAGCACGGAGGAAATTGACACGCGCCGCGTGCGCGGGGAGGACAATCAAAATGGGGAAGAAAAGGTTACTTGCGCTGATGTGCGCAGTGAGCATATTGCTCACGACGTTCATGCCGCTGAGCGCGCTGGGCGATGAGGGTGTAGGTGAACTCGTCGTTACCGAAACGCTGACGGAAGAGGTCGTCAGCCTGAGCGAGACCGGCGAGGGCGCGACAAGTGGCGAGGGCGGCGGCACTGCGGTGAGCAGCGCGCCCAACACCAGTGAACCCGGTACGGGCAGTGAATCCGGCACGGGCACTGGAACCGGCACGGGCGCTGGAACCGGCACGGGCACTGGAACCGGCACGGGCACTGGAACCGGTACGGGCACTGAAACCGGTACGGGCACTGGAACCGGTACGGGCACTGAAACCGGTACGGGCACTGGAACCGGCACGGGCACTGGAACCGGTACGGGCACTGGAACCGGCACGGGCGGCGGCTCAGGCACGGGCGGCGGCTCAGGCACGGGCGGCGGCTCAGGCACGGGCGGCACTACCGGCCCGACATATACCGCGCCGAAACTGCCCGCCCAAAACGAATGGATGGTATTAAACGATGGCAGCAACGCCGTATGGCAGGGCGGCACGCTGAACTTCATATTGAACGTAGCTGCACTGAACGAGCACAGCGTCATCGTGATGTACGACGCGACGGCGGCAAACGGCGGCGACCCGCTGGCCTATATAAGGGCGGCTTCGTCAAATTACTGGGCTTTGTGGAGCGTCACGCCCACGGCGGGCACGCTGATTGAATATATCGACAACCAGCAGATAGGCAGTAAAGTATGGCAGTTGAACGGATTCCAGCCACAGGGTACTAACTCGGTGCAATACGGCTGGCGCGTGTATGGCACCAATGACCAAGGCCAGCTGGTTAAAGCCGACGGAAGTCCGGCGGCGGGTCTTAACGATGCGGCTTATCAGGACTATATAGACAGCCAAAGTCTTATTTCGATATACGATTCGCTGGTTGTGCCCTCATATAACATAACGCCTACCAGCAATATAAAGCCGGGCGATAATATCACGATGGAGCTTACCACGAGCAGCATAGTCGACCGCGTAGACGTCATCGACGCAAACGGAGCGGCGCTGAACGCCACCTCCTCATATACGGACAGCGGCAATACGCGCAAGTGGACGATACAGTTCAGCATAGCAAGCGACAGCACGCTTTCGCTCGCCCCGCGCATATCGGCCACGGTGGGCGGCGTTACCAAAAGCGCGGTCGGACAGTATAAGTCCATAACCGTCGGAAGCGGCGGCACCGGCGGCGGCACCGGCGGCGGTGGCGGCGGCGGTACGGGCGGCGGTACGGGCGGCGGCACAGTAAGCCCCTCCGGCGAGGTTCGCCTTTCCAACGTGCCCAGCGCCAACGTAGTGCCCGGCATGTCGGTCACGTTCAATCTGGACGTGGAATACGCCATGGCCGACGGCACGCGCTACGCATATAACGCAACGGGTTCCAAGTTCTTCGACATAATCGATTATATAGAAATAACGCCCAACGCGACCGACGTAAGCTATCCCTTCGACGCGGACGGCGCAAAGCGCATAATGCTGCGCAGTCTGGATGAGGCGCAGAAAGTGCCCTTCCGCTACACAATGCGCGCGCGTTCCAATTTGCAAAACGGCACTTACCCGTTTGAATTTACCGTGCGCTATAAGCTCAAGAGCAAGTCCGAACCCGAATCCGACAAGACCGTATCGGGCGTGCTGTTCGTATTCGGCGCAGACCCCGTGACGCCCACCATCGAACCCAGCCCCACCGCAAAGCCCGATCTGGGCTACGTGCGCTTCATCCAGATACCCAGCATCAGCGCGCGCGCGGGCGACACCGTGCATCTGGACATGGGCGTGGAGTTCGCCGCGTCCGACGGCAAGCGGTACAGCTACACCGACGCGGATTTCTACAAATACGTTGATTATATCGAAATTCAGCCCGAAATAACCGACACGTACCCCTTCGTCGCGGATGGCAATATCAACCGCAAGATAATCCACAGCCAGAGTGAGGCGCTGTCCAGCCCGTTCAAATACGATATGCAGGTAAAGTCCACTCTGGGCGCGGGTACGCATACGTTTAACTTCACGCTCCGCTATCGCCTGAAAGGCAGTACCGGTGCCGAGCCGGACAAGACCGAGACATGTATGCTGTTCGTGTCCGAACCCGCGCAGCCCACGGTCGACCCGCAGGCGGGCTATGTGCGCTTTGCCCAGATGCCCAACGCCAACGCCAAGGTGGGCGAGAGCCTGACGCTTGACCTGGGCGTGGAGTTCGCCTCGTCCGACGGCCAGCGCTTCAGCTATACCGATCCGGAGTTCTATAAGTATGTCGATTACATCGAGATTCAGCCCGAGATAACCGACAACTATCCCTTCGTAGTGACCGACGAACTGTCGCGCAAGATAATCCGCTCGCTGGAGGATGCGCAGACCAATCCGTTCACCTACGGCGTGCAGGTGAAAAAGTCGCTCACCAACGGCGCGTATACGTTTAACTTCACCCTGCGCTACCGCCTTAAAGGCAAGGCCGAACCCGAGGCCGACAAGACCGAGGCCGGCATGGTGTTCGTGACCGGCGCAAAGACGCCCGGCAGCGGCGGCGGTGGTGGCGGCGGCGGCACGGTGCTGCCCAACCCGCAGGCCAAGCTGATAGTGGACTCGCTGTCCACCAACCCGTCCGCACCCAAGGCGGGCGACACGTTCGACATAAACCTGGTGCTCAAAAACACCAACGAGAAGCAGTATATACAGAACATCAAGGTGTCCTACACCGTGGACAACGACGTATTGCTGCCCGCCAACGGTTCGTCCAGCTTCTACATACCCAAGATAGAGGCGGGCGGCACTTACGAGCTGGTCGTGCCGGTCTCGGCGCGCCCCGACATGCCCGACTCGCCGGTCAAGATGAATCTGACCATGGAGTATGAGGACAAGAAGGTGTCCTCGGTCAGCGCCAATCAGGTGGTTATACTGAACGTCAAGCAGGTGCAGAAGATAAAGCTGGACCAGCTTGTACTGCCGCAGGGCGAGGTACTGGTGGGCGAATCGGCCAGCTTTACCATGAACATAATCAACTCCGGCCGCACGACGCTGTACAACGTATCGGCGGCGATGCTGGACAACGATATGTTCACCACGGGCGGCTCGTCCTACATCGGCAACCTCGAGGCGGGCGCGAGCAAGCAGATGGAGCTGGACATATACCCAAATGCCGAGGGCGCGATCGACGGCACGGTGCGCGTGACGTACGAGGACGCCAACGGCAATCAACAGTATGAGGACGTGCCCTACTCGATATATGCGTCGCCGGTGGACGACGGTTCGGACGACATAAACAACCCGATCATCGAGCCGACGCCCGAGCCTACGTATGAGATAAGCAACATACTTGAGAATCTGCCGTGGTGGGTATACGGCGCGGCGGGGCTGTTTGTGATATGCATAGTGATGCTGCTTGCGGTGGCGGCGCACCGCAGGAAGGCCGCGTCCATGATGGACTATGACGACGACTGACCGCCGCGGGGGTAGCAGATGCGATTTGGCGATATAGTGGCGTACAGCCTGAAAAACCTTAAACAGAACAAGGGGCGTACGATTGCTACCATGGTGGGCGTGGTTCTGGGCACGCTGCTGGTCGTACTGATAGTTGCGATAGGCAACGGCGCGAACCAGTCCATCATGGAAAGTATGCAGCAGAACACCAACCTTAGGCTGATAAACGTATACCCATACTACGGCTCCAGCAACGACACCAACACCGACCCCAACCAGAAGCACATAACCAAGATAACCGACAGCGTGCTAAAACAGATACGCCACATCAGCGGCGTTGAGGCGGTCACGCCGGTGGTGAACGCATGGCTGGGCATGGACGCGACTTTGGTCAACGGCAAGTACGAGACGTATGCGCAGCTGACCGGCGTATACGTGGACGACTTTGCCAAGATAACCGAATTAACCGAGGGCAAGTATCCCGTATTCAGCAAAAACAAGATGGAATTTGTGATGTCGCCGATGAGCATGGTGGAATTCCGCGACCCGGACGCGAAAAACTACGAATGGGTAGACGTATACACCCTGCTCCAGAACGGCGAGGAGATACCGCTGCCCAACATAGCGTGGCTCAAGTCGCCGTTCACGGTACGCTTCACCTACTACGATTACAGCAGCGTCACCGAGCTCAACCCCAACCCGACCCAAAACAGCTTTGATGTTGACGCGAAGATGACGGGCATACTAAAGCAGGACAAGAACGACTTTTCGTTCTCCTACGGCACGTATGTTGACGTCAAGTGGCTGAAGCAATTCGTGAAGGACAACAAAAAGCTGCTGAACGATTTGGGCACCAAGCCCAATCTGGACAACTACGACACGGTATACGTCAAGGCGGCGACGATTGACGAAGTAAGCGCGGTATTGGAGGGCTTAAACGAGTTAGGCGTACAGTACTCCAGCCCGATGCAGTGGATAGACGAACTCAAGGCGAGCACGAACAAGACGCAGATGTTCCTTATGTTCATAGCGATGTTCACCATGCTGGCCTCGATCATGTCGATCTACAACACGATTTCAATGTCGGTACAGGAACGCAAGCGCGAGATAGGCATAATGAAGGTACTCGGCTGCCGCATCTCCAAAATCCGCGCGATGTTCCTGGCAGAGGCAATGATGATAGGCTTCGGCGGCGGCCTGATGGGCTTACTAATCAGCGTAGGCTTTGCCCAGCTAATCAACAACGTCCCGATAATCGGCCAAATGTTAGGCCAGCTAATGGGCTCCTCAATCTTCGGCGACGGCGGCCTGAGCGCCATCATAACCCCCGACCTGGCCCTAATGGCATGGGGCGGCGCAATAGCCGTCTCCGTCCTCTCCGGCTACATCCCCGCCAACCGCGCAACCCGACTTTCTGCGCAGGAAGCTATACGATCGGTGGGGTAAGAACGGGGGGGGAACGGAAGGTTACGTGTTCTTTCTTTTCAGGAGAAAAGAAAGAACCAAAGAAAAGCCGATTGGCTGTTCTCCCGCAAGTGTTTCTTAGTTCGGACGTTTTAGGAGAATTATATATAGGAAGCAGCGATTGCTTTCTTTCGCCGCTGGCTCGCTCTAAGAGTCAGCGGCGTTTCTTGTTTTGGTTGGTTTGTGGCTCACGCTAGCTATAATCTTACTTCGTTTCGGGATTCCGCGAATGGTCTTTTCCTGTTTAGGCAGTTTTCCCCCGCGCCATGTTCGCCACCCCTCGGCGGCTCAGATGAAAACTCGGCGGTGAGGTTCACGCCCGCCGTAAAGTATGGCGGGCGCGAAAACAGGCCGTCCCGACGCGAAACCAGATGTATTCGATACCATCCAAGCCGCGCCCACCATAAATTAAAGTGGGCGCGGAAGTTAGGCCGTTGTCCTCGTGCTTCTGTATGAGCATCTCTCATTCTCAGAAAGCGACAAAGATTCAACGCAGTTTGCGCATGGTCTAAGCAAGGGAGCAAGGCAACCATATCAACCAAGTATCGTAAAACTGCCCACCAGTAATGGACGACACAAGCGAACGCAATCCAATGCCGTAACCGCCCCCTGGCACGCAGTGCCCGGCGTTACAAAGGGGTAATAGGAGAATCCAAGGAGGGCATAGGGGGAACTCGCAATCCCCCTTGCCCTCCTTGGCCGCCGGAGGCACCAAAAATAAAGGGAAAAATAAAAGACTATCATTTAAGAAAACCAAACGCAGGAAAGAACAGAAAGATAGACCCAAGGCGAATACAAGCGCGCAACGAAAGAACGCTCAAAGAATCGCCGCAAAAGAAAATCCGCCCCGCTTATAGTCCATCGACCGTAAGCGGGGCGAATGTCTGCGGTTGTATTCTTTGATTACTTCATGGGCTTTTCCTTGTTAGGAAACTGCGCATAGGTATCAATGCGCGTCGATCCTGTGCCCGCGCGGCACATCTGCCCTAAACCGGTCACGCCCTCGCGCGTGCCGTCTATGCTCGGGTCGCTGTATTTCAGGAAGTACGCCTCCAGACGATTGCGCATATCTACTATGCGCCTTTCCTGCGACGGGTCGTCGTATAGGTTGTTCTCCTCGTTCGGGTCGTTCACTAGATCGTATAGCTCGTGCGGGCCATACGGATAGCGGTGCACGTACTTCCATTCGCGCGTGCGCAGCATACGCACCGGGCCGTACTCGTCCGCGATTATGATCTCGTCGCGGCAATGCTCGTCGCCCTCGATTACCGGCACGAAGCTCTTGCCGGGCAGTCCCTCGGGCACTGCCTGCGCACAGCCCGCGATTTCGCACAGCGTGGGGAACACGTCCACCGCGCTTACCAGGGCGTGACTGACCGCGCCCGGATTCTTTATCATGACCGGATAGCGCATTATGAACGGCACCTTGACCGCGGTGTCGAACATGTTCATCGGGAATGTGCCGTTGCCCTTGCCCCATATGCCGTGGTGGCCCATGCTCATGCCGTTATCGGCGGTGAATATGACGAGGGTATCGTCCAGTATGCCGCGCGCTTCCAGCCTGTCCAGCACTCTGCCTATATTTTCGTCCATCGCGGATATGGCCGCGAAGTAGCCGCGCAGGTTTATATGGCGGTTAGGCGTGCCATAGACCGGGCCGGTGGTCATGCCGGGCGCGTCGGGCACGTCCGGGATGGAGGCGAAGTCGGACTTATCGTATTCGTCGATCCAGCGCTTGGGGTGCTGATCGGCCTCCCAGGGCGAGTGCGGCGCGGTGTAGTGTATGCTCAGGTAGAAGGGATCGTCCTTTCCGGACAGCTCGTCGATGAAGTCCAGCGCGCGATCGGTGATTATGTCGGTCACGTATTCGCCGTGACGCACGGTTATCTTGCCGTCCTCAACGATGTCGGGGTGGTAGTAGTAGCAGCCGCCCTTGCCTATCGTGAACCAGCGCTTGAAGCTGTGCTGCGGGTGCACGCTGTCGCCCATGTGCCACTTGCCCGCCAGCGCGCAGGTATAGCCGATCTTGGTCAGTTCGTCGGTGTACGCGTCCATGCCGTCGAGGTAGGCTATCGGCTCGGTCTCGTCGGCATAGCCGCCGTAGGGGTTTTCCTTGCCCTGCTCGGCGAATTCCTTTGCGTCCACGTTGCCGGAGCGCAGCCAGTCGAGTATGCCGTGCGCCGAGGGCATACGGCCGGTCAGCAGCGACGCGCGCGCGGGCGAGCACACGGGCGATGCGCAGAAGAAGTCGTCAAAGCGCATACCTTCGCGCGCGAGGCGGTCGAGGTTGGGGGTAATAAGCTCGGGCGTGCCGGCGCAGTGCATGGCCCACGCGCCCTGATCGTCGGACAGTATGAATACTATATTAGGCTTTTTGCTCATAAGGTCCCTCCTGAAGCGAGCGGCATGAGTCGGCCGCGCGTTTTTGTGTAACTACATTGTACGACCTGAGCGGGATTTTTGCAATGTGCAATTGGGGGTTGTGTGCGGAAGCGGCGAACGGAATGCTTGGAGTACGGTCGAAGCTTAGTACACAATTGATTGTGCTGGAAGGCAGGGCTTTGAACCGTTGCGCATAACGTGCGATATAGATGAGCAAAAATGTCTGATGTGAAGTGCGCCCTTTGCAAAGTGAACCCGCCTAAAAAATTACACGCTGCTTGAACCAAATTTGGTGCATAATAAACTGTGCTGTTGCTTCATGTACAACTGCCAAAAGCAAACTCATCAACTCAGCCGGCAGCGCCCTCGGCAAACTGCCTAAACCCACCTCAAAACCAAACAAAAAAGCGTCCGAATACAATGTATCCAGACGCTTCAGTGCGATCAACGGGACTTGAACCCGTACCCTTATCGGACACGCCCCTCAAACGTGCGCGTATGCCAATTCCGCCATGATCGCATATTGCTTGACAGCGATATTTATTATACACGTTCGGCGGCGATTTGTCAATACACAAGTCGGCTTAAATTTTTCCGCCCGACCCGCCTTTGCGTAAAACTAGCATTTGCGCCATGCTTTCGGCAAAGGTTTGGGATAATAAATATATATAATACCTTTGGGCACGTCCGGGTGGGGCCGCATATTGTCAGACCGCCGGGGCATATTCCAGTCAGGTCGACGCGGGTCGGCGCGGGGAGGCGCGGCATTATGCCATCATTCTACATGCACGAGCGCGCAGCGCTCACATCGCTGGGCGAGCTGTGCGACAAAAGCGCGGCGGCGCTGGGGGCGTGCGGGCCGGACGCGCTGTACTTCTCGGGCGCGGGCGAATTGCGCGCGCTGGGCAAGCGGTTGCACTGCGAGCGCACCAGCGAGTTCCTCGTATACATACTGCGCGCGTGCGCGGACGACGCGGCGTGCCGGGACTATGCAATGGGATTTTTAAGCCACTATGCGGTTGACGTGGCGTTCCACCCGTTTGTATATGCGCTCAGCACCATGCCGCTGGGATACAGCTCGCTCAGGCACATCGCGACCGAGCGTGCGCTCGACGCGTGGCTGATGAGCATAAGCCGCGTGCCGCGCGCCAGCGCGCCCGACGAGTCGGAGATCTCCGAAATAAACGCACGGCTGGGCGCGGCGATAATGCTGTGGCAGCCAGATACAAAGCTGGACGCGGCCGAACTCAAGCGTGCGCTCAAGCGCTGCATGGGGCTGGGCGGCGCGCTGGGCAGGCTGGGCGGCGAGCCGGGCGCGCTGCGCGTGGACGGCGAGGCGGGCATGGAGCAGCTGGTCTCGCCCGATCAGCTGCAGGCGTTCGCGCTGAGCGGCTGGCGCAACCCGTGGACGGGGATTGTGAGCTGCGACGGGCCGTTCGAGCTGCTGGGCGCGGCGCTAAAGCGCACGGACGAGCTGATCGCCGCGGCGCGGCTGTACTGGCGCGGCATGATGGACGCAAGCACGCTGTGCGCCGTGCTGGGCGACAGGAGCTATCTTTCGGGCGAATACTGGCGCACGTCGCCGCCGCCCGAACCGTTGGAGGCGGGCAGGCTCAGGGCGGTAAAGCGCGTGTTCATGGGCGCGAAGAGCAAGGCTAAGAAGTGACGGCGGCGCGGCAGGTACTGCCTTGACCGGGATTAATGCCTTAAAAAGAACAAGACAGCACCGAGTATTCTGCCGCTAACTTTTACAGCCGACGTTATTGACTTTCCATATGCCGTGTGATATTATAACATTCATATGGGGGAGTAATCGACGCACTGCGTGATATGTCAACATCCTGATGCCGGGGGGGACATACTCCGGGCGGCATCTGGCATATCTTGATCGATGAGACTCATGTACAATTCTGTCATTGTGCATGCGGTCTTTTTTCGTGTATGGGCTGTGATGCCGTACACGCTTTTTTTATGCCAATGACTGTACAAGAGTGCACCTCAAAAATTCCTGAATCCGCAATTGCGGCGTATTTTGCGCCATTTCTGCGTCGGCAGCCCTCGACTTAGCACTCCGGCTAAGCCTTCGGGTTTCTTCCTTGAACAGACGCAAAATCCACTCGCACTTGCGGATTGTTCCGCTTGAGGTACATTCTAAGAAAAGGAGGAACATCATGGAAAACCTGCTAATGTACCTGCTGTTCGCGGTGGGCGTAGTGCTCATCGTCAAGGGCGGCGACTGGTTCGTGGACGGCGCGGTCTGGGTTGCCGAGGTCACGGGCATTCCCAAGTTCATAATCGGCGCGACTATAATCAGCCTCGCCACCACCCTGCCCGAGGTAATAGTATCCACCATCGCTGCAGTGGAGGGTCACAGCATACTGGTATCGGGCGTGGGCGACTACATCGCCGCGTCGCAGGGTAAGGTCGGCATGGCCATCGGCAACGGCATCGGCTCGGTCATATGCAATACGGCGATGATACTGGCCATCAATATAATATTCATGCCGCTTGCCATCAAGCGCCGCGAGTTCGCGCCCAAGTCGCTGCTGCTGGTTGCGGCGGTCGTGGCGCTGTTCGCCTGTTCGCTGGGCGGCGCGTTCACTACTGTGGGCGCGGCGGTCATGATATTCATATTCGCGCTGTATATAATCGAAAATATCCGCTCGGCCAAGGACGAGGCCGCCGCCAACGACGACGAGCGCCCCGCCAAGGATAAAAAGTCCGTCATAACCAACATACTGCGCGTTGTGGTCGGCGCGGCGGGCATTGTGGCCGGTTCGCAATTGCTGGTAAACAGCGGCAGTGAAATCGCCGCGTCATGGGGCGTGTCCGAGGCGATAATCGGCGTGACGATAATCGCGATCGGCACTTCGCTTCCTGAATTTGTCACGGCGATAACCTCCATAATAAAGAAGCAGACCGACATGTCGGTGGGCAACGTAATCGGCGCGAACGTAATCGATACCACGCTGATTATATCCGTCTGTTCCTTCGTCTACGGCGGCAACCTGCCCGTGTCGGCGCAGAACATATACCTCGACTTCCCGGTCGCGATTATCGTGTCGCTGATCGCCGCCGTGCCCACGATAATCAATAAGAAGTTCAGCCGCTGGCAGGGCGTGCTGATGCTGGCGATGTACGTCGCGTACCTGATCGTCGTGACTACCTGTCTTAACGGGTATCTGGGGCTGTTTGGGGTTTAAGGTATACAAAAAACGCCACGTTCTTTCTATTTTAGTGAGAAAGAACGCGGCGCTTTTTTTACTTAGCCCTTTATCTTTTTGCAGGTAAGGTTGATGGACAAAATCAAAAGCACCGGGAACACCAGCGCCGCGAGGAAGCCCATGCGCAGGTTGTCACCCGCCGCGCCCGATATAAAGCCCACCAGCGTAGGCCCGCCTGAGCAGCCCAGGTCGCCCGCCAGCGCCATCAGCGCGAACATCGCCGTGCCGCCCGCGGGCAGTGCCTTAACGCCCGTGGAGAACGCGCCCGGCCACATTATGCCTACCGAGAAGCCGCATACTCCGCAGCCTATCAAGCCCAGCACCGGACTTTGGCTCAGACCCGCCAGCAGGTAGCTTATTATGCACAGCGCGCCGCACGCGCTCATCGCGGGCGCCAGCGGGAGTTTGTCGGCTAGCTTTGAATAAAGCACGCGCGAAAGCCCCATCATTATCGCAAACATGCATGGCCCGAGCAGGTCGCCCATCGTCTTGCTCACGCCCAGACCAGCCTCGGCAAATGCGCTGGCCCACTGGCTCATCGCCTGCTCCGACGCGCCCGCGCATACCATCAGCAGCATAAGCAGCCAGAATATGCCGCTCTTTGCCAGCGCGCCCATGCTCATGCCCGCTTCGCCGTCCTCGCTCGAAAGCGTATTTATCGGCACCTTGGTAAAGTATACCGCGTTAAGCGCCGGCACTATCGCCCATATGCACGCCATCACGCGCCAGTTGGCTGTGCCAAACAGCGCGAAAAACGCAGTCGATACCAGCACCACGAATACGTGCCCCCAGCAGTAGAACGAGTGCAGCAGGCTCATCGCGGCCTCCTTGCCCTCGGTCGGACAGGCCTCGACTATCGGGCTTACCAGCACCTCGAGCAGGCCGCCGCCCACCGCGTACAGCATTATCGCCGCGATAAGCCCCGCATACGCATTGGGCAGTATGAACGGGAACACCGCCAGACCCGCCAGACCCAGCGCCGAAAGCACATGCGCCGCGATCATGCACGGCCGGTAGCCGATCTTGTCCACGAACTTGGCGCTGAGCAGGTCGACGACGAGCTGAACGCCGAAATTCAGCGTGACCAGCAGCGATACCTTGTCAAGGCTGAGGCCAAATGACGACTGGAACGTCAGAAACAGCAGCGGCGCAAAGTTGTTCACAATGGCCTGCACGATATAGCCGATGTAGCACGCGTATATCGTGTGTTGATAGTTGGAGCGGATGCTCATTGCGGCACCTTCCTTTTTCGCAAAATTTGCAAAATCAGCATGATTATATCACCGACGGATGACCATGAACAGTGGCGCGTGACGTTAAATTCGCGCAAGCGCATGGGTAAGTATCGCCAAAATGCGCGGGATTGCGGCCGGGGCCGCTTTACAAGGGACTTGCCAAGCGCGCCGCGGGACGGTATAATATTATGGGGAAGAGAAGGGGTGAAACCATGTTTTCGGGCTTCGAAAGAGGCACGTTTGAATTTTTCATGGCGCTGGGGTTCAATAACAACCGCGAGTTCTTTCACGACAGCCACGACTGGTACGAAAAAAGCGTGCGCGCGCCGCTGAGGGAGCTGTGCATGGATATTGCGCCCGCGGTGCTTGAGATCGACCGCGATATGGAGGTGCGCCCCGCGCGCGTCATATCGCACATAAATCGCGATCTGAGGTATTCGCGCGACAAGTCGCCCTACCGCGACTATATGTGGCTGGGCTTCCATCGCGGCGGCTGGGACAAAAGCGACTGCTTTCACCTGTACTTCGACATAGGCGTGCAGGGCGGCAATGTGGGCGCGGGCATGTACGGCGATGACCGCGCGTGGACTGACGCGCTGCGCCGCGCGATACTGCTCGACCCGGACGGCGCGCGCAGGGTGCTGTGCTCACAGCAGCTGGGCGGGTTTGAACTCAGCGGCAGCTATTACAAGCGCATGAATATACCCGACGGGCTGGACGAGGGGCTTAAAAGGTGGTATCCGCTAAAGAGCTTCAGTCTGAACCACGCCTACACGCAGGACGAACTGATGAGCGCGGAACTTGTACAGGACATGGCAAAGCGGCTTGGCCTGCTAAAGGACGTATACGACTTCATGTACCGCATACGCCCCGTGCGCGAGGAAGAGCCGGTTGAGGATGCGTTTCACCGCATAGCCGGAGCGGGCGCCGCCGGGTTAAACGGCGCTCAGGGACTTAAAAAAGGAGAGTATTAAATTGAGAAGCGACTGGCTCAAGCTGAAATCGGGCAGCGACATACGCGGCGAGGCCATTGAGCACGACGGAGTTAAGGTTCAGATGACCGACGAATTGGCGGAGACGGCCAGCTATGTATTTGCGTGCTTCCTGGCCGAAAAGCTGGGCAAGACGCCCGCCGACCTTACCATTGCGGTGGGCCGCGATTCGCGCCTGTCCGGGCCGCGACTGGCCACGGCGGCGATGCGCGGGCTTACCAACGCGGACTGCGACGTGCTGGACTGCGGCATGTGCACCACGCCCGCGATGTTCATGACCACGGTCAGCCCCGAGACCAACTGCGACGGCGCGATCATGGTCACGGCCAGCCATCTGCCGTGGACGCGCAACGGACTTAAATTCATGACCCGTCAGGGCGGCCTGACCGGCAACGAAATATCCGAAATACTGCGCCGCGCGCAGGATACCTACGTTTCGCCGCGCCTGGTCAAGCAGGTGGATTTCCTGAACATATACAGCGAGCGGCTGAAGGACATGGTGCGCCGCGGGCTGGACACCGACGTGGCGCTGCCGCTGCTGGGACTGCATGTGGTTGTGGACGCGGGCAACGGTGCGGGCGGCTTTTATGAGCAGCTGCTGCGCGAACTGGGCGCGGACACCGAGGGCAGTCAGTTCCTCGACCCGGACGGCCGGTTCCCCAACCATATACCCAACCCCGAGGAGCGCGAGGCCATGGATTCGCTCAGCCGCGCGGTCGTCGCGGCCGAGGCCGACATGGGTGTTATATTCGACTGCGACTGCGACCGCGCCGCGATAGTGGACTCCACCGGCAAGGAGATCAACCGCAACCGCCTGATAGCGCTGATTGCGGCGATACTGCTGGAGGAGCACCCGGGCGCGACGTTCGTTACCGACTCGGTAACGTCGAGCGGCCTCAAGACATTTATAAACGAATGGGGCGGCGTGCACTACCGCTTCAAGCGCGGCTATAAGAACGTGATCGACGAGGCCATCCGCCTTAACGAGGAAGGCATAGACTGCCCGCTGGCCATCGAAACGTCGGGTCACGCGGCGCTGCGCGAGAATTACTTCTTGGACGACGGCATGTACCTTGTGACGCGCCTTGTGATCGAGGCCATGCGCCGCAAGCGCGAGGGGCAGACGCTGGGCTCGCTAATAGCCGATCTGAAAGAGCCGGTCGAAAGCACCGAGATTCGCTTAAAACTCACCAGCGAGGACTATCGCGCGGCGGGTCAGGCAGTGATCGACGCAGTGCTGGCGCACACGCTGGACGATCGAAGCTGGCATCTGGCCCCCGACAACCGCGAGGGTGTGCGCATAAGCTTCGATCTGGGCGAGGGCGTGGACAACGCGTGGTTCCTGCTCAGGCTGTCGCTGCACGACCCGGTTCTGCCGCTCAACGCCGAAAGCGACGTGCCCGGCGGCATCAAGGTCATGCTGAAACAGCTTTACGATGTTATTAAGGACTGCGAGGACGTCGACCTTACTCCGCTCAAAAATGCGATTGAGGGCTAAACTTAGCCATATGCCTTAAACGCGAGATAATACTATAAACCTGCCAGTTTCCGGATGTTCCGATATAAATATATATTATGGAGGTAACTACAATGGCTCAGATAGACAAGCTGTGTGCGGACGCTATCCGCGTACTGTCCGCCGAGGCCGTACAGAAAGCCAAGTCCGGCCATCCCGGTATGCCCATGGGCGCGGCCGATATGGCGTATGCGCTGTGGGCGACCCAGATGAAGCACAACCCCAAGGATCCCAAGTGGATTAACCGCGACCGCTTTGTATTGTCCAGCGGCCACGGCTCCATGCTGGAGTATTCGCTTTTGCATCTATGCGGCTACGGCCTGACGATGGACGACATTAAGCAGTTCCGTCAGTGGGGCTCGCTGACCCCCGGCCATCCCGAGTACGGTCACACCGTGGGCGTTGAGACCACTACCGGCCCGCTGGGTCAGGGCATTGCAAACGCGGTGGGCTTTGCGATTGCGGAGGCGCATCTGGCGGCCAAGTTCAACCGTCCGGGCTATCCGGTGATCGACCATTACACCTATTGCATACTGGGCGACGGCTGCATGATGGAGGGCATATCGGGCGAGGCGTGCTCTCTGGCGGGCACGCTCAAGCTGAACAAGCTGATTGCGCTGTACGACGACAACGAGATTTCGATCGAGGGCGACACCAACATCGCGTTCCGCGAGGATGTGCCCGCGCGCTACCGTGCCTATGGCTGGAACGTGATCGACGTGCGCGACGGCAACTGCTGGAAGCAGGTATCCGATGCGATCGAGCTGGCCAAGCATTCGGACAAGCCCACGCTGATCGTATGCCACACGGCTATCGGCTTTGGTTCGCCCAAGGCGGGCATGGCGTCGGCGCACGGCGAGCCGCTCGGCCCGGACAATCTGGCGGCTACCAAGGAAGCGCTGGGCTGGCCGTGCAAGGAGCCGTTCACCGTACCCGCCGAGGTATACGAGCACATTGCCGAACTGATGAAGAAAAACGAGCAGGCCGAGGCGGACTGGCAGAAGCTGTTCAGCGACTACCGCGAGGCGTACCCGGATCTGGCGGGCGCGTGGGACTTCTGGTTCAGCGAGGAACTGCCGCTCGATCTGATGAACGACAAGGATCTATGGGCGTTTGAGGGCAAGGAAGCTACGCGCGCGTCTTCGGGCACTGTGCTTAATAAGTTGGCGGCGCGCATACCGAATCTGTTTGGCGGCAGCGCGGATCTTGCGCCCTCGAACAAGTCCTACACCAAGGGTCGCGGCGACTTCTCCGCGGAAGACCGCAGCGGCTGCAACATGCACTACGGCGTACGTGAGCACGCGATGAGCGCCATATCGAACGGTATTGCTTTGCACGGCGGCCTGCGTCCGTACTGCGCGACGTTCTTTGTATTCTCGGACTACATGAAAAACGGTATGCGCATGTCGGCTTTGATGAAGCTGCCTGTGACTTACATACTGACGCACGATTCGATTGGCGTAGGCGAGGACGGCCCGACGCACCAGCCGGTAGAGCATCTGGCGGGTCTGCGCGCGATGCCGGGCCTCAACGTATTCCGCCCCGCGGACAGCCGCGAGGTAACGGCGGGCTGGATACTGAGCCAGACGACGCACGCGCCGACTGCGCTCGTACTTACTCGTCAGAACCTTCCGCTCTACGAGCACAGCGGTGCGGACGCTTTGAAGGGCGGCTACATCATTTCGGACTGCGAAGGCACGCCGGACGTACTCCTGATGGCGAGCGGTTCCGAGGTAGAGCAGTGCGTAGAAGCGCAGGGCATTCTGGCCGGTCAGGGCGTAAAAGCGCGAGTAATCTCGATGCCGTGCTTCGAACTCTACGAGCAGCAGAGCGATGAGTACAAGGAAAGCGTAATGCCCAAGTCCATCCGCGCCCGTGTGGCGGTAGAAGCGGCGGTCTCCTTCGGCTGGCACAAGTACGTTGGCCTTGACGGCGCAACGGTAACGCTCGACCACTTCGGCGCCTCCGCTCCCGCCGCTGAGCTATTCAAGAACTTTGGGTTTACCGGCGAAAATGTGGCTAATACTGCTTTGAAGGTATTGGGAAAGTAACGAGGGGGGAACGGGGGTTACGTGTTCTTTCTTTTTAGAAAAAAAGAAAGAACCAAAGAAAAATCGA
>CAOKFD010000038.1:0-25219 GCA_948467645.1 uncultured Eubacteriales bacterium | reverse complement strand
GGGTGCATTAGGGGGTGCAATCGTTTCCTTGTATCAAAATGGTGGTTGCAATGAATGCAAAGTAGGCTGTTATCTGTACTCCCAAAATCCTTTATTTCCAATGATTTTTACATTCTTATATACAGTTAGCCTAATCTGAGTTATAATGAGAACAGCCTATTATAAGCAGCATATGAAATAGTAGTCATATTTTTTTCACGGTATGATTCGTCCATTTATATATTCCCCTCTTCAAAACATTTTATATTTTTATCGCAGCATATATTTAATTGTGGTTTCATATGGTTATTGTTACCAATTTAAGAAGTCACAGTTATATTGCATAGCCGTGGTGTGTGGATTGCAATATTTTTTGCCGTTTCAAGTAACTTTTTATCATATAGGTTATCTTTAGGTAATTATATTTTGCATTTGATGTCAGTACTAAACTTGGCTCGATTTATTCCGCTATGAAGGCGAACCAGTAAAACTTCCGTATGCATTGGCAGGTAAAAATGTACCGGTCGGAAACATAATATGCTTCCGATCGGCACATCCATATTAAATCAACCTTAAATCATCTCAGTACCGCCCGCTAACGCACCTAAACCCGCCCTTAACAGCATACAGTTTCACATTTTTAATCACAAACCGCATACAGAAGTTCTTTCCCTTTAGCTCCGACAACGGCCTTGCGAACTCCAGCCTTGTCCAGCCGTCCAGTTCTTTTACCAGCTTGCAGTCGCTTTCCGAAAAGCCCTCTGGCGATTCATAGTCATCTCCTGCCAGCAGAGCCGCACGCAAGGAGCTGTTTTCATCAAAGTCGGCCAGAACCCATATGCCGTCGGCCTCCGCGCGCAATGCGCTGGTCAGTATTCTGCCTTCGCTGTCGGAAGTATTGGACGTTATGTATGCGAATTTGTCCTCGTTGAACGTTATGCGGCCAAACGACGTTTCGCGGAAGTTGGTATGCTGGCCGTTGCCGCCCATGTAGTAAAAGTGCATTTTGCCGTTCTCGATTATCGGCGGCGCGGCGAATATACAGCAGCAGTCAAACTCGCCGTTATGGTACGTGCCATTGCCGCGCGGTATAAACGGTTCGCCCTTGGCTGCGTAGAAAAACTCCGTCGGGTCTTTGGCGTAAGTCAGTTCCAAGTCTACGCAGTCAAAATCCTGCGCGCTGCGGTCGCCCTCGTGGTAGATCGACGCAAGGCCCAGATACAGCCCTTCGCGCACGAAAACCGGCATGGAATATACCTGATCGTGATAGCCTGTGCCGTGCAGCGCGGGCTTTTCTTCCGTCCAGTGTATGAAATCGTCGCTTTCGCAGGTCACGGCCATGCGCATTCCGTTATGCCATGTGCGCGTTATCAGGCGGAATTTTCCGTCCGCCGGGTCGCGAAGCGGGAAATTATCGGTATCGCCCCACGGATTATGCTCCGGCCAGGGCTTTAGCCTGTCCCAATGTATGCCGTCCGGTGAGAAACTGTACGACATCTGGGCAAACCTGCCGTCGGGACGGTCGGCCTTTTCCGGGTCGTCGTCGAGCGCGATAAGCTTATACCGCTTGGCCGGATCGGTTTCCTTATCGTCCAGCATCACGCCCGCGCCGTGGGTCTTTATCAGGAGGAGGTTATTTTCCTTACTGCCGTGATAATCGACTATGCCCAGATTCGGCTTTTCCCAATGCAGACCGTCGCGGCTGCACGCATACGCCAGCGCAACTATGCGGTCGGCGCGCGGTATGTACGTCTTGCTAAGGCGCTGCTCCACAGGCGTTTTGCGGCACTCCTCGTCCTCTACTATTATGGAATAGAACAGCTTGTACAGCCCGTCCTGCGGATCGTAAATTACCGTTGGATAGCTGTTATCATAACGCAGTTCCCACGCGGCTTCCTCGGTAAACATGGGATTCAGTTCGCACTTGCGCCCCTGCGCGGGATGAATCGATACTCCCGAAAGTGCGTGCCCCAGCAGGAATCCTCTGTCGAAAAAGTAATACTTTCTCATAAGCCACCTCATTTTGCAAAGCCGGGCACGCTTGAGTTACGTACCCGGCCTGTAAATTTATATAAAGATCAGTATTCCACCTTAACCGTGCGTATCTGGAACGGCTTAAAGGTAAGGCTCGTTCCGTCAAGTTCGGATTGCTCTTCCTCCAGCATATTGCATATGCTCAGGCGCTTTACGGCGTGGCCGAATGTCAGGTTGGCGTTTGCGTAGTCGCCCGCCGCCTCGTACAGGCGCAGTATGTACGCGTGCTGTGCGTCCTCGCAGGGCTTTACGGATTCGACTATCACGTTCTTTGCATCCACGCTTGCCAGCGGCGTTACGTCGGCGTTTCCGCTTATCGCAAGCGGCGCATAGTTGAACTCATACGCCGGCTGTATTACGCTCTGCGCGCTGAAGCCCTCGCAGTGCGGCAGTATCGCATAGCGGCATACGTGACGACCCATGTCGCCCTCTTTGTCGGGACGCAGACCGCCCTTGTGCAGCGACAGGCGCATACTGCCCTCGTTTACGGACAGACCGTACTTGCAATCGTTGATGAGCGCTATGCCGTAGCTGTTTTCGCTCAGGTCGCTGTACTTGTGGTTGCATATCTCAAAGCGCGCCTTCTCAACGTCGGTGGAGCGATGGTTGGAACGGCGAATGTGGCCGAACTGAATCTCGCTGCGCACGCCGTCGCAATGCAGCGCGGTGTCGAACGCTGCCTTGAGGAAGCGATGGCCCTCGTGCCAATCCATGACCGTATCGAACGCAATCATCGGCGAAGCAGCACTTACAACCATGTCCTGCTCGATAGTGGACTTTTCGGATATGGCCCACTTGGAGCGTATGCGCATCTCGACCGCGCCGCAGGATACTACCTCACGCGACAAGAGCTTGCCTACCGGTGCGAATTTGTCCTCGCTGTCCGCGTCTATGTCCCAGTTGTCCCATGCGGCGGACACGTCCTCGGCCATCACGAACGTGTTGAACGGCAGACCGTCCACCAGTTCGCGACCGGTGCGCTTGTCGATCATCGACGCGATTGCGCCGGTTTCGTTGAAGGTTATGCAGGCAAACGGCGTGTCGAGGCAGTCGCCATCGAGCTTAAACGCAGACGCGGCGCTATCTGCCTTATCGGTAAAGCGTACCTTCGCACTGCCAAACGCGGACAGGTTAACACCCGCTATCGCCATGCGGCGCTTGCCGTCCAAGTCGGTAAAGGTCTGGCTTGCATAGCCATCTGCGCCCTCGCCCCTGGCGTCGATGTAGAGCACGTCGCTGCGCTCGAACGACAGCGGGTTTATGAGCGTTACTTCATTGGCCGCGCCGTCGCCCGGCAGAAGCTTTTCTGTCATCTCATGCGCCTTTGCTATGGTATCCGCAATTGCGCGGCGGGTCTCCTCATGCACGCTGTGTATGCAGGTGCCCGGCAGTATGTCGTGGAACTGCCGCACGAGCAGTTCGTTCATTAGCGGCGCAACGTCTGCGCCGTCGGCGACCGCGCCGCGCTTTACCGCATCCATTACCACCGCCAGTTCCAGATTGTGCAGCGCAATTTCGCACAGGCGGTTGCCGCGCTTTATCTCGTGCTGATTGGTCAGCGTGCCGCGATGCAGCTCCAGATACAGTTCGCCCGCGTATACGCTGGGGCGCTCTATATCGCTTTCAAGCATGTGCATGAAGTCGCTTACCGACATGTGCTCGCTGCGCGGTACGCCCGCCAGATCGTGCAGGCGGCGCGCAGACTCGATCATCTCGAACTCAGGACCGCCGCCGCCGTCGCCCTTGCCATATGAGAACAAGCGCAGGGGCGCGGCGCGGTTTTCGCGTATCGCGTCGGCACCGTCGGTTATTTCGTGCAATGTTTCGGGCGTGGGGCCGATGTGCGTGCGGTTGAAGTGCGTCAGCACGCGCGTACCGTCAAGGCCCTGCCAGTAGAACGACGTATACGGAAACTTTGTCGTATCGTTCCACGCTATTTTAGTGGTAAGGAAATACTTTACGCCGCTTTCCTTCATTATCTGCGGAATCGCGAATGAATAGCCGAACGTGTCGGGCAGCCAGAAGCTGTCGGCGGTATAGCCGAAATACTTGCGGGTAAAGCGCTGGCCCCACAGGAACTGGCGCACCATGCTTTCGCCGCCGGTCAGGTTGCAGTCGCACTCCACCCACACGCCGCCGTTGGGTTCATACTTGCCCTCAGCCACCGCCTTTTGTATGCGGCTGAACAGTTCGGGATACTGGCGGCGGATTATATCGCTGTGATACGCCGAGGACTGTACAAAGCGATACTCGGGATATTCGGCCATCAGGTTCAGCTGATTGGCATATGTGCGGGCGCACTTCTTGTTCGTCTCGCTTATCGGCCACAGCCATGCCGTGTCCATATGGCTATGACCAATCAGGCCCACAAGCGGAGTTGCGTCGCCGTTTTTGCGCGCAAGCTGCTGCTTGAGTATCGGCGCAGCGGCGCGCAGGCCGGAGCGGAACTCATCGTCGGTACACATCGCGGGATCGTAAAACAGCTTGAGGTGGGCATTGTACAGCGCGTTTTCTACCTCAGCCCTGCGGAACGAGCTTGTGTCCAACGCGCGGCACAACGACAGCAGCGTGTCCAGATCGAACATGAAGTCCATCACTTCATCGTCGCGCAGACATATGTCCATGCCGCCCACGGCATACTCGAATTCATCCACCTTGCCGTCGTCAGAGAGCGGCTGAGTGCCGGGCATGTCGTGATACGCATAGCCCTCCAGCGCGAAGTCGAACTTCTCACCCGCCTTGGCGCAGGGCGTTATGCGGTTGCAATAGTGGTTGCCGTGCGAGCCCTCCACGAACTTAGCGGCGTAATTGGAATGAATTTTGCCGTTGACCCACAGCGTCGCCTCATAAAACTTCATGCGCGGCCACAGGAAAATCGCCTTTCCGTCCAGCTCGGCGGGCACAGTGTATTCGCCTTTAAACCAGCCGTACACGCCATCGCCGCCCCATGCAGGCGAATCGGCGGGCTTGAACAGGCGCGCATCCGGGATTTCGTTCAGCGGTTGTTTTGTCTGATACAGCGTGGTTTCGATGCTGCCTACAGGCCTGAACATCAGCGACTTCAGCGTGCCGATGAAGCGAGTCAGCTTATTCTTTGTCTGATTCATGCCGTTTTCGGTTATCATGTGTTCAGCTCCTTATTCAGATTGATACGCTTTTGCTGTCGTATCGCCTGTTATCAATGTGGTGGGTACTACCACGGGCTTGTGTATGCCTATTGGTTCGTTGAGTCCTTTATAGAGGAGTTCAGCCACCGCGCGCCCCATTGCGGCCTGATCCTGACGCACGGTTGTCAGATGCGCGGACGGTTCGGAATGCTCAAGCAGGGCCGCCCATTCGCTGTCGTCAAAGCCACATACGCTGAGGCGGCCGGGTACGTCTATGCCCAGATCGCGGCAGGTAACTATTATATGGTAGGCCAGCGCGTCGTTTTCGGCAAGCACCGCGGTAACGCCGCACGACACCAGATGCTCGAGCAGTGCGCGCAGGCTGTCCGGCTCGCCAAGCGGCGCAGTCCACTTGTACACAGTTACGTCGGTATGTATAAAGTCGGGCGTTATCGGCAGGCCCGCGCGCGAATGCCCTGCCAGATACCCGGCTATGCGGTCGCCCACGGTGGCGCGCTGCATTGCGCCTATGCCGGATATATAGGCGATCTTCCTGTGCCCCAGCATCGTCAGATGCTCCATCAGTTTCAGACTTCCGCCCGCGTTGTCACTGGTCACGCTGGGCAGATACGAACAGCCGCTGGGCATGTCCATTATTACCACGGGGCGATTTTTGAATACGAATGGGTTAAGCAGGTCTATGTGTATATCGTTTTTGAGCGGATAATACGCAATGCCCGCCACGTCGGTATGCGCAAGGCGGCTCAGCACCATGCTGCTTTTCTTTTCGCCCTCGTCCTCGGTAATGAATACCGAGCCATAGCAGCCGTGCGCCAGCAGATAATCGTTGGCCGACTGAAACGTGACCGCGAGGCTGGTGCGCGATATGTTGAACGGCCATATGAATGCGAACAGCTTGCCCGCGACGCTTACCGAGTCCTCCTTGCTGGAAAGGTATGAATCGCGGCTTACGAAGCTGCCCACGCCGCGCTTGCGGTACAGCACGCCCATGTTCTCCAGCTCGTCCAACGCGCGGCGCACGGTTATGCGGCTGTAACCGTACTTATCCATAAGCCCGCTTTCGGTGCATATCGGCTTGTCAAACGAAAACCCGCCCGAGTCGATCGCCGTCAAAATGTCGTCCATGACGTTCTGATACAGCGGCTTCGGCTTGGGTTGTCGGCCATGTGCCATGTCTATTCCCCCTGCCTTGTAATCACGGGATTATTATAACAATCAATCGTTTGTATTGCAACATGCCGTCGTCACATTCGTATGATATGACAATCCCACGTATCGATTTTGATGCAGATTATCGATTATATCACTTTAAGCGGCTGAATATAGTACATTCGTCGATGTGCTGTTATGACATATGCGGCGGGCATATCTGTATAGTCCAATACAGTCTCTTTCCAAATTTATTTTACGTGTAGGTAAAGGCACTATTGCGCACTGCGCGCGAATGCTGTATAATTTGCGTGTTGCCTGAGTTACATTAAATAGATTAATAGATGTTATTATGTGAATTTGCTCTGGTACAGCATAACTATACTGCCGTTTATAATGTCGGAGGTGATACATACGGCCAGCGGCATGATATTTGACATTGAGGAATTCGGAATATACGACGGGCCGGGCATACGCTGTGTGATATTCATAAAGGGCTGTCCGCTGCGCTGCCGGTGGTGTCACAACCCGGAGGGGCTGGAGCGGCGCGTACAGCGCATGATTGCGCGCGAACGATGCCGGCACTGCGGCGAGTGCGAACGCGTCTGTCCCTCGCCCGGCGGGTGCGTCGCGTGCGGAGCATGTGTGCGGGCGTGTCCCGGCGGGCTGATCGAGCTGTGCGGACGGGAGGTATCGTCCGAACAAGCTGCCGCGCGGGTGCGGAGGATAAGTAAGCTTTTGATAATGAACGGCGGCGGAATTACATTTTCAGGCGGCGAGGCGTTGGCTCAGCCTGAATTTGTGATTGAAACGCGACGGCTTCTGCCTGAATTGCACGCGGCGGTCGAAACCAGCGGTTATTTGCATAGCGAAGTGTTTCATGCCGTGATACGGGAAATCGACCTTATCATGTTCGACATCAAGCATACCGACCCGGCGGCGCATAAGCGCTGGACAGGCGTTGACAATGCGCGGATACGCGCAAACCTGGAATTGCTCAAATCCAGCGGCAAGCCATTCATCGCGCGCGTGCCGCTGATACCCGGCGTGAATGACACGCCCGAAAACATGACTGAAACCGCAAAATGGGTTGCGGACGCAAATGGACTTATACGCGTCGAGCTGCTTAAATACAACAAGGCGGCGGGCGCAAAGTATTCGCGGCTGGGCATGGATTATTCACCCGGCTTTGACGAAAGCGTCGAGCCGAACGCCTTTACTCAGCCATTTACTGACAAAGGAATCGAGGTGCTGGTATGTTAAGTGAAAATATGCGCGCAATGCGCGACGGCGTACTGCGCGGCGATCATCGCGCGCTGCGCCGCAAGCTTTCGGACGAGGAGCGCACGACTATTGAAGGCGCGATACAGAATCCCGCGCTGTCGCTGGAACGCCGCGCCGCACTGCGGCTCAGGCTGTTGCTTGAGCGCGAGCGCGTGGGCGGGCTGAACGGCTCGGCGTTTGTATGTATGCGCACGATAACCGACTTTCCCGACATATACGCGCCCGGCGAACGCGAAAAGCTGACAAAGGGCCATTATGTACACGAGCAGGGGCGCGTATGCAACATCGCGTACGACTATGCCGACGTGATTGCGCACGGGCTTCTGCCCCGGCGCGCTCGCATACTCGCCGAGGCCAGGGACGCAGAATATGCCCAGGCGGCCGTCGAGTGCATCGACGCGACGCTGGCGTTTGCAGACAGGCACGCCGAGCTGCTGGCCGATCGCGGCGAGTGCAAGCTCGCACTGGCGCTGAGACAGAGCATACGCACTGGCGCGACCGGGTTCTGGGCGGCGCTGCAGACATTCCGCGTGCTGCACTTCGTGCTGTGGGCCAGCAACGTTTACCACAACACTGTGGGACGATTCGACCAGTACATGCTGCCCTATTACGAGAGCGACATCGCGTCGGGAGCGCTGGACGAGGCGGGCGCGCTGACGCTGCTGGAGGACTTTTTCCTGTCGTTCAATCTGGACAGCGACATATATCAGGGTATGCAGCAGGGCGATAACGGCCAGAGCATGGTACTGGGCGGCTGCGACGCTCAGGGCAGCGATGCGTTCAACAAGCTCACCGAGCTGTGCCTGACCGCAAGTCTGGAGATGCGCATGATCGACCCCAAAATCAATCTGCGCGTAAACAAAAGCACACCGCTTGAGGTATACGAGCGTTGCACGCTGCTCACGCGGCAGGGATTGGGCTTCCCGCAGTATGCCAACGACGACGCGGTTATTCCCGCGCTGATAAACATGGGCTATGCGCCCGAGGACGCGCGCAACTACGTCGTGGCGGCGTGCTGGGAATTCATAATACCCGGCGCAGCGATGGATATACCCAACATCGGCGCGATTTCACTGGCAAAGACCGCCGACGACGTTATACGCGCAAAGCTTATGGACTGCGCGACATTCGACGAGCTTATGGACGCGTTCAGGCATGAGATGCGTACGCGCGCGGTACAGCTTGCCGATACGCTGCACCCGCTTTACATGGAACCCGCGCCGTATGCGTCGGTGCTGATGAGCGACGTGAGCCACGATGTAAGCTTGGGCGCCAAGTACAACAACTATGGCATACACGGCACCGGCTTTACGCTGGCGGTGGATCAGCTTGCAACCGTTAAGCAGTTTGTGTTTGATAAGGGCACGCTGGCGCGCGAACGGCTGCTCAATGCCCTTAAAAATGATTTCAGGGACGACGCGGAGCTGCTGGGAATACTACGCCGCGACGCGCCCAAGCTGGGACGCGATGAAGCCGCCGATTTGCTGGCGGACGATGTGCTGGACGCGTTTGCCGACAGTCTGAAAGGACTTGTCAACGAGCGCGGCGGCATATTCCGCGCGGGCACGGGCTCGGCGATGTACTACATATGGCACGCGAAGGAGCTGGGCTATACCTGCGACGGCCACGAGCCGGGCGAGCCCTTCCCGGCCAACTTCTCGCCGTCGCTGCTGCTGCGCGACGCGGGGCCGCTCAGCGTGATACAGGCGTTTGCGCGCCCCGAGGTCGGGCGCTGCATGAACGGCGGGCCGCTGACGCTGGAATTGCACGACAGCGTGTTTAAGCGCGAGGACGGTCTGACCAAGGTGGCACAGCTCGTGCGAAGCTTTATACAGCTGGGCGGGCATCAGCTGCAACTTAACTCGGTCAACGTTGACCAGCTGCGCGACGCACAGACACACCCCGAGAACTACGCCAACCTCATCGTGCGCGTATGGGGCTGGAGCGGGCGGTTCGTACTGCTCGACCGCGCGTATCAGGAGCAGATCATCGCGCGGACTTCATATTCGGTCTGATTATTATGCGAGGTGGAGTAAACATGAAATATGCTGTGGAATATGCGCTTAAGGCGCCGATGGGCGGCGTTAAGCTGACCGGCGGGCGGCTTAAAAAGGCTTTTGACAACAACGTAAGCTTCCTAAAGGGCTTTGATGTGGACAGGATGCTCTATTGGTATCGCGTGCATCAGGGTAAACCCGCGCCGGGCGTACCATATGCCAGCGACGCAGGGCATTTTGAGAACAATCTGAAGGGCCAGACCGCGGGTGAATTTATGATGGGCGCGGGCGCAAGTCTGCTCTGGGGCGAGGACGCGGAACTGCGCGGCATGGTGCGCAGGCTGCTGGACTGCATCGAGGCCGGGCGCGAAAGCGACGGGTTCATACTGCCGATAACGCGCGACGAATTCCGCACGCGCGAATACCCCAACTACACGCGCGCGTGGATAACGTTCGGACTGCTGGACGCGGGATACGCGGGCGAGCAGCGCGCATTTGAACTGGCGCGCGGCTTTGGCGACTTCTTTAATCAGTGCGAAGTGCTGCCGTTTGTCAAGGACATGAATCTGGGCTTTCAGGGCATACTGGCCAACACCCGCCTGTACGACAGCCCGGTCGGCAAGCGCGCTGACATCGACACCGCGCTAAAATGGTATCAGGAAAAGTGGTGGCTGGAGGAGCTGATTAACGACGACCAGCGCGCCATTTACGAGCATCCCGGCAACCATCCGCACAGCACGCTGCTTACCACGCTGGAGGGCTACCTGGACATATACCGCGCGACCGGCGAACAAATCTACATCGACGCAGTACGCCACGCGCTCAAGATGTACGAAGGCAAGTGGCAGCATGTGGGCGGCGGCATCAACATGTGCGAGGACGACAAGTACTTCCCCGGCTGCAACTGGCTCGACCCGTCGCATCACTATAACGAGTTGTGCTCCACCAACTTCTGGGTACTGATAAACCAGCGTATGCACCGGCTGTTCCCCGACGACGCGCATTATGTGGACGAGATGGAAAACTCGATATACAACGTGCTGCTGGCAGCGCAGGTCGAGGATAAGGGCTATCACTACCTCAACTTTCTTGAGCGCTCCAAGGACTGGCGCTGGCTGGATCGCGCGACGTGCTGTTCTGCTATGGGCACACGGCTGGCGGCGCTGCTGCCTCAGTTCCTGTATACGTACACCGGCGACACCGTGTATGCGGACATTTATTCGCAGAGCGAGGCCACTCTGCCGTTGGACGCGGGCAATGTCACTTTGCGCTGCGAAACCGATATGCCCGAAAGCGGCCATGTGCGCATAACCGTCGTGGACTGCGCCGCGCCGTTCACGCTCAAACTGCGCCATCCACGCTGGGCGGTCGAGGGCGGCAAGTCATATTATGAGACGATTGAGGGCGTTAAGGCGGGCGACGTATTTGAGCTTGATCTGCCGTTTGGTTTCAAGACCACGCTCTACACCGGCGGCGAGGAGAAGCCGCGCGAGGAGCGTTGGGCGCTGGAGTACGGCCCGCTGCTGTACGCAGCGATGGGCGCGCCCGGCCCAGTGCATGTGAGCTGGAACCCTGAGGAGCCGCAGAAGTGGTTTGAACCGGCCAGCGATGGGTTGAAACTTAAACTGCGCGGCGACGACCGGCACGAGTACTGGCCTTATCTAGAAATACGCGACGAACCGTTCAGCGTTTACCCGGTGGTTACGCGGATTTAAGGACATGATTTTTTGCAGGGCATGGGCGATTCTTTGCGGTCGCCTGTGCCTTGTTTTTTTATGTAACTGCCGCGCTGCGAGTGCGTTTGACGATCTTTTACAAGACAAGATTGACATGGTGGACTTATACAGAAAGTGGTTTGCGGACTTGAGCGATGTTACAGACGTTCCAAGGGTAATGTGCCTTTTCAAAAGGCGCTTTGCTTTTGAGTTCGAGTTATTAACGATGGTTTAGGCAGACAATGGACTTATGCCTTAAAATCGCATTCCCCTGCCTCAAATAAAAAATCAGCGCGGACAGCGATTTGATTTCGCCATCCGCGCTGACGCTTATTGACTTATCAGCCGAAGAACTTGTCGATGTAGCCGAAGATGAAGATTACGATTATCATTACCGGCAGTACGTAGGTCACGTACTTACGGGCAAAGGCCGGGAACTTTGTGCCCTTACCCTGATTGCACTCCGCAATGAAGTTGTCCCAGCCCCAACCGCGGCGGCTGGTGCAGAACATCACGCACAGCAGCGAACCGAGAGGCAGCAGGTTGTTGGAGATTATGAAGTCCTCCAAGTCCTGAACAAACGTATTAGGGCCGAAGGGCGCGAATCCGCTCCATACATTGAAGCCCAGCGCGCACGGCAGGCTAAGTACGAACACCAGCACGAGGTTTACGATAACCGACTTTTTGCGACTCCAGCCCCACCTGTCCATACCGAACGAAAGTATGTTCTCAAATACTGCAACCACGGTGGACAGCGCCGCAAAGCTCATGAATACGAAAAACAGCGTGCCCCAGAAGCGGCCGCCCGCCATCTGATTGAATATGTTAGGCAGGGTAACGAACACCAGACCGGGGCCCTGACCGGGGTCAACGCCATAGGCGGTGCAGGCCGGGAAGATTATCAGACCCGCAATGAACGCAACCAGCGTATCCAGCAGGCAGATGTTGATGCTCTCGCCGGTAAGCGACTGATCCTTGCCGATGTAGCTGCCGAATATCGCCATTGCGCCGATGCCCAGACTGAGCGTGAAGAACGCCTGACCCATCGCGGCGAATATAGCGTCGCCCAAGCCGTTTGCGGCCATGCGGCTAAAGTCGGGCACCAGGTAGAACTTCAAACCTTCCTGCGCGCCCGGGAGCATTACCGAGTGTATGGCCAGCGCGATCATTATCACGAACATGCTGCACATCATTACCTTGGTAATGCGCTCCACGCCCTTTTGCAGACCCAGCGCGCATACGCTGAAGCCCAGCAAAATGGAGACCGTCATCCAGCCCACCTGAGTAACAGGCTCGCCCAGCATGTTGTCAAACATATTGCCCACGACCTCCGCAGTCGCGCCCTCGAACGCGCCGCTGGCCATGCGCCATACGTAGTATATCATCCAGCCCGCGACGGTCGTATAGAACATCATGAGCAGGTAGTTGCCGATAATGCCGAACACACTGCCTATGTGCCACTTTGTACCCTTGGGTTCAAGCTTGCCATAGCTGCACGCGATCGACGCGCGGCTGGCACGGCCTACCGAGAACTCCATCGCCATTGTCGGCAAGCCCATCAGCACTAAGAATACCAGATACAGCAGTACGAACGCCGCGCCGCCATACTGACCCGTGATGTACGGGAACCGCCACACGTTGCCCAGACCTATGGCACAGCCCGCCGATACGAGTATGAAGCCCAGTCTGGATGAGAAACTCTCCCTGCTTTTCATGGTCACACCCCTTGCTATGCAGTCGCTATATTACGTTATTGTAATAAAGCAACATTTTATCATCCTTTGTATAATAGCACTCTAACCCGCCGCGGTCAACATATTTTCGACATGTTTTCCTGAATTTGGCCCGTTATTTGACATTTTCATTATGTATATGCGCATAAAATGCGCAGCCAGCAAATCCGGCCGCGCATATAAGTTAAGATGTGATGATTACTTTCCTATTATATCCAGCATACGTTCGGCATCAGTGTCGGGCTTTACCTTGTCGCTGGCGTCGATTATTACGCCGTTTTCGTCGATAAGGTAGGTCGTGCGGACTACGCCCATAGATACTTTGCCGTAAAGCTTTTTTTCCTTCCACACGTCATAGGCCTGAATTGCGCTTAGTTCTGTATCCGACAGCAGTATGAAGGGCAGATTGTGCTTTAGCGCGAAACCCGCGTGCGATTTTACGCTGTCTTTGCTTATGCCCACGACCAGCGCGCCCGACTGTTCAAACGCCGGGTAATTGCGCGCGTATGCACATGCCTGACGGGTGCAGCCCGCTGTATTGTCGCGCGGGTAAAAATACAAAGCGACCTTATGGCCGCGCAGGGATTCCAGACTGACCATATTGCCGTCCTTATCGGGCAATGTGAAATCGGGCGCTTTAGTGCCAATTGCCAGCATCGCGATTTTCCTCCTTTGCACAGCAAAACTGCGGGCGCAAATGTTATGCGTCCGCAGTCTATTATGATATTACTTGCTTTCGACCTTGGTCACGGTGTAGCCCGCGTCTACCACGGCGGCGGTGAGCGCATCGTCGCTTACGTTCTTGGTGAGTTCAACGGTGGCCAGCTTGGTTTCGAGATTGACATCGACCGACTTTACGCCGTCAACGCCCGCCAGCGCCTTGGTTACGTGCGCCTGACAATGGCCGCACATCATGCCTTCAACAGTCAATACCTTAGTCATAAATACCTCTCCCTTTTCATCGGACAGCTCTGCGCCGCCGTTATTGGCTTCATTGTTTACCGGGCAAGAATCCGTGCCAGCCGGGCACGCAGTCACAGCGGCGGCGGGCTTGGATTCCAGCGCATCCTTCACGGCCTCGCGGGTTTCCACATCGCCCTGACTGCCCTTAAAGAAGCGCAGGCGCAGCGCGTTGGTAACCACGCAGACCGAGCTGAGGCTCATCGCCGCCGAGCCGATCATGGGGCTGAGCTTTATCTGGAACAACGGATACAGCACACCCGCCGCAACCGGGATGCCCAGCACGTTATAGAAGAACGCCCAGAACAGGTTCATGTGTATGTTGCGCACAACCGCCTGACTCAGCTCTATCGCGCGCACCACGTCCATCAGCGAGTTCTTCATCAGAACCACGTCGGCAGAATCGATCGCTATGTCGGTGCCTGCGCCTATCGCAATGCCTATGTCGGCGCGGGTCAGCGCGGGCGCGTCGTTTATGCCGTCGCCCACCATCGCCACGCGGCGGCCGCGATCCTGAAGTGCGCGGATGTGGCTTTCCTTATCGGCAGGCAGTACGTCGGAGATTACCTCCTCTATGCCCAGCTCGGCGCGGATTGCTTCGGCGGTAGCGGCGTTGTCGCCGGTCAGCATGACCACGTGCAGACCGCGCGCTTTGAACGCTTCGATTGCCGCACGGCTGGTCGGGCGGATGGTGTCCGCAACCGCGATTATGCCAACCACTTTGCCGTCCATTGCGAACAGCAGCGGCGTTTTGCCGTCGTGTGCCAGCTTATCCAGTTGGGCGCGCACTTCGGATGCGTTATCGCCTTCCAGTACGCCCTCGCGCTCCATGAACGCGGCGTTGCCCGCAAGCCATGCTTTGCCGGCCACATTGGCCTTTACGCCCAGACCGGCCACTGCTTCAAAGTCATCGGCCTTGGGTGCGGATATGCCCTCCTCGCCCGCGCGCTCCATTATCGCGGTTGCCAGCGGATGCTCGCTGCCGGATTCCAGCGCGGCGGCGCTTTCCAGCAGTTCACGCGCGCTCATGGCGGTATTCAGCGGGATTATATCGGTCACGGACGGACGGCCCGAGGTTATTGTGCCGGTCTTGTCCAGCACGATGGTGTCTATCGAATGCAGCGATTCCAGACTTTCAGCGGACTTAATCAGTATACCCATTTCGGCGGCCTTACCCGTGCCGACCATTATCGCGACGGGCGTTGCCAGACCCAGCGCGCACGGGCAGGATATTACCAGCACCGATATTGCGCAGGACAGTGCGAATTCGGCCGTCTCGCCGCAGACCAGCCACACGATTGCGGTGACGAGCGCTATGCCGATTACCACCGGTACGAACACGCCGCTGACCTTATCGGCCAGGCGCGCGATGGGGGCCTTGGAGTTACCCGCATCGTCAACCAGACGGATTATCTGCGCCAGCGTGGTATCGTCGCCCACCTTGGTCGCGCGCATGTGGAACGAACCGTTGCGGTTGATCGTGGCCGAGATTACCTTATCGCCCACGTTCTTTTCGACCGGCATACTCTCGCCGGTGATTGCGGCCTGATCCACGAAGCCGCCGCCCTGAATGACCTCGCCGTCGGCGGGGATGCTCATGCCGGGCTTGATTATGATTTCGTCGCCGGGGGTGAGCGTTTCGGCGGGTACTTCTACCTCAACGCCATCGCGCAGCACTATTGCCGTCTTGGGCGCGAGGTCTACCAGCTTATCCAGCGCCGAGGAAGTCTTGGCCTTGGAGCGCGCCTCAAGATACTTGCCGACAGTTACCAGCGTAAGTATCATTGCCGCGGACTCGAAGTAAAGCTCATGCGCGTACTTATGGGCGAGCATCGTATCGCCGTGTCCGGTTGCGTACATCATCATGTACAGCGCAATTATACCATAAAACAGAGATGCGCTGGAGCCGACCGCGACGAGCGAGTCCATATTGGGCGCGCGCTTGACAAGCGCCTTAAAGCCGACTTTATAGAACTTGCGGTTGATGTAGATTATCACGAGCGAGATCAACAGCTGAGTAAACGCGGAAACCAGCATGTTTTCCATGCCGCTGAACACGCTTATCATGGGCAGACCCATCATCTCGCCCATCGCGATGTACATCAGCGGAACCAGCAGCACTACTGAGCTTATCAGGCGCTTCAGCATACTCTTGCGCTCGTTCTCGGCGCGCTCCTGACGTTTGCGCCACTGGGAGCGGAAGTCGCGTTCGCCCTCCTTGCCGCCCGTCTGCGCACCCTCCAGCTCCGCGCCATAGCCAACCGCGCGCACGGCCTGCGCTATCGTGTCGGCGCTTACCTTGCCCTCGTCGTACTTTACCGTCATGCGGCCCGCGAGCAGGCTTACGTCCACGTCGCTTACGCCGTCCAGCTTCTTTACCGCACGCGTGACGTTTGCCTGGCACGCCGCGCAGGTCATGCCTGTTACTGTGAATTTATCCGTCTTCATTGTTTAATACGATCGCCCCTCATTTTAACTTTTTCATCAGCTCGACGGTTTCGTCCACGATCGCGTTATTGCCGCCGCGAATCTGCTCCACCACGCAGCTGGCCATATGGTCGCGCAATACCATGTAGCCCAGCGCTTGGAGCGCGCTTTCGGCGGCCGCAATTTGAGTGAGCACGTCGCCGCAGTAGCGGTTCTCATCCAGCATCTTCTTTATTCCCCCAAGCTGGCCGATTATGCGGCTGAGCCGGTTCTGCATCTGACGCTGAAGCTCCTCGTCGCGCGGCGTGGACTTGTGCCGGCAATGCTGACAGGCGCCCGAGCACTCGGGACACTCTTCAGTCTCCGTCATGTCGCTCATGCCTGCCATAGCGTCCATATTTTTTTCAGCCATTCGCTCCTCCTTCATTATACCCCCCGCAGGTATCGTTTACGTGCATATTATATACCCCCTCACGGTATACGTCAAGGGCATTTTTCACGATTTACGCAGTATTCACACTTGGCCGCGCATTGCAATTTAGTTATAGTCATACGGGCACGCGCGTGTTATAATAGGCTTATATCCGCGCATTCGTATTGTGCGCACTGGGCAAAGCTTGCATACGAAGGAGAAGCATTATGGCTGATATAAAAAACGTTATACTCGATACCGACATCGGGCCGGACTGTGACGACGCGGCGGCGCTGGCACTTACGACTATATATACGCGCAAAAGCGGCGCGCAGCTGCTGGGCGTGACTCATTGCACCTCCTGTCCGTGGGGCGTGGGCGCGATTCGCGCGATACTTAAATGGTATGGCTGTGAGGAAGCCGCCGTAGGCACGCTGGCCGATCGCGATCTGCTGGACGATGAGGACGCGACCAAGTACAACCGCGCGCTGGCTATGACTTTGAGCGAGGAGGAGCGCCGCGCGCCCGACTGTCTGCCGCTTACGCGCGAGCTGCTGGCCGGGCAGGAGGACGGTTCGGTCGATATGATTGCGATAGGGCCGCTGCGTAACATCGCAAAGCTGCTTACCTCCTCCGCCGACGGCATATCGCCGCTTACCGGGCGGGAGCTAATCGCGCGCAAGGTGCGTCGGCTCACGCTGATGGCGGGCGAATTTACTCCCGATTGCGACCATGCCGAGTGGAACGTGCTGATGGATATGCCCTCTGCCCGTATCGTCGCGGCCGAGTGGCCGACTGAAATGGTCTATTGCGGGTTTGAGGTAGGCTTCCCGGTAGTTACTTTGAAGGAGCCTAACGAACTTAATCCCGAAAATCCCGTGCGCACGGCGTACAGGCTGCACAGCGCGGGCAAGGGACGCATGAGCTGGGATTTGTGCACGGTGCAACAGGCGCTTTGCTCGCGGCCCGATCTATACGAATTGTCCGGGGCGGGACGCATCGATATTGATGAGAAGGGCGTTACCCGCTGGCACGCGGATGAACATGGCAGACATCAGTTTATAAAGCTGGCCGCCGCGCCCGAGGTTGTGGCGCGCGCTTTGGAGGCAGATATTACTGCGTTCGATGCAAAGAGGTGATTTGTGGGTATTTCTAAGTTTGATTGTATTATCGATTCTCCACGAGTTGACTTCAGTTCACTCACACAGCTTTCCGTAAAGAGCCTCGGCAATGCTCTTACGACGTTCAGGACTTCGCCACGTTATTTGCCTGGACACAATTGAATCCAGCTAAACAAATACAAGCCCGACATTTTGCCATGCCGGGCTTGTTTATTTTGATCAGTTTTAGGGTTAGGCCTTCTTAAATGCCGCCAGTTTCTTGAACACATCGCGGAATATCGGGTTGCGGTATGCGAAGTACGCAACCTTAATCGGATGGCGGCGCGCGTCGCGGCTCCAATGGCAGTCGTCCGACAGCAGCGGACTGGGCTCTATCGTAGTCGGCTCCCAGTCGGGATTTATCAGCATCGCTATGGTCGATATGTCCCAGATCTCCTTGCCCCACGCGAAGTGATCGTCATTATAGCCCATCAGTATGTCGATCAGCGTATCGCACAGTTCGTTCTTGCCGCCGATGCACGCCTGAAGTTCGGGCACGCTGGTCAGCAGGTGCGACGCAACGCCCATGCACGGCACGAGTATGAACGGCACGCCGCTGTCCAGCACCGTGCGCGCCGCGGGCACGTCCTGCATAAGGTTAAACTCGCGCGTATGCGGATACGTGAGCGAATTGCCGCCCAGCCATACTACGATTATCTTGCGCGCAAGGCGGGGTTCCATTATCAGCGCGCTGGCGACGTTGGTTATCGCGCCGATTGCGACTACATACAGCGGATCGTCGTCCGGGCGCGCCATGCCGCGCGCAACCAGATCGCGCGCCGCCGGGCTGTCCTGCGGGGTGTCCATGTCCTTTAGATAATCGCGCGAGCCTTTGAATACGAAATTCTCGGTCGGATGGCCCATCTTGCCCAGCAGACGCACGATTTCGTCATAGCTGCGTTCCATGCCCTGTTCGGGGCCGTTGGAGCGGTCGTTGAAAAACGGCGCGGCATAGACTGCCTGCACATTAAGGCGTTCGGGCGAACACAGCGCATAGCACAGCGCGAACTGGTCGTCCACCTCGTTATACGTGTCGGTGTCGAGCACCATGTCCAGCACTTTTCCGCTGTCTGCGGCGGGGATTTCAAGGCGCTTCAGTATTTCGATATTGCTCAGTGGCTGCCATTGCATGAACATCATCCTCCGTATATTCAGGCTTTCGCCATTGCTGCGTTTACTTCGTCCAAAGTGGGCATGGCCTTCTGCGCGCCTGCGCGGGTAACAGTTATCGCCGAGGCCGCCATTGCAAAGCGTATCGCCGCGTCAATATCGTGGCCGTTCGCCAGATGCGCCGCCAGCGCACCCAAGAAGCAGTCGCCCGCGCCGGTGGTATCGACCGCGACAGCCTTTTTGCACGGGTAGAATATCGCTTCGTCGCACGTTGCGTTCCACACGCCGTGACTGCCCATTGTCATGACTATGCGGCCTATGCCCTTGCGCGCGCAATATGCCTTTAGCGCGTCGCCGTCGGGCGTGCAGCCCATCAGAGCTTCGGCTTCATGCTCGTTGGGCACGAGTATGTCGGTCGCGGCCAGCACCTCGTCGGGTATGTCGGCTGCGGGCGACGGATTCAACAGCACCTTCACATTGTGCCTTTTGCATACCTCGACCGCGTGCCATACGGTTTCATGCGGAACCTCCAGCTGCATCACGCACACTTTGGCGGCGGCAATCAGCAGTTCGGCTGCGTCTATCATGGCCGCGCTTACGCACGCGTTCGCGCCCGGATATACGACTATGCTGTTTTCGCCCGAGTCAGCCACGCAGATGAACGCGCTGCCCGTAGGTTCATGCGATGTGCTGAGTAAGTCAAGATTGACGTTTGCGCCGGTCAGCGACTTCCGGAGTGCATCGCCCGCCGCGTCTGCGCCGACAGCGCCCACGAATGCGGTATCGCCGCCCAGCTTGCCCGCCGCGACCGCCTGATTCGCGCCCTTGCCGCCCGCGTTCAGCATAACGCCGCCGGATATTATCGTTTCGCCCGGCGCGGGTATGTGTGCTACGGAATAAACAGTGTCCATGTTTGCCGAACCTATTACAACTGTATCTGCCATAATCTGCCTCCGATTATTTGCGACTGCGTGCCGCCGCGGCCGCTTCGATGAACTCGCGCGCCATTGCGTGCTGAGGGCCGCGCACGGATTCCGGAATGCTGCTTTCGGCCATGTATTCCGGGTGCCACTGCACCGCGCGCACGAACGACTTGCCGGGCATATCGACCGCCTCGACAAAGCCCTCGGGCGCGTATGCCATGGGCTTCAGGCAGTCGGCGGGGCGCTTGATCGCCTGATGGTGCATACTGTTGACCATCATGCTGTCGCTCTTCCACAGGCGGTTCAGCGGCGAGTCCTTGACCAGGGTCAGGCTGTGAGTAGGCTCGCCATAGGGTTCGGGCTGCTGATGCGCGCTGGCGGTGGGAACGATCTGTGCGCCCACGTCCTGATACAGCGTGCCGCCCAGTGCGACGTTTAGTACCTGTATGCCGCGGCATATACCGAACATGGGAATGTCGCGCTCGGCGGCGCGGCGGATGAACGGAATCTCGAACGCGTCGCGCTCATGGGCTATCCCGCCGCAGCACGGCAGAGTTGCCTCGCCATAACGCGCCGGTTCAACATCCGCGCCGCCGGTAAGCAGTATGCCGTCGCATACGTCAAGCAAGCTGTCAATCGAAGACACGTCGCTGCCCAACGGCAGGAGTATCGGAATGCCGCCCGCGTCGCTCAGGAATGTGAGATAGTTTTCGCGGGTAACATAATTGTGATTTTTTACATCGTGCGCGGACATTACGCCTATTATCGGGTTCATAAATTTATTCCTCCATGCGCGTTTCTTTTGGAAAAGCGCGTTCCTTCTTAATATATGTGATCACCAGCAGCACAGCCGCGCCCGTCCATGCGGCCACTTCGGCCAGATATATGCCGTCCTGCCCCATGATGCAGGGCAGAAGCAGCGCCGCGCCTATGCGCATGACCAGTTCGGCCGCGCCCGACAACATTGGCACGACTGTATCGCCCATGCCCTGCTGTGCACTGCGGTATACGTATAGTATGTAGAGTATGGGCAGGCACGATGACATTACGACGAGATAGCGATATGCAATCGAAAGCACCTTTGCCACCTCGTCCGGCTCGCCGGATATGAACAGCATAAGTACGCTCCTGCCGCAAAGTATCATGACCGCGCCTATTGTAACCGCCGTCGCCAGCGCCATTACCGTGGACGAGCGCACGCCCTTCTTTATGCGGTCGTAACGCTGCGCGCCCAGGTTCTGGCCGGTGTAGGTGCTTATCGCATAGCCGAACGATACCGCCGCCATCTCCAGTAAGCCATAGAGCTTATTTGTTGCGGTAAAGCCCGCGATGAATATGAAGCCGAAGCCGTTCACGACGTATTGCACGCACAAGCCGCCTACCGATATGATGGTGTTTTGCAGCGCAACCGGCGCGCCCAGCCTGGACAGGTGCGCGATTATCTCGCGGTCGGGCGCAAAGTGGCGGCGCTCCAGCCTGACCTCGGAAAGCCTGAGCGACACAATAAGGCAGTATACCATCGATACCACCTGCGCAATCAATGTAGCGATGGCCACGCCCGCTATGCCCCAGCCCAGCGCCACGGTGAACAGCAGGTCAAGCGCCACATTGGTAAGCGCCGCCGTAATCATCGCGCGCAGCGGAGTACGGCTGTCGCCCAGCGCACGCAGCATACTGGACAAGAGGTTATACGCCATCGATATGGGTATGCCTGAAAAATATATGCGCAGGTACAGCAGCGCGCCAGGCAGTACGTTGTCCGGCGTATTGAGCATGTTGAGTGTGGGCAACAGGAAGATTTGGCTGATTGCCAGCGTGAGCACGGCCACCAACGCCGACAGCTCGATGGACATGGCGACGCTCTTTTTAAGTCCGTCATGATCGGCCGCGCCGAATTTCTGGCTCATCAATATCGAAAAGCCCTGCGCAAAGCCGGTGGGTATGCCCAGCACCAGCCAGTTGAGCCAGTCCGCCGCACCTAGCGACGCGAGTGCCTCGACGCCAACAAAGCGCCCCACCACCGCCGTATCGACCAGCGTATACAGCTGCTGAAACACGTTACCCGCCATGAGCGGCAGTGCGAACGTGAGTATCAGCTTCCACGGCCTGCCGTGCGTCATGTTCTTTACATGTGCCATAGTACACCTCAAAATAAAATATTGCGGCGGCTGGCCGTTGTGTGACAAACGCAGCCTCGCCTATGTATGATGATATGCGCGTATCGGCCTTATGTCAAGTAGAATAATGCCGAAAAATTGCTTTGAAGATTATTGTCGCGCACCAAATAAGCGACGGCTCTGAATTTAACTCAAAGCCGCCGTTTACAGACTTATTCGTTTGGTCAAACGGATTATACGTTTAAGATTGCATCGCCACATCATTATATGTGGTCAGCCAAATGAAAGCAAACGTGCAAGCATGAATCAAATTTGTTTTAACTGAGCTGTCGCCGTTGACAAACGAAGCAATACGGCTTACAATTAGCGCAATTACATAAGCCTTATGAAAGCGAGGTACTACAATGGATTCATCCCAGATTTTTGAGGCGGTATCGCGCGCACGCACGGAGAACATCGCAGCCATAAACATGCTTCAAGGCGAATGTTCGCTGTACAGGTATGCTCATCTGATGCGCGCTGATGCGGACGGCGCGGGTGAAATGTGGACGGACGCGTTTCAGGCTGCGCTTGATGAAAACCGCATCGTTCGAATACCTGCGCGCGAAATGCCTTACCTGATCGACCGTCCAATAATTGTGCCCAGCCACAGGCGCATAATCGCGGACGGTGCGGCGATACGGCTCGCGGACGGCGTGGACACGCTTATGCTGCGCAACGAGCACACGCACGACGGCACGCACCGCCCTATCGATACTGGCGACCGCGACGTAGACATATCGATCTGCGGCGGTACATGGATGGACAATTGCACCGCGCGCGCGGGCTATGGCCGCACGGGCAAGTACGACGCGGCACGCAGCTTTTACGGCGTATCCACGCTGATGCTGTTCAACAACGTGCGTGGACTTACTGTTGAGCACGCGGCGTTTGCCCACTGCGGCGCGTTTGCCGTGCAATGCGGCGACAGCGAGAACATCGTGTTCGAGGACATCACGTTTAAGGACTGCTATGCCGACGGACTGCACACGAACGGCGGCATAACCAACATGCTGATACGCGGCGTGCGCGGTCAGGTGGGCGACGATCTGGTTGCGCTGAATATGTACGATTGGCAGGATTCGTCGGTCAACTTCGGGCCGACGCGCAATGTGTGGTGCGAGGATTTGGAGCTGGCCGCCGACAGCCGATACAAGGCGATACGCATCGAGCCGGGCATGTACAGATACGCCGATGGCTCGATCGTGGATTGCGCGCTTAACAACGCGATGTTTAAGAATGTGCGCGGCATTCGCACGTTTAAGCTGTACTATCAGACCCCCGCCTACCCCATCGGCGGCGAGGCCGAATGGGGCGACGTGGGCAGTGCGGACAACATTTACTTTGAGGACATTGCGATAGATTTGCAGGAGCCGATTGACCGTCTGCCTGACTATATGAACTCCGACGCGGTTACGGGTGCGTTCGCCGGGTTTGAACTGAATGCAAAGATTAAGCAATTGCATTTCAAGGATATACGGCTCACGGTCGATAAACAGCGCTGGCCGCAGGCGTATCTGGTGTGCGTCGGGCCTAAGTCCTGCCGCCATAACGGCAAGGAGATATTCGACCCAGGACTTTCGGGCGAGGTACAGTGTCTTGAGCTGGAGGGCATATCGGTGAACGGGCAGGAAGTGCACGATATATCGCAATATGTGCGCGAGATCGTGTTCGACCATCTTTACCCTGAAGCGCCGTCGTTTGCGCGGGGCACCATACATGCGCTCGTATGCAAATAGACATGCGGGTTTGTTCACATCCGCGCCCGCAAAATGTCGCAGAAATCACGTCAAATTGCCGCGCCGCGGTAGAATATGCCACATAATTATGGTATAATTGGACAGGCATCAAGTGTGCCCATATCGATGCAACGCATTTGCGCGGCCCGCAAACCGGCGGGACGCGAATGGAGGTAATAACTATGGCAAATCCTTTCAAGGAAAAATTTGACAGTCTGGTAAAGGGAATAACCACGCTGATTTCGGGCAGCAGTGAAGCAGAGCCTGTAAAGGACGAATTCACAGCCAAGTGCGAAGAGCTGGATCAGAAGGTCGCCGAGCTGAAGACTCGCGAGCATGAGCTTTATGCAGACATCGGCGTAATCGCGATTGACAAGTACGGCGCCGCCGAGTTTGGTGAAATTGGCGAAAGCTTTGAAAAGGTACAGAGCGAGATCCGCGATACCGAAGCGGCCAAGGTCGAGTTGATACGCGCCAAGGAGGAAGCCGAGCGTCTGGCCGAAGAAGCACGCAAAGCCGAGGAGTCTCGTAAGGCAGAGGAGGCTCGTCAGGCGGAAGAAGCGCGCAAGGCTGAAGCCGCCCGCAAAGCGGAAGAAGCCAAGCAGGCCGAGGAAGCACGCAAGGCGGCCGAAAGCGGCAAGGTCGCGGGCGTACCCACCGGCAAGACCATATGTTCCGTATGCGGCACGGCCAACGACGCGGGCATGAAGTTTTGCGGCGAGTGCGGCGCGCGGCTGGCAGTGCAGTCCAAGCTGATCTGTCCCGTATGCGGGTTTGAGAACCTGCCGGGCACCAAGTTCTGCGGCGAGTGCGGCACCCGCATGGAGATGCCTGCACCCGAGACCGATGTACATGAGGACGCGGTTGAGGTTAAAGCAGAAGTTGAGACTGTTATCGAGCCGGATGCTGAGGCTCCCGTTGCCGACAATTGCTGCTGTGGCTGTGATGAATGTACTGCTGAGGACGCGGAAGAAGCCGAAACTGGAGCTGCCGAGGATACTGCTGATGACGCTGCTGCCGTTAAGGATGAAAAGTCCGACGGTGCTGACAATGTTTGATGTGGGTTGACCAACTTAATTTGCAAATGAAAAACGCGGCTTGCAGACGGTTATGCTGTCTGCGAGCCGCGTTCTTTTGCCTTGAATTGTCAAGTCAAGTGCAACATGCAAGAGAAAAAAGCCTTTTACAATTATACCTGTCTAAAATAAAAGCACAGCGACGCTGCAATCAATAACTGCGGCGCTGTGCCTTAGAGTGTGTCTCAAGCGGGACAATCCGCAAGTTCAAGTGGATTTTTCGTCAGTTCAAGGACG
>CAOKFD010000037.1:0-25747 GCA_948467645.1 uncultured Eubacteriales bacterium | reverse complement strand
TAACATAAACGGCTTAAAAAGGCAATACCATTCCCTTGTAAACTTATACAGCACCGCCATTTACCGGCTTAATCGTCATTATCGTCGTTATTAAAATGACTGTTTATCCATGTCGAAATAACGCCGTGTGGGCCGATAAGCGCGCTTATTACGCCCATAAAAATTACAAACGTCCTGAATACAAGCACCGCAATGAAAAGCAATGTCCCCCTTAGTCCGCGCCGCATACCGTTTTTGCGCAGATAATCTTCTATCGTAGCAATCCCCTGTACACACATCAGCAGCGCCGTGCACTGCCTTATTGCATAATCGACACTGTACCACCATTCGGGCATGAATACGACAATAAGGCGCGAAACGGCATATGTTACGCATATAAATATGATAAAATCGCCCGACATGTGCCAGTTCCTAAGCGAAGTAAACGGTATTTCCGGCTCAACGCCATGCCGTACGCCTATCATGCGCGGCCATGCGGTCATTGCAAAACCAGCGAATATCGCCGACGACGCGAGATCGCCCGCGACGGTATAGTTTGTGACGTACTTGACCGTATACGTTATATAGTCGATGCAGCGCGTATACAGCTCGGTCGACGGGCTTGTCTGAAGCTGGGACAGCAAATCGCTTGCGCCATTCATATAGCCGCCGGATATGAACAGGTTTATCAAAAGATTGCGCTTTTGAAGCGTGCGGGTAATTCCCCCTCTCAGTATGTTAAAGTCAGTCTGAGCATCCCAAAGTTTGCGGGCAAACTCTGCCTGCATTGCGCCCAAGTCACCGTATGCCATCCTGATAAGCATAAGAGCGCAAAAGCCCAGCGTCAAAGATGCAAGCGCATTTATTATTATTGCGCTTGAAAAGCTTGTCCTGCGCCGATAGGTTTCGTACTGTACGCTGACGGGCAATACCAGCCCCAGCACGGCTGCGACGGCAAAGATCGCGTTGCCGCCCATATAGGCGCACACCGTGCAGCCGACAGCTCCTGCTGCCGCCCAATACCAGCCTGCATAAACCCAGATGAACGACAGAAGTATCGGTATAAGTACAATCGTTACCGACGCGAACATTGCAATCAGCTGTAGATTCCATGCGGCCACGCATACGAGTGCGGTTATAACTGCTCCTAAAATATGTTTGGGCAGATTATCGCTAATCAACCAATCGCCCTCCCGAACGGCGGAAAACGCTGTCCGCCTGTATTTTCGCTACAAATTATATCACGATTTGAGCCGGGTGTAAACGCGAAAGCAGGTCGGTCATTTGAAACTATTATGACATATGCGATTTTGAAGTGCGAAATCCATGCCGCGGTTATTGCGCGCGGCGGTTTCAGGGAGTATAATTGATACATAAAGTATGCGGAGGTGCGCTTTAATGCACAGACACATAGATTTTCCCTCCTCGTCCGGCAAGGCGACGATAGAAGCACTGCACTGGCCGTACGAGAATCCGCGCGGCGTGGTACAGCTCTGCCACGGCATGTGCGAACATATCGGACGCTATGACGAGTTTGCAAGGTTCCTGAACGAACATGGCTTCGCCGTTGTCGGCAATAACCATTTGGGTCACGGCGCGTCGCTGATCGACGGTCAGTTTGGATACTTCGGCGATGACGGCGCTTATAATTATCTTATTGAAGATTTGGAGCTTTTGAGGAAAAAGGCATCGGCGATTTATCCCGGCGTGCCCTACTTCCTGTTTGGTCACAGCATGGGTTCGTTCATCACGCGCATATATATCGCGCGCTATGGCAAATACCTTGACGGCGCTGTAATATGCGGCACCAGCGGGCCGAACCCGCTTGCAAGCGTGGGACAGCTCCTTACAAAAGCGGTCATCGCTTTGCGCGGACGCACGTATGTCAGTCATCTTCTGGAGCGTGTCGCCGGTACAGACAACCTGAAGCGCATACCAAATGCGCGCACGTCGTCGGACTGGCTGAGCCGCGACGAGGCCAAAGTTGACGAGTTTATAAACGATGAGCTGTGCGGCTTCACATTTACGTGTTCGGCGTATCTGGAGCTGGCGCGGATGCTTGAGAATGTGTCGGATGACGCATGGTTTAAGTCAGTACCGCGCGAGCTGCCGCTGTTTATAATATCAGGCGACGCCGATCCGGTTGGCAGGTGGGGCGAGGGCGTTAAGGTTGTATACGAAAATCTGTGCGAAGCCGGAGTAAGCAACGTTACGCTCAAGCTTTATCTGGGAGCGCGGCATGAGCTATTGAACGAGCAGAATCGCGGCGAGGTATTTGACGATGTGCTGGCTTTCTTTGAAAAGCACATATGACGAAATTGAATGGTGGTAACTTATGAACGTAGTACTTATCGGAATGCCGGGCGCAGGCAAAAGTACGCTTGGCGTACTGCTTGCCAAGCTGATGGGCTATTCGTTTGTGGATACAGATATACTGATGCAGCAAAAGTACGGCGCACTGCTGGGACAGATACTAAAGAAGAACGGCAACAGCGCGTTTCTCAAGCTGGAAGAAGAAACCATGCTCGGACTTGAGACGGACAATACCGTCATAGCGACCGGCGGAAGTGCAATCTATTCAAAGGCTGGCATGGAGCATCTGAGGCAAAATGCCGCATGCGTGTACATTGAGGTACCCTATCGCCTGCTTGCGATGCGGCTTGGCGATCTTAAAAAGCGCGGCGTGGTGTTGCCGGAAGGTTTTACGCTGGAAGATCTGTACAACGAGCGTGTGCCGCTGTATAAGAGCTTTGCAGATATATCGGTTGCTTTTGATAAGCCGGGCTCACTTGATGTGGCTGCACGTAAGTTGCAGGACGATATACTGGATTATGATGACAAAAAGCAGCGTGAGAGTAATTGATCGAAAGTCTGTTTTGATTAATTTATTGTTTATAATATTGAACTTCGGTCAAAACAAACTTCCGTTCAAACTGCATTTGTGAAAGGACATGCAACTATGCGAAAGGTTGCTATCATAGGGCAGGAAGGTCACTTTAACTATGCGCTGGAAAGTCTGGCTGTGCGCGATGATATTGAGCTGTGCGCCATTGCTCCGGGTGAGCGAAATGGCGACATAGGTTCACTTATCAAGCAAACGGCAAAATATTCGCCGCACATATACAGCGACTATCATGAGCTTCTGCAAAGCGAACTTCCTGATATTGCTGTAATCAATCCGATGTTCTGCCTGACCGCGCGCATTACGATGGATTGCCTTAAAGCGGGCGCACATTGCTTTAGCGAAAAGCCACTGGCCACTGAGATTAGCGACCTTGACATGTTAAAGCAGTGCCACGCTCAGAGCAGACTGGCGCTGTGTGGCATGTTCGGCATAAAAGAAGAGCCGTGGTTTATTGCCTTGAACAGAGCTGTTGCGGACGGCGAAATCGGAGAAGTGCGCTTGATACACGGTCAAAAAAGCTACCGTATGGGAACGCGGCCCGAATTCTATTCCCATCGTGAGCTGTTCGGCGGAATCATACCGTGGGTTGCGATACATGCAGTCGATTGGGTCATGAGCGTGGGCGGGCGTTGTACTCGCGTGGCCGCATCGCATTCTACATATGCCAATCACGGCAATGGCGATATGGAGGTCACGTCGGCACTGCTTATGGATATGGAAAACGGCGCAATTGCTACCGTGACTGCCGATTACCTGCGCCCCACCGCTTCCGCACGGCATGATGACGACCGACTGCGCGTGACTGGTACGCGCGGCATGATCGAAGCCATTGACGGGCGCGTTTACCTCGAAAACGATTTGCCAAAGCGCGAGCTGGAACTGCCGCCGCGCGAAATATATTTTAGTCGATTTATCGACGCAATCGATGCTGGCATGACTGATGAACTGGCGCGCGAAGCTCTTGCCGCGACGCGAGTATGCCTGCTTGCCCGCGAAAGCGCCGATGTCGGCGCACGGATGGACGTATGTCCAGAATAGTGCGCATATAAAACAGGAGGATTAATTTATGTACAAAATCAGTTGTTTCGCCGATGAAATCTCTCCTCGCCTAGATCAGCAACTTGACGAAATGGAAAAGCTGAATGTCAAGTGGATGTCTCTGCGCTCGGTCGACGATGTTAACGTGCTCCAGCTCAGCGACGCGCGCGTTGACGAGATAGCTCATGCGCTCAAGGAGCGCGGCATGGGCGTATCATCAATCGGTTCCCCCATTGGCAAGACGCAGATAGCCGACAAGAGCAATCTGTACATTGAGCAGACCCGCCGCGCGATCGAAATTGCCAAGCGTCTGGAATGCAACCGCATAAGGATATTCTCGTTCTACATGGATAAGGACGAGATCGACGCGCGCCGCGGCGAAGTTATCGATCGCATCAAGCGAATGAGCGAATTGGCTGCACGCGAAGGCATAACGCTGATGCATGAAAACGAGGCGGGCATTTACGGCGAAAGCAGCGCACGCTGCCGTGACCTGCTCGAAAGCGTGAATATGCCCAACTTCAAGGCGGTGTACGACCCGTCGAATTTTGTGGGCGCGGGCGAAGCGCCGCTTGACGAAAGCCTGCCCAACATTCGCGAGTACGTCGACTACCTGCATTTAAAGGACTCCCGCAAGACCGACAACGTGATTGTTCCCTGCGGCGAGGGCGACGCTCAGATTGCGGACATATTGCCGCTGTTTGCCGACGGCGACTATTTCCTGACACTGGAGCCGCATCTGGCTATCGTCGGGCGTGAACGCGGCTTCTCCGGGTCGCAGTTGTTTGAGGTTGCGCATTCGGCGCTGACCGGGTTGCTTAAAAATGCTGGCATTCAGTATACCTGAGCAAAATAGAGATGTCGCGTTCGAAATTCAGTAATGACAGCAAAAGTACGTTTTTCGAAAATCTTGAACTCGAAATGATTGCTGGCTAAATAATGAAAAATGCTCGCCTCCTCATGTGCACAATTGCAACGTGAGGAGGCGAGTTATTGTTAAGCTGGATTATGCCTTTGCGTGGAATTCGGAATCGATCTCTTCAAGAAGTTTGCGTATCGGGAACTTCTGAGGACAGGCCGATTCGCACTTGCCGCACTTCACGCACATGGAGCCGTCGTGCTTTTCGGCGACGAGCTTGGCGTATACCTTGCCATAGCGCTCCATATCGTCAAACATGGTACAGGAGTCCAGCTCGCGGAATATGCGGTCGATATGCACTTCGCGGGGACAGTCGGCGCAGTAGCGGCACCCGGTGCAGCCCACGCGTACGCGGCTTTCGTATGCCTTGCGAACTTCGGTCAGACCTGCGCGCTCGGAATCGGTAAGGCAGTTAGCAGAGGTATTTGCGAATATGTTTATATTGTCCTTGAGCTGAGCTTCGTTGGACATGCCGGACAGTATGACCTTTGCGCCGGGCTGATCGTACAGCCAGCGGAAGCACCAGTCGATATGCGTGCGGTTGCCGCCGAGCTTGGCATATGCCTCAGCAACATTTTTGGGCGGGTTCTTGGCCAACATGCCGCCGCGCAGAGGTTCCATTATGACTATGCCAACGCCCTTTTTCTCGGCCAGCTTAATGCCGTCGAGCGTCGCCTGATTGAATTCGTCAAGCACGTTCATCTGAACCTGAGCCAGCTTCCAATCGAAGTCGTTCAGAATTTCGCGAAATACTTCGGCATTGTCATGGAACGAGAAGCCCGGATAGCGAATCTTGCCCTTGCGCAGCATATCGTTCATGAACTTCTTATAGTCGAGCGCCTGTATGTCATGGAAACTCTTTTGATTGAGCGAGTGCAGCAGATAGAAATCCAGATGATCGGTCTGCAGGCGGCCCAGCTGCTCGTCAAGCAGACGCTCCATGTCGTCGTAGGTCTTGACCAGCCATACGGGCAGTTTGCTGGTAAGCGTTACCTTTTCGCGATAGCCGTCCCTGAGCGCCTTGCCAACCAGCACTTCACTCATGCCCCCATGATAGCCATAGGCGGTATCGACATACGTTACGCCGTGGTCGATTGCATAGCGTATAAGTGCGATTGCTTCCGGCTCGTTTATAGAGCCGTCTTCGTTGGTAGGCAGGCGCATACAGCCAATGCCGAGCAGCGAGGCATTGACGTCCGTACCGGGAAAATTGCGATGTTCCATAATTATTCCTCCTTAATTGCGCGGGTGCACATTTCTTACATCGAATATTTTAAATATGTAACCCATAAACAACGGCGGGCGCACTCTCAAAGGTATTAAGCCAATGACAATGTGCCGCCGAAATTGTTAACCAATTACGCTGTCCGTCGAGTCCATCGACTGACCGGTAACAGGCTGTACAGTCTGACCATCGTACAGCGGAAGCGATATAAGGAACTCCGTGCCCTCACCCAGCTTGGAATGCACCTCTATATGACCGTTCATGGACATAACAATGTGCTTCACTATTGCCAGACCCAAGCCGGTACCGCCCATAGAACGCGAGCGTCCCTTATCGACGCGATAGAATCGCTCGAACAGGCGCGGTATGTTCTCGTCAGCAATACCTATGCCGGTGTCGCTGCAGGAGAAGTACGCGGTGGTATCGTCCTTATATACGGCCACGGTTACGCTGCCGCCGTCAAGCGTATACTTAATGGCGTTATCGATAAGGTTAATCAGCATCTGCTTAACCCTGTCAGGGTTGCCCCAAATCAGCGTTTGCGGTGCGTTTTCCGTGCAAGTTACGGTTATGTGCTTTTGCTCGGCGTGCATACGCAGCAGATCACAGATATCCGCCGCCATGGTATTCAGCGGCAATGCCTGCATCTCCACCTTGTCGTCGCCGGACTCAAGTTTGCTTATCGACAGTATATCGTTGATAAGGCGCGTAAGGCGGTCGGCTTCCAGCATGATTATGTTCAAGAATTTCTGAGCCATTTCAGGCTTATTGATTGCACCCGCCTGAAGCGTCTCTACAAAGCCCTTTATGCTGGTAAGCGGCGTCTTCAGTTCATGCGATACATTTGCCGCAAAGTCGGTGCGAACCTGCTCCAGACGCTTCAGTTCGGTTACGTCCTCAACCAGCGCCAGCGCACCCACGGTGTTGCCGTCGTCGCGCAACGAGGTCACGTAAAGTCTGAGCGGTCTGCGGGCACGCCCTACTGCTGTGCGGGCTATTACGTCGCATGTGTATACGCCTTCCTGTGCCATAGCATCGGTGAATACGCTATTGAGCTTCACATCGTGAGATGCTTCGCTTATCGACGTTCCCTCTGCCGAGCCCGATATGCCCAGCATTTGCTTGGCCGCCGGGTTGATCAGCACAATATGCAAATCGCTGTCCACGGCAAGTATGCCGTTTTGCATGGTATTAGTCACCATGTTCATCGCATGATTGCGCCGACGCACGCTTTTCCATTTGCGGTCTACCTGTTCGGCCATTTCATTGAATCCGCCTATAAGCCCATCCGGATCCGAATGCCCTTCATTCAACCGCACGGAGAAATTTCCGGTTTCAAGTTGCTTAAAGCCCTCGTTCAACTGTTTGGAGGTCTTTCCAAGCACGCGCGACATGAGCAGCGTAAACGCAACCGCGATCAGGGGCGTTATCGCAAGCCACATATACATAACGCGGATGCGCGAATCGACATTCTTATACACGGTGGCCATCGATTTCAGCACGCGCAATACCAGCGTATCGCTAAACGGTACGGCGACGTACATCATATCCGTACTGCCCTCACCACTCAGGCGATATGCGTTTTTGCCGGTAAAAGCCTCAGCTATTTCAGGATTTTCGTCCGTATCAAGCATGATATTGCCGCTGAGTGTGCGCGTATCTGCTATAACGGTGCCGTCGGCCTGAATAAGCTGTATGCGCATGTTTTCGTTAACGGCGACCGAGCGCAATGCTTCGCGCGCGTCATCGTCGCTGCGGCCGGCTAAAATAGTACTCAGCGCTACGGCTTCGTTATCCAGCTCGGCGTGCGTTGAACTGATAGCGCCGTCCTTAAGCATACTGCCAGCGCAAAGGCCGGCAGTTAAACATGCAATTAAGGACACAACGAGGGCAAAGACCGTGAGACGGGATCTCACACTTTGGCCTCGGGCTTATCGTTGAGCTTGTAACCTACGCCACGGATGGTTTCGATGTAATGCGCATCGTCGCCCAGCTTCTGGCGGATATGGCGGATATGCACGTCAACCGTGCGGGTCTCGCCATAGAACTCATACCCCCAGATGCGGTCGAGCAGGAAATCGCGGGTAAGCACCTTGCCGCGGGAGATAACCAGCAGCTTGAGCAGCTCGAACTCCTTCAGGGTCAGCGACAGCTTCTCGCCGTTGCGGAAAGCCTCGTAGTTGCTGGTGTCGATTACCAGCGGGCCTACGCGCAGTATGCCTTCCTCGTCGTTCTGAGCCTGAGCGCGCCTGAGCAACGCCTTTACGCGTGCAATCAGCTCGCGTACACTGAACGGCTTAGTAATATAATCGTCGGCGCCCAGCTCAAGGCCGAGTACCTTGTCCACTTCGTCACCCTTTGCGGTCAGCATAATTATCGGAATATCCGCAGTAGAGGTGTTGCCCTTCAGACGGCGGCATACTTCCATGCCGTCGATGCCGGGCAGCATCAAGTCCAGCAGCACAAGCGATGGACGCTCGCGCGTGAATACGGTCAGCGCGTCCTCGCCGTTTGCAGCCGTCATCACGCGGTATCCCTCATTTTCCAGATTAAACGACAATAGTTCCAGGATGTGAGCCTCGTCATCGACAGCCAATATCAGTTCGTGTGCCATTTCAATCCCTCGCTTCTTATTAATTTTGGTAGTCACGTTCGGCATGGCAACAAATGCATCGACGCTTATCCGCCCTCCGCGAGGGATGCGGGCGCGGGGTCTTCCGCGGTAAAAGCACTCGATACCGGACATGCCGTCAGCTGAACAGCCGTTTATGGATCGATCTCCATCATTCACTTCCCGGGCTTTTCAGCCCCAAACGCGAATATCCAAACGGCTCATACCAAGCCTATAAAGACCTACCCCTTCTTAACATTATAAATCATTCCCTACATATTGTAAAGTGTTATTTTTGAAAAGCCACTTTCTTCGTGTGGCTTTTGTCAACAATTTTGGCAGAACCGGGGCTAATGTCGAGCCTTAGTCTATTTTTTTAAGGCCGTTGGCCGCGCGGCGTTTCCATTTCGGGCGAATTTGCATTTCCAATATGTGCGGCAAAGGCTTACAATGCTCGCCGTTAAAGCCATACAAATCCGTAAAGTGTCTATTTACTGTTTTGCCGGATAGTAGTATCATATTATTATACTGAAAAATTGGGGGCTTAAACCATGGGTACGGATAATGAACGCAATCTGAATATCGCCGCAGTGCGCGCCGCAATAGAGGGCGGTCTGCGCAATCTGGAGCGCGACCCCGAACGCGGCGTACGCAATATGCTCGACTTAGGCAAATACTTTTCCCGTACTCACCGGCAGCGCTCGTTTTTTCAGATGGCACAGCGAATGCTAGGCCGCAAGCGCAGTCAGTATATGCAGCTAGTAAAGCGCACCGTCACGGACGTGGATCACGACACGCTAAAGACTTTAGGCATAAACATGGGCTATTACAGCTGGTCCCAGGGTGCAAAGGTCATACGAGAAATCGAAGCCACGCGCGGATTTAACGTGCCGTGGAGCCTTACTATAAGTCTGTTGGACAGCGGCGACGGCTGTCTCAATCTGAATGAATTACGCGATATAATCGATCAGGCGCACGCGCTGGGCATACATTGCTACTGGATAGCAGCAAATCGATCCTCCGGCGATATATTCGATATGTTCAACCTGTTTGGGACGTATAAGGACTGTGCATTTTTTATGCTTTTGCCGGTAGGTATGATAACGTCGGAGCTGGCCGAAAACGCGCTTAAACAGCATAACATCGCCGTATGCGTACGCGATACGGCCGATCAGGATGTGCGTGCGGCCGCAGAAATCCTGCATGAGATGCGGCTACTGTTCGGCCTTTACTATATGTACGATGACGCAAACGCCGATGAGATAACGTCGGGACATGTGCAAAGCGATGTGGACAATTATCGGGGGCAGTTTGCGCTGTTTATACCCTCGGCAACGTGCATGGATGAATGCCGCGCCAAAGTTCAGGCATATGCCAGCGGCGAGAAGGTTACGCCTGAAAAGCCGCCGTTCATGGTAGACTTTTACGCAGACCTTGCGGCTGTGGATGCGATTATATCTTCCCAGTCATGCTATATAGAAATAGACGCGCATGGCAACGTTGCGTCTGCGCCGTGGACACAGCCCTGTGGAGTAAACATACGCACGCATACTCTTGCGGACGCGCTGCTCAAACTCGCGCCGCGCAAGGCTGAATAAAACTTGATACGATTGAAAATCCCGCAAGTGAATTGATTTTGCACATCGCTTGCGGGATTTTTTGCGTTTATGCCTGCAATGCACACATTCCCGTATAGTCATGCCTGAAGCTGGACAATCTAAGCATGTTATTCGAAATACGGCCAAACAGTGCCGCATCGGGAGTCGATTTTATTGCAGTCGTTTTCAGATTCGTTCGCCGAAAACCTCAGTGCATTTGAAAGCGAGCTTTGCGCGCCGCGCAACGAGGACGTAATTACGCACAGGTTCGCATGTCTGGGTGCCGAAGCCGCATTGATTTTTATAGACGGCATGACTGATCGCGAGATGACCAACATAAGCGTGCTCAAGCCCTGTCTTAGTGCAAACGCGGACAGCGTTGAACCGTGTATGCGCGCGGAATATCTGATCTCGCATGTGCTTAATGCGTGCGGTGCCAAGCTCGCCGAAAGTCCTGACGAGGCGTTGAGCCTTATGCTGAGCGGCCGCGCGCTGCTTTTAATAGACGGTTGTGCTCAAGTAATCGTATGCGATGTGCCTGGATTTGATACCCGTGCAGTGTCTCAACCTGTGACGGAAAGCGTAATTGTTGGCCCTCATGAAGGTTTTAATGAAAACCTGCGAACCAATATAACGCTTATCAGGCGCATAATCCGCGCGCCGCAGCTAATAACTGAGATGCTGGAAATCGGCACGGAGGTAAAAAAGCGCGTGGCGCTGATGTATATGAACGGGATTGCGCGAGCCGATATTGTGGATACGATGCGCAGACGCGTACAGTCGCTGAACATAGCCACAATAACCGATATCGGACAGATAGAACAGCTGATTGAGGACTCGCCGTCGGCGCTTATACCGCAAATGCTTATGACCGAAAGACCCGACCGCGCGGCGAGCTGTCTTATGGACGGCCAGGTCGTACTGCTGTGTGACGGATCGCCGACCGCAATGGCGGCTCCGGCAACGTTGTTCCATATGATACACGCGTCGGACGACACCAACATGCGCTGGGAATACGGCACGTTTATTCGCATAGTGCGCGTAATAGGAATGCTGCTCAGTATGCTGCTGCCCGGACTGTATCTGGCGCTGGTGCTGTTTCAACCGGAGGTCATACCGCTGGGACTGCTTACGTCTATAATGGAGACTCATGCGAAGGTGCCCTTCCCCACTGTCGTCGAAGTACTGATACTGGTTCTGAGTTTCGACCTTATACAGGAAAGCGCCACGCGAGTGCCGGGTGTGCTGGGATCCACTCTGGGCATAGTCGGCGCGCTGATATTGGGTGAAGCCGCCGTATCCGCCGATATAATAAGCCCTATACTTGTGATAGTAATTGCGCTTACCGGTCTTGGCAATTACGCCGTGCCGGACTATCAGTTCAGCATTGCGCTGAGGATACTCCGACTGCTTTTTATATTTGCAGGCGCATCGGCGGGGCTTTTCGGATTGTCGCTGGCCGCGTTCTTTTGCACAACCTACATGTGTGGCATGAAGTCGCTGGGACAGCCTTTCCTTGCGCCTATGGCTCCGTACAGGCCGCATAACCCGGATATACTATTGCGCCTGCCTTTATATTGCCAACGTTACCGATTGTTTGCGGCAACGCCCGCTGCGCGCAGAGCCGCGGGAAAGCGCGTGCGCGGCTGGAAGCGGAACGACAATCGAGGAGGCGGCAAATGAAAATCGCACGCAGAGAGTTCCTTTCCATGTACGTAGTGCTGGCGTTTACGCATGTGTTCTGTCGGATATTTCTGACTGAGCCGCTGCTCGTGAGTTCAGCGTGGATGCCGCTTTTATTAGCATTTATAGCCGCGCTGCCGCCGATTATGTTTGCCCGAACGCTTATGGGTGTGAAACAGCCGATTGCAGCGGTATTCGATATGGCACTTGGGCGCGCGGGAGCGCGGATATGGTATGCGCTGGCGCTGGTTATGCAACTTATTGGCGCGAACATAGTCGCGAATCTGTTTTCGGCTTCAGTGATGGCTTACGCCAACGATATACCTATCGACCGCAGTATAATAGTGCTGACGCTGGCCGTAGCCGGGCTGGGCGCGTACATTGGCGAAACGGCTTTGGCAAACTGTGCGCGGATAACGCTTCGAATGGCCATACTCATACTGGGTGGAATGGCGCTTTATGCGTTTTCGGCGGCTAATGTCGGGAACTTCTTTCCGCTATTAGGGCCGGGAGTGCGTACTATTACCGCAAACATATTGCCTTTGTCTGGTGCGCTTATAACGCCGATGCTGTACCTGTTCTGCGCGGAAACGCGTGATTCCGGTATGAAGCACGCGCTGGTAAAGGGTGCAGCGATTTCGGCGTTTATGGCCGCCGCATGTCTTGCCATATATACGCTTTCACAGCCTACGCTTCCGTCCGTGCCGCAATCATTCGGCGTGCGCATAGCCCTGCTAATCAATAATGGCAACAGCGGAATACAGTTGCCGCTGCCGCTGATAATGCTTTGGAATGCCTGTCAGTTGTTGCTTATATCGTCGATAATCGCGGTGTGCGGGACTTTTTTTAAATTGCTCATGCCGCGTGCCGATAAGATTGCTGTGCCGATAGTCACGATCGTCGAAGCAATTGCCTGCATAGTCTGGCCCAACTGGGAACCACTTAGAGGAATATTCGACGCGGCGGTGTATCCGCTGATTACGCTCGGCTTTGCGGCGGCGAGCATATCATATGCGTGGCGCACGCGGCGCGCCGAAAGGAGCGTGAACTGATATGATACGCACGCGCGCATGGCTGAGGTATATCGTATTTACGATTATATGCGCGGTCGGACTGTATGCCTTCCCCGGCTCAACCGAAATCGACGCGCAGGTATTTGCAATAAACATAGGCATCGACCGGCTGGAAAACGGCATGATGCGCGTTACGGTGCAGATGCCATCCGGTGAGGATGATGGAGCGTCGGCTTCGTCAGGTAACAGCAAGTCGGATGAATCGGACGATGAACAGGACGAACACTCAAAACAGCTAAAGCGCGCACAGCAGATTCAGCAGCAGAGCAAGCAATCGGGCTATCTGATTGCGACGGCAGACGGCGTGAACTTTCGCGACGCGCTGAATATAATGACTGCGACACTGCCAAGACTGCTGAACATGTCGCAGGTCAAGCAGATTGTGTTTTCGGAAGCGTTTGCTTACGACCCGGAATTTATGGACCTAGTCGATTTCATGGTAAACCGCAACAGCATATACAACGCGGCGCAGATTGCGATATGTCTGGGAAGTGCCGAGGAGTTTATCCGCGAGCAGAATCTTATACTGGGCGCGCGGCTGAGCAAGGCGCAGGACGCGGCGTGGTATGCGCGTCAGCTGGTGGGCTTTGTACCGGAGACGCACATATCCGATATATACTACGCAGCGCATTCGGGTTGTTGCGACGGCATGGCGGCGTTGTGTGCTACCAACATGTTCACGTCAGTGGTAAGCTCAAACGTCGATGCATCAGGCACGGTGTACGCCGGGCAAATATCGCGCTCGGGCGCAAACCTGAACGAATACATGGGCAGCGCGCTGTTTGGGTCAAACGGCATGGTCGGACGGCTTACCGGGTATGAGACACAGCTTGCGCAGATGATACGCGGTGAGATTGTTGGTATGCTGTATATGAGTAATGGACGTATTACGGAGCTAGATCCGCGTGCAAAACCTGATGTCGCGATAGACCTGAGCAAAGACATACCACGAATCAGCATTGGCGTAAAGCTCTATATGCAGATTGACGACGCCAGCCCGTCTGTTCAGGACGTCAGGGCACAGTTGGAGCGGGAACTGCTGGAGCTGGTACAGAAATGCCAGAACATGGGTGTTGAGCCATTCGGATTTGGTAAAAAGGCGGTCAGGCAGTTCCTTACGTTCGAGGACTGGAACAACTACCATTGGCGAGACAGATTCGCACAGGCTGACGTTGGAATATCGGTCGATATTGAGCCGATAGATGCGGCTTAGTCGGTTCGAAACATGCGTTTGGGAAACGCTAATCCAAGCAGCGTTTGTTTGCCAGTGGAATAAGGCTAAAAAGCCTAAATAAAGCAGCTCTCAGCAAGTTGCTCAGTACTTGTCGAGAGCTGTTTTTATGCGGATTTAATACAGAGCTTTTAGATAAATGACTCAACCGGGTCGCCCATATCCCGCTGTAAAGCGAGAAAGGCATCCATTGCGCCCTGCTGTAACCGTTCACAGCGCGACATGTCTCCCGCGAGTTCCGTCAGAGCGTCTACTGCAGTTTGCGGCGAGTCAATGATATAACCGCTCTTGTCTGCAAATACCAGTCGGCTTGCACTGCCCGCGTTGGTAACGACGGGCACAAGTCCATGCGACATCGACTCGAACAGCGTCAGCGGCCCGCCCTCGCTCACAGAGAAGTTTATAAAAACATGCTTATCGCGCCAGAAGTCGTCCATTTCTTCATGCGGTATCTTGCCGCACATGTGTACGCAGTTTTCAAGGTGATTTTCTGCTATATGCACCTTGATTGGCTCATAGCATTCGCCGTCGCCAGCTATGGACATTTCGAACGACACGTTTCGCGCAGTCAGGCCGTCCATAATGTTGATTAACCACATGGAGCGCTTATTGCTCGCCTCCAGTCGGGCCGCGTATGCTATTCTGAGCTTGCCGGACTGTGTGCGCGCCTTCAGCGATTCAGGATGTGCGGACGGAAGTTGTATCTGCACTGATATATCTTCCGCACGATTTGGCAGCTTTTTAGACAGGCTTTCGCGTATCGGATCGCTGACCGCTACGAACTTGTCTATAACGCTTTCGCACAGCATGACGCGATTATATACTATATCCATATCGCCGTGCATTACTGAGACTACCTTTATCGGCAGGTGCAATTGCGTCTTTACTATGGATATCGCCGCCATCAGCCGGTAACTGCCGTTGTCTACATATACCTTGGGCGGGTTGTTTGCCATGAGTTCGATCATGCGCTCAACATATGGCATGAACGAATCATATGCGCCCATGGACAGCACGTCATCCGGCGCGACGTGATAAAATTCTGCGCCGACGTACTTATATTCGCTCTTTTGCAAAGGCTCGACTATCATTACGGGATAGCCTTTGAGTTTCATTTGCCTGTACAGGTTTGTAACCCATGCTTCAAGACCGCCTAATACAAAGCCCAATTGCAGTGAAAGCAAAATTTTATCCGACTGACAGGCTGTATCCGTCGGCAAGCCTTCCACCTTTGAACCGATTGACAGGCGCAGAAGCAATTCTATGTCACGCACGACGGCATTTGGAAGCCTGCCGTCCAGTTCGGCCAGTTTGTGCATTGTGGAGCGCGGCCATCTGTTTATCGGCACAATTACCATGTTGGATATGCCGACATATTCCCTTATTGTCGCAAACGGACGCACGGGAATGCCGCGCCATGTGTCGTCAAAGCTTTCGGCATCGGTGATTATCAATTCCGGCTTGATATCAAAATAGCTCAGGTCGGTGCAGTAAGCGCCCATGTCGCACGCGTCGCCAAACAGTATAACGCATGGCTTTTCGCCTTGATATATAAACTTCATGCTTTAGTCCCCTTTCGCAAACATCATTGCTGCTTCTTATCGCAAAGCACCTGCACAGAGGCGGCTATATCCCCCGTCTAACGCAAGCAGTTCTTCGTGCGTGCCGACTTCGGCAATGCGGCCGTTTTCCATGTAGACTATCTTGTCGGCGTTTCGCACTGTACTTAGCCTGTGCGCAACGCATATTACGGTTTTATCTTTCAGTACGCTATCTATTGTGTGCTGAAGCTGTCGCTCGGTTTCGCTGTCAAGCGCAGAAGTCGCTTCGTCCAGAAGGTACACCGGTGCATCCCGATAGAGTGCTCTGGCTATCGATACGCGCTGTACCTGGCCGCCGGAAAGCTTTGAACCGTTTTCGCCTACCGGCGCTGATGAATCCATAGCCAGTGCCGCCATGTTCAGGCAGGTATCGACACGTGGTTCGTCGGGCGCTGTGCTTGCAAGCGCGACGTTATCGGCAATCGTACCGTCGCAGAGCTGTGCATCCTGCGGAATATATGAAAAGCACTTGCGAATATCGGCGTTGCTGAGTGCTGAGATGCTTGCGCCGCCCAGCAGGATTTCGCCGTCTGACGGTGAGTAGAAGCCCTCCAGCAGCTTCAGCATGGTCGTCTTGCCACAGCCGCTGCCGCCCACAAGTGCGACAGTCTGCCCCGCATCGACGGTCAGGTTAATGTCGGTCAGGACAGGCTTACCCTTAACGTACTCAAAGCCCACATGCTTAAACTCGACGGCGGCGTTTGCTGTAAAGTCGGGCTTTGCATGTGTTTCGCGGTCGGATTCCTGCGGCTGCTCAAGCAGATCATATACGCGCTGGGAGCTGACTACCGTAGTCTGTATGAACATAACGGCGTTGCCAAGCTCGCGCACGCCGGTAAGCATAAGGCTGAACATGCTGGATATGTACACGAGCGAGGCAAAGTCACCCGCCATGCCCAGTAGCCGTACTCCTAAAATTATGGCAAATGCCTGAGCACCATAGCCAATGAAGTCCAATACGCCGTCGGTCGCGCCGCGCATTACCTTGTATTTCAGGCGGCAGGCATAGGCTTCTTCGCCCGCATCGCTGTACTTTTTTGCAAGTATCGATTGCAGGTTTAGCAGCTTTACTATCGGCAGATTGCTTACCATATCCATCAGCACCGCGCCCAAGGCAGAGTCGGCGTTTAGTGCCCGGCGCTCAAGCACGCGCAGTTTTACATTGAGCACAGTCGCAATCCAGAGCATAAGCGCCGACAGCGCTACGCCCAATAGCGCGTACTGCCAGCTTATCGTAAGAAGTATTATCAGCGCGCCGAAAAAATATATGATGAACTTAAACACAATCGTCATTGTGTAGCCGGTGAACAGTGCCGTCGCACTGCGCACGTTGGACGTTGCGCGCATAACCTTGTCGGTGCGATCTGTCTCCAGCGCGGATAACGGCATTCGCATGGTGTGGCTGAACACGGTGCGCTGCATATTGGCTGTGGCGAAGTTTGCGCTCGACTTTTGCCAATAGCTGCCGACGCAAACCAGCGGCATCGCCAGCACCAGCGCGATAAACGCCGGGCCTACGGCGCGCAGTATATCGGAGTAGGTCGCACCCGCCTGTATCAGTATCATGAGCTGTTCATAAAGGTAAGGTATCAGAAATGACACTGCCAGCGAACCCAGCGCCATTATGCCGCCAGTCAAATAGAGTGCGCGTCTGCCCTTCATATAGCCGAAGTTGCGCCGTATCACACAGAATATGCCGCGATAGTCCATCTTATCATTCATCTGCCGCACCTCCCTGAGCCTCCGCCATGTGGCGCAGCATACTGTCGTGCGCCATCAGTTCACGCATAGTGCCCTGCCCGGCTATGCCGCCGTCGGCCATGCAGTATATGTAATCCGCGCTCCTTATCGACGTAAAGCGATGTGCGATTACTATTACCGTCTTATCGCGGAATACCTCGTCCATTGTTTGCTGAATCTCGCGTTCGGTCTTGGTATCCAGTGCGGAGGAAGCTTCGTCAAGTATAATCAGTTCGGCGTTGCGTATAAGCGCGCGGGCTATTGCTATGCGCTGACGCTGGCCACCGCTAAGCTTTGAACCGCCGTCACCGATCTGCGAGTTTATTCCGTCCTCAAGCGTGCTTACGTAATCCCAGAGTCTTGCGTTGCGAAGCGCCTGTTCCAGTTGTGCGCCGTCCGCATTGACATTGCCGTACAGCACGTTTTCGGCAATCGTGCCGCGGAAAAGGTAGGGATTCTGCGATACCATTGCGATATTGCCGCGCAGTTCATAAAGCGGGATTTTAGCTGCGGATATGCCGAACACGTCCATTTCGCCCTGATAGCCCTGATACAGGCCGCTTATCAGCCGCACGAGCGTGCTCTTGCCGCAGCCGCTCGGCCCGATTATTCCAACATGCTGGCCGCGCTTTACCGATATGTTTATGTTGTTAAGTACGGTTTTGCCCGGAACGTAAGCGAAGCTCAGATTCCGCATTGATATTACTTCATCACTGCTTGTGAGAAGCTTTGCATCACTCTTATCGTTCCCGCCTTCACGCGGCAAATCCAGCACCTCGCACAGTCTGCCCGCCAACGCTTCGGCCTCGCGCATGGTGGACATGCCTCTGTCAAGCAGGCCGAATGCCTCGCGTATACTGCCTGACAGCGTTACAAATGTGACGAACGCACCTACGCTTATGCGACCCGCCGCTATCAGCCAGCCGCCGTACAGAAACAGCACAGCCATAAGTATCACGTCCGAAAGATACGCGGTCAGAGAAAGTATCGTACCCTTCCTGCCCGCCTGATCCAGCCGATTACGCTGTGCCTGTACCTCGCTGTCAAAGCGTTCGTCCATACGATATTCCGCGCCGAAAGCCTTTATCGCTGTGTTGTTGCTAAGCATTTCGTTCATTATGCCGTATGCCTTGCCGCTGCTGCGCGAAGCCTGCTTTTGCAACTCCTGTATCGGCTTGCCTATCCTGTTCATCAGGAAAAGCAGTACGGGTATAATTATTACATAGACGGCTGACAGCTCCCACGATACGCCTATACAGAATACAAGTGCTATTATGCCGCGCGAAAAAACGCTAATCAGCCATGTGAACGACTCGGCAAAGCGCTGTGAGAGCTTGGGAAGATCGCTGGTCACGCGAGAGAGCACGTCGCCGCCCTGCATGTCGGAATCGAATGCGGACAGCTTACAGCGCGCAACGGCATCGAATGCCTGACGCTTTATGCCTAAAAACATGCGCTCGACCGTGCGCGCGGTTTCTGCGTTAAATACGCCCAGCCGCACTGCGTCGCACAGGTACATTATCAGCGTTATCAATATGCTGTGCATCATGCCGTCCATCTGCGCATTCATGCCCAGGTCTATCGCCTGACCCAGATATTCCGCCGCATACGACTTGAACACGCCCGAAAGCAGCATCAGCACCACGAGCCAGATCAGCCCCGGCCAATGCGCGCGGTTGTCGCGCAGTAAGCGGGCAAGCGCGGACTTTTGAGACATAAAATCACCTTCTGTGAATAAGTAGTTGATTTAGTCCTGATGTAAAGCGCGTCAGCACAGTATATCCTGCATCGCCGAATGATACTCTGCCATTTCAGGCATGTCCATTTTCGAATATGCCTTTGCCAGATGGAAATGTACGTTTCTGACGCAGGGCAGCAGCGTGTTTTGTATGCGGTACAGCGTTATATCATCGGCGGCGGCGTATATGCGCGGGTCGTTCAGCATTGGATTAAGCATCAGCGCACGCGTCAGCAGCGTTACCGCAAGCTGAGGATTCGTTTCGTCAAGCATTGCGCCCGCCGATAAATAAGCGGACGGATTATATGGATTATCCTCAATATCACGCTTCAGCAGTTTGTATGCCTTGTCTATGTCGCCCTTTGCAAAGGCAATCTTTGCGTGAATTTTCCTGCACATGGATATGTATTTGTTCTTGCCGGTCAGGTAGTCGGCCAACTCCTGCGCTTCATCGTTTCGACCGAGTTCGGCGCACATCAGCATGTAGAAATATCTTGTATAGTTGGATTCCGGCCTTATATCGAGGGCCTGCCTGAACAGTTGCTCGGCCTCGTCGTAGTTTTTTAGAGCGACGTATTCCAAGCCAAGGTACATCATTGATGTTGCATCATTTTCGTTTTGCTGAAGCACGGCATTCAGGTTGTGAATGTTTCGGATGCGCTTTGCCATGTTATTACCTTTTAAGCAGTCAAAATGATGCAGCGGCGCATATATCTGGGACGAATTTTCCATAACAGGCCGCCCGTCTGGCATTATCAGGCTGGAGTGCATTTCGCGGCCGTCGTAACGTATGCCGATATAGTTTTTGATAAAGCGCAGCGCGTAATGCTCCGCCCAATTGCCATAGCCGGTATAGTCGAATTCGGGAAGCATATATCCCGCAAACTGGCGGTCAGTCTTAGCGCAGTGCATCAGCATGGCAACGCCCTCGGCGGTAATCCGCTCGTCTGCGTCGATTATCAATATATACTCGCCTGTGGCGTGTGCCATGTATATGTCGCGGGTGGTATCAAAGCGGTCGCCGCTTCCGTCAAGTATGATGAATTTGCATAAGTTCAAGTCTCTTCGTGCGGATTCGCTCAGGCCGTTGTCAACAATGATTACCTCAAATTGACTGCCTGAAAATTCTTGCTCAAGGTAGTCAGCAAACGCTTTGGCGATAATGTCGGTTTCATTCAGTATACAGCAAACGGATATTAACGGCTTCATAGTCTCGCTCCTTTCATCGACGGCAAATGGCGTACTGCTCGGTTGATTGGCGATTTAGCCTAACTCGTTGGTCGCTTTATATTTTCCGCTTTTTTACTGTATCTTCATTATACCTATGCATTAATATTTCGTCAACGTTTTCTACTGCTTCGATTAAAATGAAAGTATGCCTCACTGCTGCCAAAAAGAAAGCAAACGCGGAAACTACATTTTTAGGGTTCCGCGTTTGCTGGTGATTATCAGATATGCTCTATCAGCATTTTTAGTGTGAATTCAAACTTTTCACCCGGTGCTATTTCAGGCAGAGCGTTGTGCGCGCGCGCAATCTCTATGCCGTCATAGTAGCCGGTGGTCGGCTCAAGTGCCGCGTTTACGTCGCCTCGGAAGCCGCCCAGCGTACACCAGAAGCCTAGGTACGGCAGCTTATCCGCATCGTATTCCAGCATCAGCCGCACTCCGCGCGACGGATACTCATAGCCGCATCTGCCCTCGCCCACTTTGCCGTGCATGTACCACTTCAGCATTTTGCCTTTGGCTGAGAACGGCAGGTGCGTGAGCGCGTCATTGATCGGCATCGTTATACCCGCCTTGCCATGAATCGGCCCTTCAAATACGTTTTCGGCAGCCGACGGCGTATCAGGTAGGATAAGGCGCATATCGTCGTCACAGTTGGCAAGGCAGTGCATCGTCCACAGGCACGGAATCGGCTTATCGCTTTCGTTAGTGATGCAGTAGTCAAGCTGCACGCCGCCTTTGAGGAGTGATACCCGCTTTTGATACATGTACGGAAGCACCGTGCCGCGGCAGGTCAGCGTCACGCCGGATTCATCCTGCCGTGCGTTCATGCGCGTGCGCCATATCTCGCCATGATCGGGAAAGTGTACGTCCATGCCGTTTACCTGAGAAACCGACTCGTTTATGTTCGGAAACGCATCGTCAAACCCGGAAGCGTCATAGTTCGCAAATCCGTCGTACTCGCCCGGCAGTCGATATTCGCCGCGCGGATTCTGAAACAGAAATTCAAATCCGCTGTGCTTGTCCTTCAGGCTGATCATTTTGCCGCCCAGCTCGGGCAGGAGCGCAGTCGATACGTTTGCATTCTCCAGTCGGATGGCGCTGTTCACGTCAGCATGATTTGCCACTTAATCCACCTTCTCAATCAGTGTTACGCTACCCGCGCGATCGTGCGCTTCGGTCGTGCGTATGCCGTAGTTCATCAGATACGCACCCGACAGCGTGCGCGTCTCGCCGCCCTCGCCCACCTTGTACAGTGCGTCGGGTTCAAGACCCTCCAGCCGTATCTCCGGCACGCCGTCGTGCATGTGATCGACCAGAGTTATCACCGCCGCATGGCCGTCCTTTACATACTGCCACGCCAGATAGCCGCCGCGCAGTTCGGAGTGCAGCCGGTACAGCTCGCCGAACTGAACCAGCGGGCGTATACGCTTATAGAGCGCAATGTCGGCCTTCATGGCCGCAAGTTCTTCGGGCGTGTTTGCGTTAAGGTTGGTGCCTATGCCGTAGGAGCCGCACATTGCGCACTTAGAGCGCATTTCCAGCGGCACGCGGTCGTCGTCGGTTATCCATGCGCGCATGTACTTGGCGGGATAGAAGTATGAATAGCCCAGCTGTATGGCGTAGCGTTCCAGCGGGTTCACATTGTCGCTGGGCCAGAACTCGTCGAATACGCTCATGGTTTCATAGTTAACGCGCGAGCCGCCGCCGGCACAGGCCTCAAATTCCACCTGAGGATGGCGCGCACGCAGTTCGTGCGCAAGGCGCATCACGCCCTCGCTATGCTCATGCCACACCATGCCGTCCGCGCCGACTGCGTTTATCGCCTCTGCCATGGGACGGTTCATATCCCACTTTATATAGTCGATGCCGTAACGCGTGAGCAGATCGTCGAACGTGGCAATCAGGTAGTTCACCACATCCGGGTTGGTCATATTGAGCGTATACTGATGGCGGCCGGTTATTACCTCACGGCGCTCATAGCGATATATCCAATCGGGATGCGCGCGGTACAGATCGCTGTCCGGATTGACCATTTCCGGCTCAATCCACAGGCCGAACTTCATGCCCAGACCGTGCACATGGTCGATAAGCGCCTCCAGCCCGTTAGGGAACTTTTCGGGATTAACGTACCAGTCGCCCAGACCGGCGTAATCGTCGTTGCGCTTGCCAAACCAGCCGTCGTCTATTACAAACAGCTCAACGCCCAGCTCGGCCGCCTTATCGGCGAGCTTCATCTGGTCTTCGTCAAATACATCGAACAGCGTTGAATACCACGAATTGTACAGCACCGGCAGAGCCACGTCGCGGCGCTCTTTGGGCATCAATTCGGCATATGCAAACGCGTGCAGTATGCGCGACATCTCGCCAAAGCCGCCCTGCGTAAAGCCGATATAGGCGGTCGGAGCAGTGAAGCTTTCGCCCTTTTTGAGTGTCAGTTCAAACTCGGCGTCGCTTATGCCCACCAGTATGTTCAGGTAATGCTGAGCCACCGCCTCCGCGGATACCTTAAAATTGCCGTTGTATTTAAGCGCGCCGAACCATACCTCGCCCGTGCGCTCATCCGCGCCGCGCGTCGCGGCGAAATATGGCTGATGCGCAAAGCCGGTCGTGCCCAGCTTGCTTTCGAATACCTTACGTCCCGCCGTGATTGGGTCGAGGCTGAGCTGCTGTTCGCGTCCCCACGAGCCGGAGCAGTTGAGTATGCTGTATCCGTCGCCGGGCAGTGCAAGCTCCATCGAAAGCAGACGATCTATCCGTACAAAGTCCTCGCCGGTATTGCAGACCGAAACGCTGCGCGCGATTATGTCGCTGTCGGGATAGGCAGTATAGTTAAGCTTGACTTCACAGCCGTAATTCACATCGCTAAGCGTAATGACGATAGTTTCGCCCTCCGCCTTAAAGGTAGATGTATAGCGGAAGTCGCGCGTGCGGTCGGGATATGCTACCTTAAATGACGTATCCTTATTGCGTAGGCAACCGTAGGAGGAAAATTCCTCCATAGGCGTATCTCCGTTGCCGTTGAAATTGTGGCGAGTGCAGTCGTCGAGCGTAAGCAGAAAGTCCTCGGCATGGCTTATTTTCGCGCCGTAGTATAGGTGCCTGAGCAGGCCATTTGCGTCAACGCCCATCGCGTAGGTGGTCTTGTGGGTATCCAATACGAAAAGCCGATTTTCAAATATGCGGATAGCCATGATATTCCTCCTTGGCATTATGCCTGTTACTTAAAGCTGGCGTGCATTATCACGCCGGAATGCTCAGGCGCGAGCGTCTTAATTTCGTCAAGGCACTTGCCTGCCTCGCCGTCGTCCATTCCCAAATGGCCCAGTGCTTCCATAAACAGGCAGTGTATGCGGTTGCGCATGTTAAGGTCGTCGTCGAATATCTGAAGGTCGGGCAGGGATACCGCGAAGTATCCGATTTTGACCTCATCGTTCATATGCGTGCGGCCATAGTCGATCAGTTTATTGAATCGCATCTGTGCGCCTTCGGTATCGCCCAGCTGCAGCAGTGCGAGTCCCTGATAGTAGATCATTTCCGGGGGCTGGTCGTTGTAGTACATCATGCCTACCGGCTCGGACAGTCCCTGCGACGCGCGCTGGTAACACTCGCGCGCATTGCTGTCATCGCCCAGAAGTGCGTATGCGCGGCCCATCAGGTAGTAAACGTCGTTTTCCTGTGCGCCGGTCAGCTTGCCTTCGCCGAAGGAGTACGGATAACTGCCCGCAGCCTGCTTTAGCAGGTCCAGCGCATCCTGAGCACGGTTTTCGATAATGGCATTGCGCGCAAGTTGAGTAAGCGCCATGCGCCACTGTGCGGGCACCTTGCCTTCACCGCCCTCCCACGGATGGAAGTGACGGTTCAGTATCAGCTTTAGCGCTTCCTCATATCGGCCAAGTGTGTTCAGACAGGTAACGTATTCGAGATATTGATCGTCGCGTGCGGTAGTCAGCTCCATATGCCTTTCCATTTCGACAAGGCGTTCGGACGCGGACACATTCAGCTTCTTCATTAGCTGGTCGCGTTCCATGAATACGCGCGCGTCGGTTTCGTCCATCGCGAATGCTCGATCTATCTCGGCACGGGCGCGGGCGGCGTTGTGATGCTTGTTGTAGTAGGCCAGCGCCAGATTGCGGTGTGCCGTGGCCAGATCGTCGCGAATGGCTATTGCGCTTTCCCAGCATTGCACGGCGCGCTCATGCTGGCGCTTGTCGTACCACAGGCAGCCCAGATAGTACTGCGCACGCGCAGCGTTGTCAGAATGCGCGACTGCGTATTCCAATGCAAGCCTGTCCTCCAGCCTGTGCGGGAAGCAGTAATCCGAAACCGCCGCTTCTGCAAGCTCAATCGCCTTTGCATCGTGGGTAATATGCGCAAGGTGGTAATAAAGCATCGGATACGCCTTGTCCGGGGCGCTGGCGCGATTTATCCACGCAGTTAGCACGGCGGCGGCATCGTCGGTCATACCCCACTCCGCATATGTAAGTGCGTATTCTATGATTTCGTTATGGTTAAGTCCGGGTACGCTGTCCCAGCCGTATTCGCCGCCGCCCGCAAGTTCAGCCTCGCGACGGCTCAGGCTGTCAAGCGGGTCTATCTCCATGGATTCTTTGGCAAAGTTCAGGGCTTCGTCAGTGCAGCCCAGCTTGCGCAGTATCGCCGACTTCGCGCCACGCGCCTTCATATTATGGGCGTTGCGCACCAGCGAACGGTTTATATGTTCAAGTGCGCGTTCAAAGTCGCAGCGCATCATGTCTATCGCCGCCAGACGGTAAAAGCCCGCGTCCTGCCATGCGGCGTTCCACGTTGCCTTATAGAAGCAGTCGTATGCTTCATCGTACCTGCCCATGAAGCTGAGCGCAGTGCCCTTGTTGAACAGCGGCTCGCCGTCGTACGGATTGGGGTTCTTGCAGGTCAGCTTGCGTATGGCCGCCTCAAAATATGGTATGCTCTCCTCTATCAGGCCGCGCTTCATCAGCAGTTTGCCATAGGCATTATTGATGCGCGCATCGGTGGGATCGCGGCGCAGACCCTCGCGGTAGTAGTCGCCCGGATCGCGCGTGGCGTGGCGGTACTGTTCGATGTGCTGGCCGTACAGGAACAGTTCTTCGTTGGTTGCGATTTCTTCAGCAGGGCCGATCTCGCTGGCCGAATCGGGCAGATCGCCCTCGGTGTGCTCGGC
>CAOKFD010000036.1:0-28053 GCA_948467645.1 uncultured Eubacteriales bacterium | reverse complement strand
AACTACGGCATGGACACCTCGCCCGAGGCGCGCATGGTCATGAAAAACCTACTGCTGGCCACCGATGCGGGATTGGGTCACGGCGAAACGCCCATATTCCCGATACAGATATTCCGCGTTAAGGACGGCGTTAACTACAATCCGGGCGAGCCCAACTACGACCTGTTCAAGCTGGCGTGCAAGGTATCGGCCAAGCGGCTGTTCCCGAACTTCTCGTTCCAGGACGCGCCCTTCAACCTCAAGTACTACAAGCCAGGCCATCCCGAGACCGAGATAGCATACATGGGCTGCCGCACGCGCGTTATCGGCAACGTGTACGACCCATCGCGCGAAATATCCAACGGCCGCGGCAACCTGTCGTTTACGTCGATCAACCTGCCGCGCATAGCGATACGCGCGCATGGCGACGTCGATGCGTTCTTTGCGGAGCTTGACCAGAAGATCGATCTGGTTATCGACCAGCTTAATGAGCGCTTTGAAATACAGGCGCGCAAGCACGTGTACAACTATCCCTTCCTGATGGGGCAGGGCGTGTGGCTGGACAGCGAAAAGCTCAGGTGGGACGACGAGGTACGCGAGGTGCTCAAGCACGGCACGCTGTCCATAGGCTTCATAGGCCTTGCCGAGACGCTAAAATGCCTGACCGGCAAGCACCACGGCGAAAGCGCCGAGTCGCAGCAGCTGGGCCTTAAGATAATCGGCCATATGCGAAAGCGCATGGACGACGAAAGCCAAAAGACCGGCATGAACTACACGCTGCTGGCAACGCCCGCCGAGGGCCTGTCGGGGCGCTTCGTGCGCATGGACCGCGAGCGGTTCGGTTCCATAGAGGGCGTTACCGACCGCGAATACTACACCAACTCGTTCCATGTGCCGGTGTACTATCCGATAAGCGCAGTAAAGAAGATCCGGCTGGAAGCGCCGTATCACGAGCTTACCAACGCGGGGCATATAACTTATGTAGAGCTGGACGGCGACCCGCTGCAGAACCTAGAGGCGTTTGAAAAGATAGTGCGCGTGATGCATGACGCGGGCATAGGCTACGGTTCTATCAATCACCCGGTTGACCGCGACCCGATATGCGGGTATAATGGCATCATAGGCGACACATGCCCCTGCTGCGGCCGCGCCGAAGAGAATACCTCGTTCGAGCGCATACGCCGCATAACCGGGTATCTTGTGGGCACGCTGGACAGGTTCAACGACGCAAAGCGCGCCGAGGAACACGACCGCGTGAAGCACGGAGTATAACGGCGTTAAGGCGGGAAGACTAAGCTTCCCGCCTGACGAAAACGATAACTGCTGTCGCAATATTGCAAGGAGGAAATTCACATGAGCGAAAACGCAAAGCGCCGCGCGCTGCTGGAGAAGCAGAAAAACGGCTATGACGTGATGAGCGCCGAGGAACTCAAGGCATGCCATGAGTTCAATGAGGATTACAAGTACTTCATCGACGCGGCCAAGACCGAACGCGAGGCCGTGGACTATGCCGTGGAGGCCGCCAAGGCCGCGGGCTTCAAGCCCTACAAGCGCGGCGACAAGCTTAAGCCCGGCGACAAGATCTATCAGGTCAACCGCGGCAAGGCAATCGCCGTTATGGTAATCGGCCAGCACGACGTGCATGACGGCATAAACATATCGGGCGCGCACATCGATTCGCCGCGCATCGACCTGAAAATGTCTCCGCTGTTTGAAGATCACGAGATCGCCTTCTTCAAGACGCATTACTATGGCGGCATAAAGAAGTATCAGTGGGTCAACATCCCGCTGGAGCTGCACGGCGTTATCGCGCTCAAGGACGGCACCGTTATAAAGGTGCGCTGCGGCGACAAGCCCGAAGATCCCATATTTATAATCAACGACCTGCTCATACACCTGTCCGCCGAACAGATGAAGAAGGGCGCGGCCGAGGTAGTACCCGCCGAAAGCATGAATGCCATCGTGGGTACGATTCCCGACGCCGAGGACGACGGCTCCGATCGCGTAAAGCTGGCCGTGATGGGCATAATCAACGACATGTACGGCATAACCGAGGCCGACTTCCATTCGGCAGAACTTACTCTGGTACCCGCCATGAACGCGCGCGACGTGGGCTTCGACCGCAGCCTGATCGCCGCTTACGGCCATGACGACCGCGTGTGCGCATACGATTCGCTGCGCGCCGTACTGGATACCAAGAACCCCACCAAGACCATAATGTGCCTGTTGGTGGATAAGGAAGAAATCGGCTCCACCGGCGTGTCCGGCGCTAACTGCCGCTGGTTTGACACGCTGTGCGAGGACATCGCGGCCGAGTTCGGCATGAGCCTGCGCGAGTGCTTCGAGCGCTCCTTCTGCCTGTCCAACGACGTGGCGGCGGCGTTCGACCCCAACTATCCGCAGCCCTTCGATCCGCGCAACGCGCCCAAGCTCAATTACGGTCTGGGCGTAGCCAAGTACACCGGCTCGCGCGGCAAGAGCGGCGCGTCCGACGCGTCGGCGGAACTGGTCGCGCGCGTGCGCAATATGTTCGATAACGCGGGCGTGCTGTGGCAGATGGCGCCTTTGGGCGCGGTCGACGCGGGCGGCGGCGGAACCATCGCCGGCATAACCGCACAGCGCAACATAGACACCATCGACGCGGGCGTGCCGGTGCTGTCCATGCACGCGCCCTATGAGATCATATCCAAGGTAGATAACTACATGAGCTACAAGGGTATGCTCGCGGTGTTTAACGAAAAGTAAGATAATCTGATTCATTGCGGCGCGGCTTTCCGGACAGCGAAAGCCGTGCCGTTTTGCACGATTTGGGGAGATGACTTATCCATGCAGATAAGGCTGTACGGCATTGTGGATGATTCGATAGTGGATGGGCCGGGGTTCAGGCTGGCCGTATTCACTCAGGGCTGTCCGCACGGCTGTCCGGGCTGCCACAACCCGGATTCGCACGCAATGGACGGCGGTACGATATACGATACGGCCGATATAATCGATATGATAGACGATAATCCGCTGCTGGACGGCATAACGCTTACCGGCGGCGAACCGTTCATGCAATGCGCGGCGTGCCTGGAACTCAGCCGCGCCGCGCACGCGCGCGGGCTGAACGTGTGGTGCTTTACCGGTTTTTTGTATGAGCAGCTGCTAAAGCGCGAGGACGCGCAGAAACTGCTGGGCGATATAGACGTGCTGGTTGACGGGCCGTTTGTTTTAAGTGAACGTTCGCTGGAACTGAGGTTCCGCGGGTCGCGCAATCAGCGCGTTATCGACATGAAGCGCACGCGCGAAACGGGCGAGATAGCGCTCGTACCGGGCATGTAGGTAAAAAAATGTGCCGGGTATATGTAAATATTAATCGATACAGTGGCGCGCGCCCTCAAAAACGGATATAATATATCCATGTGCGCATAAACGGAAAAAATTACGCAAAACGACAACTTTTTGTCCGTTAAGCGCGTCAAATATATATGGCATTACTGTGTTTGCGGGGGAATACGATGCGTACTTTTTCGATTGTAACGGCTGTGGTTACGGCGCTTATAATTCTGATCGTGGGCTACGGCGCACTTACGACCAACGTGGGCGTGCAGGTACTGTCGGTGACGTCTGAACCGGCGTCCAACCAGTATGAGGCGTTCAGCATGGCTACCGCATGGGCGCGCGAAAACGACAGCATGAGCGTTATCAAGTTCACAAACGACGAGCCGGGCGACATATCGAATTATTCGATGGTATACCTGACGGTCGAGGTCAGCAATTGGAGCTACCTGCCCGCCGAATGGGTACAGATACGCGTAAACCCGGCAAGCGGCGACCTGCTTCAGATACGCCAGGATTCGGCCTCGGCGCGCGCGCTGGGCAAGACCGTGTTCCAGGCGGTGCTGCTGACGAGCGCGCAAAACCCCACTGTGGAGCGCCAGGTCGAGGTTGAATACTACATATTCGGCCATAAATACACAGTCACGTCGACACTTACGGCGGGCTGAGCGCAAATGGCGTTTGACATGGGCGCGGCGGATGCGATATCTGCCGCGCCTTTTGCGCGTTTACAAATTTTTTCACAATATGGGTAGTTTACGAGGCGAAATTGGCGTATAATTGTGAACTGAATTTGGGATATACACGATGAGGGGGACTTAAAATGGCTGCTGAAAATAAGGTCGACAGGCTGGAGACGCTCAGGCGCGACGCGCTCGAGTCGATAGAAAAGCTGGTTGCGTTTGCTCACGCCAAGGGTCTGATTGATGGATACGATACCGCATACGCGCGCAATGGACTGATAGACCTTATAGGCTGCGACAGTCCTTTCGACGGCGAAATCGCACCGTTCGATATTCCCGATACAGCGACCGCACTGCTGAAGCCTATCACCGACTACGCCTGCGCCGCGGGCATTGCGGAGGATGACAACACCTCGCGCGACCTTTTTGAAACGCGCGCAATGGGCATGGTCACGCCCTCGCCCGCCGAGACCCGTATGCGCTTTGAAGAAATATATAACGCGCAGGGCGCAAAGGCGGCTACCGACTGGTTCTATGACATGTGCTGCGCCTGCAACTATATTCAGGTCGATCGCGTGGCCAAGAACATACGCTACTTTGCCGATTCGCCCGTGGGCGAGCTGGAGATAACCATAAACCTGTCCAAGCCCGAAAAGGATCCCAAGGAGATCGCCAAGCTGAAGAACGCGCCCTCCGTGGGCTATCCCAGGTGCATGCTGTGTGTGGAGAACCCCGGCTACGCGGGCCGCGCCAACTTCCCGGCGCGCCAGAATCACCGCATGGTGCCGGTGACGCTGGGCGGCGAGCAGTGGTACATGCAGTATTCGCCCTATAAGTATTATGAGGAGCACTGCATAGTGCTGTGCGGCGAGCACCGCCCCATGAAGATAGAGCGCGGCTCGTTCGAGCGGCTGGCCGACTTTGTGGACAAGTTCCCGCACTATTTCATAGGCTCCAACGCGGATCTGCCCATAGTGGGCGGTTCCATACTTAACCACGACCATTTCCAGGGCGGCAATTACGTAATGCCCATGGATCGCGCGGGCGTGGAATACGAATTGAAGGCCGAGGACGGATTGAGCGCGCATGTGGTCAACTGGCCCATGCCCACCGTCTGCATCGCGTCGCAAAACCGCGAGCAGCTGATAAATAAGGCGGATGAAGTGCTTAAGGCGTGGCGCGCGTATTCCGATCCGGAACTGGGCATATTTGCTCAGACCGACGCGCCCCACAACACCATAACCCCCATAATGCATAAGGACGGCGATACATACCGGCTGCTGCTGGTGCTGCGCAACAACCGCACCGACGCCGAAAACCCGCTGGGCATATTCCATCCGCACGCGCCGCTACACCATATAAAGCGCGAGAACATAGGCCTTATAGAGGTCATGGGTCTGTTCATACTGCCCGGCCGCCTTAAGACCGAGCTTAATGATTGCGAAGGCTATCTCACCGGCGCGCTCAAGCTGGAGCGCCCGGCCGAGGATTCGCCGCTTTACAAGCACTACGACTGGATGTGCGAACTGGCCGAGCGCTACGGCACCGGCCTTACCGAAGAGGAAGCGTCCGGCGCTATGCATAAAGAGCTGTCCAATGTGTGCGCGCAGGTGCTCAGGGACGCGGGCGTGTACAAGCAGGACGAGGCGGGCCGCGCAGGCCTGCAGCGCTTCCTCGACACTGTGGGGCTGACCCGATAAGCGGAGGACATTGATATGACCTGTGAAATAATGCTGACAGTGGCGATGGGCAAACGCCTTATCGCGCGCGGCCTTATGGCCGATGGTCAGGTTCAGGACGCTATGCGCAATCATAAGCTGCTGATAATCGGCGGCAGCACCAACGGCTATGTGGCCGAGGAAGCGCTGCGCGCGCTGGGTGACGGACGGGCGTTCGACAAGAGGGGCTTTCGCCGCGGCGTCACGGCTGCGCCGGGCGCGCATATGCAGGCCAAGCCCTGCGGTTTCGATATGCTGATCGATCATGGCAAGGTATTTACCGATCGCGACGTGTTTGCCGCAGCGCCAGATATGGGCGAGGGCGACATGATAATGAAGGGCGCAAACGCGCTGTACCTGCCGGGCGGCGAGGCGGGCGTGCTTATCGGCCATCCGCAGGGCGGCACGGTCATACCCACGATAACTGCCGAAATCGGCCGCAGGGTAAGCGTTGTCGTGCCCGTAGGTCTGGAAAAGCGTGTTGAAGAGCCGATCGCGGCGCTGGCCGCTATTGCAAACTCTTCCGAAGCGGACGGCCCGCGGCTGTTCCCACTGCCGGGGCGCACGTTTACCGAGCTGGACGCGATTGCGGCGCTTACCGGCGCTAGGCCCAAGTTGCTGGCGGCGGGCGGCGCGCTGGGCGCGGAGGGCTGCGTGTGGCTGGCCGTGAGCGGCACGGATGAGCAGATCGCAGGCGTGCGCGCGCTTGTAAAAGAGCTTTCGGGCGAACCGGCGACGGAACTGTAATTGAATGCACCTGTTAAGTTTAAGGTTTTTGCGGGCGGCGGTTGACTTGCGCCGCCCGCATATAGTATAATAATTGGGTGCTCCGCACGGAAACGGCCTTAAATGCCTGTGCAGGCGCATGGACTGCCGTGTTTCGGCGAGACTTCATAAAAAAGGAGGTGTGCTGCCGTGTACGCAATAATCAAGACCGGTGGCAAGCAGTATCGCGTTGAAAAGAGCGACGTGATCTATGTTGAGAAGCTGGACGCCCAGGAAGGCGACGAGGTAAAATTCGACGTCATGCTGGTAGGTAAGGACGAGGGCGCTGTGATCGGCAAGCCTTTGGTAGCGGGCGCTTCCGTTACCGGCAAGGTCGTAAAGCAGGTTAAGAGCGCTAAGATCCTGGTCTACAAGTATAAGGCCAAGAAGAACGAGCGCAAGCGCCAGGGCCATCGTCAGCCCTACACCAAGGTGGAAATTACCGCCATCAATGCGTAATGACGCGGGTGTCGTTTTTCTTCCGGCAGGGTGAAATCACGGGTTTCACGGCCGGAGGGCATTCGGGCTATGCCGACAGCGGCTATGACATCGTATGCGCGGCAATATCGGCGCTCACGCAGACCTGCGAGCTGGGTCTCAGCGAGGTTGCGGGAATCGCCGTTAATGTAAAGCGCGATGACGACGCAGGCAAATACGAGGTGCGTCTGCCGGATAAGGTGGACGAAGCGAGTATGCTAAAGGCACAGACCATCTTTGAAACATTGCTCATTGGACTTAAATCAATAGAATCTTCTTACCCGGAATTTCTCCGGGTCAACGCGAATGAACGGAGGTGGAACTGATGTTTTCCATGAATCTTCAGCTGTTCGCCCATAAAAAGGGAATGGGCTCCACCCGCAACGGCCGCGACAGCCACGCGCAGCGTTTGGGCACCAAGCGCAGCGACGGCCAGTTCGTGCTCGCGGGTAATATACTTGTGCGCCAGCGCGGCACCAAGATTCATCCCGGCAACAACGTAGGCATCGGCGACGATGATACGCTCTACGCCAAGACGACCGGTATCGTCAAGTACGAGCGCAAGGGCAAGGACAAGAAGCAGGTCAGCGTTTACCCGCAGACCGAGGCTGCCCAATAAGTTTCGTAAACTAAGCCTGCTCTCTGAACGGGGAGCGGGCTTTTTTTGACCCGATTAAAGTGAGTCTCAAAATGTTTAATTCGCAATTTCGGGCGGCGCTCCGTCGTTTCTGCATCATACAGTTTGAAATGGCGCTGCTAAGACGCTTAGGGATTCTGCCTTGAAATGATGAAAATTCATTCGGTCTTGCAAATTTCCCTGTTTGAGACATTCTCCAAACGCGGGAGGAGGTACGCAACTATGTATATAAAGTCAGACGTTGATCTTGACCTGACGCTGGTGCGCAGTGCACAGGCGTTCCAGTGGTACTTCGACGGCCGCGAATACGTGGGTCACGCCGGCGGGTACGAGGCGCTGATCATTCCCGGCGACGACGGCTTTGAGATAATCAGCCCCTGCACGGACGAGGCGTTCTGGCGCGACTACTTCGATCTGGGGCGCGACTATGCGGCGCTGAAGCCCATATGCGACGCCGATCCGTACCTGAAACAGTCCTATGATGCGCTGCACGGGCTGCATGTGCTAAATCAGCCGGTGTGGGACACGCTGCCGTCGTTCATAATCTCGGCCAACAATAACGTGGCGCGCATTCGCGTGCTGGTCAAGAAGCTGTGCGACGAGCTGGGTGAGAGGCGCGAACTGAACGGCACTCAGATACATCTTTTCCCCACGCCCGAAGCTCTGGCCGCCGCGCCGGTGGAGACGCTGCGCGCGATGGGTATGGGCTACCGCGCGCCCTATCTTATCGAGAGCGCTCAGGCAGTCGTGGACGGCTTTGACCTGAACGAACTGCGCACACTGCCTTACGAGCAGGCGCATAAGAAGATTTTGCAGCTCAAGGGCGTAGGCCCCAAGGTCGCCGACTGCGTGCTGCTGTTCGGCTGCCGCCATTCGCTGGCGTTCCCGGTGGACGTGTGGATGGAGCGCGCCATGCAAAAGTACATGCCCGGCTGCACCAACCGCGCCGAACTCAAGCGCTGCGCCCAGCGGCAGTGGGGCGAGGACGCGGGCATACTCCAGCAATACCTGTTCCACGCGGCGCGCACGGGCATAATCAGCACCGGCGAGGACGAGGAATAATTAAACAGCAATCGAATCCGGCGCAGAACGCTTTATAATGGGCGAACTGCGCCGGGGTTATATTTTTAGAAGCGTGACTAAAAGACAACTGACATCATGCATATGGTCGGCACTTCGCAAGTCATATACCATGACTGGACTTTGAAATTATAGCCTAAACTATTGTCTGAATGCTAATGACCTGAAAATGCAAATTGATATTAAATTTCACACATCACGCAAAATAAAACAAAAGTTGAAGTGAAGAAAAGCATATTGCATTTAAGCCGAATATGTGATATACCTAACTTAATGCTATAATACGGAGGAAAAGCGAAATGCGTAAGCGTGACCTCGTACAGAACAATCGCGGAATAGTTGAGGGCGTTATCTGGAAACAGCTGCTCATCTACTTTTTCCCGATACTTCTGGGCACATTCTTTCAACAGCTTTACAACACCGTGGACGCGGTCGTCGTGGGTAACTACCTGGGCAAAGAGGCCCTGGCGGCGGTGGGCGGCGCGACCGGCACTATAATCAACCTGCTGGTTGGATTTTTCGTGGGTCTGTCGTCGGGCGCGACGGTCGTAATATCGCAGTATTTCGGCAGCGGCGATGAAGATGGCGTAAGCCGCGCGGTGCATACCTCGATCGCGCTATCGCTGGCGGGCGGTATATTCCTGACATTCGTGGGCATATTCGGCGCGCGCTGGGCGCTGGAGATGATGGGCACCACCGCCGACGTAATCGGCGGCGCTACCGATTATATGCGCATATACTTCGCGGGCGTGATAATGAACCTGCTGTACAACATGAGCTCGGGCATACTGCGCGCGATAGGCGATTCGCGCCGCCCGATGATCTACCTTATAATATGCTGTCTGGTAAACATCGTGCTGGACATACTGTTCGTAGGCTTTATGCACATGGGCGTTGCGGGCGCGGCGATTGCGACCATATCTTCTCAGGCGGTCAGCGCTATACTCACTATGCGCGCGCTTATGCGTACCGAGGAATGCTATAAGTTCGTGATTAAGAAGCTGCGCGTGGACTTCCCGCTGCTGGGGCGAATACTGCGCATCGGTTTCCCGGCGGGTATTCAATCCATGATGTACTCCATATCCAACCTGCTGATTCAGGCAAACATAAACGCCCTGGGCACCGATACGATGGCCGCGTGGACGGCGTTTGGCAAGGTGGACAGCATAATCTGGATGGTTATGGGCGCGTTCAGCGTATCCGTCACCACGTTCGTGGGCCAGAACTGGGGCGCAGGCAAGGTCGACCGCGTAAAGACCAGCATACGCACAGGTATGGTGGTGGAGCTGCTAAGCACATTGATTATGAGCGGTGTGATACTCTTGACCGGCCAGCACCTGATACGCCTGTTCACCCAGGACGAGGGCGTTATCGCGATAAGCCTGATGATAATGCATTGCAACGTGCCGCTGTACGCGTCGTTCGTGCCGATCGACCTGTTGTCGGGCGGTATGCGCGGCATGGGCAATTCGCTTGCGCCCATGCTAATCATCTGCTTTGGCGTGTGTATATTCCGCGTGGTGTGGCTGTTTACGGCGGTGCCGCTGAATAACAATATAATCACGATTGTGCTCAGCTATCCCATATCGTGGATACTGACTTCGATAGTCATGATAATCTACTACCTGCACTGGAGCAAGAAAGCGGGTCTGCGCACGCCCAAGGCCAGCGCGGCGGCCTGAGTTTAAGGCAGTAGGAGGACTTCACAGCATAAACAAAACTGCGCCGGATGCGAATCGATGCGATTGCGTCCGGCGCAGTCTGTTACTTAAATCTACTTAAATCAGTTGCCGATGGTGCGCAGATAGTCGCGGCTCATCTTGGCGGCCTCGAGCGGAGGACGGGTCGGGGACTGATCCTGCTCGACGATTACCCACTCCGCACCCGCGTCCTTGCTGGCGGCGAGTATCTCGGGGAAATTTTGCACGCCGTAGCCTACGGGACGGAACTCGAACGTGGAGCGCTTTGCGCCCGAATCGGTGCCGTCGGCGTTGATCAGCGCATAGGGCGTGGCCGCGTCCTTAACGCTGCCCTCTACATAGAAGTCCTTCAGGTGGACGATGGGCGAGCGGCCCGCGTACTTGTGCAGGTAGGCCGCCGGGTCTTCACCCGCGAACTTTACCCAGCAGGTGTCCAGCTCGGTCTTGAGGTACTCGGCGGGCACCGCGTCGTACAGCATGTCCAGCGCGTACTTGCCATCGATCTTGACGAACTCGAAGTCGTGGTTATGGTAGAGCAGCTGTATGCCCTGGCTGTGCAGGTACTTGCCGATGGCGAGTATGTCGTCGATGGTCTTTTGCCAGTTCTCGGTGCCGGGACGATCCTTTTCTTCGAGGTAGGGCACGGCGATGTACTTGCAGCCCAGTATCTTGTGGTACTCGGCAGTGGCCTCAAGGTCGCTGCGCAGCGTCGCAAACGGTACGTGGCTGGATACTGCCTTCAGGCCCAGCTTGTCCAGCTCGGCGCGGATTTCTTCCGCACCATAGCCGTAAAAGCCCGCGAACTCTACGCCATCATAGCCCATGTCGGCGATCTTCTTGAGGGTGCCCATCATGTCGGCCGCGGCGTCGTCGCGCACCGAGTAAACCTGTATCGCTACTGGAAACATAATTGAATGACCTCCTTGGAAGCATTTATTTTTATCCTATTATACGCGCATGTTGTGCACGTTCCTGTGCGCGCTGTTCGGGTAAGATTTATGTTTACCCATACATATTATATCGCGTTTTCGGCGCGCTTACAAGAGCTTGTTTTTGCTCCGTGCGCATGGTAAAATAAAATCACAATGCGTACAGGGAGGCTGATTATATGTACCTGCTGCTTATGCCGTATATCGTAATATCCTGCGCATACTGTATCGACGCGTGGCGCGCATCAAGGCTGTCGCGCATACTTAAACCGCTGCTCATGCCGTCGCTGCTGATGGGGTATTGTTTCGCTGCGCGGCCGGTGCAGCCGCTTATCGCGATTGGAATCTCGCTGGGCTTCGTGGGCGACGTGGCACTTATGCTGCATGGCGACTGGGCGTTCATTGCGGGACTTGCGGGCTTTCTGCTGGGGCACGTCATGTACAGCATATGGTTCATTATTCAGACCGGCGGCGCGTTCAGTCCGTGGACGCTATTTTACATTCCGCTTGCGATTGCGGCGGGAGTGATGCTTTTCAGGCACCTTCGCCCCGGACTTAAACAGATGAAGCTGCCCGCGCTGTGCTACGACATTGTGATATTCTTCATGAGTACGTGCGCGTTTGCGCTGCTGCTGGCGCGGCCGTGCGTTGGCAGCGCGCTTATATGGATAGGCAGTCTCAGTTTCATCGTATCGGACAGCATACTGGCCGAGGGTATATTCCTGAGTGAACGTGCGCATCATCATTTTAAGGTGATGACCACATATACATTTGCACAATTTGCGATAGCACTGGGCGCGGCGCTTATGTAAACTTACCGATTTTCATTGACCTGCAAGTGCAATTCGTGCTATGCTATAGGGTGCTAGGCTATAGCTAAACAGGAGGCTAAAGTATTTGGCTCATATTGATACATCACTTTCACAGCGCATCGAGCGCGTACTGCCGAGGGTACAGAAGGCCACCCGCTACATGGGCGGCGAGATGGGCGAGGTAATGAAGGACCCCGCATCGGTACGCGTAAGGTATGCGTTTTTGTTTCCCGACGTATATGAGGTAGGCATGTCCCATCTGGGCATGAAGATACTGTATCATACGATAAATAAGCGCCCGGACGCATGGTGCGAGCGCGTATTCTCGCCTTGGGTGGACATGCTGGACGAGATGAAACGCGAGAATATACCGCTGTTTTCGATCGAAAGCCGCACGCCGGTGGGCGAATTCGACATGCTGGGCGTGACGCTCCAGTACGAGATGAGCTACACCAACATACTCGACGCGCTGGAGATGTCCGGCATACCGCTCAGGAGCGCCGACCGCACCGACGGCCCGTTCGTAATCGCAGGCGGCCCGTGCGCATTCAATCCCGAACCGCTGGCCGACTTTTTCGACATATTCGTGCTGGGCGACGGCGAAAAATCCACACACGACACAATCGATACCTTTATCAAATGGAAGGAATCCGGCAAGCCGCGCAGCGAATACCTGCGCATGTGCGCCCAGATTCCGGGCGTATACGTGCCCTCGCTGTACGACGTGGAGTATAACGATGACGGCACGGTTAAGTCAGTCACGCCAAAGCCCGGCTCGGGCGCGCCTGCGCGGGTATACAAGGCGCTAGTCAACGACCTGACCGCCGCCGACTTCCCGGATCAGATGATAGTGCCCTACGGCGACATAGTACACGACCGCATAATCCTCGAGATATTCCGCGGCTGCACGCGCGGCTGCCGCTTCTGTCAGGCGGGCATGATTTACCGCCCGGTAAGGGAGCGCTCGATGGACAGGCTGCTTGAGCTGGCCGAAAAGCTGGTGGACGCGACCGGATATGAGGAAATCTCGCTGTCCAGCCTGTCCAGCGGCGACTATTCCTGTCTGCCCGAACTGGCGACCGAGCTCATGAAGCGCTTTCAGGAGCGCCGCGTGTCGGTATCCCTGCCGTCGCTGCGCGTTGACAGCTTCGTTCAGGATACGCTTCAGCAGACGCAGAAGGTCAAAAAGACCACGCTTACGTTCGCGCCCGAGGCCGGTTCACAGCGCCTGCGCGATGTAATAAACAAGGGCGTTACCGAGGAGGATTTGCTAAAAAGCGTGCGCGATGCGTTCGAGGGCGGCTGGAGCAGCATAAAACTGTACACGATGCTGGGTCTGCCTACCGAGAATACGGGCGATCTGGACGGACTTGTCAAGCTGGCGCGCGACGTAATCGACCAGTACTTTGCCGTGCCGCGTGAGCAGCGCGCTCGTGGACTGCGCGTGGCGGTGTCCACGTCCACGTTCGTACCCAAGCCGCATACGCCTTTCCAGTGGGCGCCGCAGGACACGCTCAAAATGATCGACGAAAAGCAGCATTATCTGATAGGCCAGTTCCGCAACATGAAGTATGTGGACTACAAGTACCACGAGAGCGAAGTCAGCGTGATGGAGGCCTGTCTCGCGCGCGGCGACCGGCGCATATGCAGGGTGCTGGAATACGCGCATCAGCTGGGCTGTCATTTTGACGGCTGGAACGAGTATTTCAGCTACAAGAACTGGATGAAGGCGTTTGAAATGGCGGGACTTGACCCGGCGTTCTACGCCAACCGCGAGCGCGCCGAGGACGAGGTACTGCCGTGGGATCACATTGACGCGGGCGTGACCAAGGAATTCCTGCTGCGCGAAAAGCACAAGGCCGAGCGCGGTGAGACCACGCCCGACTGCCGCAAGGGCTGTCAGGGCTGCGGACTGCAGCGATATGAGGGGGCGTGCCGCAAGTGAGGATTCTGTTCGAGTTCTATAAAGGGCCGCGGCTCAGGTTCGTATCGCTGCTTGACATGCAGCGGCTTATGCAGCGCGCGCTCAGGCGCTCAGGCCTGCCGATACGCTATTCGGGCGGCTATTCGCCGCACGCGGCGATGTCGTTTGCGTCTGCGCTGGGCGTAGGCTCATGGAGCAGCTGCGAGGTGCTGGACGTCAAGATGGAACGGGAGTGTCCGCTTAAAGAGGCATTCGATCGCATGAACGCGGCATTGCCCGACGACATGCACATAACTCGCGTATCGTCGGTCGAGGACGGCCACACGGCTTCGATGGCTAAGGTCAGGTGGGCCGACTATGCGATAACGCTGCCGGAAGAATACGCATCGCTTGCCGGCGCGGCGCGCGAATTGCTGGACGAAAAAGAGATAAAGATAATGCGCAAGGGCAAGGCGGGCACGCATGAGATGGACGTGCGGCCGCTGATAGCCTCGCTTACGACTGAAAGCAGGCCGAACGGAGGCGCAGTGGTTTACGTGCGGCTGGGTCTGAGCGAGCAGGGCACGCTGAAGCCGGATCTGATGATGAATCTGGCGGCCGAGCGGCGCGGCGTTGAGATAGAGCCGGGCGCGCTGGACATAGAGCGGCGCGCGCTGCTGACCGGCGACGACCCGGCGGGCGCACGCCCAATAATCACCGACGGCGTGATTGAAACGTATCCCGCGTGACGCGGGCGCTTAGTCGGAGGAAACGCAAATGGCGATTGATATAATAGTCGAATCCATGTACGGCCGCACGCGCCTGGCCGTGATGGAGGACGGCCGCCTGCGGGAGATGTACACCGAACAGGCGGGCAGTGAAAAACTGGTGGGCAACATATACATGGGGCGCGTGGAAAACGTACTGCCGGGTATGCAGGCCGCATTTGTGAATATCGGTCTGGACAAAAACGCATTCTTATACGCGGGCGATCTGAAGCCCGGCCCGGACTGCGGCTTTGCCGACACCAGCGTTAATGCGGCACAGATACCTATACAAAAGCTGGTCAAAAACGGTCAGGAGATAATGGTGCAGGTCACAAAGGAACCGGGCGGCGCGAAAGGCCCGCGCGTGTCCACGCACATAACCCTGCCGGGGCGCGCGGTGGTGCTTATGCCCACGGTCGAATACGTGGGCGTGTCGCGACGCATCGACGAGGAGGAGCGCGAGCGCCTGCGCGAACGCATGACTGTACTTAAACCCGAGGGCATGGGCGCGATAGTACGCACCGCGGGCGCGGACGCGACCGACGATGACCTGCGCGCCGAAATCGAGCAGCTTAGCGAAAAGTGGCGCGAAATCAGTCTGCGCGCCCGCCATACCAGCGCGCCTAAGCTGATACATGTGGACGAGACGCTGATACGCCGCGCGGTCAGGGATATAATGCTAAAGAGCGATAACGCACGTATGCTGATCGAGGACGAAAGGTGCTACCAGGAAGCGCTCGCCGCCGCGAACGAGTGCGCGCCCGGACTGAGCAGCCGCATAGAGCGCTACACCGGCAAGCGGCCGCTGTTTCTGCTGTACGATGTGGCGACTCAGGCCGAAAAGGCGCTCATGCGGCGCGTATGGCTAAAAAGCGGAGGATTCCTTGTGATCGACCACGCCGAGGCCATGACTGTGATAGACGTAAACACCGGCAAGTTCGTGGGTTCGAGCGGGTTGGAGGACACGGTTGCGCGGCTTAACTTGGAAGCCGTGGGCGAGATAGTGAACCAGCTGCGCTTGCGCGACGTGGGCGGCATCATTGTTATAGACTTTATAGACATGGTTTCGCAGGAAAACCGAGAACGCGTCGTGGCGGCGCTTAAAGAGGCGCTTTCGCACGACCGCGCCAAGAACAACGTGGTGGGCTTTACCGGGCTGGGCATGTTGGAGATGACGCGCAAGAAGGTGTTCCATTCATTGCGCGGCCAGCTCACGCGCCCCTGCCGCGAATGCCGCGGCGAGGGCTGGGAATACACGCCGGACGTTATCGCGCGCCGCGCGTTGATGGCCGTGCGCGACCGCGACTGCGACTTTGAGGAAAAGCCGCTGCTTATCCGCGCGTCGGGCGAGGTTGTGCGCGCGCTTGGCGATATAGGCGTGAGCCGAAACGCGCCGGTATACGTGATGGAAGCAAACAACGTGCGCGGATATGATATAAGCCAGATTCAGGACGATGCGCCCAAGGGCGCGCGCCGCCTGAAACCTTATCGGGAGGACGTAAGATGAACGAAACGCCGCGCGTCACGATAGACGCGATTAAGGCCGAACCGCGCCTTAAAGGCAAGCGGTATCACATAGTAACATACGGCTGCCAGATGAACGCGCACGACAGCGAGACAATCGCCGGTATGCTGGAACAGATGGGCATGACCGAGGCCGCCGCGCGCGAGGACGCGGACTTCGTGCTGTACAACACCTGCTGTGTGCGCGAAAACGCCGAGCGCCGCGCGCTGGGCAACGTGGGCTGGCTCAAGGAGCTTAAAAAGGTCAAGCCCGAGCTTATCGTGGGCGTATGCGGCTGTATGGTGCAGCAGGATGGCATGGCGCAAAAGCTGATAAAGCGCTATCCGTTCGTGGACATCGCGTTCGGCACGCATAATCTGCCCGAACTGCCGGGCATGTTTAAGAAGCTCCTCGACAGCCGCGAGCGCGTGGTCAGCGTGCTGGACACCGACGGCATGATCGCCGAGGGTCTGCCGGTCAAGCGCACGGGCGGGCTGATGGCCTACGTGACGATAATGTACGGCTGCGACAACTTCTGCTCGTATTGCATAGTACCCTACGTGCGCGGCCGCGAGCGCTCGCGCCTGCCCGAGGACATACTGCGCGAGGTAGAGCAGCTCAAGACCGAGGGCGTTAAGGAAATCATGCTGCTGGGCCAGAACGTAAATTCCTACGCGGGCGGCGGCATCGACTTTGCCGAACTGCTCAAGCGTGTGGACGACATAGGCATCGAGCGCGTCAGGTTCATGACGTCGCACCCCAAAGACCTATCCGACCGTCTTATTGACGTTATGGCAAACTCCAAACACATCTGCCATCAGCTGCACCTGCCCGTGCAGCACGGCAGCAACCGCGTGCTCAGCGCGATGAACCGCTGCTATACGCGCGAACATTATCTTGGCGTGGTCAAGCGCCTGCGCGACGCAATGCCCGACATCGGCCTTACAACCGACCTGATTGTAGGATTCCCCGGCGAGACTGAGGAGGACTTTAATCAGACTATCGACCTGGTGAGGCAGGTGCGGTACGACTCGGCCTATACATTCATATACTCGCCGCGTCAGGGTACCGTGGCCGCCGAAATGCCGAATCAGGTGGATGAGGAAACTGCCAAGCGCCGCATACACGAGCTGATTGCGGTGCAGGAGCAGATCACCGCCGAAACATACGCGGCGCAGGTGGGTCATGTTGAAAACGTGCTTTGCGAGGGTGTGTCCGCGCGCTCTGAACGGCAGATAACCGGCCGTACCCAGCGCGGCATAACCGTCAACTTCGACGGCAGCGCCGATATGGTGGGCAGTGTGGTGCCGGTCATGATAACCGGCGCGGGGCACAATACCTTAAAGGGCAAAATCGCGCCCGCAGAATAATATAAGTTAATTGCGTAAGCGGCGTAATGTCGCGCGATTAAATGGTAAACCAATTTATTTAAGGAGGCTAATCAAAATGGACGAGAATAACAAGAGCGTACAGGAAGTATTTGAAAAAACTCATGCGCTGGCGCACGCGCTGCTGGACAGCGACGTGTATCAGGCGATGAAGACCGCCGAAGAGCAGGCTATGGTCGATCCCGACGCGGGCAAGGCCATGACCGAGTATCTGGAGCACAAGAGCGCGGTTGAAGAGCTGCTGGCTCAGGAAAACCCCGACTCCGCCCAGCTGAACGCGCACTCTACCGCAATGGACGAGATCCAGAAGCGTATGCAGGACATCCCCTCCATCGCCAACATGACCAGCGCGCGCAACGAGTTCTCCAACCTCATCGCGCAGGTTAACCAGATCATCTCGTTCGTAATCACCGGCGAGATGGGCGGCTGCGATTGCGGTGACGAGGGCTGCGGCGGCAGCTGCTCCAGCTGCGGCGGCGGATGCGGCCACGTACATTAATCGATAAACGCTTTGCCGCGGCCTAAAAGCCGCGGCATACATGTCCATCCGGCCCGCACGAGGGCCGGGCGAACTGTCATTGCTTTTTTTACAGATTGAGGCGGCGCATATGCGCTCTGGCCTCCGGGAGGTACTTAAATGGGCGTTACGCCTATGATGCAGCAATACCTGAATATAAAAAAACAAAACGGCGACGCGATTTTGTTTTTCAGGCTGGGCGACTTTTATGAGATGTTTTTTGACGACGCGATAACCGCATCGCGCGAACTCGACCTTACATTGACCGGCAAGGACTGCGGGCTTAAAGAGCGCGCGCCCATGTGCGGCGTGCCGTATCACGCGGTTGAAGGGTATGTGGCAAAGCTGATTAAAAAGGGCTATCGAGTAGCCATATGCGAGCAGATGGAAGACCCCAAGCTCGCCAAGGGTCTGGTCGAGCGGCAGGTAATCCGCGTAATCACGCCCGGCACGGTGATCGAACAGGCCATGCTGGACGACCGATCCAATAACTTTCTCGTTAGTGTATGTCTGGACGGCGACGCGGCGGGACTGGCGCTGTGCGACGTATCTACCGGCGAATTCAGCATATACCAGATCGCCGGCGCGCTGGATCAGCTTATGCAGGAGCTAAGCCGCATAAGCCCGTCCGAGATAATCGCAAACGCCGAGGCGCGGCGCTTCAAGACCGCGATAAGCGCGCCCGTGCCGCTGAGCGAATTCGACGACGGGGCATATCTTGAGGAAAATGCCGAAGAAGCGCTGAAGGCGCACTTCCCGCAGAGCGACCTTAATCAGGAGGACATACGCGATCTGGACGTGGCGCGGCGGGCGGCGGGCGCGCTGATACAATACCTGACCAGCACGCAGAAAAACAGCCTGCAGCACATCGACCACATCGCGCTTTACCGGCGCAGCGCGTACATGACGCTCGACCCGACCGCGCGGCGCAATCTGGAGCTGACCGAATCGCTGCGCGACAGGAAGCGGCGCGGCTCTCTTTTATGGCTGCTGGACAAGACCTGCACCGCGATGGGCTCGCGTATGCTGAAGCTCTGGATAGAGCAGCCCTTGCTCAATGAGCGCGACATAACCGCGCGGCAGGACGCAATTGAATTCATGCTGACCCAGCCGATGGCCGCCGACGAGCTGCGCGAGAAGCTGAAGCAGGTGTGCGATCTGGAGCGTATGCTCTCGCGTTTGGCATACGGCACGCTCAACGCGCGCGATTGTCTGGCGCTCAGGCGCTCGTTCGAGGTACTGCCCGACATCGCGCGCACATTGGATGACTGCCACGCCGAAGGACTGCTCAGCCATGCGCGCGCGATGATATGCGACATGGACAAGCTGTGTAGGCTGCTGACCGACGCGATAAGCGAGGATGCGCCGGTTACGCTGCGCGAGGGAGGGCTGTTCAAGGACGGCTTTAACGAGCAGCTGGACGCATACCGCACTGCGTCGCGCGAGGGCAAGCACTGGCTGAGCAAGCTGGAGGCCGACGAGCGCGAAAAAACCGGCATAAAGAACCTTAAAATCGGCTTCAACCGCGTGTTCGGTTATTATATCGAGGTCACAAAGAGCTTTGCGGACAAGGTGCCGTACCGCTATGTGCGCAAACAGACGCTGGCGGGCGCGGAGCGCTATACCACGCAGGAGCTAAAGGACATAGAGGACAAGGTGCTCGGCTCGGAAGAAAAGGCCGTGCAGCACGAATACAACCTGTTCCAGCAATTGCGCGAGGCGATGCTGACCCAGATCGACCGCATCAAGTCCACGGCCAGCGCGCTAAAGCAGCTCGACTGCATACTGTCGCTTACTCAATCCGCCGACGAGTACGGCTATGTGCGTCCCAAGCTCAACCGCGAACACCGGCTGTTCATACGCGATGGCCGTCACCCGGTCGTGGAACAGGCATTGACCAGCGGCGAAAGCTTTGTGCCCAATGACACCGACATGGACTTGGGCAAGCGCATGATGATAATCACCGGCCCCAACATGGCCGGTAAGAGTACGTACATGCGTCAGGTGGCGCTGATAGTGCTAATGGCGCAGATAGGCAGCTTCGTGCCCGCGCATGAGGCCGACATATGCCTGACCGACCGCATATTCACGCGCATAGGCGCGAGCGACGACCTGTACGGCGGCCAGTCCACATTCATGGTCGAGATGAGCGAGCTGAGCCAGATACTCGCGCACGCGACCGCCGATTCGCTGATAATACTGGATGAAATCGGGCGCGGCACCAGCACTTTCGACGGCATGTCGATCGCGTGGGCTACGGTCGAACACATCGCCGATATGGAAAAGTGCGGCGCGTTGTGCCTGTTTGCGACGCATTATCACGAACTGGGCGAGCTGGAGGGCAAGATCGACGGCGTGGTGGGCTGCTGCATAACCGCCAAGGAGCGCGGCGACACGATAATCTTCTTGCGCAAATTGCAGCCCGGCGGCGCGGATAAGTCGTATGGCGTGGCTGTGGCGGCGCTGGCGGGACTGCCCGCCGACGTGACCGCGCGCGCCCGCGAGATAATGGCTAAACTTGAGGTGGCCGAGATCAACAAGACATCGATAAGCGCCAATATTTTGTCCGACGGCGCGCACGGCCAGACCCAGCTAACAATGGCCAACTTCGAGTCTATGGCGATAGTGGACGAGCTGTGCGACCTGGACGTGATGAGCATGTCACCCATAGACGCGCTCAATAAACTTTACCTGCTGCGCGAAAAGGCGCGCAACACGCTAAAATAAACCGCACAAAGGAGGGTATGTATGCCGATAAGAGTGCTGGACGCAATGACGATAAGCAAGATCGCCGCGGGCGAGGTGGTGGAGCGGCCCGCGTCCGTGCTGAAGGAGCTGGTCGAAAACGCGCTGGACGCGGGCGCGCGCCATATAACGGTGGAGTTGCGCGCGGGCGGCATTGATTACATCCGCATAACCGACGATGGCTGCGGTATACCTGCCGAGCAGGTGCGCATGGCGTTCGAGAACCACGCAACTAGCAAGCTGCGCGAGGTCAAAGATCTTGTGGACGTAAGCACGATGGGCTTCCGCGGTGAGGCGCTGCCCTCGATTGCCGCAGTCAGCCGCGTCGAGATGACCACGCGCGCGCGCGGCGCGGACACCGGCACGCGCATAACGCTGGAGGCGGGCAATGTGCTGGACGTACAGCCTGCGGGCTGCCCCGACGGCACGACGGTACAGGCGCGCGACCTGTTCTTCAACCTGCCCGCGCGGCGCGCGTTCCTCAAAAAGCCCGCAAGCGAGGCGGGCGCGTGCATCGACACCATGTCGCGCTTGGCGCTGGGCAATCCGAATGTCGCCATACGCATGACCTCGAACGGCAAGCTGGCGTTCCGCACACAGGGCGACGGCGTGCTGCGCCACGCGATAATGGCCGTGTACGACCGCCAGACCGCCGAAAACATGCGCGAGGTGGACGGCTCGATCGGTTCGCTGCACATATCCGGGCTGATAGGCGTGGGCTCGTGCGCCAAGGCCAGCCGCGCACACCAGCACTTTTTCGTAAACGGCCGCGCGATACGCTGCCCGATGCTGAGTCAGGCGCTCGAACAGGCGTGCCGCGGGCGCGTGCTGATAGGCCGGTTCCCGATGTGCGCACTGAATATCGACCTGCCGCAAAGCTCGGTTGACGTGAACGTGCATCCGGGCAAGCTGGAGGTGCGTTTCCGCGACGAGGCGGGGCTGTTCACGGCGGCGGGCGTGCTGCTGGAGCAGGCGTTTTCGGACGAGAATATGTTAACGCCTGAACAGCCGACGCAGGAAGCCGCGCGTCCGGCGATATTCATCGAGCAGACTCAGCCGGCAACTGAACAGAAACAGCCCGAAGCTGTGGATAAGTCAGAAAACGCGGCACAGGCAAAAGCACCTGCGGCTGTGGATAAGGTAGAGGAAGCGCCGCTTGACAACGCCGATGCGCTGAAGCTGGGCGTGGTAAGAGTGCTGCTTTCACAGCCTGAGCCGGACAGTATGCCTGTGCAGCCGACGAAACCTCTTGATCGTGCGGAGGTGGTCATGCCGCCGCGCATGCCTGACGCGACTATAACAAAAAGTGGCGCATTGCGCATGAACGAAACCGCATATGCGCCCGCGCCGCCGGTAAGTATGCCGCGCGCCGAACAGCCCAAGGCTGTGGATAAAGTCGAAAGCAGACCCAAGCTTAAACCCGACAAGCAGTATACGCTGATGGAGGCGGCAGGGCTGGAAACGCCCGCTGAGGTGCGCAAGCCCGATTGGAACATAGTGGGCGTGGCGTTTGCCACCTACATACTGGTGCAGTCGGGCGACACGCTGTACGCGATTGACCAGCACGCGGCGCACGAGCGCATACTGTACGAAAAGTACATGAAGCAGTGGGAGAGCGGCGTGCAGAGCCAGATGCTGCTCACGCCGTACACAGTAACCGTGTCCGCCGCCGAAAAGGCGCAAATAATGGAAAACCGCGAATTGCTGAGTGAAGTCGGGTTTGAGATAGACGACTTTGGCGACCGCGACATACAGGTGCGCGCCGTGCCGCAGATAATGGGCGAACCTGATTTGAGGCCGTTCTTCCTGATGGGCGCGACGGAACTGAAGCGGCTCAAGAGCGCGCCGCTGTCCGCGCGGCGCGACGCGATAATGCAGGCTGCCTGCAAGCATGCGATAAAGGGCGGCGACACGCTGGACAAGAGCGAGATAGAAGCGCTGCTCGACCAGATGCGCACCACCGGCGCGCCTGCCAACTGCCCGCACGGCCGCCCGGTGATAATCGCTATACCCAAATCCGAGCTGGAAAAGCGTTTCTCGCGCATAGTGTAAAGGGGGCGGCAGAGTTTGGCAAGGCAGAGACTGATTGCGATAGCGGGGCCTACCGCCTCGGGCAAGACCGCGCTGTCGATTGAACTGAGCAGACGCATATCGGGCGAGGTGGTGTCGTGCGACTCCATGATGGTATACCGCGGCATGGACATAGGCACGGCCAAGCCCACGCGCGCTGAAATGGACGGCATACCGCACCACATGATCGACGTGGCCGATCCGGCAGAAAATTATTCTGCGGCGCGCTACCGCGATGAAGCAAGGGCGGTAATAGCCGACATCGCGTCGCGCGGGCACATGCCGATAATGTGCGGCGGCACGGGTCTGTACATCGATGCGGTTACGCGCGACATGTCGTTTGCGCGCACACCGGCGGACGATGAACTGCGTGCGCGGCTGGAGAAGGAGCTTAACGAGCAGGGCGCACAGTCCATGCACGACCGCCTGAGCGAAATCGACCCGCCCACGGCGGCGCGGCTGCACGCCAACGACACGCGCCGCGTACTGCGCGCGCTGGAGATATACTATTCGACCGGCGCGCCCATGTCGCAAAGCGCCGAACGCACGGGCGAGAACCGCGAACTGTACGACCTGACGCTGATTGCGCTCAACATGCCGCGCGCGCGGCTGTACGACCGCATCAACCGCCGCGTGGATATGATGTGTGAACAAGGCCTATTTGAGGAGGTCGCGGGGCTTATCGCAAACGGCCTTAACCGCGAATGTACCGCGATGCAGGCGTTGGGCTACAAAGAGATTGCACAGGCACTCGCGGGTGAGGTTTCGCGCGAAGAAGCGATAAGCAACCTCAAACAGCGCACCCGCAACTACGCCAAGCGCCAACTGTCCTGGCTCAGGCGGGACACGCGCGTTAACTGGCTGGACATTGACGAAAACGACACCGCCGCGACGCTGACTGAGCGCGCAATTGCAATAATCAAGCGCGACGATGCAAAGTATCGCATAATGAATATGGAGGAATCACGATGAACTATACCGACGCCGCCATGCCCGAGATAAGCGCGGGCGTGCGCGCCTTTGTGGACGAATGCGAGCGCGAATGCGCCGATGTGTTTAAGGCGCTGGACGAGATTGAAAAGTACAATACCGAAAAGGTGCTGCTGGCGTTTCAGCGGCACCGCATAGCGCTCAGACACTTTGCACCGTCCAACGGATACGGATACGACGACATAGGCCGCGACACGCTGGACAGGCTGTATGCCGATATAATGGGCGCGGAGGACGCGCTGGTGCGCCCGCAGATCGCGTCGGGCACGCACGCGCTGGCGCTGTGCCTGCAGGGACTCACCAGGCCGGGCGGCAAGATGCTGGCGGCTTCGGGGCGGCCCTACGACACGCTGGAGCAGGTTATCGGCCTGTCGGGCGAGCCGGGCATGGGTTCGCTGCGCGATTATGGCATAGGCTATGATGAAGTTGACTTAACCCCGGACGGAAAAATCGATTTGCCCGCAGTGCTGGCCAAGATAGACGACGACACCCAGCTCGTCACGTTCCAGCGCTCGCGCGGATACGCGTGGCGGCCCTGCCTGTCGGTGGATGACATAGGGGAGGCGGCGCGCGCGATTCACGCCAAGCGCCCCGACGTGTGCGTGATGGTGGACAACTGCTATGGCGAATTCACGCGTAAGATCGAGCCTACCGACGTGGATGTGGACGTAATCGCGGGTTCGCTCATCAAGAATCCGGGCGGCGGTATCGCGCCCACCGGCGGTTACATCGCGGGCAGGCATAAGTACGTCGAGATGATCGCCTATCGCCTGACCTCGCCCGGGATAGGCCGCGAGGTCGGCTCGTACTATGCCAGCTATCAGCCGTTCTATCAGGGACTGTTCATAGCACCGCACATAACCATGCAGGCCGTCAAGACCTCTGCATTGGCTGCGCGCGTGTTCGGCAAGCTGGGCTACGACGTGAACCCCGCGTTCGACGCGCCGCGCGAGGACATCATTCAGGCCATACGCTTCGGCGAGGCCGACAAGCTGATTAAGTTCGTTCAGGCGATACAGCTTGCCTCGCCCGTGGACTCGGAGGCATTGCCTGAACCGTGGGACATGCCCGGCTATCAGGATCAGGTCATAATGGCCGCGGGCACGTTTGTGGGCGGCTCGTCTATCGAACTGTCGGCGGATTCGCCCATACGCCCGCCTTACATTGCGTATATGCAGGGCTCGCTTACGTTTGCGCATGGCCGACTGGGCATAATGTGCGCACTGGAGCGGCTGGGCGGCATTAAGTAAACAGCTTGATATAAAACGAAGGCAGACGCGATTTGCGCCTGCCTTTTGCGATGTGGTGGGAAAAATATGCTTGTCCGGGATATGCTCCCGCGCGGGATCATTGCGCCAGCGCGATGTATTCGGCCGAAGCCCAGCCATCGTATGTGCGGCCGTTTGCGTCGGTGAAGCGCACGCGCATCCAGCCGTTAGCACTCTCCAGCACGGTCAGCGCCGAGCCGTTGGGCATACGGGTGATTATTCTGGCCGATGTAGACGCGCCGCTGCGCAGACGCAGTGCCGAGCCGCTGGTGCTGATGCGCGCGTTGGTTTCGGGCGCGGTCGTGGCAGTGGGCACAGGCGCAGTCGTGGGCGCGGCAGTCGCCTTGAGGTACACGTCGGATACATAGCCCTCAATAACACTACCGTTGGGGAGCGTTGCGCGGATGTGGCTCCAACCGTTCTCGGTGGAGATAACCGTCACCTTGGAACCATCGGCCAGCTTGCCGATTACGGCGTTGCCGGTGCCCGCCGCACTGCGCACGTTAAGGCGCTTGCCGCCCGCGGACACTTCCTTGACCAATTCGGGCGCTGTGGTAGGCGCTGCCGGGGTCTCGATGGGAGCCTGAGTAGGCTCGGCGGTCGGCGCTTCGGTGGGAGCCGGGGTAGCCGGGCGGGGGGGGGGGGGGGTGGGGGGGGGCTGGGGGGGGGCGGCGGGGCTGTGGGTAATAGCGGGGGGGTTGTCGGGGTGGGGGGTCCGGGGGGGGGCGGGAGTAGCAGTGGGGGCAGGGTCTACGTTAAAGATTACCTTTATCGCCGGGTACTGCTTGTTGCTCGGATTTTCTTCGGCCTCGTCGCAGGTTATCATCATTTCGTAGGTCTTGGCATTGTAGAATGTGAATTTCAGCAGATTGTTCTGCTCGAAAAGCCCTATTCCTGCCTCGTAGTGGCGGAAGTTGCCGCCCAAATTATCTTCGCCGCGCTTGAACTGCCAGTCAATCGCGCCGCGCGGCATGGTTATGGTTGCAACGCCGTTTGTGCCAAGCTGGATGGGTTTGTTGTATTTGATGGTTTTTATCAAACCATCAGTGCCCTCATCGGTGAAGTAGTTTGAGTTAAAGCGGAAGTAGTCGAGTGTGACTTCCTCAGTCTCTTCCGACTGCGCTTTAAACCTTACGCGGAAGCAGTCCTCGCCGTTGTCCCAACCGTTTGTCCAATAGGGATGCGGAGTGGTATCGTAGTCCTTAGGCTCAAGGTTGAAACCAAACGCGAAATCGACGTAATTATTTTCGTCGGTAATTTTTGTCCAATCGAAATCCGCAGGTACGGCTATATCAAGCGTGTACTTGGCAACCGTGTTGTCGGCAGAATCTACCGGCGTGAGGGTAAAGTATTCTTCATTAAAATCGCCGAAGTCGGACACATGAGCGTCGGGGTCGTCAACCTTATTGTTCTCATTAAAGATGTACGCTTTAAGCGCATTGTAGTCGGCATCGTCAATGGTTATCGGCTTGCCGTCGGAACGCTTTACGCTTATCGGGATGGACACGTTGGTTTCTTCGTTGGGCGTATAGTATACGGTGTATGGCCTTGAGGTATCGGGATCAAATCCGTTGATGTACAACTCTATTTCAGCGGCAAACCAGAAACGAACCTTGAAGGAAAGTGACGGATTGTTCTCGCTGTAATAGGTCGCGTCGAGATAATAGAAGCCAATGTCGTTAAAATCAAGGTTGATCTTGCCGTCAGAGTAGGAGAAGCTGCAATCCCTGCGCGGGACGGGATTTACCAGCTTGAGATTATTCGTATCGCACACGAATGTCGAGTTGTCGCCAAACACGCCTATATCAAGGGTGGGCGGCGCAAACGAGAAGTTCAGGCTTGGAATGTCCTTGGACATCTGAATGTAATCGACGTTGTTCCATTCAAAAACTAGGGTGTCGTCTTCAACTCGCGGGTCGAAGAACTCGATGCCGGTGCTATTTATCGTTGTGCTGTCGGCGATGGCTTCAAAGTCATAGCCTTCTGCAATGCTTATCGCTATGTCGTAATGCGTAGAAATTTCGTCGCCGCCTGTGGCCGTGGATGTTACATCAATGCCAACGGTAAACTCGTCGCCAACCTTGCATTCATCGGACGCTTTATAATTCAGCAACCAAATGCTGCGTCCGTCCTCATCTGTCTTACCCGTGTATTTGATATTGACACTAAGGCGATCATCATTACAAGTGGCTTCTGCACTATATGCACCGGCCAAACCATCGTCACGGCGGAAGCCAATATTAAATGCGCCTGTACTGGAGTTCTTGTAAATGGTATAGCCTTCATCAAGCGGAGCGTCGATATAAATGTACTGATTCGTTACAGTCTTAACAGTATACTTATGGGTGGTTTCAGTACCGTCTTTATGAGTTACTTTCAAGGTGAACTCGAGCTGGCCGTCTTTATTGAACCAGCCATCGTTATTTTTGTAGCGCAATCTCCAGAAAGAATACTGATTTGCGTTCTCGTCAGTGGACTCTATTTTGAACAAGTCAAAATCTTTGCCAGTAGTATTATTGTCAAGAGTCAACTCAGTTGTGCATCCTTCAAACGACTTATCATCATCGTCATGCTTAAATGCCAAAGTCCAAAACTCAGAGCTATGATAGCCATCGTCATCCTTTTTGTCATCCGGCACTCTGTGGACGTAAATGCGATCATGATCTACGCTTCCGTCATTGCCGTAAATTTTCAGGTTAATGGGAGAGGATTCAGGAGTTTTGTCACCGTCGTCGGAGCCGCCCTGATCACCGGAGCCGCCCTGATCACCGGAGCCGCCCTGATCACCGGAGCCGCCCTGATC
>CAOKFD010000035.1:0-29121 GCA_948467645.1 uncultured Eubacteriales bacterium | reverse complement strand
TTGATAGACATGACGGTAGCAGCGAAGGGTAACGTAAAGCCCGGCCCGGCCGTTATCACCGCCAGGAACATGCCGTACAGTGCCACGCTGAACGCGCTTACAAGGCGCAGCGGCAGTATCTCGCCCACCAGCACGCCCAGACCCGTGCCCACCGTCCAGCACGGCGACGCAATGAGCATTGCGCCATAGGTGTAATACGGGTCGATACAGCCTTCGTGCGCGACCGATATTGAAAACAGCTCGTCCGTCACATCAAACGCGATGCACAGCCGGTGCCAGAAGGGCATGTCGGGCGCAAAGCGCTGGCTCATCGCGCAGCTCATCAGCATGTACCGTGCGTTTGCGATCAGCATCATTATGAACATTTCTCACAGCGACGCCTGCGCCGCGATTATCGTAAAGCCCGCGTACTCGCCCGCAGAGGCGCTGCACAGAAAGCTTGTCACCATGCCCTGTATTACGCTGAGTCCCGAGTTCTTGGCCGCGATGCCCAGCGAGAACGACACGGCCAAATAGCCCAGACCTATGGGTATGCCGTCGCGCATTCATTGCTTAAACGCTGCGCGATGATTCATGCCTGCAAACGAATTTTCCATTTTTTCGCACTTCCGTTTCACATATTGACATTTGTGTTTTTATGAGCGGTTTATATTATATCAGCCTAAATGCGCGCGGTAAACTACATTTATATTAGGGAATATTGCCATTTGTACAAAGCCCGCCTTTAGCCGCCGCTTAATCAAAGTCTGATGCAAATTATTTTCATCACTGTTTATTTTTACGTCGCTTTGCTCAAATATTAATTTTGCCGTTTTATATATGTTTCATGCCGAACAGTCCATTCATTTCAGGCGTATCAGGTGGTATATTGTTAACATATTAGGCGGCGTCTTTTAATTTAGCAGTGATGGTTTGTGCAATATAGTTGTTATTTATTGGGATTGCAATCTAAAAAGTCGAATTGCGGCTATATTGCAGGTTATTATTTGGTAAGACATTTTACCAATTCACTTTGTGACAAGCAGGGCCGTCGCTCCCTGTTTTCCGCGGAGATGTGACCGCGAAAGTAACCCGGCGACTCGTATACATTATATATAGGAGGGATATTATGAAACATCTACTGAAAGCCTTTGCATTGGCCATGACCGTACTGATGGCACTGTCCAGCGTGGCGTTTGCCGACGACGATCTGGGCACCATTCACCGCCAGCATTACGGCGCTGACCTGACTGAGCTGCCCATCGTCGAAGAGCCGATTACTATCGACGTATGGCGTGGATTCTCGTCCACGGTTATGGACTCGCTGGCCGACTGCGAATCCTTCAAAAAGATGGAGGAGCTGACCAACGTACATATCAACTGGGTGTATCCGCCGGTCGGTTCCGAGACCGATAACTTCAACCTGCGCTGCGCGTCCGACGATCTGCCGCACATGTTCTCCACCCCGCCGGATTACAAGGGCGGCATGGAAAAGGCCGTTGAGGACGGCGTGTATGTGGATTTCAGCAGCTACTATGACGAAGGTGTGTTGCCCAACCTTAAGTATCTGCGCGATACCTATCCCGACATCGCCAAGGATACCATCATGGACTCGGGCGCGATGATCAAGTTCCACATGATCGACTATGTACGTTCCGACCCGTGGTCCGGCCTGTGGGTACGTCAGGACCTGCTGGAAGGCGCAGGGCTGGAAGAACCCGTGACTATCGAGGACTGGGACAACATGCTGCGCGTATTCAAGGAAAAGTACGGCACATACCTGGGCCTGAACATCAAGCAGTGGTACGGCGTTGCCACCAATTTCGCGTTTGCCGCGTCCTATGACACCGGCTACGAATGGTTTGCCAAGGACGGCACGACCGCGGCTTACGGCCCGATCGAGGACGGCTACAAGGATTTCCTGACTCTGCTCAACAAGTGGTACAACGACGGTCTGCTTGACCCCGACTTTGCCACCCTTACCGACGCCGACTATCAGGCCAAGATGGCTGACGGCACCTACGGCGCGTTCGGTTCCGCTTACGGCGAAATCGGCCAGGCCAAGGTTTCCGGCGTCAACAAGAACCCTGAGTACAAGTTGCTGGCCGTACATCAGCCGCAGGCTGAGGCAGGCAAGGCTACCCATATGCGCCAGTACAACTCGCTGGTTCGCACTGACTACGACGTGCTGACCACCCGCATCGAGACCGACGGCATCACCGAGCAGGTGCTGCGTTGGAAGGACTTCTGGTACAGCCAGACTGGCGGCGACCTTTGCTCCTATGGCCCCGAGGGCGTGAGCTATGAGTGGGTTGACAATGGCAACGGCGACGAAACTCTGAAGTGGATATATGAAGAAACCGGCATCACCAGCAAGGGCGAAGACAAGGATTTCTGGACCGTGTACCCGCTGTTCAAGCTGCACAACTGGGCTTACCTGCGCGACTCGACCGCTTACGAGATGCAGCCCGAGATATGGCAGTGCATAGCCGCGTGGGGCGAGGACGGCTGCGACTGGAACATGCCCATGATTGCTGAGACCGCTGAAGAGACCGATGAACTCAACCGCATAATGACCGACATCAACACCTATCGCGAGGAAATGACCTACAAGTTCATCACCGGTCAGGAATCGCTTGATAACTTCGACGCCTTTGTTGAGCAGATAAAGTCTCAGGGCATCGAGGACGCCATACAGATTAAGCAGGACGCACTGGATCGTTACCTGGCGCGTTAAGGCTTAGGCAGTGCGCATAGAAGTGCGCGGCATGTGCCGGGCGGAGGAAACTTCGCCCGGCATACTTAAATAGGTCTATTCATCCGTCCACGCCGCGCGGCGGGCGGAAGCATAGGAGTTGATAGACATGACGGTAGCAGCGAAGGGTAACGTAAAGCCCGGCCCGGCCGTTAACGATTGGAAGAAATACCTGATTGCGGCGCTGTGCCTGATCGCACTGGCGGCGCTGTGCCTGACCGTGGTAAGCGGTCAGCATTACAAGACTGAAGAAGCGCGCGTATACAGCGGCATCGATCTGTTGATGGGGCGCACCGAGGGCAAGTCCGCGGGCACGCCGCATCCGCTGATGCTGGGCGCGCTGATATTCGGCGTATGGGGCATATGCACCGCGCTGTTTGCCCCGGACAAATTCCTGTATTCGATAATCAGTTCGGTATTTTTGAGCGTGTGCGTGGCGCTTTTGCGGTTTGACATTACCTATCAGGCCAAGCCGGAATTTGGTCTGGCCGCCGACGCGCTTTCGTTTGGAATAGGCTGGTATATCAGCCTGATAAGCGCCATATTGTCGCTTGCGGTAGTCATATGGCACAAGTCACAGCGCACGATGATACTGCGCAGGCAGGAGCTTGACCGCATATACGCGAGCGCGAACCTGCCGGGCGGGTACAAGGTGCTTACAACCGGGCAGATAATCAAGCGCGACTTTGCCAAACACTGGCCGATATATCTGATGATACTGCCCGCGGTGCTGTTTTATCTGGTATGGTGCTACGGCCCCATGTACGGCATAATAATTGCGTTCAACGACTTTTCGCCCAAGAAGGGCATACTGAGCAGCAAGTGGGTAGGTCTGCAGTGGTTCCGCGACTTTTTCCGCAGCGCCTATGCGTGGCGCACCATCCGCAACACACTGCTGATTAGCTTTTACAATCTGATATTCGGATTCCCGGCGCCCATCATACTGGCGCTGATGCTGAATGAGATGCGTTCGATCAAGTTCAAGCGCGTTGTTCAGACGATTACCTACATGCCCTACTTCATATCTCTGGTCGTGCTGTGCGGCATACTGGTTGACTTCTGTTCCACGTCAGGACTGTTTGGCGAGCTGCAGAAGATGTTCGGCGTGGCCGAACCGGTGAACCTGCTGGGCGACGCGAAGTATTTCCGCGCGGTATATGTAGGTTCGGAGGTATGGCAGAAGCTGGGCTGGGACTCGATCATATTCCTGTCTGCCTTGGCCGGCATTGACCAGGAGCAGTACGAAGCCGCGACGATCGACGGCGCGGGCAAGTTCAAGCAGGTCATACACATTACTATCCCGGGCATCATGCCCACGATTTCGATACTGCTCATACTGCGCATAGGCGCGATGATGGGCGTAGGCTATGAGAAGATAATCCTGCTCTACAACGGTCTTACGTACGAGACGGCCGATGTAGTGTCCACATACGTATATCGCAAAGGTATTATCGACGCCAACTTCAGCTTTTCGACCGCGGTCAACCTGTTCAACTCGGTCATCAACTTCCTGCTGGTAGTATTTGCGAACAAGATGAGTGCGATACTTACCGAGAACAGTCTGTGGTAAAGGAGTGAGACATAATGGCGAACAATCTAAGGACGCGCGGTGAAAAATCGTTTGCTGTATTCAACTACATATTCATGACGCTGCTATGTATCATCTGCATTTACCCGCTCTGGTACGTACTTGTAGCGTCGCTAAGCGACCCAGTACTTCTATACATGCAGCGCGGCATACTGGTCTGGCCGCTCGGCGAATGGAGCATACGCGGCTATCAGCTGGTCATGGAAAACCCGAACATACCCTTGGGCTTCCGCAACACGCTGATATACTTAGGCGTAGGCACATTCATCAACATGCTGATTACCACGATGGCGGCATACGGTTTAAGCCGCAAGGACTGCTACTGGAACGGCAAGATAATGAAGCTGATCGCGTTCACGATGTATTTTGCGGGCGGTCTGATCCCCTTCTATCTGATGGTCAAGAACATGAACCTCCTTGACACATACAGCGGCATCATCCTGCCGGTAATGGTAAACACATGGAACCTGATAGTAATGCGCACAGCCTTCGCAGGCATTCCGGACAGTCTGGAAGAATCAGCGCGTCTGGACGGTGCGAACGACTGGACAATCCTATGGCGCATCTTCTTCCCGCTGGCGCAGGCAACGATCGCGGTAATAGCGCTATTCTATGCAGTAGGCTGGTGGAACAACTGGTTCAACCCCTCCATCTTCCTCTCCAGCAAGAGCAAGTACCCGCTCCAGCTAGTCCTGCGCGAAATCCTCCTGAAAAACGACACCTCCGCCATGACCCAGGTAGGCTCCATAGGCCAAAGCCAGCAGGAACAATACCGAATGCTGGTCAAATACTGCACCATAATCGTAGCAACCGTCCCCATCCTCATCGTATACCCCTTCCTGCAAAGATACTTTGTCAAGGGCGTTATGGTGGGGTCAATCAAGGGATGAGTTACGAGTGAGGGAAGACGTGTTCTTTCTTTTCAGAAGAAAAGAAAGAACCAAAGAAAAGCCGATTGGCTATTCTCCCGTGAGTATTGCTTAGTTCGGATGGTTTAGGGGAATTACATATAGGAAGTTTCGTTTGCGTTCTTTCGCCGCTGCCTCGCTCTAAGAGTCAGCGGTGTTTCTTATTTTGGAGTGGTTGTGGCTCCCGCATTCATTATCTTAATCGTTTCGGGTTTCTGCGAATGGGCTTATCTGTATAGACAGTTTTCACCCGCGCCATATTCGCCGCCCCTCGGCGGCTCAGATGGTTACTCGGCGGCGAGGTTCACGCCCGCCAAAGTAGGGCGGGCGCGAAAACCGGCCGTCCTGCCGCAAAACAAGATGTATGAACAGCCCATCCGTACCGCGCCCACCATAAATTAAAGTGGGCATGGACAAAGCAGCAACGCTTATATAACCTGATTGCTTCCGGATAGCATCTTCCCGCGCTTAACTCCGATTTATGGTTAAGCACGGAAAGCGCCCCGACTTTTCCCCTGAGCCGCCCCGCTTGCGTGGCGGTGAACACGGCGCGGACGCAAAATGCCTAAACAAGCAAACCATTCGTGGGAAAGCCCAATCGATTTTTCTTTTGTTCTTTCACTTTTCTAAAAAGGAAGAACACGTCTCCCCCATTCCCCTCACCAAAATAAAAAAGGGACTGTACCATATAAGTACAGTCCCTTTGCCCGTAATAAAGACTTATTCTTCCTCGTCGTCCTCTTCGGGGAGTATAGCGTTGTGGTATACTTCCTGAACGTCGTCGTCGTCTTCCATTACTTCCAGCAGCTTGCGTACCTTGGCTACCATTTCGGGGTCGGTGATTTCTACCGTGTTCTTGGGGAGCATGGTGCGATCAGCAGACAGGAAGGTCAGACCGTCCTTTTCCAATGCCTCGCGTACCTGGGAGAACTCGCCCGGATCGGTGTAGACCGTCGCTATGCCCTCGTCTACCGTAACGTCCTCAGCGCCCGCGTCAAGAGCCATCATCATTATGTCGTCCTCGTCCTTGCCTTCGGGAATTTCGAGTTCGATTACGCCCTTGAAGTCGAACATCCAGCTTACACAGCCGCTCGCGCCCAGCTGGCCGCCGTGCTTGTCGAATAGATGACGTACTTCGGAAGCGGTGCGGTTCAGGTTGTCGGTAACTACGTCCAGTATAACGGCTACTCCGCCCGGAGCGTAACCTTCGTAGTTCAGCTCCTTATAGTTGGCGGCGCTGCCCTCGCCCGCGGCCTTCTGTATCGAGCGATTGATGTTGTCGTTGGGCATGTTGTTCGCCTTGGCCTTGGCGATTACGTCGCGCAGCTTGCCGTTGGTCGACGGATCAGCACCGCCGCCCTCGCGCACGGCTATCAATATCTCGCGGCCGATCTTGGTAAAAATCTTGCCCTTCTGTGCGTCCGTCTTGGCCTTCTTGTTCTTGATCGTTGACCATTTATTATGACCTGACATGCGTATCCCTCCGCCAAAGGTTTATTTCAAATTGACGCTTAATATTATCATTTCTACGCCGATATGTCAAACCCGTTCGTGTTAAACTCTGACTGAACCTTTATTAACTACACACCTACACCGCGCCGCCCAGCCGCCTGCGGTACGCGCTGGGCGTTTCATGCTGACGCTTCTTAAAATACCTCGACATGTAAAACTGGTCGCAAAAGCCCAGCTCGTCCGATATTTCGGCCAAAGTAGCGTCGCTTGACAATAGCCGCCGCTGTAACTTCTGCATCAGCAGACTGTCTATATAGTCGCTGACCGACGCGCCCGTCTCCGCCCGAAAACGCTTGCCCAATGTGCTCGGATTTATGTCCAGCGCATCGGCGATTTCCTTTAACGTAAGACGCGAACTCAAATCCCGCTTTATCAGCCTGAACGCGGCGCTTATAAGCGGCGAATAGCTGCTTATAGGCATCAGCCCCGCGCCGTATGCCTCCATAAACTGCGCAATCGTATCCATAACGCAGCCCTTCATGCGAAATGCCGAGGCCATGTCCTTCCCGCGATGCGCCGCGAGTATCTCCGCGCCCAGTCCGTCCGGCATGTCCATCTCCAGCACATCGCCAAAGCTCCCCAGCATGTCGAATCCGTCCGGCATTTCAAGCACCACGTGCATGTACAGCTTGTCCAGCCGATCGTCGCACCTGTAATCGAATTTAAGCCCGCTGGGTATAAGATACATGCGCCCGGCGCGCAGTTTGTGCTCGCCCGACGGCGAATTTACCCAGCCTTCGCCGTCATATACGTAGTAAAGCCGCGTATAGGGCGAGCATACGTCGCGCATGTTCCACGTGCTGTCCAGCCGCGCATAGCCGTCATCGAACATGCGCAGCCTTAACGCCATGTAGCGCTGCTTTTCATCCGAACAATGCTCAATGCCCATGCCGTCGCCTTTCGTTCCTCAAAGTCCATATTTCGCCCCGCGCGTACATTCCATACGCGCCTCATTTACAGTATAATCTTATCAGCAGGCGATGCAACCGCTTTCATACGTCTTTTTCAAACAATTAATATAATCGGAGGTATACGATGTCCAGTTATGTAACGCGCAAAACTCCCGGCGACACCGCATGGTTCACCCGCGACCGCTTCGGCATGTTCATCCACTGGGGCCTGTACTCCATGCCCGCCCGCCACGAGTGGATTAAGACCCGCGAGATGATACCCGAGGAGAAGTACGACAAGTACTTCAAGTACTTCGATCCCGACCTGTACGACGCCCGCGAATGGGCGCGCGCGGCCAAGGCCGCCGGCATGAAGTACGCAGTGCTGACCACCAAGCACCACGAGGGCTTCTGCATGTTCGACAGCAAGTACACCGATTACAAGTGCACCAACACCCCCGCGGGCCGCGATCTGGTACGCGAATACGTGGATGCGTTCCGCGCCGAGGGTCTGCATGTAGGCTTCTACTACTCGCTGATCGACTGGCATCATCCGGATTTCCCGATCGATATGCTGCACCCGCGCCGCGAAGATCCCGATGCTTACGAGCAGAGCAAGAACCGCGACATGCACAAGTACGCCGAGTACATGCGCAATCAGGTGACTGAGCTGCTGACCAACTATGGCAAGATCGACGTACTGTGGTTCGACTTCTCCTACTCCGGCAACAACGGCACCGGCGACAAGGCCTGGATGAAGGGCAAGGGCAAGGACGATTGGGAGGCCGAGGAGCTTATCGCGACCGCGCGCAAGCTGCAGCCCGGCATCATCATCGATAACCGCACCGAAATCGAACAGGATCTGTGGACGCCCGAACAGTTCCAGCCCACCAGCTGGGTGCGCCACAAGGAGACCGGCGAGCTGGTAACGTGGGAAGCGTGCCAGACCTTCTCCGGCTCGTGGGGCTACTACCGCGACGAACAGACCTGGAAGAGCCCCGAAATGCTCATCCGTATGCTGGTCAACACCGTGGCGCTGGGCGGCAACCTGCTCATGAACGTAGGCCCCACCTCGCGCGGCGAGTTCGACTACCGCGCTAAGGACGCGCTCAAGGTATACTCCGACTGGATGCACGGCAACGCGCGCTCCATATACAACTGCACCATGGCCGAGCCGGAATTCAAGGCTCCCGCCGACTGCCGCTATACTCAGTCGGTGGACGGCAAGCGCCTGTACCTGCACCTGTTCGCATATCCGTTTGCGCACATCGCGCTGGACGGTCTGGCGGGCAAAGTTGACTACGCGCAGTTCCTGCACGATGGCAGCGAGGTTAAATTCACCGAGGGCAAGGTTGAGCATTTCTCCGCCGAGGCGATCGCCAACGAGGATCAGCTGATACTCGAACTGCCGCCGGTAAAGCCCAACTCGCTCGTGCCGGTCATCGAGTTGTTCCTTAAGTAATTTGAAGCAGTACTATTGCCTTAGGCATAAAAAACTACGCTGTGGGTATCGCTCCCGCAGCGCAGTTTTTTTTATGCCTGTTCACTCACATCTGCTCATCCACCGCCGCGCGCTCGTCGCCGAACTCCGGGCGTACGATCTGGCGTTTGGCGCGGCCGAGTATGTCCCAGGGCGTTATCATGCCGATAAGAGGCTCGCTGCGCGCGCCCGTCTGTGTAATGAACAGCGCCGCCAAACGCTTCTCACGCTGCGGGCCGGGCGTAAACGCTGCCGCCGCGTCTACATAGCTGGTATCCGCCGGTATGAACGCAAACCGCTCGCTGGAATGCTTTTCCAGCGGCAAAAACCGCGCCATATCGCCCACGAGCGTGTATTCGTCCACGCGCTCACCGCGCCCGCATATGTACGAAAACACGGTGCTTTGGCTGAACACGCCCATCATGCGTTCATTTTCTATAACGGGTACGTGGGAAAAGCCCTTGCTTTCCATTGCGCGCATTATTCTCAGCGCCGGGGCGCGCATATTAGTGGTCATCATGCGTTCGGCGCTGACCGCCCAGTTGGCGGCCAGCGGCGGACGGCGCACATATGCGATTATATCGTCCAGCATGTCCAGCGTCGCGCGGGCGGGAGTGACCACCGGTTCGCCCTCCAGAGACGCATTGTGCGTGAGCAGATTGCGTATCTCGCGGCATAAGTCCAGCCTGTCGCGGAATATCTCGCCTTCCTTGCTGTTTTCAAACTCGATAATCACGCTGGAATGGCGGCGCGTTTCGCCCGCGTAGCGTTCGCTTAGCAAGTCCTCCAGCACGCGGTACTTTTCTAAGAATTCGTCGTTTATCATAGGCGCGTCTCCTGACTCAATACGCACGCGGCGGGCGCTTTACCAACGCCCGCCGCCGCATTTTACTGTGCAATCTTACTTACTGTCTGAGTGCGGTTATTCCGTCCGCAGTCATGAGCTCCAGCGTCTCACTCCACGCCTCGCTCAGGCGGCGCTTGGACGCATCCGACATGCCCTCGGGCACATCGTCCATCGCCGCGCCGCAGGGCAGCACGCGGTATTCGTTCTTGCCGTCGCCCTCGTAGCGCCATACCCACACGGGCACATAGCCCACGTTGGTTATGCTTATCTCGCCCGTGGATATTTCCTGATGAATGGTGAAGTCCAGTATTATGCCGGTGTCCTTGTACTGATCGGTCTGCGCCGATACGAAGTTGCCCAGCGAATACGCGACCAGCGTGCGGTGCGTGGTGCCGTCGGCGCGCTCGGTCTCGATCCACTCTATGGGCTGCACCATGTGCGGATGGCCGCCTATGATAACGTCAAAGCCCGCCTTGGCCATTTTCTTTGCATAGTCAACCGTAGAGTTTTCGGGTGCGCGCTTGTACTCCTTGCCCCAGTGCGGCACGGCGATAAGCACCTCAGCACCCGCGTCGCGCAGCTTCTGCGCGCTCTTTTCAAAGTTGGCGTTATCAAGGAACATCAGTCCCCACATTACGCCGTCCGGGTCTGAACGTTCATCCATGCCGTTGGCGCCATATGTATAGGCCACAACGCCTATCTTGATGCCGTTGACCTCGGTGATGTAGGGCGTCTGATACTCGCTCTTGCTGCGGAACGTGCCGGTGTGGTCGAAGCCCGCCTCGTCCAGCGAATCCAGCGTCTCGACCAAGCCATCGAAGTACCTGTCAAGGCAGTGATTGTTGCTGGTCGTGAGCATATCCACACCTGCGCCCTTGAGCGCCGTCAGCAGCGACTTGGGCGTATGGAAATATGGATAGCCCGAATAGCCGTTCTTGCCCGGCTCGCCCACGGTGGTTTCCAGATTGCCCATCGTGTAGTCCGCGTCGGACAGGCTCTGCGCGACCTCGCTAAAGAACGGCGCAAAGTCGTATGTGCCGTCGGACTGCAGCGCGCTGGCCAGCTCGTCATCGTGCACCATTACGTCGCCTATTGCGCGTATGCGCGCTTCGTTGGCCGTCTTTTCGGTGGGCGCGGGAGTAGGCTCCGCGTTCGGCTCGGCGGGCGCAAGCGTTGCCTCGGGTGTAGGGGCTTCGGTCGGCGCGGCCGTGGGCTGGCTGAACGCGGAAATCGAACTGTCCGGCCGGAGCAGATTGACTACCATTATGACCATGCCCACCGCCACAAGCGTCAACAGCAGCGTCGGCAGTACTTTGGGGTTGAGCCGGTATCGGCGGCGGCGCACCGGTGGTCTGCGTTTGTGTCTGGGCATCATAGAGATTTACCTCCCGTGTATATTTGTTTATGCAGATATTGTATCACAATTCCTCATATTTTGCATCCTTCTTCTTACGTTAGACGCACTTCGCGCGCCAATGTTCATTTTTCGTATGTACGTTTAAGGCATAAGCTCGTCAATTTGCGCGCAGATCTCGCCGCGCAGTACGTTCGCGCCGTCAAAGTCCATCGCCGCAGAATACACATGCTCCACGTCCGCGTGCAGCGTGCGCGCGTCGCTCAGGCACTTTGTCGCCCTGTCTATCATATTCAGGCATTCGGCGCGCGCAAACTCGGGCGCTGTTATTGAAGCGCGCGCATCAATCACTGCCTCCACATCGACGTTATGCTCGAACAGGCCGTCGAACGAGCTTATCAGCATTTCGCGCGCCGGTATGTACAGGTGCAGCGCGTCGTCCGGGCGCATTGGATTCAGCAAAAGAATCGCATCCTGTCCCGCGCCCGTGAACATATCGGCCAGTTCATTCAGCACATCCGACGCACTGCCGCCCCATGCGAGTTTAAGGCATATGCTCCTGCGCACCGGCAGCGTGCCCAACGTCGTAAACCGACCGTCGGGCGTAAACGCATCGGCAAACAAATGGCGCAGTCTGCCCGTGCTTGTGGCTGGCGGCTGTTCAGGCATAAGGCCCAGCGCGCTTTGTACCTCGCGCACGAGAGCGGCGCGCGGCTTGCGGCTGTCCATGGTTTCGCGCCCTGCCCGAGCATAAATCTGCCCCGCCGCGCCCAGATACGCATAAGCGCGCTCGAAGCACTGTGTCCGGCGCTGCATTACGTCGCTTAGCCACGGCCGCTGCTCGCTCAGTCTGCCCTCATCCAGATAATCGCCTAAGTTTATCATAAAATCCCGCGCGCCCGGCAGACGCGGATCCATCACATGCGGCGCGGTCCCGTCCATCATCGCAGCGCCCAGCGCGGGTATCGCCACGCCGTCCAGACTTTGCGGGTCGCTGGAGCAGTTGAAGTATTCGACCTTGTAGCCCGCCTGCGCGCAATGCTGGCCCACGGCGCGCATGAAGGTACTTTTGCCCACGCCCGAGCCGCCCTTGATAAAGTAAACGCGCCGCGCGCGCTCAAACGGCAGTATATCGTCGAAGTGATTTACAAACCTGCGCGGCGTGTTGCCGCCCGGAAAAAGATACATCTCGCTCAAGCAATACACCTCCGTAAACATCATACGCGGGCGCGGGGCGGATTATTACGCGCTTAAATAACGTTTATGTAGAGGGCAACGTCTGACAGGCGGCGTTCGCTTATCGCCTGATAATTACTGATATGCCGTCCTGACAATCGAAGAAATGCAAGCTTCAAAAAACAAAACGAGCGGAGATTGCTCTCCGCTCGAACTGTTCCGATCATCAGCCGAGTATCGTCAGATACTTGCCCATGCAATAGCCGGTAGAACCGTTATATCGCACCTTGTGCCACGTAGTGCCGCGTTCGATCACATCCACCGTCGCGCCGTTGGGTATGGTCGTGACCACGTTCGCCGACTTGGAAGCGGACGCACGCAGGAACATTGTCGACGAAGTGCTAAGCGTGACCTTGGCTTTGAGGTAGTTGCCGTCGTCCGGCTTGATTATGCCCGATTTCAGATACTTGCTCTCGACATAGCCCGTCGTGCCCTCGTACTTGACGTGCGCCCATGTGCCGAAGTCCTTTATCAGCTGTACCACGCCGTATTTGGGTATCGTGCGAACGGTCGCGCCCTGCTCGGTTTCGTGCAGCGCGAGTCCGCCGCTCTTTATCACCGTGCAATACTTTACCGACGGCGACGCGGTTGCGGTGGGCTTGGCCGTGGGCTTTGCACTCGGCGACTGGGCGAGCTTTACATAATCCTTTACGACATATCCGGTGTAGGTGCCCACCTTTATCTTGTAGAAACCGCTCTCACTGCCAAGTATAGTTACCTGAGTGCCGTGGCCTACGCGCGTCACTTCGGCGGAGGTGCGGCTGGCCGCAGCGCGCACTATCAGCTTGGACGAGGTATTGCTGAGAGTTACCGTGCCCACCTGCGCAGAAGCCGTGGGCGCAGGAGTCGCCGTTGCGCCGGGCTTGGCGGTCGCGGTAGGCTTGGCCGTGGGCGACGAAGTGCGGGTTATGTACTGCTTGGAGCAGAAGCCGGTATAACTGCCGTACCTGACTTTGTACCAGTCGCCCTCTTCGCCGAGTATCTGCACGCTTGCACCGGCGGGCATCGTGGTCAGAACGCGTGCCGAGCCGTCAGCCGATTCGCGCAGACGCAGTGCGCCGCTCGAAACATTTACCCTGCCCATGTCGCCGCTCTCAGCGGGCGCGGACGTTGCGGTGGGCTTGGGAGTAGTCGTAGCCGCAGGCGCTGCAGTGGGCGCAGTCGTGGGCAGAGCGTCCAGCTTTACATATTCGCCCTTAATGTACGCATCCTTACCGTTAAATGTGAACTTGTACCATTCGTTGTTCCAGCCGGTCACGCTTATACGCGTGCCCTGCTCAACCTGACCCAGCGCGCTGAACGTGGTGCCCGCGCCCGAGCGCACGTTGACGCGCTTGGCGGTCACGGTGCACATGCGCGGCTTACTAGGATCGGCGGTGGGCGCGGGAGTCGGCACTACGCCGTTTGCGTCCGCCAGCTCCAGCGTAACCGTCGCGCTGGCCGAGCGACCGTCGGCTAAAGTGGCCGTGAACTTCACATTATAACAGCCGTTCTTGCGCGGGGAGGCCAGAGTTATGCGGGTATAGCCGCTGCTGCTGTCAGTCTTGATCGACGCAAGCGCGGACTTGGCGCTGGAGTCGGCGGCCTCGCACTTCCACTTTACACTGCCATTGTACTCGGCCCACTTGCCCGAGGATTTCTCCAGCATTACGCCGGGCGCGCTAATTACATATTCGCTGTAAGAATACGGCACGGTGTAGCTTTCGCGCAGGCCGTCGATTACCGGCTTGCCCGCCGTAAGCGTGAGCGGCACGGACACGTTGGTGACTGCGCCCGCGAGATTGATCGTCGCGGTCATGGTATACTCGCCCGCAGTTACGCTGCCGGCAGTCTTGAGCACAGCCACATCACCGCGCGCATGGCCGGTCGTATCGGCGGTTATATTTGCCGTATTGCCTTTGGAATCTTTTACGCTCCATTCAGTCAGGAACGCGGTGCCGTCGGGTATGTCAAACGTGGGAATTACGCTGACCGTGCCCAGCGTGGACGCGTCGGAATAGAGCGTCGCACTAAGCTTGCCGGGCGTAATTTTGAACAGGCCGAAAGGCAGATTGCCATTCTCGTCGGCGACTATCAGGCATACGTCCTTGCTGAACTTTGCGCCGTCGGCCAGACCCGGCACGTCGCTGACTGCGGTAACAGTCACCTGATATACGCCAGAGCGCGTCGCGCCTATGCTGAAGCCCTTGTCCGCCGAGAACGTAGTGGTTGTCAGCGTCGCGTCATAGTTCGACTTAAACGCAGCCGATACGCTCATGCCGTCAGTAAGCGCGCTGCCGGCTTCGCCCGTGGTCAGATCGACCGCCGCAGTCTCGCCTAGCTTGGCAACGGCAACATCGCCCGTGGTCTTAAACGACATGGGCACCTGCGCGCGCACTTCGTACTCGACCGGGATTTCGCGCTCAAGCACCTCGCCCGCGGGCAGTATTACCGTCAGCGTAATCGTCGCTTCTGCCTTGCCAACGCCGCTTTTAGTATACAGCACCGGCGGCGTGCGCTGTGTGCTGCTGTCGGTCAGCTTTATCGTCGCGCTGCCGTCGCCCGTGGTATGCGATATGTTCCACGCCGCCCGATAGCCCGAGGGCATCAGATCAGGGTTGATCGCCAGCTTGGTTGACGGATTGTCGGCCTGCAGGAAATCCACCTTCTGAATTGACTCGCCCACCATGTCCGAGCATATCACCGGGATGTCGAAATCATACCTGTCGCGCGCGCATATGAACAGCAATTCGCGCGAGTAGTATTCGTACCCGGCGGCAGTCTTTGCGACCAGCTTTGCCTTATGCACGCCTTCCGAAGCGGCGCTTATCACAAAGCTGTAACTCTTGCTGCCGTTCACGGTCACGCTGGAAGGCGCAACTTCGATGCCGTCGCCGGTGAGCGTCAGCACCGCGCCATAAGGCAGGCTGTCGCCGCTGTTGGTGAACGTAACGGTAGTGCGCGTGCCGGGCGCGATCAACTGATAATAATAGCCGTTTTCCAGCTTCATATCGGCGTGTACGATGTTCTGATCGACAACTTCAGCCGTCGGTTCGGGGCTGGCGGTATCTACGGCAGCCGAAACTGCGGTTTCAGTCGCGTCTGCAGCGTCGCTCGCCGCCGCAGTTGGTTCAGCCGCTTGCGTTTCGGCAGGCGCAGCCGTGGCAACCGCCTCAACCGCAGACTTTTCAGCCGCGGTATCACCCGTCACGACTTCGTCGCCCAGGGCGTAGCCGGGCAGCGCGCCCATAGCCATAAGTATACTGAGTGCTCCGCAAACGAAACGATTTCGTTTGCTCGGGCTGATCCCTCTCGTTTTACTCATTGAGGTTCATCCTTTCGCAATAGTTACGCATTGTTTGTCCTAGTTCATTCTAATATTTGTAACTTTCGACACATTATACAATATTTCCGCGCGCATTGCAACCGCTGCGCGCGTAATATGCTGCGCCGAACTCCTTCATATTATTAGACGCGCACAGTGGCAAAATGGATGCCTGTTTCGCCCATATTTGCATTAAAAAACCATGAGAATGACTATTATCTGCCATAGATCGAGGGCGAAAGTTGAGCAGGCGGATTATTTTCAGGCGATTTGCGCGTTGATTCATGGGCATTTACGTGTGATTTGTGAGCCTACATTTCGACTTTCAAGCAGGTGGTAGATGTGCAATTGCGCTATATGCATTGGTGTTAATTTTTGTACATTGAGGTTTTATTGCGAAAGTAATACAGGGCGGCGATTAAAAACGGCGCGCAGAGAAGCGAATTGCTCATCTGCGCGTCTGCACTTTGGTCAATTATTATTTCAGCGCATTTTTAAAGCAGTCCAGCACTTCCTTGGCGTGATACTGGCCGTTTTCGCCCTTGCGCAGTTCAAACAGGAATGGCCCGCGATAGCCGCTTTCCATCAGCGTGGTTACGACTTCCTTCCACGGCACAATGCCCTCGCCCGGCAGCCAGTGGCGCTCGTCCACGCCGTCATAGTCGGACAGGTGCGTGGTAATGACGTTGTGCTTGAGCGCTTTCATAAAGTCGGTGTGGCTTTCGCCCAGCAGGTGGTTCACGTCGAAACATATCGGCACATCGCCCGCCGCCTGAGACATGGCGCGGGTTTCGGTGGAGTTATTGGCCAGACAGGAGCGCGGCAGATCTTCCAGCGCTATGCGCGCGCCGTACTTCATGGCATACTCGTTCAGTTCGCGCAGCGAACGTATACTGCGCGCGATGCGCACCGGGCGCTGCTCTATGCTGACCGGCTCCAGACAGCCGTGCAGCACATACACATGCGCGCCCCACGGTGCTGTCAGGTCGATCACGCGCTTGAGCGATTCGCACGCCGCATCGCGCTCGGCCTCGTCGTAATGCGCTATGTCCCAGCCGTAGCCAAACGGCAAATGCACGCTCCATACGCGCAGGTTGTGCGCAAATATCCTTTCGATCAGACCATGCTTGGTTTCAACCAGCTTTTCTTCACAGCCGCGCCACGCCATATTTTTAGCGTCGTCGTCTTGCAGGCTTGCAGGTATGCCTACCTCGAAATACTCAAAGCCGTTTTCGACAAACTCGTCGATCATTTCGGCGGGGTGCTGAGTGACGGAGATGCCCAAGGGGAGTTCGTAGTTCATCAGTTTCATGGTTTGCAGCGACCTTTCGTTTAATATTGTGATTGTCAGCCTTTTACCGAGCCCATCATAACGCCGGTAACGAAATACTTTTGTACAAATGGATAGATGCACAGTATCGGCACGGTTGCGACGATGATAGTGCAGTACTTTATCGACTCCTCAAGAAACGCCGCCGATATATCCGCGTCCACATTTGCAGAGGCGTTGGCGTTTGTGCTGTTCTCGATAAGTATTTCGCGCAGGAACAGCTGCAACGGGCGCTTGGAGTTATCGCGCAGGTAGATCATGGCGTTAAACCAGCTGTTCCACTCGCCCACAACATAGTATAGCGCGATAACCGCAATAGTCGCCTTAACGACCGGCACAAGTATCTGGAACAGTATGACCAGATCGTTCGCACCGTCCAGACGCGCGGATTCCTCAAGCGCATCGGGCACTGCCTGAAGCGCCGTCTTCATTATAATCATATTCCACGTAGAAATCAACGTCGGCAGTATAATTGCTGCCCGCGTATTATACAGCCCCAGCAGCTTAACCACCAGGAATGACGGTATCATGCCGCCTGAAAAGTACATGGTAAATACCATCATAAACGTAATGAACTTGCGAATAACGAAATCCTTGCGCGAAAGCAGATATGCGCCCACAAGCGTAAACAACATGCGCGCGATGGTGCCCATGACCACGTAAAACAGCGTGTTTGCATAGCCCGACCATATATTGGGGTTGTTAAACACGACCTTGTAGCCCTCCAGCGAGAATCCCAGCGGGCTTAGTATCGCACCGTAATGGCGCGTCAACTGCACCGGGTCGGAAAACGAACCTATCAGCACATGGTACATCGGATAAAGGCATACGATCGCCAGCAGCATAAGAAAAATATAATTGCACGTATCGAATATCCTGCCCGATACCGACTTTTTGCTAACCATTGCTCGCTCCCCCTTACCACATGCTTTCGTTCGTCAGTCTGCCCGACAGCGTGTTCGCAATCACAAGCAGCACTATATTGCACGCCGAGTTAAACAGGCTTACCGCAACGCCGAAGCTAAAGTCGCCTGTCTGCAATCCCTTGCGATATACATACGATGAAATAACGTCCGCGCTTTCATACGTAAGACCATTGGACAGCAGTATTATCTTCTCATAGCCGACGTTCATCATCTGACCCATGCGCATGATAAGCTGCAACATGATCAGCGGAAGCAGTGTCGGCAGAGTTACGTGGATGACCTGCTTAAAGCGTCCCGCGCCGTCTATCGCCGCCGCCTCGTACAGGTTGGGATCGGTTCCGGACAGCGTGGCGAGGTATATTATGGAACCCCAGCCCACCGACTGCCATATGTCTGAGGCTATATAAATAGTCCTGAACAGCTCCGGGCGATTCAAAAGATTATCGCGCTGTGCGCCGAACAGAGTTGTAATCGTAGTAATAATGCCGGTGGATGAACAGAAATCGACCAGCAGACCGCAGATAACAACCATTGAAATGAAGTGCGGCATATAGCTGATGGTCTGTATGGTCTTTTTGAAGTGCTTATTCTTCACTTCGTTAAGCAACAGCGCCAGAATTATTGGTGCCGGGAATGAGAATGCCAGCAGCAACACGTTAATCATGATCGTGTTTTTAATCAGACGAACCGCATATATGCTGCTGAAAAATGCCTTGAAATGTTTAAGACCTACCCAGTTGCTGCCGAACAATCCCTTTGCAGGGCGATAGTTCTGGAACGCGATCACCACGCCGCACATGGGCAGATAGTGGAATATTATGTAGTACGCGATTATCGGAATCGCCAGCCAGTAGTACAGCTTATGTTCCTTATAGTTCTTCGCCATGCGCGCGCCAAAGCTTTTCTTGGTCAACGGAAGCGCGCCGTTGCCGCTCACAGCTTTTGCCATAATTTTTTCCTCCCGTGCGGGGATAATTGGTAGGCGGTTCCGCCGCATCGCATTGGGCGGCGGAACCGCGCGAAGCACCTTTACCAGTCCAGATTATTCGGCCATTACCTTGCTCAGCAGCGCGTCATAGCCGTTCTGGGTCAACTCGATAGCCTCGTCGATGCCCAAATCCTTCATGGTCTGCTGATACTGCTCGAAGGAGTCCAGGGACTCTACGCCGGTGATGTACTTCAGTACCATCTCGTCGCGATAGGTCTCTACCTCGGCCATGATCTCGGAGCGGCGGATGCTCTCCTCGTTGGTCATGCTCAGGTTGCTGGGCAGTACGCGGTCATAGTTGCAATGCGGATCGTCCTGCCACTGCAGGCGGTATGCCAGGCAGCCCGGGTCCTTGGCGTTGGAAGGTATGGACAGCGCATCGGAATCGCGCATGTGCGGGAAGCCTTCGTGGAAGCGCAGTATGTAGCTAACCTCGGTCATGGTGTAGCCGAAGGTATTGTTGAGTACATAGTCGGTGTACTTTGGCAGGCCATCGTCGCCGTAGTTCCACGCAACGCCGGGTACGCCATAGCAGTAGGTGTAAGAGCCGTCAACGGTATAGCCATAGTCCATAAACTCCATGGCTTCCTTGACGTACTTGCAATCGGAAGTGATTACCGCATACTGGCCGTTGGCCGGACGCAGGTAATAGAAGTCGTGTATCTCCTGCTCCGGATCGCTTACACGCATGTAGGGGCAGTTCTGTATGGGCAGATCCAGTTCGGAGGCCAGCTCGTAGGTATCAACAGAGGTTCCGCAGTAGCCGCCGGACAGACCCGCCAGATAAGCCTCGCGCTCGGTGGTAACGCTGGTAAAATCGGGCGAGATATAGCCCTTCTCATACCAGGAGTGCATCAGCTCAAGGTAGTCCTTAAACGAATCCTGATACGGGCCGTACTTGACCTGACCGTCGATGTGGAAGAAGCCGTCGCCGGAGATGTCATACGCAGTCAGGAAACAGCGCTCGATGCCGTTCTTAACCAGTGTAAACGGAGTCACGCCTTCCTTGGTATCCAGTATGTGCTGGAAGTACTTTTCATAATCTGCGACAGTGCGCAGCGTATCCAGCTCGACTTCATCCAACCAATCCTTGCGCACCTGGAAGCGATCCCATGAACCTTCCACATCGGAAGTAACATTTTTATAGTTGGTGTAGTAATACACGCGGCCCTCGGGAGTAGTGGCGTCCTGGAAGAACTCCTTATTGTCGCGCAGATAGCTGTAATAAACGGGCGAGTTTTCTTCGATCAAATCGGTCAGATCGAGGAACAGGCCGTCCTCAACGCCGTTGACGCACGCGGTGGCGTTGGCGGAAGAAGTCAGATACATCGGATTTACGATTATGTCCGGCAGATCGCCCGACACTATCATGAGGTTAAATTCCTCGGCAAGGGTCGCATTGGACGGATGGATGAAATTGAGCTTCACGCCGGTTGCGGTCTGCGCATATTGGAAGGACTCATTCTCAGCATAGCTGCTGATCTTGTTGGTAACGCTGGAACTGATGGGCATCCATATGGTGAGTTCGGCGTCCGTATCCAGCGGGTATTCGATATCCGCCATTGCGGGCGTCAGCGTGAACATCATGCTCACCGCCAAGAGCAACAGGACAAATCTCTTCAACATGGTTTCTCCTCCTCGAATGTGTTGTGTAGCCTTGCTACTGATGTTAATTGTATGTGCTCAAAAGGCGTTTTTCAATGTGTATTTTGGCTTTTGTATATGTAATTTTCGTATTTCAGCTCATTTTCTTAACGCTACTCGATATTTTTATAACGTATAGAATACATATTGCCTTTGGAACTTTTACTGTGTAGACATAAAAAAGCGCTTAATCCGAAAACATATTTTTCCGGATAAAGCGCCGCGCGGCATTACATTTGCGCGCCTTCGCGATATATACTGGGCGTACAGCCGTATTGCAATCGGAACTTGCGCGTAAAGTTGGATACGTCCATGTAGCCAGCCTCGGCAATTATCTCCTTAATTGGGCGGCTGGTCTGCCGCAATTGAGCACAGACATGCTCCATTTTAAGGTGATTGACGTACTTTGCGAACGTCATACCAGTACTTTCCTTTATCGCCGATATGACCGCGCTTTCCGATACGCTAAACGCCACCATTACCTTTTCGGGCGAAATATCGGGATCGAGTATGTGTTCGGCGACATATCCGGCTATTACGCTTTGGCGCGCACCGCACTTCTGCTCGCGCCCGGCGCGGACTTCACACGCCAGCCGGCGTATAAATTCGCGGAAGCGATCGTCGCGTCTGCCTGCATAAAGCAGTATCATCTGATCTACGTCCCATTCGGATGCTATGTTGGTTTTAAGTCCTTCGCGCAGAGTGCCTAGCAGCGATTCCAGCATATACAGATACCACTCGTGCGAAATTCTGTTGTCCAGCGTAACGTTTTGCAGCTTTTTAAGCAGCACGTCAAATGCCGCCACGGCGTTTTCCTCGTCGCCCGCCAGTATGCTCTGACAGATTCTGCGCTGTTCCGCGATTGGCATCATGTCGTCCAAATTGGCATTCTGTGTCCCCACGGCGTACATGTGCATACCCTCGCCCGCCTGGGCTGCTACCTGTGCCTGCATCAGCGACACCTGAACCATGTCCGGCCAGTCCTGCGTCAGGCCTAATCCCACCGACTGGCTCTCAACGCCGTTATCGTTGAGGAAATATCCGCAGTTGCGCATAAGCATATCCGCGGCCATCTGATCGTGGTTTATCAAAACCGCAGCCGACGTGCCGCCGCAGACCGAGATCATCCAGAACGCGCACCTGAACTGAGGCATGTCCTCAAACGTATAATCATCGCCATGCGCGTTGTCCAGCTCCGTGCCGCGCAAATATACAGCTGTGAACTGCGCATAAGGCATTATCGAGCGGAAGCTTTCGGATTCCGGCACTCCGGCGACGTATTGCATCTCCTCCATATCGCCATGCAGCAGTCCTTTTAGCAGCTGCATCACATTGTGGCGGCGTATGTCCGTTACAAGCTGGCTGTTCTGGTTCAATACGCGTTTGGTATTCGTCTCTATGTAAGAATATGGATCGCTGAATTGTGTCTCATTACCGCCCGGGAACGGCAGCGCCAGTATTCGTTCCACGCCGTTATAGAAATACCTGTGCATCAGAAACGCCGCCGTCGCAGTGATTATCAGTATCAGCAGCACCGGCAGAAATGATTTTATTATCGACTGATACGCATCCTGATAAAGCACGCTTTCGCGGTATGCTATCATATGATACATGCCGTCCACGCCCGACCTGACGCGCAGAAGCACGTACTTTTCCCAGCCGATCTGCGTATGCGCAAGATTGTCCAGCGGCAGTGCGTCCAACTTGTTTTGAAGCTTGTCGGTGACATAACCGTCGCTTTGCTGCACCAGATACGAAAGGTATCTGTCCGAATAGCTGTATACCGAATAGCCGCCCGGCACGTACTCGTCCAGCCGCCCGATAACCGATTGTACTGGCAACATGAACACCAGCACCCGCTTGGGCGAGGAATCCAGCCGCGGCATTACCTTCATATAGAACAGATACCGGATGTCCTCATCGTCGCCGGATTTGCCGCTCACCAACGTATCATCCACATGCGTCTGGCACAGGTTGGAATAAAACGCCATTTCAGTCAGTTTTATATTGTAGTCTGCCTGCATTCGCCGCTCGAAGTCGGCATATGGCATCTCCCCTTCGGATGTGAATATACAGTTGCTTGTCTTTTCAAAGTAAAATATGGACGCGATCTGCGGATAGTTGTACTCATATGACGATAGCTGTGCCGGTATTTCCATCTTGGACATGCCGTCCTCAATACGGCCATCCATATGCTCGGCACATGCGTCCATTATCTCCATATATATCAGATAGTTATTTGTAAACTGGTGCATACCGTCCATCACAGACGTATCCAACTGACGTTTATATGTAGCCAGATTATTTGCGCCCAGCATGATAATACAGACCAGCACCGGCAGTATGCTGATTGTAAGAAACGAAAACAGATGCGTCGTTCTGGAATCGCGAAATGCCGCTTTCTGCATGGTATTGCATATGCTCCTTCGCCATATTCTTCAGCATCATTATATCACGTTCTTTACGTTAAATAAAGCATCTATTTTTCACAAATGGTTTTGCATTGGGTAAGAAATGTAATTACGACCTGCCTTTTTGCATACAAAATGCCCGTACACTCACACGGAATGTACGGGCACCGTTATTCGATTACAGGTATGCTGACCTATCGCCGCTTACTCCTCATCCTCCGGCTCATGCGCGCGGAACTTGCCGCCGCAGTGCGGACAGACTATCGGCTCGTCCTGCTTGAACAGTGCGCGCATCGATATTGTGATGGGCTTGCCGCAGTTAGGACACGGACGCTCGGCCAATGGGTGATCCATTAAGGCGTCGCTCAGCGAATGGTCGTTATGATGGTGATGGCAGCCGCATTCGCAGTCATCGTCCTCATCGTCACAGCCGCAATCGCAGTCGTCATCCTCGTCGTCTTCGTCGTCATCATCATCTTCGTCGTAGTCCTCGTCGTCGCCGTAGACCTCGCCTTCCAGCTCCTCCAGGTCGTTGTCGAGCACATCGACGTATTCGGCCAGCTCCTCGTGATCGTCGCGCACCGCGTCCAGCTCGTCCTTAACGCTGCCGAGCGCGTCCACGATTGCCATAAGCAGCTTGCCTTCCGGGGTATCCGTACTAAAATCGATTCCGGCGCACAGCCCCTTGATATACGCAATCTTATCGCTAAGCTCGCTCATATTGCCTCCGAATAAATTATACGCGCTCCATGTACTCGCCGGTGCGGGTGTCGATGCGCAGCATGTCGCCGGTGTTTACGAACAGCGGCACATTCAGGGTGTAGCCGGTCTCTACGGTGGCGGGCTTGGTGGTGTTGGACGCGGTGTCGCCCTTGAAGCCAGGCTCGGTCTCCGTTACCTGCAGCTCAACAAAGTTGGGAGCCTCAACGGAGAAGGGCTTGCCCTTGAAGAAGCGCATGGTTACGTTGGTGTTCTCCTTAATGAACTGGATAGCGTCCTCAACCTGCTCGTGGTTCAGCGGGATCTGGTCATAGGTCTCGTTGTCCATGAAGTAGTACAGGTCGCCGTCGTTGTACATGTACTGCATTTCCTTGGTCTCGATAATGGCCTTGGGCATCTTATCGGTGGGGTTGAAGGTACGCTCAAGCACAGCGCCGGTCATTACGTTCTTGATGCGGGTACGCACGAACGCAGCGCCCTTGCCGGGCTTTACGTGCTGGAAGTCCACTATCGTCCAAACGCCATTGTCCATCTCGACGGTTATGCCCTTTTTGAAATCGCCTGCAGTTATCATCGAAATCCCTCCAAATAATTGTTAGACTGTTATAGTATAATGAGCTGTTTGGGCGCTTCCAGCGCAAGATTGCTCACGCCGCTTTGCTCAATTATCACAAGATCCTCAATGCGCACGCCGAACTTGCCGGGCAGGTATATGCCGGGCTCGACGGTCATGGACATGCCGGGCTTAAGCTCGGTCTTGTTGACCCAGCTGCAGCCGGGTGCTTCGTGAATCATCAGGCCGGTAGCATGGCCCAGACTGTGGCCGAAGTACTCGCCGTAGCCCGCCGCCTCGATATGATCACGCGCAACCTTGTCCATGTCGCAGCACAGCTTGCCGGGGCCCATTGCATCAAGAGCCTTCTGCTGCGCCTCCAGCACGACGTTATACACATGCTTCATCTCGTCGGTGACGTTGCCCAGCGCCACGGTGCGGGTCATATCGGCGGTATAGCCGTTGTAGGTAGCGCCATAGTCCATTGTGATGAAGTCGCCGACCTCGATCTTCTTCTCGCTGGGCACGGCGTGGCAGATGGAGCCGTTCTTGCCCGAGGCGATGATGGTGTCGAAGCCAAAGCCGTGCGCGCCCAGCTTGAGCATGATGTACTCCAGCTCCGCGCGCAGTTCGATCTCGGTCATGCCGGGCTTAATGTGACCCAGCACCTCGTTGAACGAACGGGCGGTTATCGACTCGGCGCGGCGCAGGCATTCGATCTCGCCCGCGTCCTTTACCATGCGCAGGTCTTCGGGCTTGGCCTTGAGCGATTCCAGCTTGGTTTCGCCCGCCGCCTTCTTAATCTGCTCATAGGTATCGACCGATATGAAGTCGGTCTCGACGGCCACCTTTTCGACATGCGCGTCGCTTATGGCGTTGGACAGGGCGGTGTACAGCGGCATGGCCTTGTCGGTCTTTACCACCGTCCAGCCGGGCGCCTGTATCTCGGCCTGCTCAACATAGCGAAAATCGGTGAATATATACTGCCTGTCGCGCGTAACCAGCGCGCAGCCTTCACCCGCGTAGCCGCTCAGATAGCGGAAATTTTCAGGCTTATGCAGCAGTACGGCAGGCTGATCGTGCTGTGCCATCAGTTCGCGCATACGTGCCAAACGTTCCTGCATTATTATTACTTCCTTTCGGATCATAAATACCAAGGATAGTCATTAACTATTTGATTATACCACACACTTGCGTTCATTACCAGAAAAAATTATGCTAAACTCTGTATATCGCCGGATTGCGCGATTGCCTCGCGCATTATGTCGCGCATGGCGGCCGCGTCTTCGGCCTGAGTCTCGCGCGATTCGCATATCACGACCGGCTCCAGCGAGTATTTTTTAAGCACCACGGCAAGCTGGCCGAAATCCGGGCCGTAGCCCTCGTCGGCGAACGACACATGCTTGCGCTCGCCCTTGGACGTGTACTGCACATGGCTGAAGTGTACGTGGAAGTGCTTCAGTCGCTCAGGCATATCCCCCGCCCTGTCCGGCCACAGTCCGTCCATCAGCCTTACGATAACCGCCTCAAAATCATATACCGTGTTAAGGCAGCCCTGCCCGCGCGCGTGCAGGTGCGCAAAGTCCAGCGTGGGTATCATGCGCTGATCGAGGGCGCAAAAGCGTATCACATCGTCCAGCGTGCCCAGCATATTCACCTTGCCCATCGTCTCGGGGCACAGGTGTATGTGGCCAAGACCCGCATCGTCCATGCGCTCAAGCGCTTCTTTCAGGAACACGCACGCGCGCTCCATCGCCGCGTCGCGCCCGCCTTTTTCCGATCCGGGGTGGAATATCACGCGCTCGCCGCCCATCCAATCGATTGCGCGCGCCGAATCCAGTATGTAGCCGAACGACTTTTCGCGGCTTTCCGGGTCGAGCGTGGCGCAGTTTATGTAATACGGCGCGTGTATGCTGACGTAAACGCCCTGCCGCCGCGCCTCCGCGCCGAGCGCACGCGCGGTGTCCTCGCCTATCTGCACGCCGCGCCCCGCCGAATATTCGTATGCGTTTAGCCCGCGCGCGGACAGAAAGCCGGGCGCCTGCACCGAGGATTTAAGCCTCGCGTCGTAAAAGCTCTTGGGATTGCCCGCAGTTCCGAATCTATACATCTGCTATACCATATCCTCCATATTCAGGGGCGCTTTATCCCCATGAGCCAAAGCAATGGCCGCTCTGCCATGCGGTTGAAGTACGTGCCCAGAAACTCGCGCCGCCCGATGGGGTTAACCAGCACCGCGCGCAGTCCGGCGCGCTTTGCGCCGATTACGTCGGTCATCAGCTGGTCGCCCACCGCCGCGGTCTCATCGGGGCGCGCGCCCAGCCTTTCGCACGCGTTGAGGTAGGCGTGCGGCTTGGGCTTACCCGCTTCGGCTATGAAGTCCAGCCCCAGCGCGCCCGCCACCGGCTGAATGCGCGGCGCGTGGTTGTTGGAGCATATGCACATCTTTATCCCGCGCGCGCGGCAATCGTCTATCCATTGCATCGTATTTTCACTAACGTCATATTGGTTCCACAGCGTGAGCGTGTTGTCCAGATCGAACACCAGCGCGCGCACGCCCATGCGCCCGAGCGCATCAATATCGATCGACCACACGTCGCGGCAAACCATATCGGGCCTGATGGCCTCCAGCATTAAGTCAACACCTCCGACACATACCATTCTACAATAAAACTGCCCCCGCGCGCAAGCCCATGCCGAAACCCGACGGCATTCAACGTATGCTTTACACAAACGGCAAAACCCGAGTGCCGCATTTGTTAAAAACATTCAAAAAAAAACGGTTGTGCTAATTGCGAATTGATTTTTTTGTAGAAATGAGGATAATTAAGTTTACAGGTAGTGCATATGAGAAGTGCTTTAAGTACACAATATTTTGTGTAGCAAGTTCACAATATATTGTGTACCAATAACACATTCTTTTGTGTACCGCCGTGAATAAATGCCGTTTAGCGGCATGTGGGGAGGTAAAACCATTGTGCATAGGAGGTGAACATTTGGTATATCACTATGTAAGCCGAAGCAGACATTTACCACGATTGTACATGATTTCTCAATTGACATTTTATCTTCATTTAGTAGGATTAGAAAGAAGGGTAATTAATGGATAGCAATATAAAGAACCGTGTAGCGATGGCATTAGCCATTGCACTACTTGCAAGTACATTTTCTACAGCCGTCGCTAAATATGAATCCTTCGATTCAGCCATAGCAGCACCTGCTCGATCTACGTTTTCAACAAACAGTTCAACTACCGGAACTGTCCAGCTTGACCATAGTCTTTCTTCTACGCACAAGAACAATTCTGCACTTAAAATCAGTTGGTCAAGCACTTCTGGCAGCACTGTATATTATAGCGTTGCAGTAAAAGAACTTGATGGCGCACCGCAATTTACTGCTGGCACAGAAAGCGGTACTATTATTGGTGGTTATGATGGCATATTTCAGAAGAAAGAATCCGTCACCATAGCTGCTTCCGATCTTCCTAAGCCTGGAAAATACATCAAGGTCTTTATTAAAGGATTTGCCGCTGACAAGACCACTGTTACCGATGAAGGAGCATTCGCATATTTTCTTATCGAAGAAGCGCCTTCTTCTGTAGGAAACGTTGTACTTGATCATAGCCTTTCCTCAATACATAAGAACGATTCCGCTCTTAAAATTAGTTGGTCAAGTACTTCTGGCAACACTATATATTATAGCGTTGCGGTAAAAGAACTTGACGGCGCACCGCAATTTACTGCTGACACAGAGAGCGGCACTATTATTGATGGTTATAATGGTACTTTTCAAAAGAAAGAATCCGTCACTATATCCGCTTCTGACCTTCCAAAGCCCGGGAAATACATCAAGGTCTTCATTAAGGGATTTGCCGCTGATAAAATCACTGTTACTGATGAAGGTGCATTTGCGTATTTCCTTATAGAAGAATCTTCTGCAGAAGAGCCATACCTGATTGTATCTCCTACTACAATAGACGATGATGGTACAGGTGGTTCATATTCTGTTAAAGTTTCTTCTAATATCGAATGGAAAGCATCTGTTGGAAATTCCAGCAAAGATTGGATTTCCATTGATAAAACTGGTGACAATAAAGATGCAACTCTCAAAGTCACTGTATCTAAAAACGATACCGGTAAAAAACGTACTGGTAAACTTTTAATAGATTCAGTTGATTATGAAAAGATTGATATAACAAACGACATAATCATTGAGCAAGCAGCTCCTCTTGAAGCGCCGACTATAAGAAAATTTAGCGTAACACCTTCCACTGCAGAAATCGGTGAAGATTTCTCAATTGCTGGTACTGTAAAAGGCAACGGTTGCACTATAACTGCTGTAGCTGTAGCTGTACGCAATATCGATAATGAAAAGCTCGGTGGTTTCTGGGGGCGCAAGGACAACCTTAGCGTTTCTTCTTACGACTTGAGCGATATAGGCACACTGACCGCTGGTGATACTATTGGCAACACTGAATTGTCTGCTGGGGCTTACATAGTGCAAGTTTACGTGACTACAGAAGAAGGCCTTTCATTCGAGGACGAGTATACTGCCAATATCATCATAAAGGATTCGTCGATCATAACACCCACTGAACCGCCGGTTCCTACTGACAAACCCACTGAACCGCCGGTTCCTACCGACAAGCCCACTGAACCGCCGGTTCCCACTGACAAGCCCACTGAACCGCCGGTTC